>NZ_CP083760.1:1959651-2612868 GCF_020149915.1 Candidatus Sulfidibacterium hydrothermale
AAATATTATTTGCAAACAAGGTTCCTGTCATTTACAATACTTCTCATTTGTCTGTTCTTGTAGGATATAACAAAAGATATTTAAAAAGAGCTGTTGTTTATACACCATATTTTTATAGAGATTTTCAAATTAAAAAGAAAAACGGAAAGTTTAGAAAAATTTCGGAACCTCTCCCTAGTTTAAAAGAAATCCAAACTTGGATTCTTGAAAATATTTTATCAAATATTCCTATTAGTCCATTTGCTAAAGCTTATAAAAAAAATACTAGTATCATTGAAAACCTAAGATTTCATGTAAACCAACCAAAAGTTTTTACATTAGATTTAGAGAACTTTTTCCCCTCTATTAAAACTGATTCAATTGAGAGTATATTTCTAAATGTTGGGTATTCAAAGATATTATCTAACCTTATGGCTAAACTCTGTACTCGTGATAATTCATTGCCTCAAGGAGCTCCGACAAGCCCATATTTATCTAATATTTTTTTTAAACCAGTAGATGATATAATCTCAAGATATTGTATAGATAATAAAATAAGATATACTAGATATGCAGATGATTTAAGTTTTTCTGGAGATTTTGATGAGAATTCTCTTATGGAATTTGTGAGTAATGTTATAAGTGAGTTAAATCTTACTATTAACAAAAACAAAACAAGACTTATGACCCCGAATATGAGACAAACAGTAACTGGTATTGTTGTAAATAAAAAAACACAAGTTGTTTTTCATAAAAGAAATAATTTAAGGAAAGATATTTATTATATCAAAAAATATGGTCTGCACAATCATATGAAATTTAGGAATATTAAACAATCAAATTATTTAGAACATTTGTTGGGTAAAGTTAATTTTGTTCTCCAGTTAAATCCGAATGATATTGAATTCAAAAGATATAAAAATTTTTTGATTGAATTAAAAAATAAAATTGAATAATAGCCCAGCCACCAACATCAGCTATACTTCATGCCGCAAATGATTGTAAATAAGGTGATTAAGCTCTGATTAAGCATATTGGTAAATAGAATAAACAAACAATAAAATGCGGCACATCGCATAGCCCTGCACGTTAGCACACATAAAAAATGAAAGCAAAAAGAAAACCAATAGAATTACATCCAGTAAAAAATCGTTCTAATTGGAAAGAATTTTGGAAAACTTTTTGGAAAGGCGAACCGCCAAAATTAGTTGGTAAAACAGCAATAACTGGACGTATAACAAATCTAAGCACGAAAATCAAGGTTACAAAAAGAATAATTGAAATATTAAACGTTGCATCTGAAATTAAAATTGGTGTTACAGGAGACACGGAAGCCAGAATGGACGGAATAGATTATAGAAAAGGTTTTGATTATGTAACAAGAGTATATAAAACGACAAGTAAAGAAGTGGCAATAAATTATGAAGTTGAATTAATAAAGAAATTTAAAAAATCTCATCCAAAAAAAGTTCTAAATAAATCAATAACAAAAGCGAGTCGTCTAACAACATATAATGGGATTTTCTATGTTTATGTAGTGTTTAATAAATAAATTATGGATGAATTAATAAAACAAGCATTAGAAAAATATTTTTCAGATTTTAAAGAATATAATCTATTAATATTGATTGGCTTTACAATAGTTATTGCCATAATTCAGATTATTCAATCAATGTGGGTAAGTAAAAAAATAGAAAAGTTTAAAAATGAATTAAAAAAATCTGAAATTAAATATTCAAAATATAATCAGCTTCAAATTGAAGCATTAAGTGAAGCATATGAATTGTTAACGGATTTTTTAAGTCAGACGTTTACAATTAAAAATAAAATAAATTCATCCTCACCAGAAATAATCACATCAATCTCTAAAAGATGGTTAAATAGTTATGGTAATGTTTATACAATTTTTTCGAAAAAAAAGTATATTTTGCCTCATTCTATTAAAAAAGAATTTTCTTTAATTGTTAAGGATTTGCATGATATGAGAAAATACATAGAAAGTGAAAAAAATTTAAGTGCTATGCATCATACTTGGCAAAATGGAGAAGTTGAATTTATGGGAGATAATCAAGATCTGAAACAACTGAAAGATGAATTAAATAAGTATGACAAAAGAGGTATAATAAACAAGACAATTGAAAACATTAAAAGTATAAAGAATGAGATTGAAAATTATTTTGATAAAATAGAATAACGTGTGCTAACATCACCTATACTTCATGGCGCAAATAGTTGTAAATAAAGCGATTAAACCTTGATAGAACATATTGGTAAATACGAAAATTAAACAATAAAATTGCGCCACGCAGCATAGCCCTGCACGTTAGCAGTCATTCCCTCTGGCGGACAGAAAGCGTACTGTAGGGCTTTTGGGTGCAGCCTGCTGTTGATCAATTGTTTTTCAAAAGGCACATCTGTAAACAAGATGTTTCCGTAAAAGCAGGCTGCACAGGCCACAGGTTAGCCCGGGGGAAAGAAAAACGTTCCTGAAGTGTTTGTTTTTACAGGGATTTTGGTTTCCGGTATTCGCACGCAAGGGTAGGCAAAAGTCGGCGTCATCATTTTTGCAGGGAAAGACAAACAATCATTAATTGGAAAAGCAGAAGTTAAAATGGAAAATGCTGATTCAAATGGAAGATAAGAGGAAGGGGAGCAAAAATGCTTCCGCCGCCTGAGGGTCATTATCCGTATTGCCTTCGGGAAACAGGCTGCTAACAACGGTTATGCTTCATGCCGCAAAAAGTGCTTAAATTGGAAATTAATTGTAAATTTGGAAATAATTGTAAACAGAAAAATAAATCAACAAAAATGCGGCACGTCGCATAGCCTCAACCGTTGTGTGCAAGCAAAAAAAACGTGAGTGAATGACAAAAGCAACAATCGATATTAACGAATCAAAAATAAAACAGTACGTGGAACCTCTAAGATCTGAAAATCAAGAGATTCGTACTCAACTTGATTTTGGATATTCTTATGACGGAAAGATTGTTGAAATTTATGAGATCAGACCTTTGTGGAACAATCCGGCGGAAACACAAAATATTCCCTTTGTAAAAATTAGATTTTATAAGTCAAAACAATTATGGAATTTATATTGGATGCGAGCAAGTGGGAAATGGGAACTTTACAAACCTTTCTCGAAATCAACTTGCATAGATAAAATCATTGGAGTAATTAGGGAAGATAAACACGGTTGTTTTTTTGGTTAAGTCTAATAAAGAAATGGATAAAGAGATTTTTAAAAATAGTTTTATTGAAAACCTGAACAAAAATTTTCCAGAATTATCAAAAAATTTTGATTTTAAATTGAAGGTGTTTAGTGAATTAAATACGATTCTCTTTGAAATTAATAAATGTTTGCTACTTGAATTTAATCGTGCAGCGATAACACTAACTAATAATTTAATTGAACGCCTGCTTAAATTAGCGTTGATTTATCAAGAAGTTGGTATTGGATCAAAACCGGTAGAAAAATGGACTGAAATATTTAGCGAACCAAATAAAAAATATGGACAATTAAAACTTGGAAATTCAATAGAATTATGTAAAAAAAATAAACTAATAACCGAAGAAGAAAAACAAATACTATTCAATCATATAAGAGTTTTAATGAGAAATGGGTTTGCTCATGCTGACAGTTCTGAAATTTTGGCTGATTTGCCAGATAATTCAATAGGTTTTCAAGCATCATTAAGTAATCCAACAGATATAAAAGAAGTTAGAATGGATTATAAAGTAATCCCTTTTATGCAAGAGTTACAAATGGAGAATTTTGCTAATGAAAATTCAAGACCTTATTTCAAATTTGTCTTTAGATTAATTTTTAAGATTGAAAAAAGACTTATTGAAAATAATTAATAATGCCAGCACACAACAGCGGCTCATAGTGCATGCCGCAAATTGTACTAAAATTGAAAATAAATCGTAAATTTGAGAATATTTGTAAACAGAAAGATTATGAAAACCAAATGCGGCACGCACCATAGCCACACCCGTTGTAGCCAATTTGGTATGAGTATTTTAATAAACATTTGAGAAAGAGTAGAATATTGTAAGAAATATAAATTGAAAACACTGTTTACTAAAACATATAGGAAAAAAGTTCAGAACAAGAGAAAGGAAGATATTATTGATTTGTTTTTGACGAATATTAGTGGAACTCATTACCGTAAGGTTGAAAGAGAAAGTGACAAACTCATTATCAAAGGATCATTTCCCGAACTTTTTCAAAATAGTATTATGACTTTATGGGCTGGATTTTGTAGGAAAGCCGAATTGTATTTTTCAATAAACAATGATATTGTTTATTCTGTAGATTATACTTACGGAGTCATTTCACTGTTTACAGCTCTTATGGCCAGTATATTACCTATGCTATTTTTTTCATTAAATATTGCGACGTATGGATTTGTACCATTATCTGTCTTAGTCTTAGGAATATTTCATATCATTATTCGGCTATATCTTCACCGACAAGTTTTTGTTAAAACTTTAAACTTTAAGAATCTGTACAAAGGAAAATATGATTGGAATAAAATTTTAAAAAGCAAAACGGATAATGAATTAAAAAATATAGTCAATGGAAATACGACATTAACGATTGAAGTTCAAAAAATGGCGGAAGAAGAATTAATTAGAAGAAAAGAAAAATAAAGAAAAACTGGCTACAACATCAGCTATACTGCATGGCGCAAATAACTGTAAATAAATGGATTAGCTTTGATTAAACATGTTTGTAAATTGAAAAATCAAACAATAAAAATGCACCACGCAGCATAGCCCTGCACGTTGGGCACAATATAAAAAACAAGCATTATGAGCCATTACAGAAAATTAATTGATATTTCTCTATTGAATATAAACATTGAAAATCCAAGATTTGAAATGGTAGGAAATCAAAGAGATGCAATTAAAACAATGATTGAGGATCAAAAGGAGAAGTTAATAAAACTAGCAGAAGATATTTTAAACCAAGGTTTAAACCCAGGAGATCCAATTTTTATAACAAAACACGAGAAGCAAGAAGGTGAATATAATGTTATAGAAGGAAATCGTAGGGTAACTGTTTTAAAATTACTTGAAAATCCTGAATTGATTTCTGAAAAACAAAAATTTTTTTTGAATAAATTTAAGAAGTTATCAGAACAATACTCAAAAGCCCCGATTGATAAAATTCCATGCATATTGTTTGACTCTGAAAAAGAGGCAGAGCATTGGGTTGAATTAAAACATACTGGACAAAACGATGGTATTGGTACAGTTGGTTGGGATGCACAGCAGAAAGCACGTTTTGATGAAAGAGTTAAAGGAAATTCAAGCTATGCTTTACAAATTTTAGACTTTTTAGAAAAGCAAGAGAGTGTTGATAGTGAATTAAAGAATAATCTTAAAAAGGTAAAATCATCCTCTTTACAACGACTTGCAACAGATCCTGATTTTAGACGAATGGCAGGAATAGATATCAAGGACGGAAAAGTTATTACTCGATATGAACCATCTGAAATAGTCAAACCTCTTTGCAAAGTTGTTAATGATTTATTACGAAAAGATTTTACAGTAAAAGATATCTACTATAAAGATGATAGACTGAATTATTTAGAGACTTTTAAAAAAACGGATTTGCCGGATAAATCGAAAGAGCTAGCAGGTAATTGGGAATTAATAAGTACTACACCACCTAAAAAAGCAGACCTGAAAAAAAATGATGAAAAAAAGAGAAAAAAGAGTAAATCATTAATTTCAAAGCGTCATACAATAATCCCAAAAAGTACGATAATCCCTATAAGCCAACCTCGAGTTAATAAAATCTATCATGAATTGAAAGATCTTGATGTTAAAGACTTCGAAAATTCGGCTGCAATAACTTTTAGGGTATTTATTGAACTTTCATTGGATAGTTATATCGAAAAGTTTCCTATTTTAGGCGTTACCAAGAATAGTAAATTGAGCCACAAACTAAAATCTGTTGCCACTGACTTTGAAAATAAAGGTGTTCTTGATAAATATAAACTTAAAGGTGCGTACACAGCTTCAACTATGAAGGACAGTATGTTTTCAATAGATACACTTAACGCTTTTGTGCATAATAAAGATTTTAATCCAGACCCGGAATCATTAAAGAAAAATTGGGATAACTTAGAAGTTTTTTTTATAAAACTATGGGAATTAATTTAACAAACAATTTTTATTCGCCCCTAAGATATCCTGGGGGGAAAGGGAAGCTTTCCCATTATATCCAACTTTTGATTGAATATAATTTACTAATTGATGGACACTATGTTGAGCCATATGCAGGCGGTGCTTCTGTGGCGCTGTCGTTACTTTTTAATGAATATGTAAGGACAATACATATTAATGACTTTGATTATCGGATTTACTGTTTTTGGCATTCAGTTCTATTTGATACTGAAAATCTTTGTGACAAGATATCCAAGACTTCAATTGATATAAAGAACTGGTTGATTCAAAAAGAAATCCAGAAAAATCCAAAAAATTATAACCAACTTGAAATAGGTTTCTCTACTTTCTTTTTGAATAGAACTAACCGGTCTGGAATATTAAAAGCGGGGGTAATTGGTGGAAAATCCCAGAATGGCAAATGGAAACTTGATGCAAGATTTAATAAAGAAGAATTAATTAAAAGAATAAGAAGAATAAGCCGTTATAAAAATCGAATAAAACTCTATAATAAAGATGCATTAGAACTTACAATACAGCTATCAAAAACGCTTCCTTCAAAAACTCTTTTTTATTTTGATCCCCCTTATTATAAAAAAGGGAAAGATCTCTACATTAATTTTTATGAACATGCTGATCATTTGCAAATCTCAAAGTTGATAAAAAAATTAACAAATAAATATTGGTTGGTTTCTTATGATAATAATGTAAATATACGTGAATTTTACAAGCCGTTTTTACAAAGAACATATGAATTAAATTATCATGCGGGGATTGCTAAAAAAGGCACAGAAATTTTGATTTTCTCAGACAATTTAATTGTTCCAGAATTACTTAACCCAACAGATAAAAATGAAATTAGGAGAATTGAAGAAAAAGGACTTTCTAGTAATTGGATTGAAAGTAGAAATACTGTGCCCAACACAGCATATAAGTCATTGGGCAGCAAGTAGTTAATAGGCGATATAAACATTAATGAACAGTATGGTAAACTGAAAGATTTAGCATTAAAACGCCCAACGCCTCATATACATACCCGTTGGCAGTCATGCCCACCGGCGGGCAATCATTCGTTCTTTGAGGCTGTCTTGCGCAGCTTGCTATTAGAAAAATTAGTTTTCATAAGACACATCTGTAAACAAGATGTTTACGTTGCAGCAAGCTGCTCAGGCCACAGAACAATTTGGGGAAATGGCTTGCGTGACGGAAGGTCGAGTTCTTCCGGATTCTTCGTTTCGGGATTTCGCACGCAAGGACAGGAGTAAGGCGGCGTAATCATTTTTGCAGGTTGAAATCAATTTATGCGTTGTTTGAAAAATTTTCATTCAAAATAGGGAAGATGTTCATTCATAAACGAAAATCTGGGAAATGATGTTGCAAAAATACTTCCACCGCCTTCTGCAGCTTTCCGTACTGCCGTTGGGACACGTTCAGCCAACAGCGGCTCATAGTGCATGCCGCAAATTGTGCTGAATTTGAAAATTAATTGTAAATTTGAGAATATTTGTAAACAGAAAGATTATGAAAACCAATTGCGGCACGCACCATAGCCGCACCCGTTAGCAGTCATGCCCACCGGCGGGTAATCATTCGTTCTTTGAGGCTGTCTTGCGCAGCTTGCTTTTGAAAAATTAGTTTTCATAAGACACATCTGTAAACAAGATGGTTTACGTTGCAGCAAGCTGCTCAGGCCACAGAACAATTTGGGGAAATGGCTTGCGTGACGGAAGGTCGAGTTCTTCCGGATTCTTCGTTTCGGGATTTCGCACGCAAGGACAGGAGTAAGGCGGCGTAATCATTTTTGCAGGTTGAAATCAATTTATGCGTTGTTTGAAAAATTTTCATTCAAAATAGGGAAGATGTTCATTCATAAACGAAAACCTGGGAAACGATGTTGCAAAAATACTTCCGCCGCCTTCTGCAGGTTTCCGTACTGCCGTTGGGACACGTTCAGCTAACAGCGGCTCATAGTGCATGCCGCAAATTGTGCTGAATTTGAAAATTAATTGTAAATTTGAGAATATTTGTAAACAGAGAAGATTATGAAAACCAATTGCGGCACGCACCATAGCCGCACCCGTTGTGCACTATATCGAAGAAGATTTTGATGAATACTTAGGTAGCGTCTAAAAGGAGGTTGAAAAATGAAGGGAATATGTAAATTTGAAAAGATATAAATAATTGATAATCAAGAATTAATTTTGACATTAGTTGGAATGTAAATAATAACTCAAAATTATTAATTTATGGAATTTTATAAAGATTTGCTGAAAATAGAGAAGTCTAAATTCAAAATAGTCTTAGGAATAGTTGCTGTTATTATTTCTATAACTTGGTTTATAGCAAGAATTAAACAAAACGGGAATCTAAATACTTTTGATTGGATTTATGGAATCTTTTTTGGCCTACAAGGAATTCTAAATATCATGGAAGGTTATGGAATTTCAAGTTCTAGAATATTTGGGAAGGCATTTATTTCTATAGATGACGAAAAAATACAGATAAAAACACATGTTTTTTCGAAAACGCAAATTCTTTATTGGAAAGAAATAAAAGCAATTAATTATAAAACAAATTTTTTTGTTTTCACGTCGAAAAATAATATTTCCACAAATCTAAAATTATCTGAATTTGATTATCTTTCTATAAAAGAAATTAAAAAAACAATTAGAGAGATTGCAAAAAAGAATGACATTAAACATGATATAAAATAAATTTAAATACAGTGCACAACATCAGCTATACTACACACCGCAAAAACATGAGAACAAAACAATTAATCAGTAAATGAAAATGCCGGCAAGCAGAAAAATGAAAGCATTAAAACAGCGGCGCGTAGCATAGCCGCGCCCGTTAGCACCCATTAAAAAAAACCACAGTGTTAAAGAAAGGATTTTTAAAACCGGAATTATCAATTAACAATCTTGGTAAAAGGCAGTTCTGGACAGGAATAATAATGGGTGTAGTAGCTTCATTCGTTTTAAGTTACTTTTTCAACTATTCAAGAGAATCATTACGTTCAATTACATTTATGGGCGACCCATTAATTCTCACAGAAAAAGAATTTAGACTGTATGATTTATTTTTTGCAGCATTTTCAACAAGTCTTGGTTTTGGATTTACAATAAATTTTTGGTTAACAGGTAGAAATAAGATTATTAAAAAAAGATACTTGCAAATTTTTACAATTTCCAATGCATGGTTTATAACATTTGTTGCATTGATGATTGTTAGCCGATTTGGGTCAATTTTACCAATTACTCTCTACACTATAAAAGGGTATGACAATCAACTTGACTTTTTACATACATTTTGGCTGTTGCTCATTTTGATTCCGATTTATGTGTTTTTTGCACAATGGAATACCATACGACTAATATTTAGAGCTAAGAATTGGGTACTACTTTCAATAGTGTTTTTCTGTATTACAACATTTTACCTATTTGAAACAACAACTGCGGACAGGGAGATACTGAACAAGAATTATTATTCGGTTAACAAAGAATATTTTAATTATATTGATCAGAAATTTCAAATGGCAAAAAAATATGGTATAGTTTTTCCAGCTTCTTTAAAGCAAGTATTACAAAAGGAATATGCTGAAAGAACCACGAACCTTGTTAATGCTTTAAAAAATGCATTTAACAAAAACAAAATAGTGCCACTTGATACATTAATTTTAGAAGAGATTGTTATTCATAACCTAAAAATAACGAATCCATATTCATACAACCAATTTAATGATATAGACAAAAACTGGCCATATGCATTTCCTGAACAAGTCTATTGTCAAATTCAAAAACATGATGTAAATAGTATCGAAACAAAAGTTCTTTTTGAAATATTACATGAACAGGCTTCCCTATTTACGAGTTCAAAAATAGATTGGAATAAATGGAAAACTTATTCGCCCTATGAAAGACAAAAGTCAATTTTCAAACAAAATCTTTTATACACCACGAAAACTATTCAAAGCAGATTAATACAAGTAATAAATTTGTTACGGTCAGAAAAGAAATACAAAGAATATCAATACTTATTACCAGTCATGCGATTTAATGACAAGGGAAGGCAAAAACAAATTAAAATAAACATTAAAAACGGGTGCTAACACAGCATATAAGTCATTGGGCAATAAGTGGTTAAATTAAAATATGAATACAAATAAACGGCATGGTAAACTGAAAGATTTAGCATTAAAACGCCCACCGCCTCATATGCCTAACCGTTAGCAGTCATGCCCACCGGCGGGTAATCATTCGTTCTTTGAGGCTGTCTTGCGCAGCTTGCTTTTGAAAAATTAATTTTCATAAGACACATCTGTAAACAAGATGTTTACGTTGTAGCAAGCTGCTCAGGCCACAGAACAATTTGGGGAAATGGCTTACGTGACGGAAGGTCGAGTTCTTCCGGATTCTTCGTTTCGGGATTTCGCACGCAAGGGCAGGAGTAAGGCGGCGTAATCATTTTTGCAGGTTGAAATCAATTATGCGTTGTTTGAAAAATTTTCATTCAAAATAGGGAAGATGTTCATTCATAAACGAAAACCTGGGAAATGATGTTGCAAAAATACTTCCGCCGCCTTCTGCTGGTTTCCGTACTGCCGTTGGGACACGTTCAGCTAACAGCGGCTCATAGTGCATGCCGCAAATTGTGCTGAATTTGAAAATTAATTGTAAATTTGAGAATATTTGTAAACAGAGAAGATTATGAAAACTAATTGCGGCACGCACCATAGCCGCACCCGTTGTGTGCCATATAAGAGAACCACTGTAAATGATAAAAACTGAAATCACGATATTGATAAATCGAAAGTCAGACATTGACCTCGTTAAAGAGAAAATTATTGACGCGAAAATTCAGTTTCCGATATATCTTTTCGAATATGAAAGTCACTTAAAACTTACCTTTACGAGTGATTATGAAGAATGGGAATTAGATAAAGCAATTCTTGATAGTTTCCCAGGTTACGAGTTTACCTCAGACCTTGAAAAAGGAAGAAAAGAAATAAGGCTACAAATTTCAAGATACCAATCAGAATTGTCGACAGATGGTTGGGGCAGACCAATTGAAAATCCTTTGAACGAAACAAAATATTTGATACGAAAATCAAAAAAACAAGTAGAAAGGTTCAATCCTGTAGTTAAGGTTTTATTTGAAAACAATGAAAGAGATTACTATATCAACATTGTCAAAGGAGCAGATAGAAATTCAGGAAAGGAAGGCTTTTTGCTTCTTAATGAATTCAAGACAAATAAAAGAGATAGCGAAACGGAGTTTTTCAAAGATAGACTATACAATACACCAATCGAAGCATTTCAGCTTGGGTTTTACAAAATGCAAGACTTAGTAAATCAAGACTTCAAACAGTTTGAAGAAAACAAAAAGAAAGAATTAAGAAAACAACAAAAATTACCACGGAAACTAATCAGAGATTTTATCAAGTCTTGTAACAATAATGATATTAGTGGAATTCTTAAAAATCTGGAAGATAACGTAACTTTTGAAAAAAGAGTTAATTGGCAAACAGTATTTTCAATAAAAGGAAAAGAAGAATTCAAAGAATATGTTGAATCACCTAATCCGGACTTTTGTGGTAGAGAGCTGAAAATTAAATCATCATGGGATTTTCATAAATCATTTGTAACAATTAGGGTTCATTTTTTCCCAAAAATAAATGATGAACAGATACCGATGAATACATTACAATCAAGACGGTTTACGTTTGAGATTAAAGAAAATATTATTGGTAGTATAATCGAAGAAAATTAAATACGGCACACAACAACACCTATACGTCATGCCGCAGCATATTGGTAATGAGACAATTAAACATTGATTAAAATATTTGTAAACACGAAAATTAAACAATAAAAAAGCGGCACGTCGCATAGCCAACACGTTGTGCTGCATAAAATTACAATGAATTAAAATTGATAGATGAGACTTTCACTTACTTTAATATTAACCACTTTCATTATCACAGTTGGTTTTTCACAGGAACAGGATTTTACTCACAAAATAAAATCTTTTGAATGGGGAATTTCTCTTGCATATTTACCTTCACCATATAGCGAAGCCGAGTATTATAAGTTTAAATCGAACAGGCTAAAACATAAGTATTCAAAAACGAAACGTTTTTTGGGAATAATGTTGAATACAAAGAAACTTTTTACAACAAAAAACAAAGAAAAGGTATTGAGATCGATTAATGTTTTTATGCAATATCAAAATCGAAATATAATACAAGTTGGTTTATCCAAACAGGAGAAAGATTCTTTAATTGTTATGGCTAAAAGACTAGATTATCAAGGACTTCCAATGTACTCTGTAGATTCTAATGATTTGATGAAATACATTTCGAAAAAGGACACTATAGATATTGATATTAGTGAATTTAATACAGAATATAGTAAATCTTTGGATGCTTCAACGATTGTTGTTGATGGCATTCCATTTAGGATATCTTTGAAAATTATAACAAAAACAAATGATACGTTAAGATTTCAATATTATGGAAATTTATATGATGGGATAAAAGATACAGATGTCGATAATTTTTTAACTTATTACTTTATTTATCAACATTTTCAATTATTTAAATATACTTCAATGGAAAATTATTTTAATGAAAAGAATTTGTTTGAAGTAATTTTGCGATATATTGCATACAAAGAAAATAAGGTTGACAGAGTTGATGATCTTAAATTTAAAAATGAATGAATTACGCAGCACAACATCGGCTATGCTTCATGCCGCAAATTGTACTTAAACTGAAAATAAATCGTAAATTTGAGAATGTTTACAAACAGAAAAATTATGAAAACCAAATTGCGGCACATCGCATAGCCCTGCACGTTGCCAGTAATTTGAAAAACTGAAAATAAACAAATATATCTGTCATATTTTAAGAGCTCTTGTCACTAATATATGTAGTGAGTTAAAAATAAAAGATGCAAAAAACAAAGACAAAGACGTTTGAACAAATAGTTGAAGAAAATAAAGGGAAAATATATAGAATTTGTAAAATATATGCAGTTTCACCTTTAGAGCCTCAAGACCTATTTCAAGAAGTAATTTATGCTATTTGGAAATCCATATCAACATTTAAAGGTAATTCCAATATTGACACTTGGATTTATAAAATCACACTTAATATATGTCTTCGGTCAAAACAAAAATTAGACAAAAAGAATTTTAAAACCGTTCACTTAGAATCTATTCAATTCGTTCCCGTTGAAATTCCTCTCGAAAAAACGCAACTAGAAAAGTACAAAGCACTTACTTCTTGTATCTCTTCATTGAACAAAAACAACAAATCAATCATCATTCTTTATTTAGAAGGGTTGAAATATAAAGAAATTGCAGAAATTACTGGATTGACAGAGAATCATATTGCAGTGAAAATGAAAAGAATTAAAAAAACCTTATTGAATTGCATAACAAATAAACTATAATATTATGTGGAATAATGAACAAAAAGACATTTGGAAAGACATAAAAGATACTTGGAATGAACAACCTCAATCCGAAAAAATCAATATTCAGGTATCAAAACTCATAGAAGAATTTAAAAGTAAAATAAGTCAATTTGAGAAAGACTCAATCAATAAAGATTTAGCTTTTATAACTACTTCCGTAACTCAATTTGAAAAGGAATCAATTAAAAGAGATTTAAACCTTATTTCTACATTATTAAAGAAAGTAACATCTAAACTGAATAAAAAGAAATAAAACTACTGGCAACATCACCTATGCTTCATACCGCAAATAATTGTAAATAAACGGATTACGTGTTAATAAAACATATTGGTAAATAGAAAAAATAAACAATAAAATGCGGCACGTCGCATAGCCCTGCACGTTAGCAGTCATTCCCTCTGGCGGACAGAAAGCGTACTGTAGGGCTTTTGGGTGCAGCCTGCTGTTGATCAATTGTTTTTCAAAAGGCACATCTGTAAACAAGATGTTTCCGTAAAAGCAGGCTGCACAGGCCACAGGTTAGCCCGGGGGAAAGAAAAACGTTCCTGAAGTGTTTGTTTTTACAGGGATTTTGGTTTCCGGTATTCGCACGCAAGGGTAGGCAAAAGTCGGCGTCATCATTTTTGCAGGGAAAGACAAACAATCATTAATTGGAAAAGCAGAAGTTAAAATGGAAAATGCTGATTCAAATGGAAGATAAGAGGAAGGGGAGCAAAAATGCTTCCGCCGCCTGAGGGTCATTATCCGTATTGCCTTCGGGAAACAGGCTGCTAACAACGGTTATGCTTCATGCCGCAAAAAGTGCTTAAATTGGAAATTAATTGTAAATTTGGAAATAATTGTAAACAGAAAAATAAATCAACAAAAATGCGGCACGTCGCATAGCCTCAACCGTTAGCAGTCATGCCCACCGGCGGGCAATCATTCGTTCTTTGAGGCTGTCTTGCGCAGCTTGCTTTTGAAAAATTAGTTTTCATAAGACACATCTGTAAACAAGATGTTTACGTTGCAGCAAGCTGCTCTGGCCACAGAACAATTTGGGGAAATGGCTTGCGTGACGGAAGGTCGAGTTCTTCCGGATTCTTCGTTTCGGGATTTCGCACGCAAGGGCAGGAGTAAGGCGGCGTAATCATTTTTGCAGGTTGAAATCAATTTATGCGTTGTTTGAAAAATTTTCATTCAAAATAGGGAAGATGTTCATTCATAAACGAAAACCTGGGAAACGATGTTGCAAAAATACTTCCGCCGCCTTCTGCAGGTTTCCGTACTGCCGTTGGGACACGTTCAGCTAACAGCGGCTCATAGTGCATGCCGCAAATTGTGCTGAATTTGAAAATAAATCGTAAATTTGAGAATATTTGTAAACAGAGAAAATTTTGAAAACCAATTGCGGCACGCACCATAGCCGCACCCGTTAGCAGTCATGCCCACCGGCGGGTAATCATTCGTTCTTTGAGGCTGTCTTGCGCAGCTTGCTATTAGAAAAATAGTTTTCATAAGACACATCTGTAAACAAGATGTTTACGTTGCAGCAAGCTGCTCTGGCCGCAGGACAATTCAGCAAATGGCTTGCGTGACGGAAGGTCGAGTTCTTCCGGATTCTTCGTTTCGGGATTTCGCACGCAAGGGCAGGAGTAAGGCGGCGTAATCATTTTTGCAGGTTGAAATCAATTTATGCGTTGTTTGGAAAATTTTCATTCAAAATAGGGAAGATGTTCATTCATAAACGAAAACCTGGGAAATGATGTTGCAAAAATACTTCCGCCGCCTTCTGCCGGTTTCCGTACTGCCGTTGGGACACGTTCAGCTAACAGCGGCTCATAGTGCATGCCGCAAATTGTGCTGAATTTGAAAATTAATTGTAAATTTGAGAATATTTGTAAACAGAGAAAATTATGAAAACCAATTGCGGCACGCACCATAGCCGCACCCGTTAGGTGGCATATATATGAAATGAGTTATTTAAAGAACATTATTTACATAGGAACCATACTCTTTTTGTTTGGTTGTCAGAACAAACAAGAGAATATTGATGTGAAAATTATCAACCAGATATTTCCACAATTGACAAAAGAAATGCATTTATCAATCATAAAACCCATTGATTTCCCGCCACCACTTCCAAAAACTCTATCACCAGACTTATTAGATGAAAAGAATATCTATGTAAAACGAAGCGAGATTGAAAAATATATTGCAAGTCTTTATAAATATCGTTCCTATCTTCAAAATTATTGTGAAAATTATAATCGACTTGACTCTTTAAATGTTGTTGTTGGGTTATCTGATACACTTTATGCATATACAGACATAGAAAAAGAATTAGCTGGGAAAAATATTTCTAAAGAATACTTGGGAGTTTTAACAAATTTAGCTAATCCTCATATAACCAATGAAGAAATAGAATTAAAAAACATTACAAACACCGGAATATTTAAACTTGAAAAAGTATCAGAATTAGGTTGGCATCCTAAAATTGAAAAGAATTTCTGGAAAAAGAAACGTGATTATTATTTATCGGGAATACTTTTATTATCAAGAATTTATTTGGACAAGACAAAGACACATGGTTTATTTTACTGTACAAAATCCAGTAACGAGAAAGAACCATTATCAAAAATAATCTTTGTGAAAAAAATAAACGGGAATTGGAAGATAGACAATGTGAAACTAAAATAATACGCCACCTAACATCGGCTATACTTCATGGCGCAAGTAGTTGTAAATAAATCGATTAAACGCTGATTAAACATATTGGTAAACAGGAAAATTAAACAATAAAATTGCGCCACGCAGCATAGCCCTGCACGTTAGGGGCAAGTAGAATACTCTGTACCAATAAATAAACATCATGAATGTTAAAGAAATTGCATATAAGATTAATGAAATAGCATCAAAAGGAAACTACGCATTTTCCAAAATTCAGAAAATACGTTATAAATACATAAATACCAGACCACGAACATGGAGTCCCTTTGCAGAATTCAGCATTAAAGATGAGTATGCTTTTCATGCAGGTGGTCGAAAAGAGCTGCAATTTAATATTGGAGAGGATTACATAAATGGGAAGGTTGTGTTTCGATATGGATATGCCTTTTCACTTGAAATGGATAAAACAGTTCATAACCCGAAGGCTGATTTTAAAGATTCGATTAGTCGATTTAATAGTTTCTTAGTTTCCAATCCTAATTATTTTAATGGTTTCAGTCTTTGGTATTATGAAAATAAGTCATTCGGTAAATATTTCAATTCTGTGAAAGAAATTGATAACAATATTTTCAAAGCTGGAAACTTTATTTTTATTGGTAAATACTTTAAAAAAGAATTATCAGAAATATCTGATAATGATATAAAAACTATTATTGAAACCTTTGACTACCTTTTGCCATCTTATGAAACAATTCAGTTTGGAAACATTTCTATTGAAAAACGGATTGCCCGTTTGGCATTTAACACCAATGGCTGGGTTATGCCTTCGGGTCCTTATGGAAAAAGTAATCATAAAGATTCACACGAAGCAAATTATGGTTATGGACTTGAGGAATGGCTTTTTGATACAAGCAAACTGATTGGTGGGTATCACTATGGTTTTCTTGAACCAATTCGTAAACAGCAAGATGCATACAAAGGAAATACTTATCATGTATGGCTATATACAATTGATGGAATAAGTAAAAAAAGATTCTGGGTTGGTGAAATTAATAACCTTGAAGTTCTTAATCAAAATGATGCAAATGCTATAAAAACTATATATAAAAAAAATGGTTGGTTAGAAGAAATGGAGAAACAAATTGTTGCATCGGGTGCAAATAATCGAGGTTTTTCTGATTGGCAAGGTGTAGACTTATTTAACGTTCGTTATAAACCTGAAAATTTGAAAGTAAACGATCCTTATTTTGAATTGTCAAAGAATCATCCAGTTATTGAGCAATCCCGTTATATATTTGCTCATTTCAAAGATGATTATAAAGTTGCGGATGCAGACAATAAATATGATACCTTTTCATTTTCAGCTGATGAGAGTGAAGAACAAGAAAATAATGACACAGAAATTGAAATAGGAATATATAATAGAGCACCCAAAACAATTGAAATAACATATCTTCATAAAGCTATAAGCAAGAAGCTAACAAAGTTATTAAAAGAGAAATATGGTAACAAAAATGTAAAGGCAGAACACATGAGTGGTATTGGAGCTAATAAAATTGATATAGTAGTAAATACAAAAAATGATGGTTTGGTTTTTTATGAAATTAAAACCTATAATTCTGTAAAATCAAGTATTCGTGAAGCTATTGGCCAATTGTTGGAATATGCGATGTGGCCAGATAAAATGAAAGCAAGTCAACTAATGATTGTAACACAAAAACATAAAGATATTGAAGAAGTAAAAACTTATTTTAAACATTTAAGGTCAAAATTAGGATTATTGATTTTTTATCAATGGTTTGACATTGAAACTAATGAATTATCTGATAAATATTAAGTTGACAAAACAAGAATACCTGCCCCTAACAGCAGGGTATAGCCCATGCCGCAAATAACGACTTACAAAGAAAATGAAAAGTAAAATAAATGATGTAACTTTATAGAAAATTAAACGAGAAAATGCGGCACGTGCCATACCCGCACACGTTAGCTGCAAGCATAATCAAGAAGAATCATGAGCATAGACATAATACCAATTAATGGCAAAAGTCAATATTTAGACTATGAAGTTTTTGAAAAAAGTGTCAATGACACCATTGGCAAAAAATGTTCTGAAGCAAAGATTTTTCTATTCAATAATTTTCCTGTTTCAGTCTCTGTAGAAACGAATATTGATTTAATTATTGTAATCGCCATAGAAGATAAAAAGGGGAATTATTACATACCTAAATCAAGGAACAATAAGCCAATCTATTTTCATAATCAAATTATTCCAATAAAGTTTATTACTCAATTTCAAGATGATTCTATAACATATGACGAATCTGGTCAAATTATAGCAAACGATGAATACATTGACTATTCCGCGGAAATAAATGCACTTAGATTTAGCTTAATTAATTACCTAGCAGACAAGTGTGGATTCAACAGAAAAGAACTTTATATTCAACCTTTAATCTTTATTCAAAATAACAACGAGGCTGTTTATGATAATTATTTAATTGCTAAATCATTTGACTTTCATACAATTCATAAGTATTTCTCAAAAAATCAAGCCAATATATTCATAGCTTACAAAAACTGGAAAACTGATTACGGTTATCAAAATTTATCCACTGACATTGAGAGAATTACTAACCAAGCTTCTAAAGATAGTGAAATCGGGTATCTGACGAAAAAAAAGATTAATCGTATTGCCAAACAGCTTTCTAGCTCGAGAGTACTCTTTGATGAGTTGAATAAAAACCTAATAATCGTAAATGGTAAAGCTGGGACTGGGAAATCAAGTGAATTACTTCTTCTTACAATGAAATGCATTAGTAATGGACAAAATACTCTCTTCTTAACATACAATAAACTTCTCATATTTGATATTGCTAGAACTATTCGGTCTTTTGTTAATGCTAAACTGAATAATGAGAATGAAAATAAACCTGGGGAAGGTTCAGTTATGACTCTTCATGCCTTTTTTTTTCGACTAAGTAAATCATTAGGTGTTCTTCATGTTCTTAAGGCGGAGAGAATAGAGAAATTAATGTCAATTTTAAAAACTCGTATGCGTCAAGTATATGATGTTATCAACCAGGAATTTAAAAGTCAGAATAATAACTATGATGAATTAAAAACAAAAATTCAAAATCATGATAGTTTTGATATTGGAACAAAGGAAGTTGGGATTGACTTTATAAATTATCTCCAAAATAGAGGTGTAAACTCATCAAATGAACTAAATAAAAATAGTATTGCATATTTTAATAATAAAAAACGCATTGTTGGCAATATAGAAGCAAAGGATGTTTTTTTGGCTGACTATTACGGAGTTTTAGAAAACACACTATTGCAAATCGAAAGTCCTGAAAAATTTTATGAAAAATATAAAATTGAGGATAAACACGAACTTCTTGATATTGCTATTGGATTAAGTAAAAAATATGAAGGTGAAAAAGATGGCAAGAAAACAATAACTGAAAAGGGATTTATTGAGTTTAAGAACAGACGTATTGGAGGGTTCAGAAGAAAAAGAACAATATTCATCGATGAAGCCCAAGATTGTCATTGGTTAGAAAAGGAAATATTAATCTCAATTTATGGAAGTAGTAATATTGTTGTTGCAAATGGTGGTAAAGAGCAGTTGATAAGACATGTGGAACTTTGCAACTGGGAAGTTTCAAAGGCTAGGAAGCTTAGTATTAAAAAACATTCTATCAGAAACAAATCATACAGAATGAAGAAAACTATTGTTGACTTTTGCAACTTCATTGCTGAAAAATATCGCATCAACTTAAATTTAGAGCCACTTGATTCAGAAGATGAAGGAGAACTACTGATTGATTTTCGCCAAACACACAATGAATCTGAAATATCTGATATTTTTAGCCATCTGTACACGAAAGGCGAAGTCAATGGATGCTTACCCTATGAGACATTATTAGTATTACTCGAATCTAATACTCAAAGAGAAGGGTTGAATGGTGAAAATTTATCGACTTTGCATTCCACAATAATTAATGAATATAGTAACATTGAAGATTCACCTCATTTAAAACGTGGAACCTGGAAATATCTAAGATCATTAGAAAAAAATTATATGTTTTGGGATGGGACAGTTGAAGATAAATCACAGCTAATAGTCCCTAGTTCATTTGAATCAAGACTTATTTACTATGAATCATGCAGAGGTTTAGAAGCTTGGTCAGTTGCTTGCTTTGCTCTTGATAAATTTTTTAACCAAAAAAAAGAGGATCCAGATGCTGAAAGGTTCTTGGTTAACGAAGAAAAAGATACCAATATGCAAAGCTTATTTATAAGTAATGAAGATAGAAAAAAAATGTATGCGGCAACATGGATATTAATGGCGATTACGAGAGTGATAGACACTTTGTATATTCAAATCAATAATTCCAATTCTGAATTTGGAAAATTGGTTAAAGAATATTTGAACCAAAAAAATGAAAATGTTCGTGAAATAGGAAATAATGCCAGCAGCTAACATCGGCTCATACTTCATGGCGCAAGTGATTGTAAATAAAGTGATTAAACTTCGATTAAACATATTGATAAATACGAAAATAAAACAATAAAAATGCGCCACGCAGCATAGCCCTGCACGTTAGGGCACATTTAAATGAAAAAAAATAAATCCAATAAATGAAAAAAATAAATCCAAATAAAAGAATCATCTTTTCAATAATAACAGGGACTCTGTTTTTATTGGGAATTTATTATTTCGATAGATTGTACAATGAATTTTGGATATTTGCTGGTCTAATTCTTTTACCAATTATTATCCTACAGATTTTATTGATTTTTCTGAATATCAAAAGGAATAAAATAGCACTGTCTTTTACAATAATCACTTTTCTCCTTGGATTAATAATACTTGTTTATAAAGACACCGAATTATTTAAAAGTAAGATTTTAATGAAAGCAGTTCTTGTTGATGACCTGTCTTCTCTTGAATTAAAATTAAGGAATAATAACACATTTGAATTAGTTTCTACATCTTATTTGGGTTCATCTGAAAAATTTACTGGAAAATATACAATTGACAACAACAAAATTATCTTTAATAACAGACCGTATGACAATGATTTTATTCCTGATACTGTTTATATAATTAAGAATAAAATCATAATTAAATTTAATACAGCAGGAGAACCAGACACAAGTTTTGCAAATTACTTTAGGATTGACAAAAATGAATTAAAGAAAAACGTGCCCTAACATCGGCTATACCACACGCCGCAATTAGTTGTAAACAAGATGGTTAAGCTTCGAAAAAACATATTGGTAAATAGAAAAATTAAACAATAAAATGCGGCACGTCGCATAGCCCTGCACGTTGTAAGCCATTTGAACAAAACCTACATAATGAGTAAAAAAAATGAATTTTGGTATTTTTTAATACACGGAACTTTAGACAAACAAACTGGAGTATATGGTAATTTTTACACTTATGGAACTCATTGTGGCAATGCATTAAAAAAGACATTATTAATTGCTGAACAAGAAGGAATAATAAATCCAGACTTGATTGAAACCTGTCGTCTTGACAATATTGAAGATTTTGAATTGCCAAAAAATACGATAGAAATAAATCCTGATGTTTTTATGATTCAGACTTTCAATACCTATGATTTAAGAAAAAAAGAATACAGTTTTACACCACCGATTGGAATCGCATTTTCAACTGATGAAGGTGAATTTGACCAAGATTTAATCAAAGAATGCTTTGTTGCTTATGGAAAGAATGAAAATGACATTCTTGAGTTTGAACTTGTAGTGGATAAATCTCGACTTATAGAGACATTCTATAAAACAATTGAATTTTTACCAAATGTAGATAGATTTTGGTTGTATCTAAAAGAACATTGGGATAATACCAAAACAGAATTATGGGCAGGAAAAGAAATATCAGATAAAAATTCTGTAATGGACTTTTTAACAAAAAATGAAGAAACAACACTTAAAAATGGATTTATAGATATTGTCGTTCATTCAAAAAAGGGCGAAACAAATCTAACATTAAATGAACACAAGAAAATTCAACTTCACACGAAAGATGAAACCGTATTCCAAAATTTTATTGAAAAAGTAATCGATTTGGGATTTGAACAAACTCGTGATTATTACAATATTGAATATGGCTATTATCATTGGCATTATCGGACAGATGAAAGTCTTAATAAAATTGAATTTCAACAATTGTTAGTCAATAAAGGATTTGAATACATAAAAATAAATGAATAAAAACGGCTTACAACAGCGGCTTATAGTGCATGCCGCAAATTATGCTAAAATGGAAAATTAATTGTAAATTTGAGAATATTTGTAAACAGAGAAAATTTTGAAAACCAATTGCGGCACGCACCATAGCCGCACCCGTTGGGTACCATAAAAATGAACATATGAACAAGATAATAGGAATAATATTAACTTTTTTAAGTTTAACAGCACATAGTCAATTGGTAGTTGACAATGGACATTTTTTTACCAAAAATGAAATTGCAAGATTAGAGAATAAAATGCAAAACATAGAGAATAAATATTCAATAGAGACTATGATTTATACCACAATAGACTTAAATGGGAAGACTCCAATCGAATATGGAAAAGAGATTGGAAATAGTTATGAGGTTGGGAAAAAAGGTATAAATAATGGAATCTTAATTTTATTATCAAAAAATGACAGAAGAATTCAAATACTAAATGGTTTCGGAATAGAATGGATTATTTCTGACACAAAAACTCAAAAGATTGTTGACCAAATGATACCATTTTTCAAGCAACAGAACTTTTTCGGCGGTGTAAATAACGCTTTAACTATGATTGAAAAATATGTTTCAAAAACTGATTGGAAAATAAGTGAAATAGGACTAAATAATATTTCAGAAAATGATTTGGGTAAAATAATCAAGTTTAAGTATTCTAATAAATCTGGACAGACTAAATACAAATACGCTATTGACACAGATACACAATTCTCTAATAATTTTCAAATAAAACTGGAATCAAATAAAACAGAATTTAACTTGTTTTATTCCAAAAATATGAATGACCTTATAAGCATAATCTTAACAAGAAAGAACATTATTGTTTATGCAAGATTAACAGATTGGCAAAATAAAAGACTTGAATTATTAGGAATAGAATAAATTACGGTACCCAACATCACCTATGCTTCATGGCGTAAATAATTGTAAATAAAACGATTAAACTTTGATTAAACATATCGGTAAATTGAAAAATAAAACAATAAAATTGCGCCACGCAGCATAGCCCTGCACGTTGGCATTAATTTAAATGAAACGAATACTTCAAATAATAATTTTCTTGACAAGTTCGACTTGTTTTTCACAATCAACATTGAATAATATTGATTTGGTTGGAACTTGGAAATATCACGTTGGATATTTTGAATGCAAATTAATACTAAACCCAGACAGTACATATAAATATCAAGTTGTAGGAGACCTAACTAATAGAAAATCAGAAGGAATTTGGAATTTAAGAAATAAAGAATTGATTCTGAACAGTTTCAAACAACATCCTGCCAAGACAATAATTAAAGCGAAATACAATGACTCTATAAGGGGTGTTGTTTTCTCAATAAGGACAGAAAATGGACAACCAGTTAGCATGCCTCATATCAGAATCAAAAATAGATTAACTGAAATTGATACTTTGGTTGAAAACCAGTGTGGGTATTTTAAATTTGAAAATATAAGTAATATTCAAGAATTCGTTATATCATATGTTGGACTTAAAGATGCAATCTGGAATGGAAAAATGAATAAAAATTTTTTTGAGATAAAAATGGCAGAAGAAATTGATAACTACATATATCAGACAAATGAGACTTGGAAAATCAAAGACGATAAGCTTTATTCACCATCAAGTGAAAAAGACAATAAGTATTTTAATAATAAAGACCGTAGAAATTATTATTTGAAAGAAAAAAACTAATGCCAACATCACCTATACTTCATGGCGCAAGTAGTTGTAAATAAAATGATTAAGCTTTGATTAAACATATTGATAAATACGAAAATAAAACAATAAAAATGCGCCACGCAGCATAGCCCAGCACGTTAGCAGTCATGCCCACCGGCGGGCAATCATTCGTTCTTTGAGGCTGTCTTGCGCAGCTTGCTTTTGAAAAATTAGTTTTCATAAGACACATCTGTAAACAAGATGTTTACGTTGCAGCAAGCTGCTCTGGCCGCAGGACAATTTGGGGAAATGGCTTGCGTGACGGAAGGTCGAGTTCTTCCGGATTCTTCGTTTC
Organism: Candidatus Sulfidibacterium hydrothermale; assembly: GCF_020149915.1. GTDB lineage: Bacteria > Bacteroidota > Bacteroidia > Bacteroidales > F082 > Sulfidibacterium > Sulfidibacterium hydrothermale. The sequence continues at coordinate 1,984,226 of NZ_CP083760.1, forward strand.
GGGATTTCGCACGCAAGGACAGGAGTAAGGCGGCGTAATCATTTTTGCAGGTTGAAATCAATTTATGCGTTGTTTGAAAAATTTTCATTCAAAATAGGGAAGATGCTCATTCATAAACGAAAACCTGGGAAACGATGTTGCAAAAATACTTCCGCCGCCTTCTGCAGGTTTCCGTACTGCCGTTGGGACACGTTCAGCTAACAGCGGCTCATAGTGCATGCCGCAAATTGTGCTGAATTTGAAAATTAATTGTAAATTTGAGAATATTTGTAAACAGAGAAAATTTTGAAAACCAATTGCGGCACGCACCATAGCCGCACCCGTTAGGCACAAGGCTGGTGAAACAAAATTGCAAATGTTTAGACGAAAAGAAATAATAGATTTTGATAAAGTTTTCAAAGGAGAAAATTATACTGATTACATAGAGAAATTAAAAACCCTACCAAAAAAATTACTGTTAAAAGCATCCACATTTCTACTTGGTTTTCATCATTCTGACTCTTTTGTTCATAGCCATTACGAATTGCTATCAATGTGGTTTGGGAAAGAAAACAATAAAATTGCAAATGAAATAAATGATATAATCAATAAATATATAAAAACAAGTGGTCACGAAATTGTTATTATTAACCCACGTTCAAGTCTTGTATTATTTGAGAATATTCTTTCTGTTAAAGATACCCCAAATACAGTTACGGAATCAGATTTTGAATTACTTCTTTTTAAAGTTTATCTTGCATTAAATCAAAACTTAATGAGAATGACAACCTAGTCTCAGAATCAGCAAAAAGTAACAAAGACTATCCTGAATTAATTAATTTGGCAATTGGAAGTTCATTACCCATATTTGACATAACCAATTATAATATTGGGCAGATCTTTATTTCTCAGATATTAAGAGCAATATACTTATTTGAATTTTTAGAAGAACGAAAAGAATTAAAACCATTTTTACAAGAGTTTTATAACCGGTTTAATGTAGATGGGTATAAAGAATATCTTGGGAAAATATTGCCAATTTCAGGTAGTATTATTTCAATTAAAAAACAAGGTAATATAAATTTGGTTGTAAATAAAGATGAAAAATTTGATGCTAATATAGATTTTCTAAACAAACTTTCGGTAGAACACATTTCGGACGAAGAGGAATTTCAAGATGATTTCTTATACTTGCGTGCAAATCCACTTTTAAGAATTGATGGAAGCACTTTCCAGATTATTTTTCCTCTTTTTGCTATTGAGAAAAACTTTAATGGACTTTACTTCTTGTTGAAAGAAATTAATGATAATCTACCCGAAGAGAAACAAATAAAATTAAGACAATTAATTACTTATGATTTCTCTGAAAAATACGTATTATATAAGCTACTCGAAAACATTTACAGAAAGAAATACTTTAAACTTAAAGGAGTTGATATTAATATTTCCGGTGCACCTGATTACTATATGCGAAATGAGAATACAGTTTTTATTTTTGAATCTAAGGACATTCTTATAAACGCAAAAATAAAGACAAGTTATGATTTCAATAAATATGAAAAAGCGTTAAAAGAAAAATTATACATCTATAATGATGGCAAAAAAGAGCATCCAAAAGCAGTAAAACAATTATCAAATTTTATAGAAAAACTACTAACAAATTCATTTATAGAAGACAAAAGAAGCGAACCAAACTCAATAAAAATATACCCCATAATAGTATTACACAATAGGCAACTTGATATAATTGGATTGAATAATTTAATAAATATTTGGTTTGCTAAAGAATTAGAGAAACTTAAAGGAAAATCACTTTCAATTAAGAACGTTAGAAATATAACAATCATAAATATTGATACTCTAATAATTTTTCAAGAACAACTTAAATTTGGAGAAATAAAACTTGAAAAGATTTTGGATGAATATCAGAAATGGATTAACAAGTCTGAATTAGAAGATCAGAAATTTAAGAATCAAGAAGAGTATTTCTCTGCTATTGGAAATTCTTTGGTATCATTCAATATGTTTATTTTTAATAAATATTCATGGAAGACCCCAAAAGAATTTGTAGATAAAGCATACTCATTAATAAAAAAGCCCAGTGCCTAACAAAGCATATAAGTCATTGGGCGATAGGTAGTTAAATTGTAATACGAATACAAATTAAACGGCATGGTAAATTGAAAGATTTGAGCATTAAAACGCCCAACGCCTCATATGCCTAACCGTTAGCAGTCATGCCCACCGGCGGGCAATCATTCGTTCTTTGAGGCTGTCTTGCGCAGCTTGCTATTAGAAAAATAGTTTTCATAAGACACATCTGTAAACAAGATGTTTACGTTGCAGCAAGCTGCTCTGGCCGCAGGACAATTCAGCAAATGGCTTGCGTGACGGAAGGTCGAGTTCTTCCGGATTCTTCGTTTCGGGATTTCGCACGCAAGGGCAGGAGTAAGGCGGCGTAATCATTTTTGCAGGTTGAAATCAATTTATGCGTTGTTTGAAAAATTTTCATTCAAAATAGGGAAGAGGCTCATTCATAAACGAAAACCTGGGAAATGATGTTGCAAAAATACTTCCGCCACCTTCTGCTGGTTTCCGTACTGCCGTTGGGACACGTTCAGCTAACAGCGGCTCATAGTGCATGCCGCAAATTGTGCTGAATTTGAAAATTAATTGTAAATTTGAGAATATTTGTAAACAGAGAAGATTATGAAAACCAATCGCGGCACGCACCATAGCCGCACCCGTTGCCGTTAATTTGAAAAAGACAAGGATGAAACAGTTTGAACTAACAATATTTGGACAAAGTAGAATTCTTTTGATTGTATTCATGTTCCCAATAAGTTTATTGACTGCTTTTTTTATCGGACTTGAAATTAACATTTCAATTCTCAACATAATTATTCCAATTTTATTTTTAGGACTTGTTGGTTTTGTACTATATTATTTCACAGTTGGACATTTAAAAGTGATTCAAAAAGAAAATAGACTTGAATTTGAATGGAATAAAAAATCACTTTTTAATTACAAGAAAATCGAACCTATTGAGATTAACCAAATTGAAACACTCGTAATAGACCAGAATCAATTGCTAAAGAAAATAATTACCCGAGAAAGAGTTGTAAAAATAAACAACGGAAAGATTTACAAAAAAGACTCAGCGAAATTCATAGACTTTTTGACTGAAAATTCTAATGCAAGAGTGATTGATAGTTGGGATGTTTGGGATGAAAAAGGTTGGTTAAAACCAGCATATCGAATTAACACAATTATATTGATTTCATTTATCGGAATTGTTGTTATTTACACAATTCTAAAAGGATTTAATAGCAGACTTCTGCTGTTTACCCCATTATTGATTAGTCAATTATTCTTATACCAATTACAAATGAAAAGAAAGAAAAAACTAACGGCAACATCGGCTCATACTGCATAGCGCAAATAATTGCAAATTAACATATTAAGCTTTGATTAAAGATATTGGCAAACAGGAAAATAAAACAATAAAAATGCGCCACGCAGCATAGCCCTGCACGTTGTGCACAATTACCCTTCGATAAAAAGATGGTAAATTTGAAAGAAATATAAATAATGACAATTCAATAACATAACTGATTTTGACGTTAGTTGGAGTTTTAAAGATATACCAAATAAATCAAATATTGAAAAATTATATAACACCAGATTTGCAATTATGAAATTATTAAGATTTATATCAATTGGTTTTGTTCTATTTTTATTTTCTTTCCAGAGTGCTAAACCTTTTAACCTTTCATATCATAATAATAACAATGATTCCATAAAAATCTTGCTCCGTGAACATTACATGGTTGATACAATAAAAGTTGAAAGGACAGTATTTTTAGATTATAAAAGACATTCTAAATACAAAGAGAAATATTATAAAGCTGATTCTTTATACCTAAAATTGTTTTGGGTTAGTAATATTTTTAAATCTAAAAACGAGCATTTTACCGTTAATCTTAACAAAACCTTATTAGGAACTTATATTTCAATAAGTAAATTAAAGGGCGCATACATATTCTTCTCTCAAGGAATGGATGACATTATGTATTCTCTAGCCTATGTCAAAGACTCAACAATAACATTTTTACATATGGAAGGTTGGTTTGTTTATTATTACAATAAAATAGAGCAATTAAATCATAAAATAATTATTGAGACAAAATACAATTCAGAAGTTGGGAATAGCCTTAGAATAGGGATTAAAATAATAGACAAAGTTCATAATATTCAAATATGGAAAATAACCAGTATCAAAAGTAATGGTAACACTTCAACCCATTATGAATTAAAAGCACCATTAAATTTTGCACTCAGCCTTCCAATCTTAGTAATTAATAATGATATAGGTTTAGATACTATGTACAAAGGAATAGATAAACTTGATTTAAAGGAGATATATAATGAATAAATGAAACTGTGCACAACATCACCTATGCTTCATGCCGCAATTAGTTGTAAATAAAGTGATTAAACTTTGATTAAACATATTGATAAACAGGAAAATAAAACAATAAACTGCGGCACGTCGCATAGCCCTGCACGTTGGCAGCAAGGTTAAAAAAAGAATATGATAGAATAAATAGAATTGACAAATTAAATAATGTTGGACAACAAGCATTTAATGGAACAGATTATTCGTTTGGATTTAATACATGGCTAAGTGGAACCTTGGCTTTATTAAGGAGGATAATCCCAAACGGAAATGAAATAATAGAACAAATTCAGAATATTAAAGTTTCATGTTTATTAAATTACAAGAAACCGGAATTATTAACGAATGAAATTAAATTGATTATAATTTTATGAATATGAATCACGATTATACAAATAATTTGATTTCAATTTTTACAGTTTTTATCTCTGGCTTATTTGGAGTTATAGTTGCTATTGTTACATGGGAACTTGCTAATCAAAGAGAGAAAAGAAAGTTTAAGCAAGAATTACAAATACGGGAATTGAACGACAAAAAAGAATTATATGTTGCTTTATTAGCATCTCTTGATATGATAATTCGAATGACAAAAAATAACAACAATTATTCAGATATATTTGAAGACCTTTCAATAAATTCTGCTAAAATTAGAATTATGGCGACTGACTCTATTAACGACAAATTAACAGTAATCAGTCAAATAATACACAATTGGTCTTCCGCCTATAGACAAAGTTTGCCAACAAAAATTGCAGACTCGAATTTAGGTGTTGTTACAAATCTAGATTATAAGCATAGAGAACAAGCTGACAAAATATATCCCATTCTAATGAAAGAAATTAATGAATTAGTTGATTGTATAAAAACTGAACTTGAAGAAATCAAAAAAAGTATTGAATGATAAAAACCCAGCTGCCAACATCAGCTATACTGCACACCGCAAGAAACTGGCAACAAGATGATTAAATATAAATAAAGAATGCCAGCAAGTAGAAGAAAGGAAACATTAAAACAGAAGCGGTGCGCAGCATAGCCCTGCACGTTGTAGTGCATTAAAGAAAAGCGATGAGAATAATTAAATACATCTTTTCTATTTTATTAGTGATTTGGGGACTACTAATTGGGTGGACTAAATTATTTTTTGTTGGACTTCATTTCCCTTTTCTAACTGTATTAACTTTAATTGCCATTATTTCTGGAATTAGTAAATATAAAAAAGCGAACTTGATTTTTATTATTTCGGCTTGTCTTTGGATTGTATTAAGTGCTGAAACTATCGGATTTGTAATATTCTTCGATGAAGGAAATTACGGAAGAATGTTATTCGTTGCTATCCCCTTTTTATTAAGTACAGGACTTCTTTTTTCAACGCAAACTGAAATTAAATTAATAAATACCATTACTAAGAAATTTCTTTTAGTCCTTCTATTTTTGTTAATAGGAATTGGCTCGTATGTATATAAGCCGACTACTGAAGAAATTAATTGTTGGTATTATTTTGACAATAATCAAACATACAAAGTCTTGTTTGCAGAATCTCCTGAAAGAACTTTTGAAGTTGAATTATCATCAGACGAACTAAAAAAAGAAGTAAAAAAAGAAGCTCTACAATATGAAGGACGAAATGGTTACTACTGTCCAGAAACAAAAGTTCGTGTTGTGACCAGTTTTGGAAAAATAATTTCCGCTAAAATAATTTCATTCAGAAATAGTGAAATAGATAAGAAAGTGTATTTTAGTAGTCCAACAAAAATTCCGTTAGAAAAGGTTAATGGAAAATTGGAAATACTGAAACCATTCATACCCAGATTATGGGATTAAAAATAACGCACTACAACAGCGGCTCATAGTGCATGCCGCAAATTGTGCTGAATTTGAAAATTAATTGTAAATTTGAGAATATTTGTAAACAGAGAAGATTATGAAAACCAATTGCGGCACGCACCATAGCCGCACCCGTTGTAGGGCATTTAAGGAAAACAGAAATGCACAAAGAATAAATGGCGAAAATTGATAGAAATAGTATAAAAGATGCTCAAAGAATTTTTGAGAAATTAATACCTGAAAGTTCTTCAAGATTAAAAGTAGTTGAATTTTTAAGTAATGCTATTAACTATGCTGATATTTTAAATAGCCAAAAATGGAATTTAAATCTTGATATAAATGGACAATTTATTCGGTTTAATGTTGGACATGAATATTGTATTGAAATTAAAAAGAATGAAATTCTGATAATTTGCGATAGAACAACATTGAAACCAATTATGCGAGATTTAAAAATTCCTTTGATATTTCGTGGACATATTAAGAAACAAAAAATTCATTCAAAAAATATTGATGAAGTCCCAGATTGTTTAGCCAAAACAAAAAATAGTATAGGTTGTTTACTGCCAACAAAAGGAATTGAAAAGTACATTGATTATTTTATAACAAGCAATAAGGACTTTATAAAAGAAGCAATTAATACTTGTCAGCTTCCCCAAATGAGAGAAGCACACTCAAAAGGTGTAATTGAATATTTAACAAAAAATTATTCAGGTGAAGTAAGTAGTCCTATCTATGAATTAACAAACTTGCCAACAATTGATGAATTTATTGAAGATGAAAAATTGAAGATTAAAAGGGCAAGGAAGTTAAGTAAATCAAAGAGACTTGAAAAACTAAAAAAATCTATTACTAAACCCAAAAGGAAAATTGTAAGCCAATTTGTTTTTCAACGAAATCCATATGTTGTTGCAGAAGTTCTTGAACGAGCAAATGGAATTTGTGAAAAGTGTGGAAAACGAGCACCATTTCTAAAAGATATTGATGGAAGTCCATTTTTGGAAGTCCACCACATAATACCATTAGCAGAAGGTGGAAATGATACAATTGAAAATGCAATTGCACTTTGCCCAAATTGTCATAGACACGCACATTATGGAAAGAAAACATATTGAAATGAATAAAACGCCCTACAACATCAGCTATACTGCATGGTGCAAATAAGTGTAAATAAATGGATTAGCTTTGATTAAACATATTGGTAAACAGGAAAATAAAACAATAAAAATGCACCACGCAGCATAGCCCTGCACGTTATAGCCAATTTTATGAATCATGACGATAATTAAACCCAAATATTCAAAATATTCTCATCGCGTTTTATCAGGATTATTAAGAGTAGTAATTATTTCATTCATTTGGATGCTATTATTATTAATACCTGATTTTGGAAATGGCATAGAAGATATAAGTATTGCAATTTTTGGTATTTTTTCAATAATTCTATCTATTTCTGTTTTCAGAAATAGTAAGGATTATTTAACAGAAATTAGAGTTAATGGGAATAATTATGAATTTGAAATAGTTACATTTGACAAACCAAAAGAAAAAATAAAATCAAAGATTTCCGAGACAAGAATTAAGGTGTTAGAAATATTTTTTCCTTTTACCAAATTTGGTAGAAATTATAAACTTGTTATTGAAACAAAACAGGGAAAGAGATACAAGCAAATTTTTCAGCAATATGAAATCGGTAATTGGAATATAGAAATGTTTAAAGACACTATTAAATTTTACAATGAGACAAAAGGTGTTACTGTTTCAACTGCATCCATTACTAGAAGTAATTTTTCAACAAACAAAAATTAACTGGCGATAACAAAAATTATAACAAAATGGAATCTAACACTATATTGAGCTCAATATTAACTGCTTCTTCAATTTTGGTTGCTGTTGGTTTTCCATTCATAATCTTTATTGTAACTGACTATAAAAATAAAAAAGAAAAATTAATTGAAGAAATTAAAACCTATTATCCCAATTTAAATTCCTTTAGAAAATTAATCTACCATGTTTACAATACTGGAGTTATTAAAGATTTTGATAGAGAATTGCTTCGCGCAAAAACTAATGTAGAAAAAGAAAATGTTGAGAAAAATGATGCCTTCCCATTTTTTAGAGCACTTAAATATATAAGTAAAAAATATGAAGAAGATTTAGCAAACGACAATAATATCAATAGATATTTTGGATTTAAAGAAGTTAAAAAATATCAACTATACTCAAATCGAATTTGGCATGACATTGACTGCCGGACAGACATAAAAAAAGAATTGAATAATAATCAATTTGAAAATCTGGAGCCAAACGAGAGAGAAAAAATTAATGAAGCAATTGCTGAAATTGACACAAAATATTTAGAAAACAAACTAACAATCAGTGTTATTGCGTCAATTGCGGGAGACTTTGAAGTTAATACGGCAAATGACCTAGCGAAAAAAACCTGGATTTATGAGAAACCAATTCCTAAAACGGTTAAACAATTGTTTATTGTTTTGACGGTTTCTGTGTTTTTTGGTGTAATATTTCCATTGACATTGTTGATATTCCCAACATTACAACATAGTTTCCTTTTAATTGGAATTGTTGCTTTGACAATCTTATGTTTTATTTCTGTTGTATTAATAACATGGAAATATATTTGGACTAAATTTGATTAAAATTGAAAAAACTGGCTATAACATCGGCTATACTTCATGGCGCAAGTAATTGTAAATAAATGGTTTATACATTAATAAAACATATCGGTAAATTGAAAAATCAAACAATAAAATTGCGCCACGCAGCATAGCCCTGCACGTTGTAGCCAATTTGGTATGAGTATTTTAATAAACATTTGAGAAAGAGTAGAATATTGTAAGAAATATAAATTGAAAACACTGTTTACTAAAACATATAGGAAAAAAGTTCAGAACAAGAGAAAGGAAGATATTATTGATTTGTTTTTGACGAATATTAGTGGAACTCATTACCGTAAGGTTGAAAGAGAAAGTGACAAACTCATTATCAAAGGATCATTTCCCGAACTTTTTCAAAATAGTATTATGACTTTATGGGCTGGATTTTGTAGGAAAGCAGAATTGTATTTTTCAATAAACAATGATATTGTTTATTCTGTAGATTATACTTACGGAGTCATTTCACTGTTTACAGCTCTTATGGCCAGTATATTACCTATGCTATTTTTTTCATTAAATATTGCGACGTATGGATTTGTACCATTATCTGTCTTAGTCTTAGGAATATTTCATATCATTATTCGGCTATATCTTCACCGACAAGTTTTTGTTAAAACTTTAAACTTTAAGAATCTGTACAAAGGAAAATATGATTGGAATAAAATTTTAAAAAGCAAAACGGATAATGAATTAAAAAATATAGTCAATGGAAATACGACATTAACGATTGAAGTTCAAAAAATGGCAGAAGAAGAATTAATTAGAAGAAAAGAAAAAGAAAAATAAAGAAAAACTGGCTACAACATCGGCTATGCTTCATGCCGCAAATTGTACTTAAATTGAAAATAAATCGTAAATTTGAGAATATTTACAAACAGAAAAATTATGAAAACCAATTGCGGCACATCGCATAGCCCTGCACGTTGGCTGCAAGCATTAAGAAAAACCACAAATAAAAACAAATAAGTAATGACAAAGAAAATTGATGGAAGGGAATTAATTGATTTGAAAAATCAAATTTTAGAACATTTTACACATTCCGAATGGTTAGAACTCGGTTTTTCAATAGACTGCCAAGACATTGTTAATAATCACAATAGACTTTTAAGAAGTTTAAATTTTAGAGATCCAGATTATGAAGGAAATGTTCTTGAAGTTCTTAAAGAAATGACGGATAAAGACCCTGCAAATTTGGAACGGATTAAAGAATATATATCCCACAAATTTTCTGAAGTTACTGTGTCAGAATATATCTCAACTGCACATAATGAAATACCCAAAAGACTTATTCAGTTTTCACCCCAAGTATTTGAAATTCCAACTAAGGAATTAAATGAAAAATTGGTGGCTGTGATGATGCCATTTAGCAAAGAATTTACCAAAACATTTGAACAAATTAAAAGTTCTTGTACTAATGTTGGTTTAGACTGTTTAAAAGCGAATGACATATGGGTGAATTCAACTTTTATTCAAGATATTTTTGAATTAATCTTTACTTCAAAAATTGTAGTTGCGGACTTCACGGGTAAAAATCCCAATGTCTTTTATGAAGTTGGAATTGCACATACTTTAGGGAAAACTGTAATACCAATAACACAATCAATAAGCGATGTTCCTGCTGATTTAAGACATCATAGAGTACTGAAATACTTACCAAATGGAGAAGGATTTGATGAATTTAAAATAGAATTGACAAAAAGATTAAAATCATTAATTCCAAAAAACGAGTTTGATTTTTAAAAATGCCAGCAGCCAACATCAGCTATACTGCATGGTGCAAATAACTGTAAATAAATGTATTAACTTTGATTAAAACATGTTTGTAAATTGAAAAATTAAACAATAAAAATGCACCACGCAGCATAGCCCTGCACGTTGGCAGTCATGCCCACCGGCGGGCAATCATTCGTTCTTTGAGGTTGTCTTGCGCAGCTTGCTTTTGAAAAATTAATTTTCATAAGACACATCTGTAAACAAGATGTTTACGTTGCAGCAAGCTGCTCAGGCCACAGAACAATTTGGGGAAATGGCTTGCGTGACGGAAGGTCGAGTTCTTCAGAATATTTTGTTTCGGGATTTCGCACGCAAGGGCAGGAGTAAGGCGGCGTAATCATTTTTGCAGGTTGAAATCAATTATGCGTTGTTTGAAAGATTTTTATTCAAAATAGAGAAGATATTCATTCATAAACGAAAACCTGGGAAATGATGTTGCAAAAATACTTCCGCCGCCTTCTGCAGGTTTCCGTACTGCCGTTGGGACACGTTCAGCCAACAGCGGCTCATAGTGCATGCCGCAAATTGTGCTGAATTTGAAAATTAATTGTAAATTTGAGAATATTTGTAAACAGAGAAAATTTTGAAAACCAATTGCGGCACGCACCATAGCCGCACCCGTTAGGCGTCATTTTATAAATAAATAAAATAATAACTAAAAAATGTTTTAAATGGTATGTCCAATAACCAATCTTGAAGCAGATAGAATTGATTCTACCTCATATAGGATAATTGTAAATGACGAAAGCTATGTTATTAAACATGGTATAAGATTTGACATACTTGTAGAAGATGAAAAATTTAAAAAAAATAAACATTTAATTGCCGGTGCTATTTTAAACAAACAGCTTTCTGCTGCAAATTATGATGAAGAATACTGTTTTACTTTGATTTTAGATGACTTAGAAGAAAAACTAAAGAAAATAATTTATCCTAAAACCCCTAAAGAAAAAATAGACAACCTATTAAAAACATTATATCAATTACAGAATTTTGATGGAGAAATCGTTGACATCAGCAAGGTTGTTAAAAAGCCAGAGTTTTATTACAAGCATTTTTTTAAATCTGCAGACGAATGCATATATTACCTCAAAGAATTGGATTATCAAGGCTTAATTGAATGTCATTTTTTAAACGATACAGAATATCCTATAGATTTTCAAATTACATTTAAAGGTCTTAACTATTATTTGAATCTAATGGAACAAGGGAACTTATCAAATAAATGTTTTGTAGCTATGTCCTTTGACCCTCAAATGAAAGAAACTCGAGATGCTATAAAAGATGCTATTTTGAAAAATGATTTTGAACCAGTAATAATTGATGAGCAGCTAATAGAAAGTTCACAAACAATTAATGATGCTATAATTTTTGCCATTAAAAGTTGTAAATTTTGTATAGCAGATTTTAGTCAACAAAAAGATGGTGTGTATTTTGAAAGTGGATTTGCTGTTGGATTAGGGAAACCTGTTATTTATACTTGTCATAAAGATTGGTTTTCTAAATCACATTTTGACACTAATCATTTCCCTCATATAATTTACGAAACTAATAAAGAATTAACAGAAAAATTAGACATAAAAATTAAAGCATGGATCAAATAAAAACGAACGCCTAACAGCGGCTCATAGTGCATGCCGCAAATTGTGCTAAAATTGAAAATAAATCGTAAATTTGAGAATATTTGTAAACAGAAAGATTATGAAAACCAATTGCGGCACGCACCATAGCCGCACCCGTTGTGCTTCATGCTAAGAAAAATACTGGAATAATATGAGCTTGATTGAAAAACATTTTCGTAAAACAGAAAAGCTTATAAAGCTAATTAATGAAGATTTGATTGCTAATTGGCTTTTAAATGAAGGATATTATCCAGAGCAGTATGTTGTTCCACCATCTTTCAGAGTAAAAGATTTTGAATTACAAGAAAATGTTTACATTAACAATTTAGCAAACCCGCCAAGACGTAAATTAATTAATATTTCTTATCCAAAATCTCTTTTAACTTCTCGTATTTTTGGAATCCAACACCCACATAATTACCATGATATTGTTTATTGGCTAATGGATGATTGGGATAATATTATTAATCATATTTTTCATGAAGATTTAAAGATTTTCTCTTATAGTTTTCCAATTCCAGTAAATGATGGAGCGAGAGGAGAATTAAGTCCATTACGTTCAGGAAGAATGATCTATGAGTGGATTACAATGGCAGAAAAAGATTTGGTTGCTGAAGCACATAAATATAATTTAATTGTACGCTCAGATATAACAAATTTTTATAACTCAATTTACACTCATAGTATTGGTTGGGCATTACATGGGCAGGAAACGGCTTTTAAAGATAAAACTTGTACACTTACTGGGAACAAAATAGATAAGCTTGTTCAATACGCTAATAATGGGAGAACAAATGGTATTCCAGTTGGTTCAGCGGTAAGTGATTTAATAGCCGAAATAATTTTAAGTAGTATTGACTTAAAGATTTCTCAGAAATTAAAAGATAAAGACTTTATTGCAACTAGATTTAAAGATGATTATCGAATTTTGTGTAATACAGAATCAGATGCAAAAGAAATATTAAAAGTTTTAGCAGAAGAACTAACACAATTTAATTTACTTATAAATGAAAGCAAAACCAAGATACTTGAGCTTCCGAATGGACTTTACCGACAACATGATAGAGCGTACCAGCAATACAGCATAAAAGATAAAGAAAGGATTTCTTTTAAAACTTTTGAACTTACATTATTGACTGTCCTTGATATTCATAAGGAATATCCTGGGACTAGCATTCTTGAAAAGTTTTTTAGTGAATTATTTAACAATGACTATGATTTAAAAATTCAGTTTTCCACGAAGGAATCTTTAAGAAGAAAAGAGATATTAAAAACTTTGAGTCTTCTTGTTCTTGTAAAGAGAGAATCTGAAAAGATACTCTGTCATATTTTATCTGTGATTGAATTTATATATCTAAAATATCGAACTGAATTCAAATTAAAAGAGATAATTAAAGAATTGGTTAAATCTGAAATTATTAAAGCAAATGATAAGCAATCCATATTCGAATTATCTTGGTATTTATTTTTTGCGAGGTATATAGGTTTAGGAATTTCCGAAAAATGGATTAATTCACGGGTGAACAAAGATTTAAGGAAGAATCCTTTCCTAAAATCTGCATGTACAAGTAAACAACAAATTTATAATGACTCTCATATTAACTTATTTAGTAAACCGAAAGACTGCAGGGGAACTACATTAGCAAAAAAAATTGCGGTATTTGAAAGAAATAAAGATGAATAAGTTAAAGCACGAAAGCACAACAAAGCATATAAGTCATTGGGCGGCAATTAGTTAAATAAACAATATAAGTATTAATAAACAGCATGGTAAACTGAAAGATTTAGCATTAAAACGCCCAACGCCTCATATACATAACCGTTGTGCCCAATAAAAATAAGAAAAATGATGAAATGTATAATTTGCAGAGAAAACAAAACAGAATTTAATGATGAACATGTTATTCCTGATTCAATTCAAGGATATTATCACATTAATACAGTATGCACAGACTGTAATAGCAGATTAGGAACATTAATAGACAACAAATTAACTAATCATAAATTCATTGAGTTCCAAAGACATTTATTAGGTATAAAAGGTAAATCTGGTAAAATCCCCAATCCATTCTCAGGAACACTTTTTTTAAAAGATAATCCAGAACAGAAAATTAGATTAGAACTTGATAGCGAAGGAAATTTTGAACCTCGATTATTACCAAATATTCCTAAGACTTTTGCTGAAACTTTTACTATTACTTTAGATATTAAAGACGAACATAAAAAAGATGAAATCATTAATAAATTTCTTAAAAGAAATGGAATTCCAAAAGAACAAGTTAGGATTGAACAAGTAAAAGAAAAAGAAAATCGACCATGGATTCATGCTTCTTTGAAAATAGATATTAAAGATTTTAAGTTAGCAATATTAAAAATTGCATATGAATTTACTATTGACCAGATTCCAGAATATTTTAACGATTCAACTGCGATTAAAATTTCAAAATTACTTAAAGAAGCAGATTTTGAAAACCTATATAAAGATATCACATTTTTTGGTGATGGTTTAAATAATCAGATTTTAGAGCCATTTTCTCATTTAATAGAATTTGAAAACAATAACCATTATTTAATATTATTCGAATCTCCCAATTTGGGACTAATTTGTTTTGTCAATCTTTTTAATATATTTTCTCTTGGTATTAAAATGAGTGATTCTTCTTCATTCTTACCTGAAAACCTACTTGTAGGAAAAAATGATATTACTAAAAAATCTTTCGAAGTTTACAATATCAGAGAATTAATGAGTCAGACTTATACTCCAATAGAATATCGTTTTCAATACTTTCTACCCAAAGATCAAGATATTTTTAATGAATTTATTAAAAATGATCAAGATCCAAATTTTGATTTTTATAGAGAAAATGGGAAAATACCTTTTTTTGACAAACATGGTAATATTGTTTATGATGATATTGATATTAAACTTAAACAAAATAATTTAACAAAAATACCTAAAGGAGACACAAAAAATGAAATTATTACACAGATTTTATTAGATGAAGAATTATACATTAAACTTCTTCCAATTAATAAATTATATAGAGTTATTTCTGTGCAAATAGAACAATATAGAAAGAAAAAAATATAAAATACTGGGCACAACAAAAAATATAGTGCATGCCGCGATTAGTTGTAAATAGGAAAGTTAGTACACAAAATAAAGATTGTTGTAATTTGAAAAATAATCGTTTCAAACTGCGGCACGCACCATATTCAAACCGTTGGCATTCATTAAGAAAAAGATACTTAAATAGGTAATAAAAATAGTTAACCAAAATACAGTTAAAGATGAAATATGGCGAAATTGAAATCAATCAAGATAAAATAGAGTTTCATAACTCTCTTCTTGGTATTGAGAAAATTATTTATAATGGAAAAGAAGTTTCAAAGAAAATTTCGTGTTTAGGCACTACACATAAGTTTAAAATAGGACATGATAATTTTAAAGTTATCTCTAGATGTCAATTATTTTGTTGGAATAAAATTAAATTAACCATTGTAAGAAATAATGAAAAAATTTACGAAGGAAATATTCCTATAAGTACGACGCATAAAATGATTTGGTTTGCAATTGGTCTTTTTATTGGAATGCTTTTATTACGGATTAATTTCTAATAACTCTTAAAAATAGGCAATTAGAGTGAATAAATATGACATTGAAATTTTAGACCAAGCTTTAACTCTATATTTTTATAAATTCCTTAGAGGAAAGCATATATGTCCCTAAGAAAAAATATAAAGAGGCCCAAGGGAATATATTTAGTAAATTAAAAAATGTGCTATTGAGTTATTTTGCAATATTGTGAAAATAAAATATCAGGTAAAAAAATTAGAAAAAGAATTTAACCTTGAATAATACCAAGCAGAAGATAAGATATTCTTGAATTACATTTATAAAGATTTAAAATATCTAGAGCAACAATAGCTTGTAGAATAATTAACGAAATGCCAACATCGGCTATGCTTCATGCCGCAAATTGTACTTAAACTGAAAATAAATCGTAAATTTGAGAATATTTACAAACAGAAAAATTATGAAAACCAAATTGCGGCACATCGCATAGCCCTGCACGTTGTAGCCAATTTGGTATGAGTATTTTAATAAACATTTGAGAAAGAGTAGAATATTGTAAGAAATATAAATTGAAAACACTGTTTACTAAAACATATAGGAAAAAAGTTCAGAACAAGAGAAAGGAAGATATTATTGATTTGTTTTTGACGAATATTAGTGGAACTCATTACCGTAAGGTTGAAAGAGAAAGTGACAAACTCATTATCAAAGGATCATTTCCTGAACTTTTTCAAAATAGTATTATGACTTTATGGGCTGGATTTTGTAGGAAAGCAGAATTGTATTTTTCAATAAACAATGATATTGTTTATTCTGTAGATTATACTTACGGAGTCATTTCACTGTTTACAGCTCTTATGGCCAGTATATTACCTATGCTATTTTTTTCATTAAATATTGCGACGTATGGATTTGTACCATTATCTGTCTTAGTCTTAGGAATATTTCATATCATTATTCGGCTATATCTTCACCGACAAGTTTTTGTTAAAACTTTAAACTTTAAGAATCTGTACAAAGGAAAATATGATTGGAATAAAATTTTAAAAAGCAAAACGGATAATGAATTAAAAAATATAGTCAATGGAAATACGACATTAACGATTGAAGTTCAAAAAATGGCAGAAGAAGAATTAATTAGAAGAAAAGAAAAATAAAGAAAAACTGGCTACAACATCAGGCTATGCTTCATGCCGCAAATTGTACTGAATAGAAAATTAATTGTAAATTTGAGAATATTTGTAAACAGAGAAAATTTTGAAAACCAATTGCGGCACGCACCATAGCCGCACCCGTTGGGGGTAATGCGAGAGAAGTCACCCAAAGAGTTATTCGTCACATATAGAAAATTGATTATTGTTCAAAAGAAATCAGAAGAAGATCTGAAATCAAGCAGGTTTGTTTTATTATTCACGCTGTGAATTTATTGTATTTTTGATAGAAATTAAAAAGTAGATTTTATGCCATCAAAAAAACCAGAATTACGACAGTATGATAATTTATTTTCTGTTATTTCTCAACTATTATCTAATGCTAAAAATAACATCGTAAAAACGATCAACAATACGATGGTTGTTACCTATTGGCATATTGGTCAGTTTATTGTCGAATACGAACAAGGTGGGAAAGATAGAGCTGTGTATGGCACTCAATTATTAAAACGTTTATCTGTAGATTTGACAAGTAGGTTTGGCAAAGGATATTCTTGGCGAAACCTGTACTATATGAAACAGTTTTATATTGAGTTTCCAATTTTGCAGACAGTGTTTGCAAAATCTGACAATCAAAAATTGCAGACACCTTCTGCAAAATCAGAAAAGGAAGATGTAAATTTGTTTAATGAAAAATTGATTACTTCCATCCATCATCTTACATGGTCCCATTTTGTCAGACTTTTAAGCATAAAGAATGAAGACGAAAGGAATTTCTACATTATAGAAACAGCAGAAAACAAGTGGTCAGAGAGGGAATTAGACAGGCAAATAAACTCATCTCTTTTTGAAAGACTGGTTTTAAGCACGAATAGAAAAGCAGTAAAAGAATTGTCTGAAAAAGGGCAAATTATAAGTACCGAACAAGACCTGTTAAAAGACCCATTGGTTCTTGAATTCTTAAACATAAAACAAGACAGTTCATATTCGGAAAATGAATTGGAAACAGCCATAATCAACAATCTCGGAGAATTTTTATTAGAATTAGGCAAAGGGTTTACATTTGTAGCACGCCAACAGCGTATATCTTCAGGAACAGAGCACTTTTATATAGACTTGGTTTTTTATAATCGCCTGCTTCGTTGTTTTGTGCTCATAGACTTAAAAATAGGGAAGTTAAAACATCAAGACATAGGACAAATGCAGATGTATGTGAACTATTACGATAGAGAAATTAAAACTGAAAGCGAAAATCCGACAATAGGAATAATTCTATGCAAAGAAAAAGATGATTTTGTTATTGAATACACTTTGCCAAAAGACAATAAACAAATCTTTCCAAATGAATACAAATTATATTTACCCGATAAGACAGAACTTCAAAAACTTTTGAAACAATATTTATAATAAACATAAAAAAGATTAAGATCGGCTATTCAAAAAAACATAATGAATTTAAAGCACATACCCCCAACAAAGCATATAAGTCATTGGGCGGTAATTAGTTAAACAAATATTATAAATACAAATAAACGGTATGGTAAACTGAAAGATTTGAGCATTAAAACGCCCACCGCCTCATATGCCTAACCGTTAGCAGTCATGCCCACCGGCGGGCAATCATTCGTTCTTTGAGGCTGTCTTGCGCAGCTTGCTTTTGAAAAATTAGTTTTCATAAGACACATCTGTAAACAAGATGTTTACGTTGCAGCAAGCTGCTCAGGCCGCAGGACAATTTGGGGAAATGGCTTGCGTGACAGAAGGTCGAGTTCTTCCGGATTCTTCGTTTCGGGATTTCGCACGCAAGGGCAGGAGTAAGGCGGCGTAATCATTTTTGCAGGTTGAAATCAATTATGCGTTGTTTGAAAAATTTTCATTCAAAATAGGGAAGATGTTCATTCATAAACGAAAATCTGGGAAATGATGTTGCAAAAATACTTCCGCCGCCTTCTGCCAGGTTTCCGTACTGCCGCTGGGACACGTTCAGCTAACAGCGGCTCATAGTGCATGCCGCAAATTGTGCTGAATTTGAAAATTAATTGTAAATTTGAGAATATTTGTAAACAGAGAAGATTATGAAAACCAATCGCGGCACGCACCATAGCCGCACCCGTTGTAAGCAATACGGGTACGATATACAAAAAAACTCTTAATGATACTTTTTGAAAAGAAAAATAGGACTCATCTGGAACCAGCATTACATAATGAAAATTTATATGATTATTATGACCGTTCTGCGAGGAAAGATGTATCAAAGGTTCGTGATGTTTTAAATGAATGGTTTGAATGCTATCCAGAAACCGAAAAACATGAATTGAAAAGTAGGTTTAAAAAAACTTTCTCAAGCGCGTTTTATGAGTTATTTATTTTCTCATTATTTAAAAATCAAGGATTTGCAATAATTATTCATCCCAAAGTACCAAGTTCAAACAAAAGACCAGATTTTCTATTAAAAAAAGATGATATTGAATTTTACCTTGAAGCAAAAGAAGCAAGAGATAAAACAATTAAACAAGAGGCACACCAAAGACGAATAAATCAAATATATGATTCTTTGAATAAAATCAAATCGCCAAACTTCTTTTTAAGAATTGAAAAATTAATTTTAAAAAATGAAAGACAGCCTTCAACAAAAAAAATTATATCAAGTATTGAAAGTGAATTAAAAAAAATTGACCCAGATAAAGTTACAGAACTCATACAAAATTTTGGCTTTGATGGTAGTCCTCGAATACAAATTGAAGATATTAACTTAAAATTGGTTGTTTCTTTAATACCTAAAGACCCGGAATACAGAGATAAAGGTGGCATGCCAATTGGAGCTTATCCTTTTGAAGTCTATTGGGGAGGAGCGGAAGATTCAATTAAAAACTCATTTTCAAAAAAAGCCAAGAGATATGGGAAATTAGATAAGCCATATATAATTTGTATAAACGCAATCGGTTCTAGGTTTAGTGGTGAATATGACGTTGGGAATGCTGTCTGGGGTTCTATCGCATTATCATGGTCGAATGACCCAAATAATAAAGATGAAAAACTCGTGAGACAGAAAGATGGTCTATTTTTTAGCGATAACGGGCCAATCTTTCAGAATGTTAGTGGAATATTGATAACTTATGCAATGGAGTTCAATATACCAGTTTCTAAGTATTGGTTTATTAAACATCCTTTCTCAAATCATGACTTAGATTTTAGTCATTTCGAAATGACATATCAATATGCTAAGAATGATAAGATTAATATAAATCAAGGTAAATCAATAGGCGAAATTTTGAATATAGAGACTAATTGGTTAGAAGATGAATAGAAAGTACTGCTTACAACAACACCTATGCGTTATGCCGCAATCTGTTGTAAATAAATCGATTAAGCATTAAATGAAGAAAATTGTAAATACGAAAATTAAACAATAAAAAAGCGGCACATCGCATAGCCACACCGTTGGCAATAATGTAAAGAAAAGGATAAAAAAAACAATAATTATGAAACGGTATTTTATTTTTCTCACTTTAATTTTTACACTTTTTTCATGCAGTAGTAATAATAACTACGAAATATTAAAAGAGCAAACGAATAATAATGTTTGTCGATTGCAAATAAAATTAGATAAAAAAATCACGAAAAATGAATTAACTAAACTGGCAAAAGAATTACGAAAAAGCAGAAAAAATTATGATAAATTATGGATTTCATTTTATCTTCCTGAATTATTACCGGATAAAGGTGGAAATGGAGCATGGGCAATCGCAAATTTTACACCACATTTAAATGTAGAAATATTAGGCGAAGATAAACCTGCAGAAGGCTATACAAAAAAAGAATTAAAGTTTCCAAAATATAAAACTGTCATGGACATGTTAAGAGATGCCCAAGACTTTAAGGGGGAATGTTTAAAGAAGATATCTAAAAAAGGCGAACCTTTACATATAAGAGTATCAACAGAATTCTTGACACAAGAAAGTATTGCAAACATGAAAGAACAGGTTAAAAGAGATATTGTATATGTTGTTTTTCAGTCATTTGCAGAAACAAGTATTAATAAGATAACAGTAACATCAATTCCAATTGTAAGGAAATCATTTAATCCTAATGTTGCTTATGATGGGAAATTAAAAGAAAATTTAAAACAAACGGTTACTGTAACTCGGGGAAAAGCAATAGAAATATTAAAAAAATATTTACAAACGAGCTCTTTTCAAGATTTATATCAACTAAAAGGAACTCTTTACTTACCAAATGCCAAATTTAATAGATTGCAGTTTAGTGAACTTAACAATGTTTTTAGAGACTTAAAATATTAGGAAACACTATTGCCAACAACACCTATGCGTTATGCCGCAGTGTATTTTAAATAAGATGATTAATCAGTAAACGAATATAATTGTAAAACAGAAAGATAAATCAACAAAATTGCGGCACATCGCATAGCTACACACGTTGGCAGTCATGCCCACCGGCGGGTAATCATTCGTTCTTTGGGGCTGTCTTGCGCAGCTTGCTTTTGAAAAATTAGTTTTCATAAGACACATCTGTAAACAAGATGTTTACGTTGCAGCAAGCTGCTCAGGCCACAGGACAATTTTGGGAAATGGCTTGCGTGACGGAAGGTCGAGTTCTTCCGGATTCTTCGTTTCGGGATTTCGCACGCAAGGGCAGGAGTAAGGCGGCGTAATCATTTTTGCAGGTTGAAATCAATTATGCGTTGTTTGGAAAATTTTCATTCAAAATAGGGAAGATGTTCATTCATAAACGAAAATCTGGGAAATGATGTTGCAAAAATACTTCCGCCGCCTTCTGCTGGTTTCCGTACTGCCGTTGGGACACGTTCAGCCAACAGCGGCTCATAGTGCATGCCGCAAATTGTACTAAAATTGAAAATAAATCGTAAATTTGAAATATTTGTAAACAGAGAAGATTATGAAAACCAATTGCGGCACGCACCATAGCCGCACCCGTTAGCAGTCATGCCCACCGGCGGGCAATCATTCGTTCTTTGGGGCTGTCTTGCGCAGCTTGCTATTAGAAAAATTAGTTTTCATAAGACACATCTGTAAACAAGATGTTTACGTTGTAGCAAGCTGCTCTGGCCGCAGAACAATTTGGGGAAATGGCTTGCGTGACGGAAGGTCGAGTTCTTCAGAATATTTTGTTTCGGGATTTCGCACGCAAGGGCAGGAGTAAGGCGGCGTAATCATTTTTGCAGGTTGAAATCAATTATGCGTTGTTTGAAAAATTTTCATTCAAAATAGGGAAGATGTTCATTCATAAACGAAAACCTGGGAAATGATGTTGCAAAAATACTTCCGCCGCCTTCTGCTGGTTTCCGTACTGCCGTTGGGACACGTTCAGCTAACAGCGGCTCATAGTGCATGCCGCAAATTGTGCTGAATTTGAAAATTAATTGTAAATTTGAGAATATTTGTAAACAGAAAGATTATGAAAACCAAATGCGGCACGCACCATAGCCGCACCCGTTAGCAGTCATGCCCACCGGCGGGCAATCATTCGTTCTTTGGGGCTGTCTTGCGCAGCTTGCTTTTGAAAAATTAATTTTCATAAGACACATCTGTAAACAAGATGTTTACGTTGCAGCAAGCTGCTCAGGCCACAGAACAATTTGGGGAAATGGCTTGCGTGACGGAAGGTCGAGTTCTTCCGGATTCTTCGTTTCGGGATTTCGCACGCAAGGGCAGGAGTAAGGCGGCGTAATCATTTTTGCAGGTTGAAATCAATTATGCGTTGTTTGAAAAATTTTCATTCAAAATAGGGAAGATGCTCATTCATAAACGAAAACCTGGGAAATGATGTTGCAAAAATACTTCCGCCGCCTTCTGTAGGTTTCCGTACTGCCGTTGGGACACGTTCAGCTAACAGCGGCTCATAGTGCATGCCGCAAATTGTGCTGAATTTGAAAATTAATTGTAAATTTGAGAATATTTGTAAACAGAGAAGATTATGAAAACCAATTGCGGCACGCACCATAGCCGCACCCGTTAGGCATTATTAAATGAAATGATACAAACCGAATACATAGAACTTAATAAAGAGAATCGGAACATATTAATAAATCGGCTTAATGAGACAAAGAAGATTCTTGATATTAAGTATAAAAAATATACAGTTTTTTTATTGACAATTATTGAACTGGGAATCTTGTTTCTAATTTATTTATACGAAGACTACAGTTTTTCCATCATTCTTAAACTTTTGACAGTATTGCCTCTTTGGTTAATTATATCCATAACATATTTACACTTTCAAAAAAGACTTCCTGCATGGCGACTCAATAGATTCTATACTAGAATTTTGAAAGCGAATAAATATCCTGTTACAAGAATTATTTCAAAGCACTGTAAAGCAATAACTGACAGTGGTATTGATTATAATATTTTTGATATTGGACAAAATAAAATTGCAGTAATAAGACTACAAGACTTTGCTATTGATTTTAAAGATTTTCCCAATAATGATTTTTTAGTTCCGCAAAAAAACTTGTTTGAAATTGTAGGAAAAAGAATAATAACAAAAGGTAATAAAATCAATTGCCATAAGACTTATGATAAAACATTTCAAAAATATATTAATGCAATGTACATGACGGATGTTGGAAAAATATTGATATTGAAAGAGTAACAATGCCTAACATCGGCTATGCTTCATGCCGCAAATTGTACTTAAACTGAAAATAAATCGTAAATTTGAGAATGTTTACAAACAGAAAAATTATGAAAACCAAATCGCGGCACATCGCATAGCCCTGCACGTTGGCGTTAATTAGAAAAAAACTGAAATAATGGAAAATATAAATTCGATCGACATAAACTTTGGGACAAGCACTGTAAGTTTAAAACATTGTGTTGAACTTTTTATTGATGAACAAAAAGAGAGATTTTCATATTTTTAAGATTGGCTAAACGTTGAAAACATGTATCATTATGATGATAATTTGTTCTATGTTGATAGTGAATCAATGATAAATGGAAACTTGAAAAGGTAATAAATGATAATGGAAAAAGAAAAGCAAGTAAAAAATTTGACCTCAGGAATGGAAAAAATGAAATCGTTTGTGTTTGTAAATGTAAGACCTTTAATCCAATAACGCATACATTTGATAAAATTGAATATTTACCTTTTAAGTTTTTGCATAAACTATTAAAAAACAAAATGTTAATTCCCGCTAAAAAATAAGAAAATGAAAGACTTAGAATTCCTTGCAGAGAAAGCGAAAGAATTATTAGATCGACAAATTGAATCATATCGGTCAAATCATACCAAAGCAGGAAGCATTATAGGTATTTCAGCGATTTTTTTACCTGTATTTATTTTTATAATTGAAAAATCTTCTTCAATTATTCAAATTCTTTCAGTAATACCACTAATCCTTTTTGGAATCTCTCTTTTTATAATGATTCGAGTTTTACGTTCAAGACCACTTGACCAAGGATTTAGGCCTGAGAAATTTGATGACCTTGTCAATAAAAATTATGAAGATATTCTATTATATGAAATTGGAGCAAAAAGAGACTCATTTAGAGATAATGAGATTATTTCAGAAAAACAAAATATTAGATTTAATAGCGGATTAATTATTACAATTATAGCAATAGCATTTTCAATATTACTATTGTTTGGCAATATTTTCATTAATAATTAAAATAATTTTACAATGGGAGAAAAAGACAAAAAAGAAACAACAACTTCTTCTGACGTGAAAAAGAAAAGAGTAATTCCGTCAGTTCCGAAAGAAGACAGAATACAACTGAATGAAGGTGTTGAACCAAAAACAAAAGGTGGAAAGAAATAACTAACGCCAACAACACCTATGCGTTATGCCGCAATCTATTGTAAATAAATCGATTAAGCATTAAATGAAGAAAATTGTAAATACGAAAATTAAACAATAAAAAAGCGGCACATCGCATAGCCACACCGTTAGGTAGCATATTAAGGAAAAATGATTGACACAAAATCACTTAAGGAATTAGATAATCGAAGTGCATCTGCATTTATACAATTGCTTAAGGAAATATCAAAGAAGAAAACCACACTTTATCTTGGTGCAGGAGTATCTGCATCATCTGGAATACCAACTTGGAATCAATTAATCGAGCAGATTTGTTCAACCTTTTTTTATCATTGGGAATTTTCGGAAGACAACGGAAATGATAAGATTCCAAAAAACCTATCTATTGCTTTTTGGGAAAACTTTTTTTGGAGTAATGAATCAAAGAACTTATCAAAAATATTAGCAAAAGAGAATCCTATTAATATTGCAGAACAAATAAAAAGCAGGATTCGTCCAATAGACTGGATTTACTTAGTTAGAAAATTGTTGTACTATCAACATGACTTAAAACCGTCAACTCTCATTTCTGAGATTACCGAATTATTCTCTTCAGAATATATAAATACAGTGCTTACAAGTAATTATGACGATTTACTGGAAAAACAATTAAAAGCCAAAGGAATCAAGTGTAAGTCTATCGTATTTAAACCATTCAAAAAAGATGATGGTAAGGTTGTAATTCATCCACATGGAATTTTACCGATTGAGGGAGGTGAAAAAACAAAAATAATTTTCACAGAGAGTGAATACATTGAAGAATTTTCTAAACCTTATTCTTGGACAAATCTCATACAATTAAATGAATTCAATCAAAGTACATGCTTATTTATTGGAACATCATTTACAGATATAAATCTGGTGAAACTATTAAGGATTAGTAGGGGGCAAACAAAGAATATGCATTACGCATTTATATTTAATGACCCCAATAAGGATGATAAAATTAAAGAGTTGTTTTATAATTATCTGTACGATTTAGGAATTAAGGTAATTCTAATACCAATGGAAAACAGTTCAGATTTTAGCAAATTACCAAAATATATAAAACTAATAAATGAATTTTTAAGAGATAAGAATCATGAATTAAGAAAATACGCTACCTAACAGCGGCTCATAGTGCATGCCGCAAATTGTACTTAAATTGAAAATAAATCGTAAATTTGAGAATATTTGTAAACAGAGAAAATTTTGAAAACCAATTGCGGCACGCACCATAGCCGCACCCGTTATGGGCAAGCTTAAAGACAAAAAAATAATGACAAAAATTAGATTTGCAACATTCCCAAGAACAATAAAACCAAAAGACTTTTCACTGGAAGTGGTAAAGGTTTTTGAAAAGCACTACAAAAATATTTCAACAGTAGAATTACCCAAAGGGCTTGATAGCGATACAGTTTTATCCATAGTAAGAAATGACCTTGAGCAAATTGGTTTTGAAATTGAGAAAGGTAAAAAGAAAGATGAGAAAATTTATAGACCTGTATTTTTTGGTGAAAATGCTCAGGCAACTGTAAAATATGAAATTGACGGATTTCACAATGATTGGAAATGCGGTCTTGAAGTAGAAGCTGGAAGAGCCTGGATGGGGAATGCCGTTTATAGAGATATTGTTCAAAGCCTAGTAATGGTAGAGTTAGAACATTTAATACTAGCTGTACCACAAACCTATAAATACAAATCAAAAGGAAAAGACCTTATTAGTCGAGATTATGAAAACGCAAGAAATTTAATAGACACGATTTACAATCATTCAAGATTTCAACTTCCATACGACTTAACTTTAATCGGATATTAAAAAAATAGGATAGCAAAACCAATTTGCAAACAAAAACAAGATTAATGGAAAATACAATATTCTTTGGAAATGGAATAAATAGACTTTCAGCAAGTAATATTTCTTGGGATGATATTCTTAAAAAAATAAAAGGTTTAAGAATGTTTGATGATGACACATTGCCAAATACAATGACCTATGAGAGAATTATACTTGAGAAACCAAGCATCCATAAAGACATACTTTATGATGAATTTGAAGTAAAGAAAAATATTGCTGATTTAATGAAAAGTATCGGAACACATAGATTCTATAATGAAATGTATGATTTAGATGTTCAGCACTATTTAACAACGAACTATGATTATGCATTCATAAATACAATATTGGAAAGAAATGATATAAATACGCCAATTTTTGAATACAGTAGTGAAGATGTTTATAGCGTAAGGCGATTAAAAAGAATTTCAAATAAAAAACAGCACAAGAAACACTTTTGGCAAATTCACGGAGAAATAAGGAAACCTGCAACAATAATGTTGGGATTAGACCACTACTGTGGCTCAATTGGTAAAATTGACAGTTACATAAAAGGTGGGTATTCGTATACTGTTGACAAAAAACAAATTAGTTAACTACTCCCCATCTTTAGACAACTCTTTTACAAAAATAAATTAGATTTTCTTTCTTCGTTTAATCATATTAAAAGAAAACCTAAGCAGCCTGTTTGAACACTTTTACAGGCATTTTATACGCTAATGACTGATGGGGTCTTTGCGTGTTGTAGAACTCTATGTAATCTTTAATTTTCTCATATAATTCCAGTCCGTCTTCCGATGGTTCCAAATATAACTTTTCGTATTTTATGTTTCTCCAAAACCTCTCTATAAAAATATTATCTATGGCTCGACCTTTACCATCCATACTGAAAGTAATCCCCTTACCGGTTACAAACTCCGTAAATTCTGTTGCTGTAAACTGGCTTCCCTGATCGGTATTAATCATTTTAGGTTTGCCATGATCCTTTATGGCTTGCTCCAAAGTCTGTTTGCACCATTGGGTTGTCATGGTATTCGACAATGACCACCCTACGATATACCTGCTGTAAAGGTCTATGATGGCAAAAAGGTACATATAACCGTTGCCAACGGGAACATAGGTAATATCCATCGCCCAGACCTGGTTGGAATGGGTTATTTCTAAATTCCGCAACAAATAGGGAAATACCGTATGGCCTTCCCCCTTATGGGGCTTGCTCGTATTTGGACGTGGGCCGATGGCTTGCAAATCCATAAGCCGGTACAATCGTCGTACGCGTTTGGCATTGACCGGATACCCTATGTTTCGCAGATAGGTGGTCATGCGCATGACTCCATAAAAAGGTGTTTTCATGTATTGCTTGTCTATCAGCTTCATCAGTTCCTGATTGTAAGAACCCTCTTGTCGGGGAACATAGTAGAAGCTGCTGCGGTTTACTTCTAAAAGTTCGCATTGCCGTTTGACGCTTATTTCTTCTTTCCTGTTCACTTTTTGAAGTTTCGCTTTTCCGGCTATTTCCCCAACACTTTTTTTAAGAAGTCAACTTCCATTTGCAGTTGGCCTACTTTCTTAAACAGGGCTTCTTTCTCTTTTTCAACATCTTCTTTCTTAGTACCCTTTTCAAATACCGATGATGCTGATGATAAAAACTGGCTCTTCCAGGTAGAAATCTGATTCGGGTGTAATCCGTATTTCCTCCCCAGTTCCTGAATCGTTTCTCTTTCCTGCAGGGCTTCCAATACTACTTTCGTTTTGAACCTTGATGTGTACTTTTTTCTCTTTTTCATAACAACAAGTTTAATCAATTTTTCTAACTTAACTCGTTGTCCAGTTTTTGGGGTGTATTATACCTTTGAGTTGTTTTTTCTGGTTTTAATTTAATTCTATAATGTGTTGCCCAATAACCAGAGAATCTTTTTTCATATTTTGGTGAATGAGTTGTGTTCGGAAATTTTTTCTTCTGTACTACTCTAAATAATTCTTTTATTATTTCATCAAGTATATCTCTTTCCGACGGGAAATATAATGATACTCTTATTCCTGCTAAGTCAATAATATCCTTATAAATGTCATTAACAGTTTTATATTTTTTATCTTCAATTCGTTTGTTTAATTTTTCTTTTAGTCTATCTGGCTTTTTAGCTCTATGTGTTACAATTGCTTTAATGCCACGTTTTGCCAATTCATCTTCAATCTTTGTAGCTATAATAAAGGATAGCTTTTGATAAAAATCAAATTCCTTATTGTAACGTTTTATAAAATTATCTATTACTGACATGTCAAATTGCTTTTATAAATATTGTTGCCAACGTGCAGGGCTAGGTAGTATCCCTTTTTGTGTGTAATGAGCTCTTAAACTAAAAGCAAAGTTATTCATTTTTTAATTTTTTTTTAATGAATGGAAGTGAAGCGGAGGCGTAGCCGGAGCGAACTTCCATTCATTCTTCCCATTGTAATTTTTCCGTTTCATAATTTATTTTCGGTAACTTTCTTTGGTATGCACTTCTTGTCATAGCAACATATCCCAGCAACAATATAGTTGCCTCCGGATTAGGCAAAGCTCCCCGCATACGCGTTGTTCTTTTATAATCTCTGTTGAGACGTTCTATCCAATTGGTTGAGTAAATCATACTGTGAATTCTGTAATCATAATCAAGATAGGTAAAGTAGAGTTTGTAGCGTTGATTATAAACCATTCGCTTTATCGAAGGGTAATAGCGGCCCCATTTATTGCAAAAGTTTACCCAACGTTCCCATCCTTTGGATTTATTATCATAACGATCCCCTGTACGAAATACATCCTTAAAATCATCTGCCACCTGTGCTTTATCTTTTGGCTTAATGCGTTTTTGTACGTTGCGTTGCAGATGAATGGTACATAATTGAACTTCTGTACCCGGGAAATGTTTCCATATAGATGTTTCTATTGATGAAAGACTATCGCATACGATTAAACCGGCTTGTTTCATCCCTCGACTTTTTAAATCGATAAACACATCTTCCCACGCCTGAGCACTCTCGGTAGGAAAGTTGACAACAGCCAGAACCTCTCGTGTACGGTCTTTGCGTACCCCCAGAATAGTGTAATAAGCTTCTTTACTTACATGGTCTATTCTGCGTGTGTAGATAAAGGTGGCATCAATGTATAATATCGGATAGTAAGGTTCTAATGGCCTTTGCAACCACCTTTGTACATCGGAACGGGCAAACTCAAACATCCTGCTAATCTGACTTGTGCTGTACTGCCTGCCGTATATCTCCCCAAAGATATTCCCTACTTGTTCCGTGGTCAATCCCGCACCATACAAACTGAAAGCCATCCGCCTGCATTCTTCTTCCTGGTCTCGTAACAGACTTAACAAAATCGGATAAAAATGCCCTTTGCGACTTCGTGGAACCTGTAGTTCTAATATCTTTCCCTGTCCAAATGTCCTGCGTATGCGGTAGCCGTTGCTCATGTCGCCTTCCGATTTATTGTGCTCTTCCCGTTCGGCGCGCATCATCGCTTCAAGACTAATTTTTAAAACTTCCTGATATCCTCCTTCTTTTTCTGCAATTTCTCCTAAAATCTTTGTAATTTGCTCCTGTGTAAAGTGTATTCTTTTCATAAACTAAATGTTTTAAAGTTTTTCAACCTCAAATTTAGTTAAGATGCACTTTACACACTTTTTGGGATAATATCCAGGGCTATGCTGCGTGGCGCAATTTTATTGTTTGATTTTTCAATTTACCGATATGTTTTATTAATGTATAAACCATTTATTTACAATTACTTGCGGCATGAAGCATAGGTGATGTTGGGTGTAGTGCTTTTTAGTTAAAAGTGTTGTTTGCCCATGTGAAAAATTCAGCTAATGAAAATACCATAACGTTGGTGTCATTGTTTTCAGCAGTAGTGTACAATTTTTCTTTTACAGCATTTCTCAACCATTCTTTGGCTCCTGTTTTAAACCCATCTCCATCAATTAAAATCATAATGTCCTTTTCTGGCATTGCTTCAATGGTATTCAGATACAAATAAGGCAGTTTTTCATCGACAGAACCAGCACTTTGTTGCCATTTACATTCAATTCTTATTCTTAAATTGTATTTTTCTGAAAGCAATAGAAATTCTGTATTTCCTTTATGGCCATAAATAGTTGTAAACGGTACATTCTTTAATAGTAATTCTTTGCCATAATTTTCAGGGTTCTTTTCCCATTTACGATACATTTCAATTTCAAAACCTTTATCCAACAAAACTGTCTGGACTGCTTTTTCAAGTTGGTTTCCGGTAATATTCGCACTTTTTCCCTTTGCCATATTAATAATTTGTTACAACGATTTCTTTTATCGAATTTCGTTTACTACCATTTGAATTTATTGACCTTTTTGCATTAACCCTTGTAATGTTATAGGCTGAATATATAGTTTCAAAAAAGTCATCTTCCGGATTTATGTTTTTTGGATCAGAATTGCTCAACATCAGTTTATGGCCTTGTTGGTCTAATTCGTAAAACAAACTTGCAAGTTGTAACTGTTCGTCGTCTTGGAAATTATATTTACTGTATGAGGTAAAGCTTGCTGTTTTGCTAATAGGCCTGTATGGTGGGTCGAAATATATAAACGAATTATTTTTAACATCGTTCTTTACTTCTCTGAAATCCGCCTTTTTAATTGTTGCTATTTCAAGTAATTTTGATACGTTTAACAAGTTTTGTTCGTCTAAAATTTTTGGATTTTTATACCTGCCCATTGGTGAATTAAAACCACCTTTTGAATTAAACCTAAACAGCCCATTAAAGCAGGTTTTATTTAGGAATATGGTTTGGGCAACTCTCGGTATCCAATTTTCCGAATACTTATTGTAATCAATATTAAACCGTTGCAAATTGTAATTTTCCCTCAACTCGTAATAATATTCTTTGCGCTTTTCATCGTTCAGCTTTTTATACTGTTTGTCATATCTGTATAAAAATTCAATAAGTTTATTAACATCCTTTTGGATAACTTTATATGATATGATTAACTCATCGTTAATGTCATACAAGAAAGCATTTTCTATTTCATAATTTTGAGCTACATCAAAAAAAACTGCACCACCCCCAACGAAAGGTTCGTAGTAATTCTTTATCTTTTTCAGTTTTAATTCAATAGGGTATAATTCCTCAAATTGTTCTAATAATTGTCTTTTACCACCAACCCATTTTAAAAATGGCTTAGCACCAAGTTTATATTCATAAAATAAGTCATTCATACTAGAACTTTTCCTATTGGATATTTCGTAAACCTTCATCTATTTTTTTTCGCTAATTTAGTTATTTTCTTTCAAACGGGTATTTCTTTAGCATTACACCCAACGGGTGCGGCTATGGTGCGTGCCGCAATTGGTTTTCAAAATTTTCTTTGTTTACAAAGATTCTCAAATTTACGATTTATTTTCAATTTTAGTACAATTTGCGGCATGCACTATGAGCCGCTGTTAGGCATAGTTTTATTATTTTTCAAATTCTTTTAAGTATTCAATAATATCCTTAACCACATTCTCAGAATTAGTCATTTTGATATAAGTATCTGGTTGTCTCAAACTCAAAAACTCAATCATAAACCAATAAGAATTTAAATGAATTGGTTTCAGTTCATTCATTAAGCTACAAGGACAAGAATGGGTAGTTTTAAACACTTTTGCATAAACTTGATTATAATATTCAAGATTTATAGAATGTTTATTCTCCATTTCCGATACAGTAATTTCTGTTTTAATTTTTTCATCAATGAATATTGCAATTTGTTTATTCATAGAATAAGCAATCATAATTTCTGTAATTGTCCCAAATTGTTCTTCATCTTCCAAATATGCAACAAGAATATTAGATTGTGAAATCATCCTAAAATCAGATTGAACAGTTTCCGAAAGAACTATTCCGCTATGGTCACAACCAACATACTCAGGATGATAAAATCCAATTTTATTTTTAAGATTTGAACAACTATTTTCTAAATCAGATCTCCATTTTGTTATTTGACCTCTTAGAGCAGTAGAAGGCATTTTACCAGCGGTGTATATCTGTATATCATTTGAGTTTTCGATGGAATATATTTGTTCATTCC
The DNA here is from genome assembly GCF_020149915.1 of Candidatus Sulfidibacterium hydrothermale. Taxonomy (GTDB): domain Bacteria; phylum Bacteroidota; class Bacteroidia; order Bacteroidales; family F082; genus Sulfidibacterium; species Sulfidibacterium hydrothermale. The sequence goes on from NZ_CP083760.1 coordinate 2,017,038, forward strand.
TTTCGCCATTCTCAAAGTAGAATTTATAAAGACTTGGCTCTCGTTTTAATTGGTTTTCTAACCAATCAATATCATTAATAATAATTTTGAATGAATAATCTTTTTTAATTCCATCAATCCAGTCTACTACATTTGGTTTCAGTGTGTTGGACAAGATTACTAAATAATAATCTAGATTGTTGTGCATTCTAACTTTATTCAACTCTGAACTCAAATCATCAATTGAAAGATTTGTTTTAACTAATCTTTTGCATTGAATTATCCAATTCTGCGTTTCTTTGGAACCAGAAAAAAGTTGTATTTGTTTTTGTGCAATTATATCTCTTCCTCTATCACCAGAACCACCCATTCTACGAATATTATAAAACCCTTCGCTTCTGATTATATCAACGCACAATTGTTCAAATCTGTCAGGTGAAATTCTATTCCAGTCTATTGTCATTTTTGTTCTTATTTTTAATTATGCCTAACGGTTATGTATATGAGGCGTTGGGCGTTTTAATGCCAAATCTTTCAGTTTACCATACCGTTTATTAACGTTTAATTGTTTATTTAACTACTTACCGCCCAATGACTTATATGCTGTGTTGGCATTTCGTTGTTTCTATTCAAATGTTATTTTATAAGTTAAAGTTAACTACTCCCCATCTTTAGACAACTCTTTTACAAAAATAAATTAGATTTTCTTTCTTCGTTTAATCATATTAAAAGAAAACCTAAGCAGCCTGTTTGAACACTTTTACAGGCATTTTATACGCTAATGACTGATGGGGTCTTTGCGTGTTGTAGAACTCTATGTAATCTTTAATTTTCTCATATAATTCCAGTCCGTCTTCCGATGGTTCCAAATATAACTTTTCGTATTTTATGTTTCTCCAAAACCTCTCTATAAAAATATTATCTATGGCTCGACCTTTACCATCCATACTGAAAGTAATCCCCTTACCGGTTACAAACTCCGTAAATTCTGTTGCTGTAAACTGGCTTCCCTGATCGGTATTAATCATTTTAGGTTTGCCATGATCCTTTATGGCTTGCTCCAAAGTCTGTTTGCACCATTGGGTTGTCATGGTATTCGACAATGACCACCCTACGATATACCTGCTGTAAAGGTCTATGATGGCAAAAAGGTACATATAACCGTTGCCAACGGGAACATAGGTAATATCCATCGCCCAGACCTGGTTGGAATGGGTTATTTCTAAATTCCGCAACAAATAGGGAAATACCGTATGGCCTTCCCCCTTATGGGGCTTGCTCGTATTTGGACGTGGGCCGATGGCTTGCAAATCCATAAGCCGGTACAATCGTCGTACGCGTTTGGCATTGACCGGATACCCTATGTTTCGCAGATAGGTGGTCATGCGCATGACTCCATAAAAAGGTGTTTTCATGTATTGCTTGTCTATCAGCTTCATCAGTTCCTGATTGTAAGAACCCTCTTGTCGGGGAACATAGTAGAAGCTGCTGCGGTTTACTTCTAAAAGTTCGCATTGCCGTTTGACGCTTATTTCTTCTTTCCTGTTCACTTTTTGAAGTTTCGCTTTTCCGGCTATTTCCCCAACACTTTTTTTAAGAAGTCAACTTCCATTTGCAGTTGGCCTACTTTCTTAAACAGGGCTTCTTTCTCTTTTTCAACATCTTCTTTCTTAGTACCCTTTTCAAATACCGATGATGCTGATGATAAAAACTGGCTCTTCCAGGTAGAAATCTGATTCGGGTGTAATCCGTATTTCCTCCCCAGTTCCTGAATCGTTTCTCTTTCCTGCAGGGCTTCCAATACTACTTTCGTTTTGAACCTTGATGTGTACTTTTTTCTCTTTTTCATAACAACAAGTTTAATCAATTTTTCTAACTTAACTCGTTGTCCAGTTTTTGGGGTGTATTATAATAAACACCCGAGGAAAGTCAACTGCTATTTTTAATGAATCTTTAACTTATGGAACAGTTAAAGATATAGACGGCAATATATATAAAACCATTAAAATTGGAAATCAAATTTGGATGGCTGAAAATCTGAGAGTTACTCATTACAACAACGGAGATTTACTAACTCGCGGATTAATCAGGATGAATCCAACTTCATTGATTGATGAGGGAGCTTATGGTAGTTACAATGATACAAACGATAAAGATAGTATTGCAACATTTGGACTTTTATATAATTGGGCTGCAATTTCTGATAGTCGAGGTATTGCTCCAAAAGGTTGGCATATTCCTTCACAAGATGAGTGGAAAACATTACTATCAACATTAGGCGGAGGCATTAACGCAGAATTAAAATTGATTGAATCAGGAAGTACACATTGGTATTATTTAAACCTTGGAAATAATAGTAGTGGTTTACTGCATTACCCGCTGGTCAATGGAATTCAGGCGAATTTTATGGGATTGGTTACTGGACAGCTTGGTGGACAGCAACAGAAATAGATGGACAAACTGCTTTTGCAAAAGAATATAGTTCAAACTATCCTGCTCAAATTAGATCATTCCCTAAGTATATGGGATTATCAATTAGATGTATTAAAGATAAATAACGTTTGCTAACATCACCTATGCTTCATGCCGCAAATTGTGCTTAAACTGAAAATAAATCGTAAATTTGAAAATATTTGTAAACAGAAAAATTATGAAAACCAATTGCGGCACATCGCATAGCCCTGCACGTTGTGCCGCATTAGGAGAAAAATTTCAGAACAATAAAAAAGGATTGTACTTTTGATAAATGGAAAAGTCTGAAATAAAAATATACAAAACACCTGATGGAAAAACTTCAATTGAAGTCAAACTTGAAAAAGAAACAGTTTGGTTATCTCAAAAACAAATGGCTGAACTTTTCGATAAAGATAGTGACACCATTGGTTTGCATTTAAGAAATATCTATAAATCAGGAGAATTAGAAGAATTTTCAACTACCGAGAAATACTCGGTAGTTCGGCAAGAAGGGAATAGAAGAGTCAAACGGAGGATTAAATTTTATAATCTCGATGCAATAATATCAGTCGGATATAGAGTTAATTCCAAGCGAGGTGTTTTATTTAGAAAATGGGCAACTCAGTTATTAAAAGATTATTTGATAAAAGGCTACGCAATTAATCAACAACGATTACAAAAACAAGTAAATCAACTGAATGAATTAAAAGAAACCATAAAAATACTTGGGAATACACTTGAATACAAAGAATTAACAAATAATGAAAGTAAAGGGCTTCTGAAAATAATTTCTGATTATTCGTATGCACTTGAACTACTGGACCAATACGATTATCAAACCTTAAAAATTGAAAATACTTCCGGAAAAGAAGTTTATCAATTGACATATGAAGAGGCAATAAAACAAATAGAATTAGTTAAGAAAACTTATGGAAACAGTGAATTATTCGGAAACGAAAAAGATGATTCTTTTAAAAGTTCGATAGCTACAATTTATCAAACATTTGGTGGTGTTGATTTATATCCAAGTATAGAAGAGAAAGCCGCAAATCTATTGTACTTCATTGTAAAGAATCATTCCTTCTCTGACGGGAACAAAAGAATAGCCGCATTTTTGTTTTTGTACTTTCTTGAAAAAAACGGATTATTATTTTCAGAAACAGGGGAAAAGAGAATTGCTGATAATGCATTGGTTGCATTGACATTAATGATAGCAGTAAGTAAACCTGACGAAAAGGAAACCATGATAAAAGTGATAGTAAATTTAATAAATAAAAATAACTAACGACGGCACAACATCGGCTATACTACATGCCGCAATTAATTGTAAATAAATAGATTATGCATTAATATAAAGTACTGGAAAACAGAAATATTAAACAATAAAATTGCGCCACGCACCATAGCCGCACCCGTTGTGTGGCATACAAAGAGCGTGCTAAAGATGGAAAACGTGGATGAATTACAGAAAAATATAGACCAAATAATGAATGAACAAAATAATCGGGGGGTTCCTGATTTTGAAGGTTATTCCCCGAATGAAATGCAATACATTCTTTACGAAATATTTGAAAAAAACAGCCCAATACAATTATTAAAATTGCCGGAACTGGATTACAATAAAATTCCGATTTTAAATCAAATCTAAGTACATGACAAAAATTGGAAGATATTGAACTCAGGAGTATAACTATCATTAAGAAAGCATTTTGTAATAAAGTCGAGACCTGTTTTAAAGATTGTTTTTGCTTTTCTACCGTGTTTTTTAATTTTAATCGGTTTGATATTTTGATGGATATGAATACCCACTTTGTAAACCCAGACAAAAGCAACCATAATCAACAAGACGAGTTTTTCAATTCTTTTGATATCTGAAAGGTGTGTTTTTTCAATATCGAAACCGCTTGATTTCATGGCTTTAAAGGTCATTTCTATTTGCCATCGTTGTTTATAGTAATCATCAGCCTTTTCCGGTTTGGTAAATGATACCAGAATTAGATATTCTCCGTTATGTAATTTGCTTCCGGACAAATAGCACAACTGTCCGTTTACTTCTACAATGTTGGGGTAATATACAAACTCATTTATCCTGAATGCATTGAATAACCAAAATGCCTTAATGGTTTTATTCTTTCTGGGAACAAAAACTTTAAAATTATTTCTGATACGAATATAATAGTGCAGGTTATTATTGTTAAGATACTTAAGCCATTTTTCACCAACAAATTCCCGGTCTGCAACAATACATTCTATCGTACCTTTTCCAAAAAGGTTGATGTATCGTTCAATCAGGTTTATCCTTTCCTGCGAATTGGAATTACCCCGTTTTTTTAACATACTGAACAATAATGGAAAGGCTACTCCCTGATACACTATGCCAAGCATAAAGATGTTTATGTCTGTTTTGCCAAACTTCCAATTGGTTCTGTCAATAGAAAGTGTTAATCGTTCTTTGTGGGGCAATAAACTGAAAATTAATTTTGCGATTAAATCAGAATCAAGAGAATAGGATGAGATAAATCGTTGGATACGGCGCAAGGAAGAACTTTCTTCTGCCTGAGTATCAAATCCCCTTGCCAGGCTCTCAAAATGAACAGTCCTTACTTTTGTTAAAGCAATAATGAATAATGATATGAATTTTATCCGGGCTAAATTCAGCCTGCCTTCAAAATGTTCCTTTAAAACTGAAACTAAATGACTATCTTTACTGCTGACATTGGTATTCTTCATCTGACAAATACTTGGTAAATATTCGTCTAAGATACTGAATACCAATGTTTTATCCAAACTTTTTAAGGGTTATTTTGCTGATTATCAGTGATTTATTTTTTGTCATGTACTAAGAAATCAAATAAAATATCTTTTACAACTTATTGAAAAAAAAGGAGAATTAAAATTAACAAATAAAGGATTTCTACCGACAAAAGTTGTTTCAGAAATTTATAATCAAAAATTTATCAAAGATGAAATGATTGAAGCTGGAATATCAAAACTATATAAAGAAACAGACTCAATGTCAATAAATTTAACAAGAATATTATCGGAATTATCAAGGGTAGTAAAAAAACGTAACAATACATTGACTTTGACCCAAAAAGGGAAAGTGGAATTAAATGACAACCATAAACTTTTAGAAAGTATTTTTACAACATTTGGAAAAAAATTTAATTGGGCTTATTATGATGGTTATGGAGATAACCTTATAGGACAACTCGGACTTGGATTTTCGTTGATACTATTAAGTAAATACGGTGATGAAAAACGACTTGATAGTTTTTATTCAAATAAATATTTTAAAGCATACCCAAGGTTGCTTGACAATATTCAACCAACAAAATATGACACAAAAATAAACCAGGCTACAAGATGTTATTCATTACGGACTTTTGATAGGTTTTTAGAATATTTTGGTTTAATAAAAATTGACACTGAGAAAAAATGGAATTCAAACAAATACATTATAAAAACGGAATTATTTGATAAGTTAATAAAAGTACGACCACACAACAGCGGCTCATAGTGCATGCCGCAAATTGTACTAAAATTGAAAATAAATCGTAAATTTGAAATATTTGTAAACAGAAAAATTATGAAAACCAATTGCGGCACGCACCATAGCCGCACCCGTTGGGTACCATAAAAATGAACATATGAACAAGATAATAGGAATAATATTAACTTTTTTAAGTTTAACAGCACATAGTCAATTGGTAGTTGACAATGGACATTTTTTTACCAAAAATGAAATTGCAAGATTAGAGAATAAAATGCAAAACATAGAGAATAAATATTCAATAGAGACTATGATTTATACCACAATAGACTTAAATGGGAAGACTCCAATCGAATATGGAAAAGAGATTGGAAATAGTTATGAGGTTGGGAAAAAAGGTATAAATAATGGAATCTTAATTTTATTATCAAAAAATGACAGAAGAATTCAAATACTAAATGGTTTCGGAATAGAATGGATTATTTCTGACACAAAAACTCAAAAGATTGTTGACCAAATGATACCATTTTTCAAGCAACAGAACTTTTTCGGCGGTGTAAATAACGCTTTAACTATGATTGAAAAATATGTTTCAAAAACTGATTGGAAAATAAGTGAAATAGGACTAAATAATATTTCAGAAAATGATTTGGGTAAAATAATCAAGTTTAAGTATTCTAATAAATCTGGACAGACTAAATACAAATACGCTATTGACACAGATACACAATTCTCTAATAATTTTCAAATAAAACTGGAATCAAATAAAACAGAATTTAACTTGTTTTATTCCAAAAATATGAATGACCTTATAAGCATAATCTTAACAAGAAAGAACATTATTGTTTATGCAAGATTAACAGATTGGCAAAATAAAAGACTTGAATTATTAGGAATAGAATAAATTACGGTACCCAACATCACCTATGCTTCATGCCGCAAATTGCACTTAAACTGAAAATAAATCGTAAATTTGAGAATATTTACAAACAGAAAAATTATGAAAACCAATTGCGGCACATCGCATAGCCCTGCACGTTGGCAGTCATGCCCACCGGCGGGCAATCATTCGTTCTTTGAGGCTGTCTTGCGCAGCTTGCTATTAGAAAAATTAGTTTTCATAAGACACATCTGTAAACAAGATGTTTACGTTGCAGCAAGCTGCTCTGGCCACAGAACAATTCAGCAAATGGCTTGCGTGACAGAAGGTCGAGTTCTTCCGGATTCTTCGTTTCGGGATTTCGCACGCAAGGGCAGGAGTAAGGCGGCGTAATCATTTTTGCAGGTTGAAATCAATTATGCGTTGTTTGAAAAATTTTCATTCAAAATAGGGAAGATGTTCATTCATAAACGAAAACCTGGGAAATGATGTTGCAAAAATACTTCCGCCGCCTTCTGCAGGTTTCCGTACTGCCGTTGGGACACGTTCAGCCAACAGCGGCTCATAGTGCATGCCGCAAATTGTGCTGAATTTGAAAATTAATTGTAAATTTGAGAATATTTACAAACAGAAAGATTATGAAAACCAATTGCGGCACATCGCATAGCCCTGCACGTTGGGCACAAGCTTAGAGAACATAATGCAAATAGTGTAATGACTAATAATCATAACTATTGGTCATTAAGATAATTTGATTACCTTTGCATGAAAAAAGAAAATGTATCAAAGAACGCTCGAAAATATTGTAAAAGAAAAGATCGGAAGTAAAAAAGCAATCATCATTGTCGGGGCAAGACAAGTTGGCAAAACAACGCTGATTAAAAAGATATTAGCTGGAAAAGAATACCTGTTTTTTGATGCAGATGATCCTGCCAATAGAAGATTATTATCCAATCCGACTACAGAGCAAATAAGAACATTTCTTGGAGATCATCAAATTGTTTTTATTGATGAAGCGCAAAGAATTGATGGTATTGGGTTAACGTTGAAAATAATTACTGATCAATTTTCTGATGTTCAATTACTCGTTTCTGGTTCTTCCTCATTTGATTTGGGCAATAAATTAAATGAACCGCTAACAGGAAGAAAATGGGAATATGAATTATTTCCTGTTTCCTGGGAAGAATTTGAAAAAAAAGAAGGATATATTAAAACTGAACAACAAATTGAGAATCGATTACTCTATGGAATGTACCCCGAGGTTTTGAACAATAAAGGAAAAGAGCGGGAAGTTTTGAAAAATCTTGTAAGTAGTTATCTTTATAGGGATATTTTGGCTTTTTCAGAAATCAGGAAACCGGAAATACTTGACGATCTATTATTAGCACTGGCTTTACAAGTAGGAAGTGAAGTAAATTACAATGAACTTGCACAAACAATAGGTGTAAACAAAATCACTATTCAAAAATATATTGACATTCTGGAAAAGGGATATATCCTATTTCGTCTGAATAGTTTTAGCAGGAATTTAAGAAACGAGATTAAGAGAAACAGGAAAATATACTTTTATGACAACGGTATCAGGAACATGATTACAGGAAACTTTAATCCGCTTGATTTACGAACAGATGTTGGGGCATTGTGGGAAAATTTCTTGATATCAGAAAGGAAAAAACAGAATGTTTATAAAGACACATTTGCAAGAATGTATTTTTGGAGAACAAAACAACAGCAGGAAATTGATTTTGTGGAAGAAAAAGACGGAAAAATAGTTGGATATGAATTTAAATGGAAAGCGAAGAAAGTAAAACTACCCGAAACATTCACAAGAACATACAAGGCAGAAACAAAAATAATTGATAGGAATAATTTTAGAGATTTTGTAATTATAAAATAGCCAGTGCCCAACATCACCTATGCGTTATGCCGCAATATGTTGGTAATAAAGTGATTAAACATTAATTGAAAATATTTGTAAATACGAAAATTAAACAATAAAAAGCGGCACATCGCATAGCCCTATACGTTACCACACATATCAAAGAAAAGAAAATATGAGTACACATTTATTATCGTGGAATCCTGATAGATGGGAATGGAAAGACATCGAACAATCAATCATGGAATTGAACAAGACAGGTGTTTTCCGTGATAGTTGGAGTTGCGGGGTTAATAAATCAATTAAACCGGGGGACAGATTATTTCTCATAAGATTGGGTAGAGAACCAAAAGGAATTTGCGCGTCAGGATATGCTATTTCAAATGTCTATCAAGGAGAACATTGGAACGGTACGCCCAATAAATTAGCAAACTATGTAACTTTTGAATATGATGTATTACTCAATCCAGAAAAAGAAGATATTTTGAAATTGAGCATTTTAAAAAATGGTGTACTTGGAGAACAACATTGGTCTACTCAAAACTCGGGAATTATAATAAAACCAAATGTTGCTATTGAACTTGAAAAACTCTGGTATAATTTCACAATTAGTAAAAGCCATAAAATAGAAAATGAAAAAGGAACTATTAGTAATCGCACATTTACAGAAGGTACGGTAAGACAAATTACATCAAGTAAATATGAAAGAAATCCTTACGCAAGAAAAATCTGTATAGAAAAATACGGTGCCAAATGTAGCGTTTGTGGTTTTGACTTTGAAGAAATATATGGAGAATTAGGGAAAGGTTTTATTCATGTTCATCATTTAAACCAGATTGCAAACATTAAAGCAAGCTATGAATTAGACCCCATAAAAGATTTACGTCCAGTATGTCCAAATTGTCATGCGATGCTTCATCGGACAAAAACAGGACTAACAATTGAAGAATTGAAAAAGAAAATCAAAAAATACGTGTGGTAACATCGGCTATACTTCATGCCGCAAATAATTGTTAATAAATGATTAAGCTTTGATTAAATATATTGATAAATACGAAAATAAAACAATAAAATTGCGGCACGCAGCATAGCCCTGCACGTTGTAGCCAATTTGAGAAAAAGAATAAGATTGCAATTTGCGGAGAATAACATGTATATTTGTCGCAAATAATGCGGAGAATAAAAATGAATAGAAAAATATACATATATCAGCAGGAAAATTGGCCAAATTTTACTTGGGACATTAACAAATTATCGGATTTGTTAGCCGAAGTAAGAAACAAGCAAGGCCGGCTAATAGGTAAAATGGAAACGTTGGGGTTTCATTTGCAAAATGAGGCTTTCCTTGAAACATTAACGGTAGATATATTAAAATCAAATGAGATTGAAGGTGTAATCTTGAATAAAGAAGAAGTTCGTTCGTCTATTGCCCGAAGATTAGGAATTGATTTAGGTGGTTTGCCACCTATCAACAGAAATATTGAGGGGATTGTTGATATGATGTTTGATGCAACAAAGAATTTCGAGAAGCCGCTAATCAAAAAAAGACTCTTTGACTGGCATTACGCTATGTTTCCGATGGGGAGAAGCGGAATGTATGAAATCATTGTTGGGAAATGGCGAGATGATTCTACCGGGCCAATGCAAGTTGTTTCAGGTGCTATGGGAAAAGAAAAGGTTCATTATGAAGCCCCCCTGCAAAGGTAATTGATAATGAAGTGAATAGATTTTTAGACTGGTTTAATAACAAAACAGATATTGATTTGGTTTTAAAAGCCAGTATTGCACATTTATGGTTTGTAACGTTACACCCATTCGAAGATGGAAACGGAAGAATAACCAGAGCAATTACCGATATGTTACTTGCCCGTTCAGATGGGCTTCCACAAAGATTTTACAGTATGTCTTCTCAAATACAAAAAGAGAGAAAATCATATTACGACATACTTGAAAAAACACAAAAGGGAAACCTCGATATCACGGAATGGATAAATTGGTTTTTGAATACACTGCAAAAAGCAATAGCAAATTCGGAAGATACCCTTTCGTTGGTAATTAAAAAGCATAGATTTTGGAATACTTACGGAACGGAAATAAAAAATGAAAGACAAAAAAAGATATTGAATAAATTATTAGATGGATTTACAGGCTATCTAACAACTTCTAAATGGGCTAAAATTGCAAAATGTTCACAAGACACAGCATTACGAGATATACAAGATTTGATTGATAATGTAGATGCCTGAATATGGTTGACCGTTTTTACTTACTTATTTTCATTATTTACGTTGTTCATTCATGAGTGATCTTAGAGACTGAAGGATTGTTGTCCATTACAAAGATAACTTTTTTCAAATTCATTGGGGCTTTTTCGTTGTAACTCTATATGAGGCTTTTCCTGGTTGTAAAGTAACACGGTTCGGTCAACCTCTTTTTGAAGTTCTTCAAAACTGTTTATCTGACGATGGTTCAGGTAATTGTTTTTTATAACCCCGTTTAGTCTTTCTACTTTCCCGTTCTCCCACGGGTATTCGCACATGCTGTTTTTAAAGCCTTCTTTTTGAGTCAGCTTTAAAAAAGCCTTGTCGTAATATTGACCCCCTCCGTCTGAGTGAAATACAATACCGGTTGTCATTGTGTTTTCCTTCATCCGAAGTTTAATAGCCTTCTGTAAAGCCGGTAATGTAGTCTGTTCTGTAGTCAGCCTTTTTGAAACAGAATGACCTAAAATCCGTCTGGAATAGGAATCTTCAATAAAAGTGATGTAATAGAATCTGCTGTTTATTTCATAGTAGGTAATATCACTTTGCCATGCCTGATTAATTCCGGTTAAAGTCATGCTTTTTAATAAATTATCAAACCGGACAACGCCTGTGCTATCGGTGGTTCTTCGCCAGTTTTTTACCTTTGCTACCGTTAACCCTTCTGATTTGCAAAAGGCTTCAAACCGGTCTCTGCCCATGGTCTGGGGACGTAACTTATAATACATATCCCGTATTCCCATTGTAGGATGATCCTCTCGTATTTGATAAATCATAACCAGTAATTGCTTTTGCTCTGAACGTATTCTCAGCTTTTTATCCAGCATCTTATGAAAAGCCTGTTAACTACTCCCCATCTTTAGACAACTCTTTTACAAAAATAAATTAGATTTTCTTTCTTCGTTTAATCATATTAAAAGAAAACCTAAGCAGCCTGTTTGAACACTTTTACAGGCATTTTATACGCTAATGACTGATGGGGTCTTTGCGTGTTGTAGAACTCTATGTAATCTTTAATTTTCTCATATAATTCCAGTCCGTCTTCCGATGGTTCCAAATATAACTTTTCGTATTTTATGTTTCTCCAAAACCTCTCTATAAAAATATTATCTATGGCTCGACCTTTACCATCCATACTGAAAGTAATCCCCTTACCGGTTACAAACTCCGTAAATTCTGTTGCTGTAAACTGGCTTCCCTGATCGGTATTAATCATTTTAGGTTTGCCATGATCCTTTATGGCTTGCTCCAAAGTCTGTTTGCACCATTGGGTTGTCATGGTATTCGACAATGACCACCCTACGATATACCTGCTGTAAAGGTCTATGATGGCAAAAAGGTACATATAACCGTTGCCAACGGGAACATAGGTAATATCCATCGCCCAGACCTGGTTGGAATGGGTTATTTCTAAATTCCGCAACAAATAGGGAAATACCGTATGGCCTTCCCCCTTATGGGGCTTGCTCGTATTTGGACGTGGGCCGATGGCTTGCAAATCCATAAGCCGGTACAATCGTCGTACGCGTTTGGCATTGACCGGATACCCTATGTTTCGCAGATAGGTGGTCATGCGCATGACTCCATAAAAAGGTGTTTTCATGTATTGCTTGTCTATCAGCTTCATCAGTTCCTGATTGTAAGAACCCTCTTGTCGGGGAACATAGTAGAAGCTGCTGCGGTTTACTTCTAAAAGTTCGCATTGCCGTTTGACGCTTATTTCTTCTTTCCTGTTCACTTTTTGAAGTTTCGCTTTTCCGGCTATTTCCCCAACACTTTTTTTAAGAAGTCAACTTCCATTTGCAGTTGGCCTACTTTCTTAAACAGGGCTTCTTTCTCTTTTTCAACATCTTCTTTCTTAGTACCCTTTTCAAATACCGATGATGCTGATGATAAAAACTGGCTCTTCCAGGTAGAAATCTGATTCGGGTGTAATCCGTATTTCCTCCCCAGTTCCTGAATCGTTTCTCTTTCCTGCAGGGCTTCCAATACTACTTTCGTTTTGAACCTTGATGTGTACTTTTTTCTCTTTTTCATAACAACAAGTTTAATCAATTTTTCTAACTTAACTCGTTGTCCAGTTTTTGGGGTGTATTATACTGTTTACTAATCCCTATGCTCTTATACAGACGGTTCATGCTGTATCGGTATTGTTCTCTGTGGTGCCAGAAATATTCGAGGGTCGGGTAGAAAACTTTTTTTTTATATCTACGCCATAGGTCTCTTCTGCCAGTTCTATCATCTTATCTTTGAAATCAATCAGGATTTGCTTTTGGCCGATTATCCGTTCAAGTTCTGCTACTTTCTTTTTGAGTTCCAATAGCTGCCTTGTGTCACTATCTGTTTCAATAATAAGTTTCTCTTTCTTGTCTTTCATAGTTCCGAATTTGTTTAACCACCGATAAACGTTAGTAGTGGTTACTTCATATTGTTTGCTAATTTCGGAAACTTTTGTTTTGCCTGTTTCTATTTCCCTGACTTTTTGAATCTTGAAACTGTCGCTGAAATGACGACGCCTTCGCTCGGCGGTGGTCATTTTAAATTGTCTTCTTGTTGCCATTTTTAACTGTTTTTTAAAGTGAATTCTTATGTTAAAAGTGGTCAACCTATTTCAGGCGGTAGTATCCCTTTTTGTGTGTAATGAGCTCTTAAACTAAAAGCAAAGTTATTCATTTTTTAATTTTTTTTTAATGAATGGAAGTGAAGCGGAGGCGTAGCCGGAGCGAACTTCCATTCATTCTTCCCATTGTAATTTTTCCGTTTCATAATTTATTTTCGGTAACTTTCTTTGGTATGCACTTCTTGTCATAGCAACATATCCCAGCAACAATATAGTTGCCTCCGGATTAGGCAAAGCTCCCCGCATACGCGTTGTTCTTTTATAATCTCTGTTGAGACGTTCTATCCAATTGGTTGAGTAAATCATACTGTGAATTCTGTAATCATAATCAAGATAGGTAAAGTAGAGTTTGTAGCGTTGATTATAAACCATTCGCTTTATCGAAGGGTAATAGCGGCCCCATTTATTGCAAAAGTTTACCCAACGTTCCCATCCTTTGGATTTATTATCATAACGATCCCCTGTACGAAATACATCCTTAAAATCATCTGCCACCTGTGCTTTATCTTTTGGCTTAATGCGTTTTTGTACGTTGCGTTGCAGATGAATGGTACATAATTGAACTTCTGTACCCGGGAAATGTTTCCATATAGATGTTTCTATTGATGAAAGACTATCGCATACGATTAAACCGGCTTGTTTCATCCCTCGACTTTTTAAATCGATAAACACATCTTCCCACGCCTGAGCACTCTCGGTAGGAAAGTTGACAACAGCCAGAACCTCTCGTGTACGGTCTTTGCGTACCCCCAGAATAGTGTAATAAGCTTCTTTACTTACATGGTCTATTCTGCGTGTGTAGATAAAGGTGGCATCAATGTATAATATCGGATAGTAAGGTTCTAATGGCCTTTGCAACCACCTTTGTACATCGGAACGGGCAAACTCAAACATCCTGCTAATCTGACTTGTGCTGTACTGCCTGCCGTATATCTCCCCAAAGATATTCCCTACTTGTTCCGTGGTCAATCCCGCACCATACAAACTGAAAGCCATCCGCCTGCATTCTTCTTCCTGGTCTCGTAACAGACTTAACAAAATCGGATAAAAATGCCCTTTGCGACTTCGTGGAACCTGTAGTTCTAATATCTTTCCCTGTCCAAATGTCCTGCGTATGCGGTAGCCGTTGCTCATGTCGCCTTCCGATTTATTGTGCTCTTCCCGTTCGGCGCGCATCATCGCTTCAAGACTAATTTTTAAAACTTCCTGATATCCTCCTTCTTTTTCTGCAATTTCTCCTAAAATCTTTGTAATTTGCTCCTGTGTAAAGTGTATTCTTTTCATAAACTAAATGTTTTAAAGTTTTTCAACCTCAAATTTAGTTAAGATGCACTTTACACACTTTTTGGGATAATATCTTTCAGGCATTGACATAAAGGAATATTAATAAAATCAAATTCAGGGGGAAGAAGCACAAAATATGAATTGAAAAAAGAATAAACTGGCTACAACACAGCATAAGCTTCATGCGGGGAAAAGTACTAAATTTGAAGAGAGCAGAATACAAGAGACGAAAACAGTAAATATAAATCGTAACCGGCAATAAAAATGGCCCCGCACGTCGCTTATACCGGGCCGTTGTGTGGCATACAAAGAGCGTGCTAAAGATGGAAAACGTGGATGAATTACAGAAAAATATAGACCAAATAATGAATGAACAAAATAATCGGGGGGTTCCTGATTTTGAAGGTTATTCCCCGAATGAAATGCAATACATTCTTTACGAAATATTTGAAAAAAACAGCCCAATACAATTATTAAAATTGCCGGAACTGGATTACAATAAAATTCCGATTTTAAATCAAATAAAATATCTTTTACAACTTATTGAAAAAAAAGGAGAATTAAAATTAACAAATAAAGGATTTCTACCGACAAAAGTTGTTTCAGAAATTTATAATCAAAAATTTATCAAAGATGAAATGATTGAAGCTGGAATATCAAAACTATATAAAGAAACAGACTCAATGTCAATAAATTTAACAAGAATATTATCGGAATTATCAAGGGTAGTAAAAAAACGTAACAATACATTGACTTTGACCCAAAAAGGGAAAGTGGAATTAAATGACAACCATAAACTTTTAGAAAGTATTTTTACAACATTTGGAAAAAAATTTAATTGGGCTTATTATGATGGTTATGGAGATAACCTTATAGGACAACTCGGACTTGGATTTTCGTTGATACTATTAAGTAAATACGGTGATGAAAAACGACTTGATAGTTTTTATTCAAATAAATATTTTAAAGCATACCCAAGGTTGCTTGACAATATTCAACCAACAAAATATTATAATACACCCCAAAAACTGGACAACGAGTTAAGTTAGAAAAATTGATTAAACTTGTTGTTATGAAAAAGAGAAAAAAGTACACATCAAGGTTCAAAACGAAAGTAGTATTGGAAGCCCTGCAGGAAAGAGAAACGATTCAGGAACTGGGGAGGAAATACGGATTACACCCGAATCAGATTTCTACCTGGAAGAGCCAGTTTTTATCATCAGCATCATCGGTATTTGAAAAGGGTACTAAGAAAGAAGATGTTGAAAAAGAGAAAGAAGCCCTGTTTAAGAAAGTAGGCCAACTGCAAATGGAAGTTGACTTCTTAAAAAAAGTGTTGGGGAAATAGCCGGAAAAGCGAAACTTCAAAAAGTGAACAGGAAAGAAGAAATAAGCGTCAAACGGCAATGCGAACTTTTAGAAGTAAACCGCAGCAGCTTCTACTATGTTCCCCGACAAGAGGGTTCTTACAATCAGGAACTGATGAAGCTGATAGACAAGCAATACATGAAAACACCTTTTTATGGAGTCATGCGCATGACCACCTATCTGCGAAACATAGGGTATCCGGTCAATGCCAAACGCGTACGACGATTGTACCGGCTTATGGATTTGCAAGCCATCGGCCCACGTCCAAATACGAGCAAGCCCCATAAGGGGGAAGGCCATACGGTATTTCCCTATTTGTTGCGGAATTTAGAAATAACCCATTCCAACCAGGTCTGGGCGATGGATATTACCTATGTTCCCGTTGGCAACGGTTATATGTACCTTTTTGCCATCATAGACCTTTACAGCAGGTATATCGTAGGGTGGTCATTGTCGAATACCATGACAACCCAATGGTGCAAACAGACTTTGGAGCAAGCCATAAAGGATCATGGCAAACCTAAAATGATTAATACCGATCAGGGAAGCCAGTTTACAGCAACAGAATTTACGGAGTTTGTAACCGGTAAGGGGATTACTTTCAGTATGGATGGTAAAGGTCGAGCCATAGATAATATTTTTATAGAGAGGTTTTGGAGAAACATAAAATACGAAAAGTTATATTTGGAACCATCGGAAGACGGACTGGAATTATATGAGAAAATTAAAGATTACATAGAGTTCTACAACACGCAAAGACCCCATCAGTCATTAGCGTATAAAATGCCTGTAAAAGTGTTCAAACAGGCTGCTTAGGTTTTCTTTTAATATGATTAAACGAAGAAAGAAAATCTAATTTATTTTTGTAAAAGAGTTGTCTAAAGATGGGGAGTAGTTAAATATTTGAGCTGCAAAAACAGCCACAAATCATATACTCAACCATAAATGGAAGCACACCACCCCACTACACGCCACAAAAAACTAAAAACAAAACAATTACACGCTAAATAAAATCCCAGAAGCAGAAAAAGAAAATATTAAAACAACGGCACGTCGTATTGCCCTAAACATAGCAACAAGTTCAAAATAAAAAAAGAATAACCCCAAAAAACATCAGGCAAAATGGCATTTGGATTTTCACCAAAACATGTTAAAGAATATGATATTGAAAATTTAGATCATAATTATTTTTTAGTGTTAGCAATCGAAGCGGCATTAAAACTAAAATGGAATGTTGGCTTTGTATCTGAAACAGGATTTATTGCATATACGATGTTTTCATGGGCGTCATGGGGCGAAGAAATATCTATAAAAATTAAGGACAATAAAGTATACGTAAAAAGTGAGATTACGGGCTTACAATTAATCGATTGGGGTAAAAACAAGAAGAATATTGAAAAATTATTTTTAACAATAGAAGATTTAAAAAAAGTTCTAACAAAAGAGGATATAGAATCTAAACGCATTGAATTAAAGCAAAAATATTTCTCCAAAGAAAAAAATAGTCTTAATAAACCTGTTTCGACAACAAAAAGTAAAATAACTGACTTCCCATCAATTTTTAAACCAACAGATGGATATTTTGCCACGCCTATTTTAATTAGTCTAAACACGCTGATATTTCTTGTTATGGTAACATCAGGCGTTAATATTTTGTTACCCGAAAAACAAAGTATAATAAACTGGGGGGCAAATTTCAGGCCACTAACGCTTGACGGCCAATGGTGGAGGCTTTTCACCGCTTGTTTTATACATATTGGTATTTTTCACTTGCTAATGAATATGTATGCCCTGCTTTTTATAGGCTTATTACTTGAACCTTATCTGGGAAAAACAAGATTTTTCACCGCATATTTAATCGCAGGTATTGCTGCAAGCGTAACCAGCTTATGGTGGAATAACTTTACAATGATAAGTGCCGGTGCATCTGGAGCAATCTTCGGAATGTATGGAGTTTTTCTTGCTTTATTGACTACAAACCTACTCGACAAATCGATAAAAAAACCATTACTGATAAGTATCGCTGTTTTCGTAGGATACAACATCCTTAATGGATTTAAACCAAATAGCGGAATAGACAATGCCGGCCATATTGGAGGCCTAATAACAGGACTTATAATTGGTTATGCTTTTATACCAAGTTTAAAACACGATGAAAATACTGGCATCAAATTTTCCACAATAGGTATTTTAACTACAGTATTACTGGTTTCTTCGGTATTAATATATAAGTCATTACCAAATGACTTTGCAATTTATGAAACAAAGCTGAAAAAGTTTGCTGAAATAGAGTCGATGGCTTTAGAGGTTTACCATTTACCCAAAGGGACACCAAATAAAGTGATTTTATCAGAATTAAAAGACCGAGGAATTTATTACTGGAACGAAGACCTGAAACTTGTTAACAGCTTTGAAAAGCTAAATCTGCCACGAGGAATAAGAGAAAAAAATCGTTTGCTGAAAAAATATTGTGAACTACGGCTTAAAAATTACAAACTCATTTACAAAGCGATTAAGGAAAATACAGATAGATATACTAACCAAATCAATAAATACAACCAAAAAATAGAAGCAATTATCAAAGAATTAACAGCACGACCTTAACAGGTACAATGCACTGACAACAAAATATATTGATAAATAAAACCCCAGGTCCGGTACAAAAACAGGCTATTAATGCAACTGATGACTGACCCACTCATTCAATAAACCGAAAAGCTGGACAGGAAGAAGTTTTCGCCACGAAAATTCATTAAAAATTCCACCGAAAATCAGGTATTGATCAATATTAGCCTGTTGAAACTCATCACGCACATGCTGGCGAAAATTCAAACCAATAATCCATCCATCATCCAGATTATCAAACCATTCAGCAAAATAATCATCCGTATCGGCATGAAAATCCAACACATTTTCTCCTATCAGAATAAAATATTTAATTCCCTGGTCCAGCAGCTCTTCAATCACATTTCGATAGAAGTACATGATATCGTTGTACAAAATATCGTTCCACTCGCCAAACAATTCAATAACAGCATATTGACGTTCGTAATCAACAAAAAGTATTTTAAGGTAAAGCGTTTGTGAACCAAAGAAATCCCATTGCGGATGAATATAATGGTCGTAAATGGCATGTTCGTACCACACTTCGCTGTTTTTGTGGCCGTAAAAAGGGGAACGTTCGTCCTGCGATGCAATATAAAGTTCACGCCAGTTGTAAAAAGGTTCTATTTCGTGCATGAGAAGCCGAGATTAAAAAGCTTTTGAGAGTAAATAACCACCTACAGCAAGACCTATTCCGAAAATGTTAGTGGCAAGAAAATAGACCGTGAGATAAATATAGTCGCCACTTCGTATTAAGCTAAAATTATCGAATGCAAAAGTGGAAAACGTGGTAAAACTCCCCAGTATTCCCACAAAAATCATCAACCGCATCCCGGGAGAAACATAAGAACGGGCAAAATATCCCCACAAAAAACCAATCACCAGGGCACCCACCAAATTAACCGTGAGTGTAGCCCAGGGAAAATCACTATGAAATTTATTGTCAATAATTTCATAAACCAAAAATCGTAATACTGCGCCAATGCTCCCGCCAAAAGCCACAGCCAAAAGTTTAATAATCATTATAAAGCAAATTTCAGATTTTCAATTTCTTTTAACAAAACATATAGCTGGTCCATTGTTTCTTTGCTGTTTAAGGTGATTTCATAGGTAAAACTTACGTATGATCCCTTCCGGCTTCGATTCGTTCCGTGATAGAGATATCCTATTTTCAGCGTTTCAAAAACACGGCTGAGCTGTTTCCGGTTCTCCGCATCACTCTGCCCGGTTGTCATGACCGCCTTTAAACGGTAAGTTACCGGAAACTGTAAAGTTTCTCCCTGCATTTGAAGCGGCAATTGCTCCTTATTTTCCGAATTGGTCATCGTTTTATCTCCTGTAAAAATCCCGGCAAAAATAGTATCTATTTAAAAAACAGCATCCTGTTTTTAGAAAATATCCGGAAAACGCTGTGGATCATACTGATGCATCATATCATAAGTCACTTCAAAAACATCCTCGGCATTCGGATTCGAGAAATAATCGCCATCTGTACCATAAGCAGCCCGGTGTGCTCTTGCTGTAATGGTCCGGGGTTTCATATCAAGATGATAAAATCCGCGTTGCTCTTCCAAAACTTTCTGCATCATGTAAGCCGTAGCTCCCCCCGGAACATCTTCATCAAAAAAGATAATCTTATTGGTCTTTTTCAGCGAATTTAGGATAACACCCTGAATATCGAATGGTATCAGCGTCTGCACATCAATAAGTTCCACATCCACACCAAAACTTTCCAACTGACGAACCGCATCCTGGGCAATACGGACATCCGAGCCGTAGGTAACCAAAGTCACATCATTACCCGTCCGTAAAATTTCAGGTACACCGGGGGCAATACGGTATTCTCCAATATTTACAGGCCGTTTCTCGCGCAAGCGGTATCCGTTTAACGGTTCTATAATCAGAACCGGCTGGTCCGACGCCAGATAAGTATTGTAAAATCCGGCAGCCTGGGTCATGTTTCGCGGAACCGCCACATGGATACCACGAATAGAATTAATAACCATGCTCAGGGGCGATCCGGCGTGCCAGATTCCTTCCAAACGGTGTCCGCGGGTGCTGATGATCAATGGCACTTTGTGCCCGCCACGGCTCCGGTAATGCATCGTAGCAATATCATCACTCATCACCTGCAAGGCATACAAAATATAATCGAAATACTGTATTTCTGCAATGGGACGCAATCCACGCAAAGCCATTCCGAGACCTTCACCCACGATGCTGGCCTCACGAATTCCGGAATCAAAAATACGATGACTGCCATACTTATCTTGCAAACCTTCAAAGGTTTGATTCACTCCGCCAATTTTCCCCACATCTTCGCCAAAGGCTACTACAAGAGGATTATGGGCAAAGATATAATCGAAATTATCACGCAAAATTTCACGGCCGGGAACCCTTTTTTCACCGTCAAAAACCGGTGCCACCGGCACGACTTTCTCGGCGGCCTGTTCCGACTCACTATAAAGATGAGAACTGTAACGTTTACGACTGTCTTTCAACTCATTAACAAGCCATTCGCGAATGGTTTCTTTCAGTGGCCGTCCGTTTACCTCGCACGAATCACACAAATACCGGAGCGTTTGGCGGGCTGCAGAATAGATGTCCTTACGGATGGGATCACCTGTCCGCTGCAAGGTTTTCTTAATGGTCAAAAGCTCATTCTTTTTACCACAGTCACAATTATGGTCAAGAAGTTTCAATAAAACCGCTCTCTTTTCTTTGAGCGGTTTCATATAGTGGTTCCAGGCATTTTTCCGCGCTTCTTTGGCTCTTGCTTTGGCTTCCTGTTCTATGGCATAAAGTTCATCTTCAGTAGCCAGGCTGTTTTTCAGCATCCATTTCCGCATTTGAACAATTCCATCGCGTTCTTTTTCATTTTGTAACTGTTGTGCGGTTTTATATCGTTCATGTGAGCCGGAAGTAGAGTGTCCTTGTGGCTGAGTACAGCCGGTAATATGAAATAAGACCGGAACCTGTTTTTCCCGGCACAAAGCAATTCCTTTCCGGTAGGTTTCGACCAACAAAGGATAATCAAAGCACGGTGCGGAAAAAAGGACAATACCGTTTGTATCTTTTTCTTTCTGAAAACCCGACAGAATCTTGGAAATATTGCCTTTGGTAGTTTGTAATTTGTTCGGAACAGAAATACCCCACTGGTCATCCCAAACCGAAACGGCCATAGGAACCTGCAGCACACCTGCCGCATTGATCACTTCAAAAAAATGACCTTCGGAAGTAGAAGCATCGCCAATGGTTCCGAAAGCCACTTCACGGCCTTTCCGGCTAAAAAGCGATTGTTTTTGGAAAGATTTTTCCTGTTTAAATAATTTAGATGCAAGAGCAAGTCCCAGCAACCGGGGCATCTGGCTGGCCGTAGGAGAGGAGTCAGGAGCACTGTTTTTCTGCCGGGTTAAATCTTTCCAGTTTCCTTTTTCGTCAAGGCTCCGGCTGGCAAAATGATTGTTCATCAGACGGCCGCCATGTGCCGGATTGGCATCCAGATCCGTATCACCATACAATTGGGCAAAAAACTCTTCCAGCGTCATCATTCCGGCAGCCAGCATAAAGGTCTGATCACGATAATATCCTGAGCGCCAGTCACCTTCTTCAAAAACCTTGGCCATAGCGAGTTGCGGAATTTCTTTTCCATCTCCAAAAATGCCGAATTTGGCTTTTCCGGTCAGTACTTCCCGACGCCCCAACAAAGAAACTTCGCGGCTTTCGCAAGCGATCCGGTAATCCCTTAAAATTTCTTCACGGGAAAGATGCCGTGCAGCAATCCCTTTTTCTGACTCTTCCATAGCTAAATTTTTACCGCGCAAAGATAGTAAATTAAAATGATTCTAAATTATAGTTGAACTCCTGCATTCACCATGCACCACACAAAAATCTTTGTACTTTCATCCTACAAAAACAAATCCCCCTCTGTTATGAAAGCAAAATCACACTATTTCAACAAACATGGTAAATTAAGAACCAAGATTTATGAAGCGAAACTGAAAGAGTTGCAGATCGAACTGGTTAAATTACAGGAATGGGTAAAAGCCAAAGGGAAAAAGGTGGTGGTCATTTTTGAAGGTCGCGATGCCGCCGGAAAGGGGGGAGTGATTAAAAGAATTACCGAACGGTTGAATCCGCGTGTGGTAAGAGTCGTTGCGCTGGGTATTCCTACGGAGAAAGAAAAAACCCAATGGTATTTCCAGCGGTATGTTCCTCATTTGCCAGCTGCCGGCGAAATGGTTCTTTTTGACCGGTCATGGTACAACCGGGCCGGTGTGGAACGGGTGATGGGATTTTGTACCGATGACGAATACTGGGATTTTCTGAGGGCTTGTCCCAATTTCGAGAAGATGCTCATCCGTTCCGGAATAACCATTATCAAGTACTGGTTTTCGGTAAGTGAAGAAGAACAGGAAAAACGGTTTCAGGCCCGGCTGAAAGACCCTACCAAACGCTGGAAACTTAGTCCTATAGACATTAAATCAAGAAGTTTATGGGTAGAATATTCCAAAGCCAAAGACGATATGTTTTCGTACACCGATACCAAAATTTGCCCCTGGTATGTAGTAAATGCTGATGACAAAAAACGGGCAAGAATCAATACGATTCACCATTTGCTCAGCTTGATTCCTTATGAAGATTTGACCCCTGAGCCCATGGAATTGCCCCCTCGGAAAAAAGAAAAAGGTTACGTCCGCCCGCCTATGCAGGAACAGACTTTTGTTCCGGATATCTTCGAAAAAGAGGAATAATCCGGAAGACTTCAACGACCATAATCCGGGAGAAAAGCAAAAACCCACACTTTTTTATGTTAAAAAACAAACATTTTAACATTAACTCAACTATTTGATTATCAGAATTAAACAACACGATAGTCAAGCCATCCGCTCAAGAATGTTAAAAATAATCAGGCAAAATCCTTGTTTAATTCAAAAAACGAATATATTTGCCCCCAAGTTATGAAGCAAGAAAATACATATCCATACATCGCAAAACAACGTCCTGTTGTTCATGTATTTTTTGTAGCTTCTCATAGGATGCCGAGGCCCCCCTTCGGGGTGTAAGTTGTTTTGCGGGGTTCCGTACCCTGCCGTTTCCAGGTTATCATTTTCAATCATCCATTATTTTTAAAAAGTTAAATCATGCAAGTTGCTGTGATAGTGGCTAATCAAAGTCACGAAAAATATGCACAGGCCGTATGCGATATGATAGAAGAGGCGGCTAAACTCAGGGGAACAGGTATTGCCAAAAGAAAACCGGAATACATCCGGGAAAAAATCCATAAAGGCAATGCCGTTATTGCACTGGAAGGCGAAAAAATTGTTGGGTTCTGCTATATCGAAAGCTGGCAAGGACATCAATTTGTAGCGAATTCCGGTCTGATCGTTCACCCCGATTACCGGAAAACCGGACTGGCTAAAAAAATAAAGACGGAAATCTTTCAGCTGTCACGGAAAAAATTCCCGAATTCAAAGATTTTCGGCATTACAACCAGCCTGGCAGTGATGAAAATCAATTCGGAATTAGGATACAAGCCGGTAACTTTCTCGGAACTCACCACCGATGAAACTTTCTGGAAAGGATGCGAAAGTTGTAAGAATTACGACATTCTTTGCCGGACAGGACGAAAGATGTGCCTGTGTACCGGTATGGTTTACGATCCGGCAAAAGAAAAAACAGCCGATTCGCTCCAAAAGAAACAGAAAAACAGTTCGTGGGAACAATTTAAAAAGTTTCTGAAAACACAACGCGAACGTTTTCCTGTAAAAAAATCACTTTACCCCAAAATCAGTAAAATATTACACAAATAAAATCACTGGGATATACTGCTATTATCCCCTGAAAAACAGACGTTAACAACAAAAAAGATAAACAAATGAAGAAAAAAGTATTGCTTGCCTTTAGCGGAGGACTCGACACATCGTATTGCGTAAAATATTTTATTCATGATAAAGATCTTGAAGTACATACCGCTATTGTGAACACCGGCGGATTTTCACCCGAAGAGCTCAAAAAAATTGAAGAACATGCGTTGAAACTGGGAGCCAAAACCCACCAAACCATTGATGGTACAGCCGATTTTTACGACCACATCGTTAAATACCTGATATTTGGTAATATCCTGAAAAACAACACATACCCATTATCCGTAAGTGCCGAGCGCATTTACCAGGCCAAAGCGCTGGCCGAATACGCCAAAAAAATAGGAGCCGATTATATTGCCCACGGCAGCACGGGTGCCGGAAACGACCAGATTCGTTTCGATTTGGTCTTCCAACTGGTGGCTCCTGAGCTGGAAATTCTTACCCCGGTTCGCAACCAGGTGTTAAGCCGCCAGGATGAAATTGCTTATCTGAAAAAATACGGCGTGACCGTTCAATGGGAAAAATCAAAATACTCACTCAATAAAGGACTTTGGGGAACCAGCATCGGGGGAAAAGAAACCCTGACATCGCATGAAGCCTTACCCGAAGAGGCTTTTCTTTCGCATGTCGAAGAAACAGAACCCAAAACCATTGAAATCGGTTTTGAAAAAGGCGAAATCGTTACGCTCAACGGCAAAAACATCCACCCGGTGGAAGCCATCCAAAAAATTGACCAATGGGCATCAGCCTACGCTATCGGCCGGGATATGCACACCGGCGATACCATTATTGGCATCAAAGGCCGTATCGGCTTTGAAGCCGCCGCCGCATCGGTTATTATAAAATCACATCATGTACTTGAAAAACATACGCTTACCAAATGGCAACTCTATTGGAAAGAACAACTGGCCAATTGGTACGGCATGTTCCTGCACGAAGCTCAATATTTTGAACCGGTGATGCGAAATATCGAAAACTTCCTGACCGATACCCAGAAAAATGTTACCGGTACCGTGAAAGTAAAATTTATTCCTTACCGTTTTGAAGTATTGGGAATTCAGTCTGAACATGATCTGATGAATTCGGGTTTTGGCGATTACGGTGAAATCAATAAAGCCTGGACCGGAGAAGACGTAAAAGGCTTCATCAAAATCATGAGCAACCCGATGAAAATTTATCAAAAAGTAAACGGAACGTTATGATACAAGTAGGAATTGTTGGCGGCACCGGATACGTGGCCGGAGAATTATTGCGTATTTTAATGCTTCACACCGGGGTGGAAATCCGGTTTGTGTATAGCCATTCGCATGCCGGAGAAAAAATAACAACCGTACACGATGATCTTTTCCCTTTGGAAAATATGTACTTCACCGACAAAGTATTTCCGGATGCCGATGTGGTTTTTCTATGTCTTGGTCATGGCCATTCCAGCCGGTTTTTGACAGAAAATCACTTTTCGGAAAAAACAAAAATCATCGATCTGAGCAATGACTTCCGGTTAAAGGAAAATCGGCAATTTGGAAACCGCCATTTTGTTTACGGGCTGACCGAAATAAACCATCAGCAGGTACAAACAGCTGATTCCACAGCCAATCCGGGATGCTTTGCCACTGCTATACAATTGGCCCTGTTACCTTTGGCACATGACAAATTATTGGAAAACGAAATCCATATCCACGGAATCACCGGATCTACCGGCGCAGGAAAAGGACTTTCTGAAACCACCCATTTTAGCTGGCGAAACAATAACATTTCGGTTTATAAGGCCTTTACTCACCAGCACCTTGGCGAAATCAAAGAAACACTAACCAGCTACCAAAAAGAAGCCTCCCGGTATCCTTTTCATTTTATTCCCTTTCGGGGTGATTTTTCGCGGGGAATCTTTGTTACGGCCTACACCCGGAGTGCTCTCTCCGAAAAAGAGCTCCAGGAAAAATACCGCCAATTTTATGCTAAAAGTATTTTTACCCGGGTTACGGATCAAAACATTCACCTGAAACAGGTAGTGAATACCAATTATTGCTTAATCCATGTTGAAAAACATGAAAATATGGCTTTCATAACAGCTGCCATCGATAACTTATTAAAAGGAGCAGCAGGTCAGGCTGTTGAAAATATGAACCTGATGTGTGGTTTCCCGCAGGATACCGGATTGAAATTAAAAGCTGTTTATTATTAAGAAGTTAGAAGTAGGAAGTCGGAAGTTGGAAGCGGGGAGTGAGGAACATTAATTTTTAAAAACAGGATTCAAATACAGAAAAAAGTTTAGCACAAAATGGTAGAAAATCTTAAAAATAAAAACATGAACAAGACAACCATTGCCATTATCGGAGCCGGAAATCTCGGTATGGCCATCATCAAAGGATTATTATCATCGTCTTTAAAAAAAGACATTCAGATTATTGCCACAAAGAGAAAACTTCCGGAAAAACAATTATTTAACGCTGATAATCTATATTTTACAAAAGATAACGGAGAAGCCGTACAAAAAGCCGATGTGGTGATTTTCTCGGTGCAACCCGATCAATTCCAAACCATCGTTTCGGATGTTAAACCCTATTTAAAACATCAGGTGCTTATTTCTACCATTACCGGATTAACATTGGAAGCACTGCAAAACACACTGGGAAAAGAGAGCCGTATTGTCCGCTCCATGCCCAATACAGCCATTGCCGTAAGCCAAAGCATGACCTGTTTAAGTTATACGGGTGACGACGAAAGTATCCAAATGGCAGAAACCATTTTTAACACACTGGGCAAAACCCTTATTATTGAAGATGAACTCATGCAGGCGGCTACCGTTTTAGGCGCCAGCGGAATAGCTTTCTGGATGCGACTCATCCGGGCTACCACCCAAGGCGGAATCCAGCTGGGTTTTGATGCCGACGAAGCCAAAGCCATTGCGGTGCAAACCTGTCTTGGTGCAGCCAGCATTCTGGCAGAAAACAATCATGCGCACCCTGAAAATGAAATTGATAAAGTAACTACCCCAAAAGGTTGTACCATACGCGGACTGAACGAAATGGAATACAGAGGATTAAGCTCTGCGCTTATCCGCGGATTAACCGCTTCGTATGAAATGATTTCTCAAATCAAAGAAAAAATGTAGGCCCAAAACAACCTACTGGATTCTAAAAACAAAATACAATGAAACTATTCGATGTCTATCCCCGGTTTAATGTGGAAATAAAAAAGGCTTCCGGTGCCTTTTTGTACGATAACCAGAACCAAAAATATCTCGACCTGTATGGCGGACACGGGGTTATATCTATCGGGCATACCCATTTGGTTTACACGGCCATGATCAAACAACAGCTGGAAAAGCTGGGATTTTATTCCAACTCGGTTCAGCTTCCCATACAAGAAAAACTGGCCACCCAGCTCACCACTTTCTCCGGTTATCCTGAATACACGTTATTTTTGTGCAACTCAGGAGCCGAAGCCAATGAAAATGCCCTAAAGCTGGCTTCTTTTCATACCGGGAAAAAACGGGTCATCGCCTTTAAGAACAGTTTTCACGGAAGAACAGCTGCCGCGCTCTCGGTAACGGACAATCCGAACCTGTTGGCTCCACTTCACACCGAAACCTTTCCGGTGGACTTTCTCCCGTTGAACGATCGGCAGGAATGGAACAAGGCACTGGAAAAAGACGATATCTGTGCTGTGATTGTAGAAGGAATACAAGGCGTGGGCGGTTTGGATATGCCGGAACCTTCTTTTCTTCAGAAAATGCGTGAGGATACCCGGAAAAAAGGAATTGTACTCATCCTGGATGAAATACAAAGTGGTTATGGAAGATCCGGCAAATTCTTTGCCCATCAGTTTGCCGGTATAAAACCAGACCTAATTACAATGGCCAAAGGAATGGGAAATGGATTTCCTATCGCCGGAGTACTTATCAGTCCTGAATTTGAAGCCCGTGCCGGAATGTTGGGAACTACTTTTGGCGGCAACCCATTGGCCTGTGCAGCCGGCTTGGCCGTTTTACACGTCATGCAACAGGAAAACCTGATGGAAAATGTTCATGAAGTAAATGATTTTCTGATACAATCGTTATCAAAGATTCCTCAAATCAAAGAAATAAAAGGAAAAGGATTAATGCTGGGACTGGCTTTTGACTTTCCGGTACAGGAATTACGAAAAAAATTATTGTACGAACATCACATCCTTACCGGTTCGTCAGCCAATCCGAACTTACTTCGAATTTTGCCGCCGTTGAGCATTCAACGCGAACAAATTGCCGCCTTTCCGGGAGCATTAAAAAAAGCACTACAATCAAAATAAAAACGCACAAAACCACAATACAAGCAACAATGATTTCTTCGGAAAAAGAAAAAATAAGCATCATTAAGATAGGGGGGAAGCTGCTGGATAATCCGTTGCGTCTCAAATTTTTCCTGGATTTACTCGCCCAATGGAAAGGTAAAAAAATATTGGTGCATGGGGGAGGCTCGGAAGCCAGCCGGTTCAGCCAGCAATTGGGAATTGAACCGCAAATGATTAACGGACGCCGGATTACCTCTGAAAAGGATATCCAAATTGTTACCATGGTTTATGCCGGATGGCTTAATAAAAAACTGGTAACGGCCCTTCAAATGCGGAATTGTAATGCCCTGGGACTATCCGGAGCAGACGGAAACGTTATTCTGGCAGAAAAACGCCCGGTCAAAGACATTGATTATGGCTTTGTCGGAGATGTTAAAAAGGTCCGTGCCGATTTTCTTCAACTTCTCTTAAAACAAGATATTACACCCGTTTTAAACGCGATAACCCACGATAGCAAAGGAAATTTATTGAATACCAATGCCGACACCATTGCAGCTGAAACAGCCATTGCAATGAGCCGGTTTTTTGAAACAACACTTATCTACTGCTTTGAAAAACAAGGCGTTTTGACCGATGTAGAAGATGAAAATTCTGTGATTCCAGAAATGAACAAGACGCTTTACCAACAAATGAAGGAAACAGGACAGATTCACCAGGGAATGCTCCCCAAACTGCATACCGGTTTTGATGCACTGCAACGCGGGGTGCATCGCGTTTTTATCGGAAACGAAACCATACTGCAGGGAAAAAATACACTTTTCACGCAACTAAAACAATAACAAAATGGAAATCAATGAATTAAAACATAAAGGACTGAATTTATTAAAGCATCTGATACAAACCCCGTCTTTTTCAGGAGAAGAAGAAAAAGTCAGTCTTCTCATCCGGCAGTACCTGGCCGATTTCGGGGTCGACTATTCCACCTTGAATAACAATGTGTATGCTTTAAACCGGTATTTCGATCCGCAAAAGCCGGTCATTCTGCTCAATTCACACATGGATACGGTAAAACCCAATAAAGGATATACCCGCGACCCGTTTACGCCCGAAGTGGAAAATGGCCGCTTGTACGGGCTGGGAAGTAATGATGCCGGAGGTCCACTGGTTTCGTTACTGAACACATTCATCTATTTTTACAACCATAAAAACCTGAAATACAATCTGCTTATAGCCGCTACCGCCGAAGAAGAAAGTTCCGGGCCAAACGGGCTGAACAGTTTGCTGGAACATCTTCCGCCGCTGGCATTTGCCGTGGTGGGCGAACCTACACAAATGCAAATGGCCATTGCCGAAAAAGGGCTGCTGGTGATTGATGCTTATGCACCGGGAAAAGCCGGCCATGCCGCACACGACAATACGGACAATGCCATATACAACGCACTGGACGATATTCAAACCTTACGGAATATTTCATTCGAAAAAGTTTCTCCCTTACTGGGGAAAGTAAAAGTAACTGTTACCCAAATTGAAGCCGGAGAACAGCACAATGTGGTTCCGGCTTCCTGCCACTTTGTAATTGATGTCCGGGTAAATGAAAAATATTCCAACCGGGAAGTCTTTGATATCCTTGATAAAAAAACCAAAAGTAAGCTGCAGGCCCGGTCGTTTCATCTGAATTCGTCCTCCATTAGTCCGGACCATCCTTTTGTGTTGGCAGGAATCAAACACGGACGTTCCATCTACGGATCACCAACGCTTTCCGACCAGTCGGTATTAAACTGCCCGTCGTTGAAAATGGGCCCCGGTGATTCCAAAAGATCGCACAGCGCCGATGAATACATCACATTAGATGAATTTTTCGATGCCACTGACCTGTTTATTCATATTTTTGAAGAAATCTTGTAAAATATTGAAAAATGAAACTTTGGGATAAAGGATATACTACCGCCGAAAAAGTAGAAAAGTTTACCGTAGGAAATGATCGTATATTGGACCTGAAACTGGCAAAATATGATGTAGAAGCCAGTCGGGCACATGCTGAAATGTTGGAGAAAACCGGTTTACTGACAAAAGATGAACTACAAGCGCTGCAAAAAGGGCTCGATGCAATAGCACAATCCATCGAAAACGGCACATTTACCATAGAAGAAAATTTTGAGGATGTACACAGTAAGATTGAATTTGAGCTGACCCGAACAGCAGGGGAGGCCGGAAAAAAAATTCACACAGCCCGCTCGCGCAACGACCAGGTGCTTGTAGCGCTTCAACTATACCTGAAGGATGAAATAACCACGATCAAAGAAGCCGTTCGGCAACTTTTTCATCAGCTCATAGCGCTTAGCGAAAAAAACAAGGCCGTTTTACTGCCCGGTTATACGCATACCCAAATCGCCATGCCATCGTCGTTTGGAATGTGGTTTGCCGCTTATGCCGAAATACTGATTGATGATATTCTTCTGTTCAATGCCGCTTATGCTGTCGCCGATCAGAATCCGCTGGGATCTGCTGCCGGCTACGGGAGCAGTTTTCCTGTAAACCGGAGAGAAACCACACAAAAATTAGGATTTAACACACTAAAATACAACTCAATAGCGGCTCAGTTAAGCCGCGGAAAAGTAGAAAAAACAACCGCATATGCTTTAGCCTCATTGTCCGGAACCTTATCCAAAATGGCTTCCGACATGATCCTTTTCCTGAGCGGAAACTTCAATTTTATCCATTTTCCCAAAGAACTGACTACCGGCTCCAGCATCATGCCACACAAACAAAACCCGGATGTATTGGAACTGATCCGGGCAAAAAGCAATAAACTGCAAAATCTACCGGCTGAAATCATACTGATTGTCAACAATTTGATTAGCGGATACCACCGCGATTTCCAACTATTAAAAGAAAGCATCGTACAAGGAATCGACCAAGTTAAAGAAAATCTGGAGATGTTTTCGTTCATGCTGGAACACATCGAAGTGAATCAACACATCCTGGATGATGAGAAATACAAATTTCTTTATACCGTAGAATCGGTAAATAAACTGGTACAACAGGGAAAAAGTTTTCGCGAAGCCTATCAGATTGTCGGGAAAAAAGTTCTGGACGGCTCGTACATTCCGGATCGCGATATTCATCATACCCATGAAGGAAGTATCGGAAATTTGTGTAACAATGAAATCGTGAAAAAATTCAACCGGTTTTATTCTTTACCATAATTATCCGGTTCTGTTGATCTTGATTGAATCGTATTTCGCTTTGATACAATATTTTAAAATCTCCTTTTGTCTTATAATATATATTATGTTAAATAGCATTTGTAAAAAAAGGGAGAGAACAATATGTCTCTCCCCTAAAAATCTATTTTTTATTTCTTTTGTTTTGACATCAGTTCTTTCAGCTTATCATTCATTTTCAAACGAGCATAAGCTTCTTTCAGTCCTTTAATGGTCGGACCGTCATTCGGGTTCAGAGCCAAAGCTTTTTCCAGCCACGGAATGGCTTTTTTCAGATTAGCATTGGCTTCTTTTTCCAGTGCTTCAAATTTTTTGTTTTCGCTCAACGGCAAATCGTTGGCTTCTTTCTGAATTTTGGCCGCTTTGTTTACATAGATCGCTCCAATGTTGTAATAAGCTTCAAAGAATTTTGGATTAACCTGGATGGCTTTTTTGTAATAAATTTCGGCACTGTCCTGTTTCCCCATATCGTCATAACTTTTTCCGATCAGGAAATTAAAGTTGGCATTGCTGGGGTTGTCCGGTTTTTTCTCAATAGCTTTTTTCAAGCTGGCAATCAGTTTATTAGCATCTCCTCTTTCAAGATACAACTGGGCTTGTTCCAGCAAAAGGCTCAGATTCTGCGGGAAACGTTTCCGACCTTCTTTAATGGCGGCCTCGGCTCCTGCGGTATCACCCAACTGTTGCAGAGCGCGGTTGTAATAGATGAAAATTTTCGGATCGTGAAAGTTCACATCCACACATTTTTTCAAATACTCTGCTGCCACTTTAGGTTCTTTACCCAAAACGCCGGTAATTCCGATGTTATAAGCGGCGGTGGTATCAAATTTGCCCAACTCTTGCGAAACTTTATAAGCATATTCAAAGTACTCGATGGCTTTGTGATAATCTTCTTTTTTAAACACCTCTGCTCCTTTAGCATAGAATACATTGGAAAGTTTTTTGATATACTCGTCTGCTTCTTTGGCAATTTTGTGTTTTTTGTTTTGTTCGTCCAGTTTTTTGGCTTTCTGCAAAGCATGAAAAGCTTTGATGGCTGCAGTAGAATCCAGTTTTTGGAACTGCGGCAAAGGTGAAGTAGCAATGGCATAATAAATTT
Organism: Candidatus Sulfidibacterium hydrothermale; assembly: GCF_020149915.1. GTDB lineage: Bacteria > Bacteroidota > Bacteroidia > Bacteroidales > F082 > Sulfidibacterium > Sulfidibacterium hydrothermale. Next base: position 2,050,316 of record NZ_CP083760.1, read on the forward strand.
CACCATAATAAAGCCAGGTTTTAGGATCATTTTTTGTTTTCTCATTTTGAACCGCTTTGTCAATGGCCTCTTTGGCTTCTACAAGCTGGCCCTTTTGCTTGTACATGAAAGCACTTGTACGGTTACTCTTTTGTGCAAAGCCTACCGCGATAAAAAGCAGGCTCATGGAAATAGATAAAACTAACTTTTTCATTTGTATTACAATTTTTGTGCGTGCAAAGATATAATTTACAAGAATTATACCGGAATTATAAAATTATTTATTGTTACTCTAAATTAATTATTCAGCTACTTATTAGATCCTTTTAAGAATCTTTTTCCTCTGTATCTGCTTTTTCCGAATTGTCGCCATTCTCATCCGGCAGATTTTCCGGATTTTCTTCTTCAGTATCGTTTAATTCATCAAAAGCTTCCACTTTAGCCACGGCGGCAATTTCATCATCGTCTTTCAGGTTGATCAAGCGAACACCTTGTGTAGCCCGACCCATCACCCGGAGATCAGCCACCGGAATACGAATCACGATCCCCGATTTATTAATAATCATCAGATCGTCCTCGTCTCTCACATTTTTAATGGCAATAAGGTTTCCTGTTTTCTCGGTAATATTGATGGTCTTCACTCCTTTTCCTCCCCGGTTGGTTACGCGATAATCTTCTAACTTCGAACGTTTTCCGTAACCTTTTTCTGAGACCACCAAAATATCGTACGAATCATCTTCCACACAAATCATCCCGATAACTTCGTCTTTATCCGAAGCCAGCTTTATACCGCGTACTCCGGCAGCCGTTCTGCCCATGGCCCGTACCGTATTTTCGTTAAAGCGGATGGCCCTCCCCGACTTCAAGGCCAGCAAAACTTCGCTGTTTCCATTGGTCAGCCGGGCGGCAATCAGCTCATCCCCTTCATGAATGGTAATGGCATTGATTCCATTGGTACGCGGACGCGAATAAGCTTCCAACGATGTTTTTTTGATCGTACCGTGTTTGGTTGCCAAGATGATATAATTGTTGTTAATATACTCTTCGTCTTTGAGTGTTTTCACATTAATATAAGCCTTCACTGAATCATCCGGACTCAATTGAATGATATTCTGAATAGCTCTTCCCTTGGATGTTTTAGAGCCTTCCGGAATTTCAAATACTCTGAGCCAGTAAACTTTTCCCTGTTCAGTGAAAAAGAGCATATAGTTATGATTCGTGGCCACAAAGAGATGTTCCAGAAAATCTTCATCACGTGTAGTGCTACCGCGTGAACCACGTCCACCCCGGTTTTGCACACGATATTCTGTCAAAGGCGTACGTTTAATGTACCCGAGATGCGAAATGGTAATCACCACCGGTTCATCCGGAATAACATCTTCCATACGGATATCTTCGGCAGTATAAACAATTTCGGAACACCTTTCGTCACCATATTTTTCTTTGATCCGGCGAAGTTCATCTTTAATGATTCCCATCCGCAACTCAACATTGGCCAGAATTTCTTTCAGCTCACCAATGCGTTTCATCAACTCTTCATAGTCGGTTTTCAGTTTGTCTCTTTCCAGTCCAGTGAGTTTTTGCAAACGCATATCCAGAATGGCTTTTGCCTGAATTTCAGACAATTCGAAACGTTCAACCAAACCTTTTCGGGCATCATCCGGCGTTTTGGAAGCCCGGATCAGAGCAATCACTTCGTCAATATGATCCAGTGCGATGATTAATCCTTCCAGGATATGCGCCTTTTTCTCCGCTTCCCTTAAATTATATTCGGTACGACGAATCACCACTTCATGGCGATGATTCACGTAATGTTTAATCAGTCCTTTCAGGTTTAATGCTTCCGGACGGCCGTTAACCAACGCAATGTTATTCACGCTAAACGAGCTTTGCAACGCCGTCATCTTGTACAGTTTGTTGATGACGATGCTGGCCATGGCATCTCTTTTCAGGTCGTAAACAATACGCATTCCGTTCCGGTCCGATTCGTCATTGATATCGGCAATGCCATCCAGTTTTTTCTCATTGACCAGGTCGGCTGTTTTTTTGATCATATCGGCCTTATTCACCTGATAAGGCAATTCGGTAACGATAATCCGTTCACGGCCCGAGGGGGTTTCTTCAACCGTCACCTTCCCGCGAATCACAATCCGGCCACGACCGGTTTCAAAAGCACTTTTTACCCCTTCGTAACCGTAAATAATACCGCCGGTAGGGAAATCCGGTGCTTTGATATAGTTCATTAATTCACTGATGGATATATCGTTGTTATCAATATAAGCGATAATACCGTCTACAATTTCCGAAAGATTGTGCGGTGCCATATTGGTGGCCATTCCCACAGCAATACCGGAGGCACCGTTTACCAAAAGGTTAGGAACCATGGCCGGCAGCACTACCGGTTCGTAAATGGTATCGTCAAAGTTAAGCTGCATGTCCACCGTTTCCTTGTCCAGGTCGGTCAGCATCTCTTCAGCAATCTTTGCCAGCCGGGCTTCAGTATAACGCATGGCTGCCGGGCTATCGCCATCAACAGATCCAAAGTTTCCCTGTCCGTCAACCAACGGGTAACGCAACGACCACTCCTGGGCCATACGAACCATGGTATCATACACCGAACTGTCGCCATGCGGGTGGAATTTACCCAAAACCTCCCCTACTATTCTGGCCGATTTTTTATACGGACGGTTGGAAAAAACGCCCAGTTCGTACATCCCGAACAAAACGCGGCGATGTACCGGCTTCATGCCGTCACGAACATCAGGTAAAGCCCTGGCCACAATTACCGACATCGAATAATCGATGTAGGCTGACTTCATTTGGTTTTCTATGTTGACCTTGACTATTCTTTCTCCTTCATGAACACTTTCCATGTATTCAACTCCTTCTGATTAAAATGTTATAAATATAGCTTGCAAAAGTAAGTATTTATGACAATTTTAAAAAGAATTTCCTCCCCGGATCTTACTTTTGTGTTAACAGTATGTTGTTAGCAAATTCGGTTTTCAACCTGTGATTCCTTTTTTTACGTCTTTATCTTTGTATATGAACAGGAATAGTTTTAAAAAAAAGATGTAAAATTTTAGCAATATCTGAAAAAGGCATGATTTTGGTATAAGGCTTATGTGTAATTTTGCAGAGAAATTTTAAAGAGGGTATGGATACAAAATTTTCAAAAAGAATGAAAGATGTCATGTCGTACAGCCGCGAAGAAGCTGTGCGACTGGGCAATAATTATATTGGGCTGGAACATTTTCTGCTGGGAATTCTTCGTGATGGAGAAGGTTTAGCCGTAAAAATGTTACGTATGCTGGGAGTAGATCTGAAAAAGCTAAAAGCAGAAATAGAGAATGCGATTAAGACGCCTAACAGTACGCCGGTGGAAATGGAAAACATTCCGGTGGTGAAACAAGCGGAGAAAGCACTAAAAATAACCTATCTCGAAGCCAAAGTTTTTCATAGTGAGGAAATTGGTACAGAACATCTGTTACTGGCCATTTTGAAGGATGAAAATAATTTGGTTACTCACAAATTAGCCCTTGAGGGGGTTGATTATCAATCAATAAAAGATGAATTGGGACAAATGTTGAAACAAGAAAGAAATAAAAGCTATCCGGAAAGTTATCCGGATGTCCGCAGCGAAACCGGCAGTGAACTTTCCGGTCCGGAAAAATCGCCCTTTGGCGAAGGTCCTAAAAAAACAGGCGAAACGAAATCGAAAACGCCGGTTTTAGACAATTTCGGCATCGACCTGACCAAAGCTGCCGATGAAGGCCGCTTGGATCCTATCGTGGGACGCGATAAAGAACTGGAAAGAATTGCCCAGGTTTTAAGCCGCCGCAAAAAAAACAACCCGATTCTGATCGGAGAACCAGGAGTAGGTAAATCAGCTATTGCTGAAGGGCTTGCCTTACGCATCGTTCAAAGGAAAGTATCCCGGGCACTCTTTAACAAACGGATTGTGACACTCGATTTAGCTTCGCTGGTTGCCGGCACAAAGTACCGTGGCCAGTTTGAAGAAAGAATGAAAGCGGTTTTAAATGAATTGACCAAAAATCCCGATATCATTCTTTTTATTGATGAAATTCACACCATTGTGGGGGCCGGAAATGCTTCCGGTTCGCTGGATGCATCCAACATGTTCAAACCGGCCCTGGCCCGCGGCGAGCTTCAATGTATTGGCGCAACAACATTAGACGAATACCGGCAATACATCGAAAAAGACGGCGCATTAGAACGGCGGTTCCAAAAAGTACTGGTCGATCCTACCACGCCGGAAGAAACACTTCATATCCTTGAAAACATCAAAGAAAAATATGAAGATCATCATCTTGTAAAATACACCGATGAGGCATTGAGAGCCTGCGTAAATCTTACAAACCGTTATATTTCAGACCGCTACCTGCCAGACAAGGCTATTGATGCTTTAGATGAAGCCGGAGCCCGTGTGCATATCAGCAATATTCATGTGCCGGCAGAAATCATCAATCTTGAAAAAGCCATCGAAGAAATCAGGCAGAAAAAAATACAATCCATCAATCAGCAAAAATTTGAAGAAGCAGCACAATTCAGAGATATTGAACGAAGATACAGCGAAGAACTGGTAAGAGCCAAAAAACGCTGGGAAGAAGATGCTCAGCTGCATCGCGAGATTGTGGATGAAGAAAAAGTAGCCGAAGTGGTGGCCATGATGACCGGAATACCAGTTACCAATATTGCACAAAGCGAAAGCCAACGGCTGATCAATATGGAACCGGAACTCCAAAAAGAGGTCATTGGCCAATCGGATGCCATTAAGAAAGTGGTAAAAGCTATTCGCCGGAACCGTGCCGGACTGAAAGACCCGAATAAACCCATCGGTTCATTTATCTTTCTCGGTCCCACCGGTGTGGGGAAAACCTATCTGGCCAAAATGCTGGCTAAGTATATGTTCGACTCTGAAGATGCCCTGATCCGGATTGACATGAGCGAATACATGGAAAAATTTGCGGTTTCGCGTCTTGTAGGAGCGCCTCCCGGCTATGTAGGTTACGAAGAAGGAGGACAGCTTACGGAAAAAGTACGCCGCAAACCCTATTCTATCGTCTTGCTTGATGAAATTGAAAAAGCACATCCGGATGTTTTCCATCTGTTGTTGCAGGTATTGGATGACGGTGTACTTACCGACAGTCTTGGCCGGAAAGTGGACTTTAAAAATACCATTATCATCATGACCTCTAACATCGGCTCACGACAATTAAAAGATTTTGGCCAGGGAGTAGGATTCTCAACAGCAGCCAAAAAACAAAGCCGTGCCAGCCATGCTCACGGAGTCATCGAAAATGCGTTGAAACGTTCGTTTGCCCCGGAATTTCTGAACCGTATTGATGATGTCGTGATCTTCGAATCATTAGATAAAGAAGACATTTACAAAATCATCGATATTGAATTGTCGAAACTTTACGGTCGTATTCAGGATATGGGATACAAAATAAAAGTAACCCCCCGGGCTAAAGATTTCATTATCGAAAAAGGATGGGATGAGCAATTTGGTGCCCGGCCGCTGAAAAGAGCCATTCAGAAATATGTGGAAGATCCGCTGGCTGAAGAGATTATCAAAAGTACCCTGAAGGAAGGCGACATCATCACAGTGGATCATAATGCGAAAAAAGATGAAATCAAAGTAAAGATTGCGCCACCACGGAAAAAAACGAAAACAGCAAAAACTGAAAATAAAAAAGAAGAATAAAATATTTCAGTGAAATTATTGAAAAAAAGCGGATAAAAGTCCGCTTTTTTTATGCCGGTTATTAACCATTGCCAGCAGTGTACCCTTCTGATTGATCTTGAATTATAGGATTGTGCACATTTAGAAATATTCTAAATAATCACGCCGGAAAAGAAGCAGGAGAACAAATTTTATTTTTGCCCTAAATTATTTTTAACATTTCAAAATAACACATTTATGAAAGGTGGAGAATATCTCGTTAAAAATGTTCTTCCGGAGGATATTTTTATTCCCGAAGAATTTGACGAGGAGCAATTAATGATTGCCCAAACCTGCGAGGATTTTATTGAAACCGAAGTTGCCCCGCATTTTGACGCTTTAGACGAACACGAAGAAGGGCTTATGCCTTCGCTGCTTAAAAAAGCAGGCGAAATGGGCCTGCTCGGCATTGCCATCCCGGAAGAATACGGGGGATTCGGACAAAACTTCCTAACCAATATGAAAGCCAACGAATCGATCGGTTCGGCTTATTCTTTTTCGGTTGCTTTTATGGCACATACCGGTATCGGCACGTTGCCGCTGTTGTATTATGGCAACGAGGAGCAAAAAGAAAAGTATCTTCCCCGACTGGCTACAGGCGAATGGCTGGCCGCTTATTGTTTGACTGAACCGGGTGCCGGATCGGATGCCAACGCCGGTAAAACCAAAGCGGTTTTATCCGAAGACGGAAAACACTATATCCTGAACGGCCAAAAAATGTGGATTACCAACGGCGGATTTGCTGATTTGTTAACCGTTTTTGCCAAAATTGATAACGACCGGGTACTGAGTGCTTTTTTGGTTGAATCATCGACCGAAGGCATTACCATGAACCCGGAAGAAAACAAGATGGGAATCAAGGGTTCTTCCACCCGGCAAATCTTTTTCAATGATGTAAAGGTACCGGTAGAAAATCTGCTGGGACGCCGTGGTGAGGGCTACCGCATTGCCCTGAACATTCTTCATATCGGGCGTATCAAACTGGGAGCCACCGTGGTAGGCGGCATGCGCCGTGCTATTAATTATTCCGTAACCTACGCTGGCGAACGAAAACAATTTGGTTCAGCACTGGCTGAATTTGGCGCCATCAAACACAAACTGGCCGAACAGGTTATCCGGACTTTTTCTACCGAATCAGCAGTATACCGTGCCAGCAAAGATATTCAGGATGAAATAGAGCGCTTAAAAGCTGAAGGGAAAAATTATGGAGAAGCCAATATTGGTGCGGTATCTGAATTTGAACCTGAATGTGCTTTATTAAAGGTATATGGCTCCGAATCACTGGATTATATTGTAGATGAGCTGGTGCAAATATATGGCGGAATGGGTTTCTCGGCAGAAGCTCCGGCTGACCGCTCTTACCGCGACTCGCGCATCAACCGGATTTTTGAAGGAACCAACGAAATTAACCGGCTGATCGTGGCTGATGCCCAACTGAAACGCGGTTTGCGTCATAAAATCCAGTTAATGGAGAAAGCCGACGAATTGCTGAAAAAAATGGATGAAATTGAGCCGGTGAATCCACAAAACAAATCGTATTATGCTTTACATCATGCCTATGTGGAACAGTTGAAAAAAACGATTCTTCTCCTCTACCCTGTTCTAAACGAAAAATTCAAAAAGAAACTGGTTTTTGAAGAGGAGATTATGATTAACATCGCCAACATGTCGATGTATTTGTATGTGCTGGAATCCACACTCCTGCGGGTTGAAAAGCTGGAAAAGAACGGACTGAAAACAGACATCTCTGTTTATCACGATATTCTGGATGTGCTTATGCAGGATGTGATGTATCATTTTAAAAAAGAAACGACCGAAGCGGTAAGTGCTTTTCTGGAAGGAGAAGAAAAACAGAAAATGTTAGAAACCATGCAAAAGCTAACTGCTTTTGAACCGCTTAATACCAAAGAAGCACGCCGGCGTATTGCCAACAAACTGATTGAAGATGAACGGTATAAGTTTTAATCTAAAAAGTCAGGAACAAAAAAAGCGGCCGGAACTTCCGGCCGCTTTTTCTTTTAATACAAATGTTTTATCTCAGAATTCCTTTTCCGATAACCAAACGCTGAACCTGGTTGGTTCCTTCGTAGATTTGGCAAAGTTTGGCATCCCGCATCATTTTTTCTACAAGATAATCAGTAGAATAGCCTTCGCCAGCCATCACCTGAACAGCATCCGTAGTCACTTTCATGGCTACATCAGAGGCATACATTTTTGCCATAGCCGATAAAAGGTTTTTCGATTTTTGACCGTGGTCGTATGCCCAGGCCGAATACCAGGTAACCAACCGGGCAGCTTCTACTTCGGTAGCCATATCGGCCAGCATGAAGCTTACGCCCTGATTAGCGGTAATGGGTTTTCCAAACTGGATCCGGTTTTTAGCCCATTCTTTAGCGGTTTCATAAGCAGCACGAGCATTTCCAACACTCAAAGCAGCCACACCGGTACGGGTACGTTCAAAGGTTTTCATGGCCAGAATAAATCCCTGACCTTCTCCGCCTACCAGATTTTCTTTCGGAACTTCCACATCTTCAAAAATGAATTCCGTCTGGACAGATGCTCTTTGTCCCATTTTTTTCAGGTTCGAAACAATTTTAACCCCCGGCGATTTGGTCGGTACCACAAAAGCGCTCAAACTACGGGCCCCTTTTTGGGGATCAACCATAGCAAAAACCGTGATGAATTCCGACACCGCACCATTGGTGATAAAACGCTTGTGTCCGTTCAGAATATATTTGTCTCCGTGAAGGATTGCTGTGGAACGAATACCAGCCACATCCGAACCGGCATTGGGCTCAGTGAGTGCATAAGCAGCCACTCCCTGGCTTTCCACAATCTGTCCAAAAAATCTTTTTTTCTGTTCTTCACTGGCACCCAACAACAAAGGAGTTAAAGCCAATGTATTGGCATCCATACAAATTCCGATTCCCACACAGCCGGCTCCCAGCTCTTCCGAAGCCAGTGCACTTTCAAAAATATTATGTCCGTGTCCGCCATATTCCACCGGAATCGGGCCATTCATCAAACCTTCAGCATAGGCTTTTTTGACAATATCCCACGGAAATTCTGCTGACTCATCATATTTTCGTGCATTGGGAACCAATTCACGCTGAGCAAAATCTCTTACTTTCTCTTGTAATTCAATTTGTTTGGGTTCTAACGAAAAATCTACCATACTTTTAATTTTATTTTGTTAAACAATATTTGCTGTTTTTGAGTTAAAGCGGAACAAAAATAAACTTTCCACAGAATTTTTCCTACTTTCGTTCGTGTTTTTACTGTAGTATTCTATAAATCCGTGCTTTCGATGTCCGAAAATATATACATAAAAGGGTATGCCGTTTATCTCCGTCTTGAGAGAGCCTTGTCTGACAACACGGTAGATGCTTATCTTCATGATGTAAAATTGCTGTTCTCTTTTCTGGAATCGGAATTTCCGGAGATAACACTTTCCCAGGTTACACAGGAACATCTGCGCCGGTTTTTGGAATTTATTGAAGAAACCGGATTGGCTGCCTACTCCCAAAGCCGGGTAGTATCCGGCATTAAATCGTTTTTTAACTATCTCATGCTGGAAAAAATCATTGAAACCGACCCATCGCTGTTGCTTGAATCACCACGATTAGGTAAAAAATTACCGGATGTTATGGACGAAAATGAAATATTGAAACTGATACAATCGGTTGATTTGTCGGAGCCTATGGGACAACGGAACCGGGCTGTTTTTGAGATTTTATACGGTTGTGGTTTGCGTGTGTCCGAACTGGTAAATCTTAAAATTTCCGATCTGCATCTTCGCCAGGGAATTATTGCCGTTACCGGAAAAGGAAATAAACAACGGTTTATTCCTGTTGGTGATGAAGCCCAAAAACATCTTCAATTATACTTACAAACTTCCCGTATTCATATTCCATTAAAAAAAGAAGCGGAAAATATCGTTTTTGTAAATCGAAGAGGCGGAAAAATGAGCCGGCAAATGATCTTTTTACTGGTGAAAAAACAAGCCGAAAAGGCAGGAATTCGTAAAAAAGTCAGTCCGCATACGTTCCGGCATTCTTTTGCCACACACCTTATTCGCCACGGAGCCGACTTACGGGCTGTGCAGGAGATGTTAGGACACGTTTCTATCAGTACCACAGAAATTTACACCCATTTAAACGATACTGATTTAAAACAAACCATTCTCCGATACCATCCCTTAAATGCGAAAAAAAACCAAGTGTGAAATACATTTCAACCTGGCTGTTAATAACTCATAGAAGAATCATTAACGAACTCAACTGTTTTTATCCGTAAATTTATATCTTTGGGCAACCAAACAAGGTAACGGCTGAAAAAAACAAGAATTTTTTTATGAACCGCTTACGTATTCTCATTGTTGAAGATATTCCTGCCGATGACAAATTGTTACGGTTCGAACTTGGCAGAGAGTTCGATTTTGATGCTGTTACCGTTGACAATAAAGAAGATTACGAAAAAAAACTCTCTGATTTTAAACCAGATGTTATTCTGTCGGATTACAATCTTCCCTCCTTTTCCGGAATGGAAGCACTGGCTATCCGGAATGAGCTTTGTCCTATCACACCATTTATTATCGTTACCGGTTCCATTAACGAAGAAATTGCCGTTAGCACAATCAAAGCCGGCGCATCAGATTATGTGACCAAAGAACATCTCATGCGTTTGAACGTAGCGGTAAAAAATGTACTTGAACAACGAAAAATACTGGAAGACAAGCTCAAAGCCGAACGCGAACTGCACCGAAGCCTGGAACAGTTCAAAAAATTTGTGGAACACGATATCTCCGGCGATTATCTTGAAACCAAAAATGAAGTAATTTACTGTAACCAGAAAGTACTTGATATTTTTGAATTTGACAGCCTGAAACAATTAAACGAATACGGTTCCAGAAATTTATACAGCAATCCCGAAGACCGGAAAAAATTTGAACAAGATATCCTGACCAAAGGGAAAATTGAAAATTTTGAAGTCCGTATGCACACCCGCACCGGAAAACCGCTGGTTGTTCTGGAAAATGCTTTTGGTGAGTTTGATGAGCAAGGAAATCTGATTCAAATACAAGGTTATCTCATCGATATTACCCAGCGAATTAAAGCTGAAGAACGGTTAAAACATTCGGAAAACCTTTTTCGTTCACTTACCGAAAATACTTCTGCCGGTATTGTTATCTATAACCTTGAACGATTTTTATATGTAAATCCGGCAGTAACCCGTCTTTTGGGCTATACGGCCGAAGAAATGAAAAAAATGTTCTTTTGGGATGTAATACATCCCGATGACAAAGCTTTTGTTAAAGAACGTGGGTTAAAACGAGTTAAACAGGAAAAAGTTCCTACTCACTATCGCTTTCGGGTAGTTTCTAAAACAGGCAAAACCATCTGGATTGATTTTACCGCCGGATATATTTGGTACGAGGGCCAAAAAGCAGGACTTGGGAGCCTTTTTGATGTTACTAAAGAAGTACAGGCTATAGAAGAAATTAAACTGCTATCCACAGCCATTACACAAAGCCCTCTTTCTGTGGTTATTACCAATCTGGAAGGTGAAATTGAATATGTTAATGACAGCTTTACAAAAGTTACCGGATATACGCTCCAGGAAGCTGTAGGGAAAAATCCACGCATACTACAAAGCAAGAAAACATCTACTAAAGTATTTAAAAGTCTGTGGAAAACACTTCAAAAAGGGAAAACCTGGCGTGGTGAATTCATCAACAAGCGAAAAAACGGGGAAATCTATTATGAATATGCGGTCATTACTCCCATAAAAGATGACCGGGGAAATGTAATCCGCTACCTCGGGATGAAAGAAGACATCACCCTGAGAAAAAAACTGGAAAAAGAGCTGAAACAAGCCAAAGAAAAAGCAGAAGAAGCCAACCGGCTAAAATCGGCTTTCCTGGCTAACATCAGCCATGAACTGCGAACCCCGTTAAATGGTATTTTAGGCTTCTCTGAATTAATTCTCGAAATGGAAGATATGGATGCCATTCGCGAAATGAGCGGTTACATTAACGAAAGTGGTCAACGTTTGCTAAGAACCCTCGACATGATCATTGCTATCTCCCGGCTCGACTCCGAAACCTATGAATTTAAACAAGAAGGAATTGATGCCATTGCCGTTTTCCGGAGAATCTACGAGAAAAAACGGGAAGAAGCAGAACGGAAAAATCTTCAGATAACTTTTCATTCCGAAATTAAAGAGTTGTATTTGATTAGTGACCGGAATGTTATTTCTGATGCACTGGAAGAAATTGTGGATAATGCCATCAAGTTTACTAACGAAGGAGAAATACGACTGTCGGCATCCAAAGCAACGAAAAACGGAAAAGACTATGTTTTGTTTATCATCAAGGATACGGGTATTGGCATATCGAAAAAAAATCAACAAACTATTTTTGACGACTTTATTCAGGTGAGCTCGGGGTACGGACGAAAATATGAAGGAAACGGACTGGGGCTCAGCCTGGCTAAAAAATATATAGAACGCATAGGTGGTTTCTTAAAATTAAATTCTAAAGAAGGAAAAGGTTCGGAATTCATGGTTTATATTCCGCTAAAATAACCTGTAAACCATTAAAATACTTTATCATGCAAACGCTTCCATCGTCTGAAAAAACAAAAAGAACAAACAAACAGCGCAAAATTTTGTATGTAGATGATGATTTACAAAGTCGCATTCTTGTCAGACATCTCATCGGCAAACATTATGATTTAACTATTTGTGCCACGGCAGAAGAAGCCTTAGCCCTGTTAAATCGAAACAAATATGACTTAATCCTGCTAGATATCAGGCTCGATGGCGAAATCAACGGCATCGATTTACTGAATACCATTAAGGCACTACCTCACCATAATAATACACCGGTTGTGGCAGTTACCGCTTTTGCATTTGCCGAAGACAAAAGATATTTACTAACCTGCGGGTTTAGCGATTATATTTCTAAACCTCTCAATCTCAATTCTTTTAAAGAAATGGTGCGGTATTACGCAAAAAAAGAAGCCGTTACAACATAAAAATTAAAGACGCAAAATTTTAAATGTTCCGTTTTCTTCCAACTTCAAAACCGTGGAAGGACGGACAGACCGCACTCGGCCGTGGTAAATATCCACCACATAATCTACTTTTTGTTTAATCACTTCCGGTATTTGTTCAAAAGTTGTAGGGGTTGGCTCTCCCGAAATATTAGCAGAAGTAGAAACTAATGGTTTTCCCAGTTTGCGGATAACTTCCACGCAGTAATCCCCCTTAACAATCCGAATAGCAATACTTCCGTCGGCAGCAATCAAATTGGAAGGTAAATTCTTCGCCCGGTTATACACAATAGTGATGGGTGATGCTGCATTGTCAATCAGATCATAAGCGATGGGAGGTATTTCTTCTACATAATCTTTCAATTTCTCTTTGGCATCCAGTAAAACAATCATGCTTTTTTGTTCCTGTCTGTTCTTTAACTGAAAGATTCGGCTCACGGCTTTCGCATTGGTAGCATCACAACCAATTCCCCACACCGTGTCGGTAGGATACAGCAGAATTTTTCCCTGCCGGAACAGACTTACCGACTTTTCAATCTCTTCGCTTAATTTTTCAGACATGACAACAGTTTTTTAACATCAATACGATTTGCACAACGAAAATGTTTTTCAGGACACGATTTTTTTCCATGTAACCCACACGGCCTGCACTTCAACACTTCATCTGTTTCTATGATAAACGAGATATCCGAAAGAGGGCCAAAACCAAAAGCCGGTACGGTGGAACAAAAAACAGCAGCCACCGGGGCATTCATGGCTGAAGCCAGATGCATAGGTGCCGAATCGTTTGTATAATTCATTTTTGCATTCCGCATCAAAGCTGCCGACTCAAGAAGCGTCAATTTCCCAGCCAGATTTAGGCTATTGGCATGTCCCGAGTTTTTGATAATCCGTTCAATTATAGTTTTTTCCTTTTCTGAGCCAAGAAAATAAACCATTAGGTCCGAATCGATACGCCGAACAAAATCGGTCCATTTTTCTTCCGGAAAAGCTTTGGTAAACCACAAACTCCCCGGAGAAAGTGTAATGTACTGCCGGGTTTTGTATTGCGACACCTTGGCATCATCGTGTTTCGATGGATATAAACGAGGCTTAAAAAGCCGGGAATCGGTAAATGGCTCTACCAATTTCTGATTCCGTTCAATTTCATGAGGACCATTCTCATCCGCTGAGATCTTGTGTTCTATACGTCGGGTAAAAAAAAGAGAAAACGGATTTTTCCGAAAACCGGTAGTATAAGAGGCTCCTGATAATGCTGTAAGTATCCCTGTGGAAGCAAAACGTTGCGTATTGACTACCAAATCATATTTTTCTTCCCGGACAAAACGCAAAAGCTCCAGCAAATTTTTATATTTCTTTTCTGATTTATCCCAAACCAGCAAATGCCGCAAATAAGGATGATTACGCAAAAGTGTTTCACTACCATTTTTTACCAAAAAATCAATTTTTGCTTTCGGAAAAAAATGGTGCAGTTTTTCAATCAGTGGCGTGGCCAAAATCACATCACCCAAAGAAGCTGTTTGTATAATCAATATCTTTTTCATTCATCCTGTTTAAACCGGCACCTGAAAATGACGCAGCGCATCGTTAAGTGACGTTTTTTTATCTGTTGAAGCTTTTCGTTTTCCAATAATCAAAGCACAGGGAACCTGATAGTCACCGGCAGGAAAATGTTTGGTATATGTTCCGGGAATAACCACCGACCGGGGCGGAACATAAGCTTTGTACTCAACAGGTTCGTCACCACTGACATCTATAATCCGGGTACTTTGCGTAAGTACGACATTGGCTCCCAACACAGCCTCCTCACCTACTCTGACACCTTCTACCACAATAGAACGTGATCCGACAAAACAATTGTTTTCAATTATCACAGGAGCTGCCTGAACCGGCTCAAGTACTCCTCCAATTCCTACACCTCCGCTTAAATGAACATTTTTCCCAATCTGTGCACATGATCCTACAGTAGCCCAGGTATCCACCATCGTTCCACTGTCCACAAAAGCGCCAATATTCACATACGACGGCATCATTACCACTCCCGGTGCAAGATAAGCACCGTAACGGGCCAGTGCATGCGGAACCACCCGCACATTTAACGCTGCATAATTCTTTTTTAACGGAATTTTGTCATGAAACTCAAACATTCCTACCTCTTGGGTTTCCATTTGTCGCAACGGAAAATAAAGAATCACCGCCTTTTTTATCCACTCATTAACTTTCCATGTATCACCATCAGGTTCGGCAACACGCAATTTTCCCCGGTCAAGCAAATCCACCGTTTCCATCACAGCGTTTTTAACTTCCTGATTTTCTAATAGTTCTCTATTTTCCCACGCTTCATTAATTAGCGTTTCAATATTTTTCATGCGTACTAAATTTGGAAACTAAAATAAACAAAACCCCAATAGTACAGACAAAAATTTTTACCCCGGAATTAAAAAAATGAAAGTGAATCATCGGATTGACTTTTCGATAAAAATTCAATACTTTTAGGGGCCAGAAAACCAAAAAACCCTTTAAAAATCATGTTTGCCCCTGCTTATTTCTCGTGGAAGCGATTTCAGCGGATATTTTTTACCCTGGCCTTTCTGTTGTTTCTGACACCTTTTCTTTTGGCCGGTGGATTGTGGGAACCAGCCGGAGCCCGCTCTGCGGGATTGGATAGATGTTCTACAGCCCTCTCAGATGTATGGAGTATCGAAAACAATCCGGCAGGAATCGCCGGCATCCTCCACTTTTCTGCCGCCATGGGATTTCAAAACAGCTATTTATCCCCGCACCTTGGCACAGCAGATGTCGCTGTGATTTACCCGGTAAAATCCGGAACCTTCGGAATGAATATGCGCTATTTCGGATATTCTCTCTATCACGAAATGAAAGCCGGATTAGGCTATGCCCGTCAGCTGAGTCATAATATCCGGCTGGGGGTACGTATGGATTATCTGCAAACCGCTTTTGGCGATATTTACGGACATCATTCCAATTTTACCTTCGCTTTGGGATTACAGGTTGCTATCAGCCGGAACACAACGATGGGACTCTATCTCTTTAATCCGGTACGGGTAAAATTAACCCGTCAATCGCCTGAAAAGACTCCGGCACTGTTTCGTTTTGGAATTGCTTATCGTTTTTCACCGAACCTGTTGACAACATTTGAGGCCGAAAAGAATACCAACTGGCAACCCATTGTAATACGGGGAGGAATAGAATATCAAACCCAAAAAGAATTCTTTTTCAGAGCAGGAATTGCTTCTTCCGGCGATATTTTCGCTTTTGGTTTCGGATGGCACCTAAAAAAGATGCAATTCGACCTGAGCACAACCCTGCACCAATCGCTGGGTTTTTCGCCGGAGGCCTCCCTGAATTTATCGTTCTGACATGAAGCAATTCATAAAATATGTTTTTTTATTTCTGATCATTTCCGGCTGGAACACTTTCGGAAAGCTACATGCTCAGCAGCAGGATACCATCCGGTACAATCTAAATTTTATTACCAGCAAGCTGGAAAATCTTTCGCGGCAAACCAAATACCCGGTAGATTATTCCGATTTGACAGATGCTCTTATTTACTATGCAGCTCATCCCATTAATATAAACAGTCCGGAAGTCAAAAAACTGTTGGAGCTTCATTTACTTAATGAATTTCAACTCAGCGCCTTGGAAAATTACATCCACCAATATGGATGGATATACAGTGTGTATGAACTACAATATATCAATGGTTTTACTACACAAACCATCCGGAAAATTTCTCCTTTCACCAAAACAGGAAAACCCCAAAAACCAAGGGACTTTCATTGGAAAAATATTCTTCGGTACAGCCATCAAAATATTATTTTACGTTATGGTCAGGTTTTAGAAAAATCGATGGGTTACCGCCGGCCTGCCGACTCTGCTATCCGGTATCCGGGCACCGATTATTTGGGCAGTCCCCAACATCTTTACCTGCGCTATGCTTTCCGGTCTTCTGACTTTGTCAGGATGGGAGTAACAATGGATAAAGATGCCGGAGAAGTACTTTGGTCTCCCCGGTTTAACGACAGCCTGAAAAAACAATTGGGAAGTCATTTCCCCCGTTTTCCGGACTTTTTCTCCGCTTTCATAACCATTGCTCATGTTGGCATCGTGCAAAAAGCCATCATTGGCGATTATCATCTGGAATTCGGACAAGGGCTGTGTTTATGGTCGGGACTCACTTTCGGTAAATCTGCCGAAACCACACAGATAAAATATTACGGAACAGGCATCCGGCCCAATACAGCATCCAACGAAAGCCGTTTTTTGCGGGGAGCTGCCGTTACACTGGGGAAAAAGAATTTTGCGCTAACGCTGTTCTATTCTCAACATAAAATTGACGGGACCCTTTTTGTTTCTCCGGTTTCGCAACAAGAAGAAATATCAGCTCTCCCGGAAAGCGGATTACACAGAACCCTTCGGGAACTGCTTCATAAAAACACAGTGACTATTTCAGCAGCAGGCGGACACCTAAATTATTCCGGAAAAAGCTGGCAGGTTGGAGCCACTTTTTACCAAACCCGGTTAAGTTTACCACTCGAACCCGATACACAACTTTACCGGATTTATGATTTCCGGGGAAAAACATTCACCAACGCTTCTGTTGACTTTTCGGGAATGGTCAACCGGTTTTCTTTCTTTGGTGAGCTGGCTGCCAATCCGGGAAAAGCTTTTGCCGGAACAACAGGATTTAATTTCTATCCGGACGACCGGCTGTCTTTTGTGCTGGCATATCGCTATTTATCCCCCGATTATCAAGTTATTTACGCCTCTCCATTTATGGAATCAGAACGTCCTCATAACGAAGAAGGAATTTATGTAGGAATTAAAATGCTGTTGTCCCCTTTGTTCACTTTCTCGGCTTACGCCGATTATTACCGTTTCCCCTGGCTCCGGTTTAGAATAAATGCCCCTTCCAATGGGAAAGCTTTTTTAGCCCAACTTGATCTGCTGGCTTCTTCCCGCCTGAACATGTTTGTTCGCCTGCGTTATGGCAACCGCGAAGAGAATTTAATCTCTCCGGATTCGTATCAGATTCCTTTGGCCAACAAAAGCCTGTACGACATACGGTATGTTTTACATTTCTCTCCCATCCCCCTTTTCACTCTGCAAACGCGCATTGAATATATTAATTATCAAAAAGATAAAGATCAAGAAGTGGGGTTTTTAACACTACAAGATGTTGCCTTTCATTTTCAAAAACTTCCATTGACGATCAACATGCGTTATGCACTTTTTGATACGGATGACTGGAATAGCCGGATTTATGCTTACGAAAACGATGTGCTGTACGCTTTTTCCGTTTTGCCTTACTATAACAAAGGGCAGCGAATTTATTTGTTATTGCATTACCACATACATTCATTTCTCCATTTTTGGTTAAAAATCGGACGAACGACTTTTTTTAACCAAAATCACGTTTCTTCCGGAGCCGACCGGATTCCGGTTCCCCACAAAACGACTCTCCGGTTTCAAATCATGGCAAAATTTTAGTTTTTCTCAAGAAACAAAAACCCCTCTCTCACTTCAGTCACTTTTTGCTGGTTTTTTTATATCAGATCCCACCAATAAAAAAAGTCGCCAAAAAGGCGACTTTTCTATTTTCAATAAACAGTATGTCTGCCTAAAGGTACTGCTCCAGTTTATTTACCAGAACCTGTTTAGGCACTGATCCCACCTGTTTATCCACTACTTCTCCGTTTTTAAAGAAAAGAATAGTGGGAATATTACGAATGCCATAACGCCGGGCAACAGCCGGATTATGATCAACATCCAACTTGCCTACCATAACCTTGTCGGCATATTCTTCGCCAATTTCCTGAACGATCGGGCCGATAACACGGCATGGACCACACCAAACTGCCCAAAAATCAACAATAACGAGTTTATCGGAATGCAGTACCAGTGCGTCAAAATTTGCATCTGTGAATTCTAAAGCCATTTTTTTCTTTTTTTTGATTGATGGCAAAAATATAAAAGAATTAAATACCGCTACCGGTCAAATGTATTTTTCTGTTAAATCTGCAGGCAAGTTAACAAGCTGTATGTCCTGCATTTAAAAATCCTTCAAAAAAGGAAAACAACCTCAGGAAAAAAAGAAACAGTAAATAAAAAA
This sequence comes from Candidatus Sulfidibacterium hydrothermale, assembly GCF_020149915.1. Taxonomy (GTDB): domain Bacteria; phylum Bacteroidota; class Bacteroidia; order Bacteroidales; family F082; genus Sulfidibacterium; species Sulfidibacterium hydrothermale. Next base: position 2,069,229 of record NZ_CP083760.1, read on the forward strand.
ACTGCCTGCAAAAACAGACAGTTTTTTATTTTTCTGGGTGGAAGATGGGACTTGAACCCACGACCCTCGGAACCACAATCCGATGCTCTAACCAACTGAGCTACATCCACCGTTTCAGGGGCGCAAATATACAACATTTTTCTTTTTTTAAAAGAACTGTAAAAATTTTTAGAAAAAATTTAACTCCTTTAAAAAAAGATTTCATACTGATGTTTTTTTACTTTTGGCACAATGTTTCAAGCAAGAAAAAAAGAGTACACCTCCGGTTCACTTTCCAGGCTTGCCTGGCAAAAGTTCAGGAAAAATATACAAGGTATGGCTGCACTTAGTGTTATCGGACTGGCCATACTGGTGGGACTATTTGCTTACCTTATTATTCCGGATGCTACACCAAACGCCAACCGGCAAAATCTGGCCCTTACCACTCAAAAACCCGGCTTCAGCGTAAAAATGTTGCTGGTACGAAAAAATAATCCGGTAGAACAAAAAGGCCTTCTCCATAAAATACTGGAAGGACAAAAAGATATTTATACCTACTATCCTGTAACTTCCTGGACCTTTCATAATGGAACGATCACCGTTAAACTTTATGACGAAGACAGCAGCGGACTTTTAAAAACTTTTAATCTGGCCGATGTTGTTTATCCTTTAAAGGGAAAACCAAAAATTGTCGGTCAAAAAATCGTGTTTACCACTATCTCCGGAAAAACGCGAGAAGTTCAGATCAACGATCTAAAATCACAGATCCTAAAAAACAATTTGATTACCCGAACGTTCTGGCTGGGAACCGACCAGTTTGGCCGCGATTTACTGAGCCGGCTCCTGCTGGGAACACGCATCAGTCTTTCTGTAGGTTTTATTTCGGTAACCATCTCGCTGCTGGTAGGCATATTATTGGGCTCCATGGCCGGATTTTACCGGGGAAAAACCGACGAATTAATTATGTGGCTGATCAACGTGGTTTGGTCTATTCCTACCCTGTTGCTGGTTATTGCCATTACCTTTGCACTGGGAAAAGGATTCTGGCAAATTTTTGTAGCAGTAGGACTCACCATGTGGGTTGAAGTAGCCCGTGTGGTACGCGGACAAATGATGAGCGTACGCGAAAAAGAATACGTGGAAGCCGGTTTTGCCCTGGGTTATCCCAATTTCCGGATCATGATGCGTCATATTCTTCCCAACATTTTAAGCCCGGTAATCGTAATTTCCGCAGCCAATTTTGCTGCAGCCATTCTGATTGAAGCCGGTTTAAGCTTTTTAGGTATCGGCGTGCAACCACCTGTTCCTTCCTGGGGAAATATGATCAAAGAATATTACAGTTTCATTGTGCTCAATTCCGCTTACCTTGCCATTATTCCGGGACTTGCCATTGTTTTACTGGTATTAGCCTTTATGACTCTTGGCAACAGCCTGCGCGATGCACTGGATGTCCGGATCCAATAGAAGATTAACAATTATCATATTGAAAATTAAAAAGATGCAGGTTCTTTTATTTAAAAGAATTAATAATTTCTTAACATCAAAATAACAGGAACGAACCGGTTAACGTCTAAATTTGTTCCGCAAATGATGATATAAAAAGCATTATGGAAACATTTTATTATGTAATGACCGGCATCCTTTTTTTACTTGCCGTTTTTGATCTGGTCGTTGGGGTCAGCAACGACGCGGTTAACTTTCTTAATTCAGCCATTGGTTCAAAAGTAGCCTCATTTAAGGTTATCATTGCCGTGGCGGCCATGGGAATTTTGTTTGGTGTTGTTTTTTCCAGCGGCATGATGGAAGTGGCCCGAAAAGGGATCTTTCATCCGGAAATGTTCTATTTTTCTGAGATGATGGTCATGTTTGTGGCCGTAATGATCTCTACCCTCATTTTGCTGGATACTTTTAACACCCTGGGGATGCCTACCTCCACCACTGTTTCCATTGTGTTTGAGCTGCTGGGAGCTGCTGTAGCGATGGCCGTCATTAAGCTTTCAGCTTCTCCGGAACAGATGCTGAAATTCAAACAATATTTATTTGATCATCACATCATCACCGACATGCACCAGCATCTTTCACTGGGTTATTTTATTAACTCGGGAAAAGCTCTGGCCATTATCTCGGGAATCCTGGTTTCGGTAGCCATCGCTTTTACGGTAGGTGCTATCATTCAATATATTGCCCGTATTATTTTCTCGTTCAATTACCAAAGACGGGTAAAATGGTTCGGCGCCATCTGGGGAGGCATAGCTTTTAGTTCCATCACCTATTTCATCCTGATCAAAGGAGCGGTTAATGCCACTTTTATTTCAGACGCACACAAAGCATGGATTGCCAGTCATTCCGGAATCATTATCCTTTACAGTTTTGTAGGATGGAGTGTTCTTTTACAAATTCTGAACTGGTTATTCAAATTAAATATCCTTAAAACCATTGTATTGGGTGGTACTTTTGCTTTAGCCATGGCTTTTGCCGGAAACGACCTGGTAAACTTTATTGGCGTTCCTATTGCCGGATACGATGCGTTTTTGATCTATTTGAAACATCCGGGAGCCGATCCCAGTTCGCTGGGAATGATCGAACTAATGGGGAAAGTGCCCACACCGATTACGTTTTTATTGATGTCAGGAGTCATTATGGTTTTCACCCTTTATTTCTCTAAAAAAGCCAAATCAGTCATTAAAACATCGGTAGATTTGAGCCGGCAGGAAACCGGTGACGAACGCTTTAAACCCAATACTTTCTCCAAGATGCTGGTTCGTTCTTCCATCAACATGTCGAAAGGAATCCGGAAAATTACACCGAATTTCATTTTGCAGGCCATTGAAAAACAATTTGAGCCTTACCAAATGGAAGTGGCCGAAGAAGTGGCTGATCCGCCGGCTTTTGATTTAATCCGCGCATCTGTCAGTCTGGTGGTAGCCAGTATCTTAATTGCTTTTGGAACATCCTTAAAGCTCCCTCTTTCCACCACTTATGTTACTTTCATGGTAGCCATGGGAGCGTCGCTTGCCGACAGAGCCTGGGACCGCGAAAGTGCCGTATACAGAATTTCCGGTGTATTTTCTGTAATTGGCGGATGGTTTCTCACTGCCCTAACGGCATTTATTATCTCTTTCGCTTTGGTTTACATTTTCCATTACCTAGGCAGTGTTTCCATCTTCGTTGCTCTTGTATTGGTATTTTACATGGTTTATCGTTCATCAATTGCCCATAAAAAGAAAACAGAAAAAAGCCGCGAAATCGGTGAAGAAGTTTATGGCGTAACAGAAGAGAACGTATCAGAACGTTTCCTGACCCTTTTGGTAGGAAACCTGAAGAATGTAATTCGCGAATACCGGCACACCATTGAAGGGCTGGAAAAAGAGGATGTGAAAAAACTCCGGAAAACCAAAAAAGCCATTGATGAAATGGCGGTACGCACAAAATATATCAAAGATCATATCAACGTAGTGATTGAACGGCTGGATGAAATGACCATTGACTCCGGATCGTTCCTGGTACAAGCCATGGATTACATGCGCGAAATGCTCCACAGTATCTCTTTCTTTACTAGCCACGCCCTTGAACACGTGGATAACAACCATAAACCGCTCATTCCGGAACAAATCAGTGAGTTGAAACATCTGTCGGAACACATGGAAACTATCCTGAAGATTACTTTACAAAGTATCATCAAGGAAGATTTTTCGTCACAACCCAAATTGCTTGAAGAGCAGGCAAAAGGGTTACGCCACATTGAATCGTACCGGAAAAATCAGATCCGGAGAATAAAAAAGAAACAGGTAGGTACCCGAAATAGCATTTTATATTTAAATTTGCTGGATGAAACCAAAAACTTATTTTTACAAGCCATCAATTTATTCAAAGCCCAACGAGATTTTGTGAACAATGCAAAATAGATAGATGACAGATTTGATAAAGTCGCGACGGATTATTTCGGGGGGACAAACAGGTGTTGACAGAGCGGCATTGGATTTTGCCATTGAACATGGAATTACCTGTAGCGGATGGTGCCCGAAAGGACGACGAGCTGAAGATGGTACAATTCCTGAACATTATCCGTTAAAAGAAACGGAATCGCGCTACTACAGCGAAAGGACTAAAAGAAACGTACAAGAAAGTGATGGGCTTTTAGTTTTTCTGCTTGACAAACCGGATACCGGAACTTTCGAAGCCATTGATTATGCCGAAAAATACGACAAACCGGTGTATGTTGTGCATTTAACCATGAATATCGAAGACCAGCAAACCGGCTTATTGAATATGTTGGAAGAAAATCATATCGAAGCCGTAAATATCGTTGGTCCGCGTGAGTCAAACAGTCCGGGAATTTATCAAAAGACAAAAGATTTTCTTGATCATTTACTGTTCCGTTTAAAAAACCCGATAAGTTATTCCCGGTAAAAACGGTTTATTCTTTCCGGAAAGCACGTAAAAACCGCGCTTTGCCGCGAAAATCTTTCAATATTTCCACATTACGGAACCCCTTGGTTTCAAAAAGATTTGCTACATCACGGGCCGTAGCAGCATTGAGTTCCAAGTAAATAGCACCATTTTTATCCAGAATTTTTTCTGCCAGTATCCGAATCTTTCTATAAAAAAGCAGCGGGTCCGTATCTTCTACAAAAAGGGCCTGTTCAGGTTCATAATGCAACACCCGCTTTTCCATGTATTCTTTCTCGCTTTGCAAAACGTAAGGCGGATTACTGACAATCCATTGAAATTTTTTTGACAAAACATCAGCACAACGCGCTGTTTCCAAAACATCACACCGTTTGAAATCGATGTTCAATCCGGCGTCTGAAGCATTTTCTGCAGCAAGAGCCAATGCTTTTTCCGAAATATCGACAGCGGTAACCCGGCACTCGGGACACGATTTTTTTAACGCCAGTGCAATACAACCACTGCCTGTTCCAATGTCCAAAACATTTCCCTTGAAAAACGGATTCTCGGTAATCATCAAATGAACCAGCTCTTCCGTTTCCGGACGAGGAATCAAAACCGACGGATCTACCCGGACTTTTATTCCATAAAAAGAAACCGTTCCGAGTACATATTGCACCGGTTCAGCTTTCTTCAAACGCTGAAAAGCCCGAAAAAACAGGAGGAGCTCCGATTCGGAGAGCCTTCTCTCCTTTTGCAATTGCTGCTCCACCCTCGACAGGCCGAAAAGATGCCGGATCAGCAAATTCACAATACTCAACGCTTCTTCTTCCGGATAAAGTTCCAGCAATTGCTCTACCGCTTCCGTTTTTATATCCGATAACCGGTTGGTTGAAAATAACATGATGCAAAGATAAAGTCTATGGCAATCCATACATGAAAAAAGCACAGGTTTTCATAAATTTGTTTCATGAAGCAACATGGGGTATTCATTCTGACGGGAGAACAGGGTTCGGGAAAAACCACACGACTCCAGGAAATTATTGACATCCTCCGGGAAAAAAAGATTCCCCTTTTTGGTTTTTATGCCCTGGGGTATTGGGAAAAGGATGTCCGTTCAAAATTTGATCTGGTAGATATCCGTTCCGGAGAAAAGTATCTGCTGTGTGAACGGACCCGTTCTGAAACAAAACAAAAAGGAGCTTTTGTTTTTTATCCGGAAACCATCAAAAAAGGAGAAGCACTACTCTACGCTGGCATGCAAAACCCCAATGCACTGGCTATTATCGATGAAATTGGGCCATTCGAACTCAAGGGAGAAACCTGGGATACCGTTTTACAGGAACTACTTAAAAAACGACAACCGGTACTAATGACGGTACGGCAACACTTAGTAGATAAAGTTATTGAGCGGTATCGCCTTACCTCGGTCCGAATCTATCCGGTAAACAAACCGGCCCAAGTTATTTCCAAAGAAATACAGCACTTTTTGTCGGAACAGGCCTTGTAATGAGAAATAAAAAAAGCGATGAAAATTCATCGCTTTTTTGTTAAAGAACTTTATTTGTTTTATGATTCTTCTGCCAATTCTTTAGCCTTGTTGGCAATTTCGTCATCTACCAAAATACGGCCACAATACTCGCACACAATAATTTTTTTGTGCAATTTAATATCCAGCTGATGCTGAGGTGGGATTTTGTTAAAGCATCCGCCACAGGCATCCCGTTCAATTTTCACTACAGCCAGCCCATTGCGTGCATTTTTCCGAATCCGTTTGTAAGCCGTCAGTAAACGCTCTTCGATATATTTTTCATTTTCCTGCGATTTACGGATAAGTTCTTGTTCCTCTTTTTCCGTTTCAGCAATAATTCCGGTCAGTTCCGCTTTTTTGGCTTCTAAATCCTGACGGCGTTCTTCCAGTTTTTCCCGGGCTTGTTCCATCTCTTTTTCAATAGCTTCAATACGGGCCTGAGCTTCCCTGATTTTCTTTTCAGCCAGTTGAATTTCCAGATTCTGGAATTCAATTTCCTTGCTCAACGAATCATATTCACGATTGTTTCGCACGTTCATCTGCTGGTCAGAATATTTTTTAATCAGCGCATTACTTTCGTTAATGGCTTCTTTTTTGTCTTTGATAAACTGTTCAAACTTCTCCTTTTCTTCCTGGAAATTGGTGATACGGGTTTCCAAACCGGCTATTTCATCTTCCAGATCTTCCACTTCCAACGGAAGTTCACCACGAACAATTTTTATTTTATCAATTTGGGAGTCAATTTGCTGTAGGTTATATAAAGCTGTCAGTTTTTGTTCTACACTGACTTCCTGCTCTTCCATGGGATTTTGATTTTCTTTTGTCATAATGCCTTTTGTTTCAATTGTCTATAAAAACGAAACCGGATTTGTATTATATTTTGAAATTTGGAGTGCAAAATTAGGAAATTTTTTGGTTAATAAATCAAATAATAATTCTTTGGTAAATTGTTCTGTCTCATAATGTCCGGCATCTACCAAAAGCATCTGTTTCTGAAAAAGGAAAAAATCGTGGTATTTCAAATCGGCAGTAACAAAAACGTCGGCTCCGGCAGCAAAAGCTTTATGCATTAAAAAACTGCCACTACCGCCGCATAGCGCTACTTTTTTGATCTCTTTCGGAACCAAAACACCATAGCGAATTCCTTGTGCCTGCAGGTTATTTTTTAGTTGCTGCAAAAATTCCAGCGGAGGAACTGCTTCCGGAAGTTCTCCAATTAATCCGGCTCCGGTCAACGCATTTTTATTGTCCAATGGAAAAATATCATAGGCCGGTTCTTCATACGGATGTTCCTGGAGCATGGCTTGCACAACATTTTGGAGCAGGTAATCGGGCACAATGGTTTCGATACGGATTTCTTTTTCACGATGCAATTCGCCAATGTTGCCCACAAAAGGATGCGCACCGTCCATGGCTTTAAATGTACCTTCACCCGGCACACCAAAACTACAATGGCTGTAGTTTCCGATGTGGCCGGCTCCGGCATCCAATATGGCCGCACGTACTTTTTCCGACTCCGCAACAGGAACATAAACCACCAGTTTTTTCAATGATCCTTCTGGAGCAAGTATGCGTGTATTCTGTAGCCCTATTTTTTCCGCCAGCCGCGCATTAACACCAGATGCTACATTATCCAGATTAGTATGAATGGCATAAAGAGCAATATCGTTCTTGATGGCCTGAATCACAATCCTTTCCACCATATCCTCTCCCCTTAAATGTTTCAGTCCGTGAAAAATGACCGGATGATGAGCAATAATCAATTCTGCTTTTTCTGCGATGGCTTCTTCCATCACTTCAGGAGTTACATCAAGGGTAATCAAAGCTTTATGAACTTCCTGGTCTTTATTTCCGGTAAGCAGTCCCGCATTGTCGTAGCTTTCCTGAAGGGACAACGGGGCTATTTGCTCCAAATATTCAATAATCTCTCCAACTTTCATCATACACAAAATTTTTTGTCATACTCAAATGGTTTTCTAATCTCGAAATTACCTTTTTTATTCATTTTGTTTTGTGAATAAATTTTTTCCGCGACGAAACCATTTCATTTACAATTTTTTCTAAATTTACGCAAAATTAAAGAATTGTAGGGATCGTAAATTTTTATCTTTTCCATGCTGAAAATTTTATTGCTGCCATTCTCATTCATTTATGGGCTGGTACTGCGTTTCAGGCATCTTTTGTTTGATACGGGTATGTTACCATCCAAGAGTTTTGATATTCCAACCATCAGTGTGGGGAATTTGTCACTTGGTGGTACCGGAAAAACTCCCCATACCGAATATCTTACGCGCCTGTTGAAAAAAAACTACCGGGTTGCCATTGTAAGCCGCGGCTATATGCGGAAAAGCAAAGGGTATGTCCTGGCCGGAAAAGATTCCACTTTTCAGGATATTGGAGACGAGCCCATGCAATACCAGCGAAAATTCGGGGAACAGATATACGTAGCTGTTGATAAAAACCGATGCCGTGCAGTAAAAAAGTTGCAAGAAATGGAAACCCCTCCGGAGGCAATTATTCTGGATGATGCCATGCAACATCGTTTCATAAAACCCGGTCTTTCTATTTTACTGACTGATTATCGCCGACTTTATACGGACGATTATCTTGTCCCGGCCGGAAAATTGCGCGACCTGAAATACAGGGCCAAAAAAGCCGACATCATTGTGGTAACAAAAACAGATAAAGTACTCTCTCCTATTGTTAAGCGTATTCTTTTGGATAAGATCAAACCACAGCCCGGGCAGAATGTTTATTTTTCTTATCAAACCTATCAGCATCCTGTTCGGTTCCCGTCCTTTGAAGAAACCCGTTTTGAAAGAAAATACAGTGCCATTATTCTGTTTACCGGTATTGCCAACCCGTATCCATTGAAAGACTACCTTCGCTATCGTTGCAGAGAACTGATTACCATAGATTTTCCGGATCATCACTCCTATACGGAACAGGATATTTTACAAATTAAGAAAACCTGGGATGAATATTTCTCACATAAGAAGATTATTGTTACTACCGAAAAAGATGCCATGCGGTTAATAAATTCTCCCTATCTTCGCCTGCTGAAAGACCTGCCTGTGGTTTATGTACCCATTAAGGTAAAATTTCACGGGGAGGATGCGCAGAAGTTTAATCATCAAATATTGAGTTATGTTAGAGAAAATCAAAGAAACCGCCCGGTACATTCAAACAAAAATATCCGTTAAACCACGAGTAGCCATTATTTTAGGTTCAGGATTGGGCGATCTGGCCAACGACATTGAAGTTAGTGAGAAAATCCTTTATTCCGATATCCCCAACTTTCCGGTTTCCACCATTAAAGGCCATAAAGGTCAACTGATTTTCGGAAAGCTGAGCGGTGTAGATGTGGTAGCCATGCAAGGCCGTTTTCACTATTACGAAGGCTACACCATGGCAGAAGTAACTTTTCCGGTACGTGTTTTCAAACAACTGGGAATTGAATATTTATTTGTTTCCAACGCCAGCGGAGGGGTAAATCCTGATTTTGAAGTAGGAGACATCATGTTCATCACAGACCACATCAACCTGTTACCCAATCCACTCATTGGCCCAAATATCGATGAGCTGGGTCCCCGTTTTGTGGATATGAGTGAAGCGTATGACAAACATTTGTTAAGCATCGCCACACGCGTAGCCCGTCAACATGGAATTCATTACAAAACCGGTGTTTATGCCGGAACTCCCGGTCCTACTTACGAAACGCCTTCGGAATATTACTATATCCGGACGTTAGGAGCTGATGCCGTGGGAATGTCAACCGTTCCGGAAGTAATTGTTGCACGACACATGAACATGCCTGTATTTGCCGTTTCCGTGATTTCTGATTTGGGAGTAAAAGGAAAAATCATCCAGATTTCGCACCAGGAAGTATTGGCAGCTGTTGAGCAGGTTACTCCTAAACTGATAACCATCATTAAGGACGTTATTAAAAGCTTGTAATTTAAGCGCTTGAAAGAAAAAGCCATATATTTTGTCTCTGATTTCCATTTGGGAATACCCAACCATGCCGGAAGTCTTGAACGGGAAAAAAAGTTGGTCAGGTGGCTTGAAAGTATTCGTGCCAACGCAGCAGAAATTTTTCTCATGGGCGATATATTTGACTTCTGGTTTGAGTATAAAACCGTTGTCCCTAAGGGTTTTGTCCGGCTTCTTGGAAAACTGGGCGAAATCACCGATTCAGGGATTCCGGTTCATCTCTTTCGTGGGAATCATGATTTATGGGCTTTTAGTTATCTGAAAGAGGAAGTGGGAATTCAACTCCACCGGAAACCGTTGATCCGCGAAATGGCGGGAAAAACATTCTATCTTGCCCATGGTGATGGTTTGGGACCCGGCGACAAAAGCTATAAATTCTTAAAAGCAATTTTTGAATTCAAGCCCAATCAGTTTTTATTTCGCTGGTTACACCCCGATGTGGGGGCTTGGATGGGAAATTATTTCTCACGCCGGAGCCGGATTGCCAAAATGAGCCGGGCAGGAAAAGAAGAAGCCCGTTTTGAAAAAGAAAACGAAATGCTTTTTCATTATGCTTTAAAAATGGCCGAAAAGTTTCCTGAAGTAGATTTTTTTGTTTTCGGACACCGCCATATGCCGGTTACAACCCCTATTAATGAAAAAAGTACGCTGGTTATTATCGGCGACTGGATTTCGCATTTTTCTTACGGGGTTTTCGATGGAGAAACCTTCAAACTGGAAAAATTTGAATATTAACACTTTAAACCAAAAAGGAGAAGCTAACCACTTCTCCTTTTTGGTTTTTAGAATGCCTTACCCTGCGGAATTCTTAAAAAAGAAGCCCAAAAATACCCGTTGTCAAAAAATCTTTGTTTCTCTCTGTAAAAAGAGATTATCTGACAAAAATTGAATATTTTTGAACAGAAAATTCAAAAAAGAAAGCCATGGAACTGAATACACGCTTTATTAAAGTCACACTGGTCATGATTGCCGTAGGTATTTGGGTTTTAATTTTTCAAAATGCAGGAATTATTCCCCAGGTTTCACCCCGTCGTATTTCGGTAGATTCTGCATTGAGAGTAACCGGGTCGGTAGATGTGGATAACACTGTTTTTATCAAAGGTTCAGTAGATGCTAATATCGAAAGCATTAACGGGTATAGTAAATTTTACAAAGACCCGCGTACCGGCGAGTTTTATGTAATTCCGGTTACCGATCCATATGAATAACAGAAAAAACTAATTTTCAGGCACTTTACAAAAAACAGAAGCATCAAACGACTTTATTTTTCGTAAAAGTGCATTTCTAAAATGTATTGATAAACCTTCTCAGGCATCCAGAAAGCCATGTTTTTCTTTTCACGAATTCCCTTCCGGATAAAGCTGGCCGAAATCTCCATAACCGGCGCATCAAACAGTACAACATGAGGGTAACCGGAGTATTTTCCTATTTTTGAACCGGTCCGGGGATAAACATAGATCCAGTAATTTTTCAGGATTTCCCGATAATTTTTCCATTTATGAAAATGGGTAAAAATATCGGTTCCACAAATCATTGCAAATGTATTTTGCGGGTATTTATCAGATAACCAGGTTAAAGTATCAATGGTATACGATGGTTTCGGCATCTTAAATTCGATGTCGGTAACTTTCAATCGTAACTGGTCTTCTACCGCCAGCCTGACCAGTGCCAAACGATGAATTTCGGGCAAAAGCGATGATTTTTCTTTCAACGGATTTTGCGGCGATACCACAAACCAAACTTCATCCAGGTCAGTGAATTCCGCCATATAATTGGCCAGGATCAAATGGCCGGAATGAATCGGGTTGAAAGATCCGAACAACAAACCGACTTTTTTCCCTTTTTCCGAAAGACCCGGTTTTTTCACCACTTTTATGCTTAATTGTGTTTACTCTTTATCAAAAGCCTTTATCAGCATTTTTCCTTTGCTCAGGTTCCGCAGGCAATGAATAAGTCCGTCACTGATTTTTTCAAACGAAGTACTGCCCTGGATTTTCGTTTGGTATTCTCCGCTGATGAAAAGGCTTTGCATTTCCTGTGAAATTTGTTCAAAATAGTCATCTTCCATCTGCTCGCGCCATTCAGGGAGATTAAATCCGGAGATTATTTTATCCTTAAAAATCAAGTCCATAGAATGAATCCCCGAAATCGGTTTTGTGGACAAACCGCCATAAGCTACCAGCTCCGCATCGGCAGGCATGGCATTAAAAATTTTTCCGGCCAGTTCACCACCTACTGCATCAAAAGCAAGCCGGGCATCCAGTTTTTTGGCCAGCTTTTCCAGCTTTTCTTCAAACTGCGGGTCACTTTCCAGCAAAACATACCGGGCTCCTTCATTTTGCAGCCTTTCTACCGTACGTTCTTTTCGCACAATATCAATCACTTCAATCTCCATATCCGACGCCATCTGCCGGATAAAAGCAGCCACCTGGCCTCCGGCAGCATTTTGAATAATTGCACGATTTTCACGCAATAAAGCGATATCCAGCAAACCTCTTGCCGTAAAAGGATTAATCGCAAAACAGGCTGCCTGATCCATATCCATCGCATTATCCAGAACCACCAGTTTTTTCCGGTCAGAAACTACATATTCCGACCAACTGCCACAATCTTCTTCCTGAATGAAGAAACTAACTTTACTATCAATCAGATCTTCGGCACCTTCGCCTGCATCAATTACCACTCCCGATCCTTCAAAACCAGGTACGGCCGGCAAAGGTTTTACAATGTTATATTCTCCGGTTAAAAAAGCAATGTCCGAAGGATTGCAAGGGGCTGCATGTACCTGAATCAATACTTCATTTTTATTTAATTCAGGAAGTTCGCAGGCTTCAACACGCAAACTGCGCACTGCCCTGATAATATTTTTTTCGTAACGGGGTAAGACAATTTTTTTCATTGTTTCGTATATTTTTTCAGGTTTCTAAACCCTTTCTGTTTCCAGAAAATTGCGTACAATCTGCACGGCCTGTTCTTGTGCTTTTTCAAGCACATCATTTACAATAACTTTATCAAATTTAGGCTCAAAAGTAAGCTCAAAAGCAGCACGATCAAGTCTTTTACGCAGACTTTCTTCCGTTTCCGTAGATCGATGACGCAATCTTTGTTCAAGAACAGCAAGCGATGGTGGTTTTACAAAAACAGACAAGGCATTGTTGCCATAAATTTCTTTCAGATGAACTCCACCTTTTACATCTACATCAAAAACCACCGAATCGCCACGGTTTCTGATACGTTCTACCTCGGAACGCAAAGTGCCATAAAACTGGTTTTCATACACTTCTTCCCACTCCACAAAAGCCCCTTCTTTTATCTTTTTTTTAAACTCTTCCACGCTCAGAAAATAATAATCCACACCATCTTTCTCACCCGGCCGGGGCGGACGACTGGTAGCAGAAACAGAAAAAGCAAGATGCGGCACATGCGCCATAACATAATGCACCAAAGTGGTTTTTCCTGAACCGGAAGGTGCAGAAAAAATAATCAGTTTTCCTTTTTGCTGTACTTTGTTTTCGGCCATTTACAAAATATTTAACATTTGTTCTTTCATTTTTTCCAGTTCGTCTTTCATCAACACCACAATTTTCTGCATATCCGCATCATTGGCTTTTGATCCGAGTGTGTTGATTTCACGACCCATTTCCTGTAAAACAAATCCTAGTTTTTTTCCGGCCACCTCTTCGCCGTCCATCACTTCCAAAAAGTAATTACAATGCTTTTTCAGGCGCACCTTTTCTTCTGTAACATCCAGTTTTTCTATATAATAGATCAATTCTTGCTCTAGTCTGTTCTTATCAAAATGAACATCGTTCAAATGTTCGTTCAGATTTTTTACGATACGTTCTTTGATACGTCCGATGCGTTTTTCTTCATAAGCATCTACTTTTTGCAACAACGACAAGATGGAAGCAATGCGCTGACGGAAATCTTTTTCCAACACACTTCCCTCCTGTTTTCTGAATTGATCAACCTGATTGACCGCTTCTTGCACCGCATCAAAAATTTGTGTCCATTCTTTCTCATCAGGTAAAATATCTTCCCAGGCAAATATTTCCGGAAACCGGGCTATAATGGCCAGATAATCTTCCTTTTCTCCGGCTCCTACTTCAGATGCCAACGACTTCAATTCACGATAATAACGCAAAGCCACCGGTTTATTTAAAACAGGACCATCCTCTTTCTCAGCCTGTTCTCTTGATATGGAAAAATCGGCTTTTCCCCGTTTCAGTCCCTCACGCAGCAAATTTCTCAATGCAATTTCTTTTTCACGAAACGATTGGGGAAGGCGCATATTAAGGTCCAACTGTTTGCTGTTGAGTGTACGAATCTCAACGATAATTTTCTGATGCTGTACTACGGTGGTTGCTTTACCGTAACCTGTCATCGACCTGATCATGATAAATCTTCTTTTAGCGGCAAAGATAAACGAATAACAGAAACTTTGCCAAGAGATCAGGATTTCCCCCAAAAAGCCTGAACGAAGAGTCTTTAGACTAAAAATAATTTTATCTTTGCAGTACAGGATGAAAGGGAAAAGGCTCATCGGTTTCTTTTTACTGTCATTATCATGGAATTTGACAGCCTCGCCGGTTTTGGTTACCGACAGCTTAAAACAATTGGTCAATACCGCCACCGGAAAACAAAAAGTTTCGTTATACATTCAATTATCAGAAAATTACCGGAACACTTCCGTTTACGATTGCAAAACATATTACCAAAAAGCTTTGGACCTGGCAACCCGATTGAACGATAAAAACCTGACAGGATTAGCTAAAAAAACGATGGGAGTCAGTTACTTTTATTGGGGCGATATGCCACATGCTTTCCAATACTTTAAAAAAGGATTACTTGACTACCGGGAAGCCGGGAACCTGAAAGGCCAATCGAACTGTTTAAATAATATAGGATTGGTATACGAAAGTCAGGCCCGTTTTGACAGTGCCGCATACTATTACAAAGCTTCCTGGCTTATTGAAAAAGAACTTGGAAATCTTGGCGGAGAAGCCACTTCGCTGATCAATATGGGAAATATTGAATACTACCGGAAAAATTATCATGATGCTTTAAAATTTTATTTTGAAGCACTGCAAAACTTTATCCGTTCAGATGATAAAAACGGTATTGCTATGGCTTACAACAGCATTGCCATCATTTATACTCAAATTGGAGAATATGATAAAGCCCTGATGTACCTGAATAAAGCCAGAGCAATTTATGCCATAACCGGCGATACCCGCAAGCTCTCACGGGTTTTGGATAATATAGCCGATATCTACAGCGACCATCTGAAAGAATACAAAAAGGCAGAAGTGTTATATAACCGGGTTCTGCAAATGAAAGAAGAGCTGAATGACAAAGGAGGTATTGCATTGGTAAAATGTAATCTGGGCGTTTTGTACAGCCATATGGGATTACAAACCCAGGCTCTCTCGCTCTTTGATGAAAGCCAACGGCTTTATGAAGAAATCGGCGACAAGACCGGGCTGAGCATGGTAGCAATGAACAAAGGAAGAGCACTGCTTGAAATCAACGCTTTCAAAAAAGCATTGCCGGAGTTCAAAAAATGTTTAGCCATTGCCCATGAAACCGGGTTAAAAGAATATGTTAACGGCAGTTACAAAGGACTTTTTAAATGTTACGCTGCACTGGGACAATTTGATCTTTTTAATAAGTATTATAATCTTTTTGAACAAAACCGCGATACACTAACCCAAAAACTGGAAGAAAGCCGCATTGCCGAACTGGAAGCCCATTTTAAAATTGACTCTTTGCTTCAACAACGAAAAGCACTGCTTCAGGAGAGCAAACGCAAAGAAACAAAACTGAAAACCTACACCCTTATCTCCATCGGACTGTTTCTTTTGCTGATTATCGTTTTACTTGCTTTTTTCCTCTACCGGAAAGCCCGGAAAGAAGCATCAAAATACAACATTCCGCCAGAATAATCGAAGGATTTTCCGTCATACCATTTTAATTATTCGTATCTTCATGCCGAGAATTGCATGTTATTTCATTCTACAACAAAAATGGAAAAAACCTCTCGTTTTCAATTGTTTTCCGACCCGTGGAAATTTTACGACAAAATGCTGGATGACATTGCCAAAGCGAAAAAATACGTCTATCTCGAAACTTTTCGCTTGGGGAATGATGTGATTGGCGAACGTTTCCGCGATAAGCTTACCGAAGCGGCAAAAAAAGGGGTGAAAATTAAACTGCTTATTGACTATTGGGGTGGCGCCGGTGTTCGAAACGGTTTTTTTTCTTCGCTGATCCGGGCCGGCGGAGAGGTCCGTTTTTTTAAGAAAATAAAATACAATTTCGACTTTTTTACCCGGAGTCATCGCCGCAATCACCGGAAATTATTACTCATTGATGACAAAATCAGCTACATCGGATCATCCAACATCACCGGTTATAACCTAAACTGGCGCGAATCCGTTCTGAGAATGGAACACAGCATAACAGAAGTGCTGAAAAAACTTTTTTTGCAAGACTACAAAATTTACAACCGATACATCTTCAGTAAAGCTTACTACACCCGTCCCGTACATTACGGAGACTTTGAGATTGTCAGAGATGTGCCCTTAATTACCCGAAAAAAAATCAATAATAAATTTATTGAACTAATTAAAAAAGCCCAATCCACCATAGAAATTGAAACCCCCTACTTTCTTCCCGGTTTTTTATTGCGCAAAAACCTGATGGATGCTGCTGCCCGCGGGGTCAAGATACATATTTATCTTCCTAAAAAATCAGATGTCAGTTTGGTTGATATTTTACGAAATAAATATTTAGGCCCCTTATCAAAAAAGGGCATTCAGTTTCTTTTTTACGAACCCAATAATTTACACGCCAAACTTTTTTTGGTAGATAAAAAACATTTTGCCATCGGATCGTGTAATTTCGATTACAGGAGTTTCCGGTATATGTTTGAAATCATGTTGTTTGGAAAGCAAAAAATGATCAGCCGGCAGGTGGCACAGCATGTATCCGAAACAGCACAAAACACCATTCCCTTTATTTACGAACAATGGAAAAACCGGCCCCCTATCGATAAATTCTTCGAATGGTTACTTCTGCCCTTCCGGCATTTGCTCTAAAAAAGCGAAAAAAAATCTTTTTACGTAAAACCCTGAATTTCCTCCGGGGCTCATCCATCATTCGGCAAATAAGCCTACCTTTGTAACCGGAAAAGCAAAGGTAAACAACAGAACAAATCATCATTAAATATTATCAATATGTCAGAGAAAATCACTTCAAAACAGGCCATTGCACTGGAAGATCAATACGGAGCCCACAATTACCATCCTTTGCCGGTAGTTTTGTCACGCGGAAAAGGATGTCGTGTATGGGATGTGGAAGGAAAAGAATATTTTGATTTCCTTTCCGCTTATTCAGCAGTGAATCAAGGACATTGTCACCCTAAAATTGTCGGAGCCCTTACCGAACAGGCACAGAAGCTCACCCTTACTTCACGTGCTTTTTACAACGATGCTTTAGGTGTTTACGAAAAATATATCACCGAATATTTCGGATACGATAAAGTACTCCCCATGAACTCGGGCGCCGAAGGCGATGAAACGGCTTTGAAACTGTGCCGCAAATGGGCTTATACCAAAAAAGGAATTCCGGAGAACGAAGCCAAAATCATTGTTTGTGCCAACAACTTTCACGGCCGGACAATTACCATCATTTCCATGTCTACCGACCCGGATGCCAAAAACGATTTTGGTCCGTATACACCAGGATTCATCACCATTCCGTACAACGACCTCCCAGCACTGGAAAAAGCATTGGAAGATCCCAATGTAGCCGGTTTTTTAGTTGAACCTATTCAGGGCGAAGCCGGAGTAATGGTTCCGGACGAAGGTTACCTGAAAAAAGCTTACGAATTGTGTAAAGCCAAAAACGTTCTGTTTATTGCCGATGAGGTACAAACCGGTATTGCCCGCACAGGAAAATTACTGGCTTGTGACCATGAAGGAGTCCGCCCGGATGTTCTGATCCTCGGAAAAGCCCTCTCCGGAGGCGTATATCCCATTTCAGCTGTTTTGGCTGATGACGATATTATGCTGACAATCAAACCGGGAGAACATGGTTCTACCTTTGGAGGCAATCCGGTTGCTGCCCGCGTAGCTATTGCTGCATTGGAAGTAGTAAAAGAAGAAAAACTGGCCGAAAGAGCCGAAAGACTAGGGAAAATTTTCCGGGATGAAATGAGCCGCTTTGCAGAAACATCCGATATGGTTTCCATTGTTCGTGGAAAAGGATTGTTAAACGCCGTGGTCATTCAACCCAAAAACGGAAAAACCGCCTGGGATGTTTGCCTGAAAATGGCAGAAAACGGATTACTGGCCAAACCCACTCACGACCATATCATCCGGTTTGCTCCCCCATTGGTTATTTCAGAAGAAGAGTTGAAACAAGCCATCGAAATCATTCAAAAGTCTATTCGATTGTTTGAATAATCGGTCACTGATTCATTCAAACGGTGTTAAATAAAATAAGAGAGCTTCTGCCGGGCGGCAGAAGCTCTCTTCACATTAACCTACCCCCATGACGGGGGAAAACCCAAAAAATTAACCTGTAATTAAGTTTAAAACTTAAATCACGCCACAAAGATAATTGTTATTTTAATACAATCTAAATAAATTTAAAAAATTTATTTTCTTTTTCTTCATATTTTTTCGATACAGAATGTTTACCTTTGTAAAGGCTAAGAGAAATAGCCCAATCTGTCATACCAAAACCGGGATATATACCGTTCTTAAAAAAGTATTTCATTTTGATATTCAAATTTAATTAAACCGAAAATTATGCAAAAATACATTCTGGTTGCTTTTTTTGCCCTGCTTACTTTTAAAGCCTTTTCACAAGATGTCCCTGTAATGGAAGCCGTTGATGATACGTGGCGTTTTCAGGAAATGAAAAATGGTAGAAATTTCATTGCCCCTAAAGCCATTGCAGGCAATCCGTACATCGAAAAAGATTTTAAAAAAGGGGAATTAGAAAGTAAAGAAAACTTGCATTTTCCTCCGATGTGGTTGCGTTATAACGCTTACACTGACAATATAGAGTGCAAAACAGCCGATGGAAAAATCTACGCACTGAAAGACCAATTTAAAATTTCTGCATACAAAATGGGGGATACCACTTTTATTTACACGCCCTATTTCCAGAAGAAAAATAAAGTAAACTCGGGCTATTTCCAGGTATTGGTTCCCGGAAAAGTCAGCGGATTAATCCGGTACAAAGTTTATTTGATACCAGCAACACCAGAAAAGCCTTATACCCCGGCGAAACCGGAACATTTTTCAGAAATCAGCAAGACTTTTTATATTAAAATCGGCCAGAAACCGGCTACCCCTATAACCACTGATAAAAGTTTGCTGAAACAATTTCCGAATCATCAGAAACAATTAAAATCTTTTCTGAAGAAAGAAAAAATCCATTTACAAAAGCAGGAAGACTTTGCCAAAGTAGTACGCTACTTAAATACCCTTTAGTAAAATAATCGTTTTCAGTCCATAAGATCAAACAGTTATCCAAGGTAATTTTTGTAAATCAGTCACTCAAACATATTTTCTTTACCGAAAAACAAAAAGGATTACCTTTGCCCCGATTTTAAATTAAACAGTTGAACAATGAGTGGAAATATCACCTTTACCATGATTAAACCCAAGGCCATGGAAAACGGCCATATGGGAGACATTCTGGCAAAAATTATTGAAGGCGGATTCAAAGTTAAAGCTATGAAACTGACCCGCTTAACCAAGGAAGAAGCCAAAGTTTTTTATGCCGTACACAAAGAACGTCCTTTTTATGACGGATTAACCGATTTCATGTCGTCCGGTCCTATTGTGGCTGCTGTACTGGAAAAAGAAAATGCTGTACAAGCCTATCGTGATTACATTGGGGCTACCAATCCGGCAGAAGCGGCAGAAGGAACTATCCGTGCTTTGTATGGAACCAATATCGAAGCCAATGCGGTTCATGGCTCTGACAGCGATGAAAACGCACAAATTGAAGCCGGATTTTTCTTTTCAAAGAGAGATTGGGTATAAACAATAACCGAAAAGCAATAAAAAGCCTGTATTTTGAATACGGGCTTTTTTTATACCCTATTTTTTCCGGGGACGATAATCGCGGAAAGTCTGATCCGGGTAAAAAATCACAATCCGCTCCGCCTGATCAGCTAAAGTAGCAAATTGAACTGCCTGATCCTGAACATCTTCACGCCCACCCGGTTTTTCCTGCGTTGCGGGCGGGCTATTTCCTAAGTTTCCTGTCTTTTCTGCTTCATTCCGGAATTCCGATTCCTGAAAAGAGAAAGACGGTTGTTTTTCAACCGAATCTTCTTTCTCAACCGAATCAGAAACAAACATCTCACCTTTTCCGAGCAGCAACCAATCCAAACGTATTTCCGGAAAACGTTTTTTTATACGAAGAACAAAATCAAGACTCGGCTTATTTCGGCCCGACAAAACATGAGAAAGGGCAGAACGCTGCATACCTATTGCATCCGAAAACTGCGCCGGCTTCATTTGATAATGGTCCATAATCATTTTTATCCGGGAAATCATAGCACAAAATTTATTTACAAATGTAACCGTTTTTTGGCAATTAATGATACAAAAGTGTAAATTTCCATTAGTGTACTTTTGTAAACACTACATTTATTAAAGTAAATTATATAATCCGTTTATTATTCAATTGATTTATAATAGTTTAATCAATATCATTAACATTCTGAAAATCAGTTATTCTTTTTTGTAATTATCTGAATAATTTTTTATATTATAACCTTTATACATCTGGTTTTTAATGTTTTAAATGGAATACGCAAAAATTATTTCAAAGCTATTTACATCTGTAACCAACAATAAACGAATAACGTCCTATTAACGCCTGTATATTAATCTATTATGATATAATCTTTATTCTGCCTGTTAGATGTTCTTTTTGCGATTTACATTTGTAAACTACAAATTTTCCATCTTCCGGAAATTAAAAATTAACTTTTGTAAATAAATTTATCCCTTCAAAGCGCTATCAATTTACAATGTTCCCCCTACTCTGCTCTGGACAAATTTATTTAACTTAGTCCTGTGAAAATTTACCCCGATGAATGAAGAATTTCTTTATTATCTGTGGCAATACCATTTTCAGGGAAAATGCCTTAACGGAACACAAAACGAAACCTTTTGCATTCTTCACCCCGGTCAACGGAATACTAACAGCGGCCCTGATTTTTTCAACGCCCGGATAAAAATAGGCACTACATTGTGGGCCGGAAACGTAGAAATTCATGTCCGGTCGTCTGACTGGTACAAACACGGGCATCAGCACGATCATCAATACGATAATGTAATTTTACATGTGGTGTATACGGATGACCATCCGGTTGTCCGCCGTAATGGAGAACGCCTCCCGACCCTTGTTTTGAAGGAAAAATTCGATGAAAAACTATTTCATACCTATCGCAACTTTTTGGCTTCAAAACGCTGGATTCCTTGCGAAAACCTGATTACCCGAGCAGGACATTTCCACATAACAAACTGGCTGTACCGCTTGGCTATTGAGCGCTTGGAAAGAAAGGCCCGGGAAATGGAAAGGCTATTGGCATCCGAAAAAAACGATTTCCGCGAAATGTTTTATCAAAAATTATTAGAAAATTACGGGTTTCAAATTAATAATCAGGCTTTTGCACAACTTGCGCGCCGTCTGCCTTATTCTGTTCTTGCCAAGCACAAAAACCATCTCCTACAAATTGAAGCCTTATTGTTCGGACAAGCCGGGATGCTTAATCAGCCTTTTTCCGATAATTATCCGCACCAGTTACAACAAGAGTATCGTTTCTTATCTAAAAAATACAATTTAACCGCTTTAGATCCGGGCATTTGGCGATTTATGCGTACGCATCCATCCAATTTCCCCACCCTGCGGATAGCCCAATTTGCCGGTCTTTTTTACCGTTCAACCTCTTTGCTGCAAAAAATGCTCGAAAGCAAACAACTAACCGATGTAATCAATCTGTTACAAACACAAGCTTCCGTTTACTGGAAAACCCATTATCAGTGGGAAAAGTCATCTCCTCTCCATTCCACAAAAATGGGCAAAACATCTATTTTCATTCTCTTAATCAATACCATTATCCCTTTTCTTTTTGTTTACAGCCGGCAAATGGAACAACCAGAATTGTCGGAAAAAGCATTGAACTGGCTGGCACAACTTCCGGCAGAAAAGAATCGCATTACCCGTCATTTTTCGGCTTTGGGCTTAATCCCCGACAATGCTTTGCAAAGCCAGGCGCTTCTGCGCCTAAAAAAATATTACTGCAATCCTAAACAGTGCTTACATTGCAGCATCGGACATCAACTGCTAAAATCGCTTTAAAAGCCTTCATTTTTTCTATTGGAAATCATTACCTTTGCGACGCAAAATTTAAAAAAACAATTACAAGCTTATCATAATGAAAAAGACTGCTTTAAATGCCATGCATCATAAAATGGGCGCAAAAATGGTAGAATTTGCCGGATGGGAAATGCCGGTACAATTTGAAGGTATTAATGTTGAACACGAAACCGTTCGTAAAAAACTGGGCGTGTTTGACGTTTCGCACATGGGGGAATTCTGGGTAGAAGGCCCCCATGCTTTTGATCTGGTTCAAAAAGTAACCACCAACGATGTAGCAGCCCTCACCGATGGCAAAGTGCAATACAGCTGCTTCCCTAACGGAAAAGGGGGCATTGTGGACGATTTACTGGTTTACCGTTTTAATCCTGAAAAATATCTTCTGGTAGTCAATGCTGCCAACATCGAAAAAGACTGGCAACATATTAACAAACACAATACGATGGGAGCTACACTTACCAATGCTTCCGATGAAATTTCCCAGCTGGCTGTGCAGGGACCGCTGGCTTTAAAAGCAATGCAAAAACTGACCGACGAAACGGTTACCGACATGCCGTATTACACCTTTAAAGTACTTACGTTTGCCGGTGTTCCTGATATTATTTTTTCAACTACGGGCTACACCGGTTCGGGTGGTTGCGAAATATACATGCCAAACGATAAAGCCGAAGAAATTTACAACGCGGTTTTGGAAGCTGGCAAAGAATATGGAATAAAACCCATTGGCTTAGGAGCACGGGACACTTTACGTCTGGAATCCGGCTTTTGCCTGTATGGTAATGACATTGATGATACAACTTCTCCCATTGCAGCCGGACTGGGCTGGATTACCAAATTTACGGAGGGAAATGATTTTATTGACCGCCCGTTGTTTGAAGCACAAAAGGCCAACGGGGTTCCCCGGCGGTTAAAAGGTTTTATCATGGTGGACAAAGGAATTCCCCGTCATGGGTATGAAGTTACTGACGAAGCAGGAAATACGATCGGAACCGTTACCTCCGGTACCATGTCCCCCATGTTGCACAAAGGAATTGGCATGGCTTATCTTGACAAACCGTTTTGGAAAGAGGGATCCGAAATATTTATTAAAGTACGTAACAAACTTTTAAAAGCAGTGGTAACCCGTCCGCCGTTTTATAAAGGATAGATGGCTAAAAAAAAGAATATAGAAGTGATACTGGCTCCGGGGTTGTTTACAAACATTTCAACTCCGAGGCCTTATGTTGTTGTGGTAGTCGATGTTTTCCGCGCAACGACTTCTATATGTGCGGCGTTGGATTATGGAGTAAAAGCCATTATTCCGGTAAAACGAATACGTCATGCCCGTTTTCTGGCGCGGCTCGGATACATTGTTGCAGCCGAACGAGGAGGAAAAAAAGTAAAATTTGCCCATCTGGATAATTCGGCCACTTCTTTTTTCCATAAAATTTTTAAAGGAAAAGAAATTGTTTATTCCACTACCAATGGTACCCGTGCCATTAAAATGGCATCCGGAGCTTCCGACATTGCCATTGGTAGTTTTGTCAATCTTGACGCTTTAGCCGAGTGGCTTTACAAAAAAGATAAAAATGTGGTGATTTTGTGTGCCGGATGGAAAAACCGGGTAAACATGGAAGACAGCCTGTTTGCCGGTGCTTTGTCATCAATTTTAATTGAAAAATATGGTTTTTCTACCGATTGTGATGCAGCCAAAATGTCTATTGACCAGTGGAAACTGGCAAAAGACGACCTTTTGGGATATATTGATAAATCGGCACACCGGAACCGGTTACGGCATCTGATTAATGATCGTCTTTTGAAATACACCTTTACGTTAAACAGCAGTAAGGTTGTTCCTGTACTAAGAAAATATAAAATTGTAGCCGACAAAAGCTAATACCGGTAACGGTTTTTCCACTTGTTTTTCAGTGATTTTCGCATTTCCTGTTCTCGCGGATTATTTCCCGGATCGTAGAGAACTGTTCCGCTAAGTTTTTCTGGGAAAAACTCCTGCTCCGTAAAATTCCCTTCGTAATCATGGGCATAACGGTAATTCTTTCCGTATTCCAGTTCTTTCATGAGTTGGGTGGGTGCATTCCGCAAATGAAGAGGTACCGGAAGGTTTCCGGTTTTTTTCACCAATGACTGGGCTTTGTTGATCGCCTTGTAAGCGGCATTGCTTTTGGGCGATGATGCTAAATAAATCGCTGTTTGCGAAAGAATAATGCGACTTTCCGGCCAGCCTATCTTACTTACAGCATCAAAGCAGGTATTGGCCAGCAATAAAGCATTGGGATTAGCATTTCCGATATCTTCCGAAGCCAAAATCAGCATGCGCCGGGCAATAAATTTAGGATCTTCTCCGGCTTCCACCATCCGCGCCAGCCAGTAAACCGCGGCATTAGGGTCACTCCCGCGCAATGATTTAATAAAAGCCGAAACAATATCGTAATGCATTTCTCCCTGCTTGTCATACATTACCAAATTCTCATGAATGGTTTGCTGAAGGTTTTTGTTATTCACTACCAGTTTTTCGCCTTCCCGGTAATGTTGCTCGGCAAATAATTCCAACGCATTGTAAAGCTTCCGGGCATCCCCTCCGGAAATCCGAAACAACGTTCCGGTCTCAGTAACTTCCACCGGAATACCATATTGTTCCGAAAGACGTTTTACCGCCTTATCTACCAGAATATTAAGTTCTTTTTCTCTTAATGGTTTTAAAATATAAACCTGGCATCGCGATAGCAAAGGAGAAATTACCTCAAAAGAAGGATTTTCTGTAGTAGCACCAATCAGCCGGATAATTCCTTTTTCCACAGCTCCCAGCAAGGAATCCTGTTGCGATTTGCTAAAACGATGAATTTCATCAATAAAAAGAATTGCCTGTCCGGCATATTGCGAAGCCGAATCGATGACTTTCCTTACGTCTTTTACGCCGGCATTTACTGCATTCAGCGTATAAAAATTCAGGCCATGTTTTTCTGCAATGATATGTGCAAGGGTTGTTTTTCCCACTCCCGGAGGCCCCCAAAGAATCATCGAAGGAATTTTTCCCGATTCAATGACTTTCCGTAAAACGCCGTTTTTACCCGTCAGTTCATCCTGACCAACAAATTCATCCAGCGTCCGCGGTCTTAATTGTTCTGCAAGAGGAATGTTCATAGCCTTCTTTTTCTTCCAGACAAAAGTACATAAAATGAAACCGAAGTTTTTATCTTTGTAAAAAAAACAGTACAAAATCCTTTGTGGTTTTTTACTTACCGGAATGTTAAGCACAACAGCCACAAAGGCATAAATAGTTGATGACTATGAAATTATTAATGATTTATTGCGAACGCTTTGCCTATAAACCGGTAAATAAATCCCTTTCCGATTTTCCGGATATCACCGAAGGCGGCGTTTTTGAAGATGCGCTGGTAGCTTTTATCCAAACAGAAGAGCAGGATATGCAAAACAGCAAACCCGTAGAAACCAAATTGGTAAAGAACCTGAAATGGGGCGCCAAAAAGAACAATACCCGGAAAGTTGTTTTACACTCCTTTGCCCATTTATCAGAAAGCAAAGCGGATCCCCATTTTACAAAAGAACTTTTTGACGCAGCAGAAGCCCGTATGAAAAATGCAGACTACGAATGTGAACAAACGCCTTTTGGTTACTTTCTGGATATTGACGTAAAAGCTCCGGGAATATCACAGGCCAGGATTTTTAAAAGCTTCTAACAATCAGTTTTTTACAAAAAGTCCTTTTGCTTTAATAATTTTCGAGATATCCATCGGTACGTATCTTTCCCATTCAGGATTTCTTTCCTGTATCATCTTTAACACTTCACGTGATTTGACAAATAAGTGCTCCGGCAGCTCGCTTCCCAGATCCAGAATCAGCCGGTTTTCAATCAAATAGCCAAATAACAACCGGATATCAGACGACAGAAAAATGTCTTTGGAGGTTATCAGGTATTTTTTATTTTCCTCTTTTTTCAGTGTAGGATAGATATACAATTTGGTATTTTTAGGAAAAAGCAATCCCAAAGCCTGAAGGATTCCTCCTTTCAGGTTTTCATAATACCGCTTATCCATTACCTTTTCGAGTGTAGGCACGCCCATAACTATTCGCAGGTTTTTCAATTTAAATTGCGAAAAGAAATCGACCAGTTTGAAGTACTCTTTAAAATCGGAAATCATCACATTCTGTCCGATAGCATTCAGCATATCAATTCTTTCCAGAAAATCCCGGGAATCTTCTTCTCCTTCTGTAAGTAGATTATTCAATGTTATTTCACAAAAAGAAAGCGTATTATCCGGTTCATAAGATTCATCTTTTTGAAATAATTCGATGCTTTGCCTTAAAATATCTTTTACTACATAGGTTACGGGGCGAAAACTTCCACGAAATGCCAGCACATTCTTCTTGTAAAGCATATCCGAGGGTTGTTGAACATTTCCCTTCTTATCAAACATCATGGCATGAGCCATACCATTCTGTACCAATTGAATAGCCAAAAGCCGGTTATCCACATAATCCAAATCAGGTCCCGACATCCGCAAGGCTGAAATGCAAAAACGATCCGGCGAAAGATTATCCATCAATGATATTAAGAAACGGGACGGATCATCATAAAAATTTTTGCAGGCATACAACAAATTAACCCCAAGAATGCCAAGCGTTGTTTGCTGCATAACCCCGTCGTTCTCAAGCAATTTAACATGAAGTACTACCGTATTGGAACGTCCTCCCGGATGCAATTGAAATTTTACGCCCATCCAGCCGTGAGCATAATTGGTTTTTGAATAATTAAGAATTTCTACCGTATCGGCAAAAGCAAAAAAAGTGCGGGCTGTATATTTTTCCGAAAGCAGCTTCTCTACTTCATGGTATTCTTTTCGGAGCATTTTCATCAAACGTTCTTCCGAAACATACCTTCCCGGTTTATTATCATTATAACGGGCGTCACTAAAACGTTTGTCGTATGCTGAAATTGTTTTAGCAACTGTTCCTGAAGCACCTCCTGCCACAAAAAACTGCCGGGCCACCTCCTGGCCGCCTCCAATTTCGGCAAAACTTCCGTAAAAATCGGTATCCAGATTAATCTGTAAGGCTTTTCTTGCCGTTGGGATAATATCATGTTTCATACAGCAAATCTATATAAATATCTAGATGTTTCGTCGTGTTTAACATGATTTATAGAAAAAGGCCATCCGCCGAAGCAGATGGCCTTTTTTAAGGTTATAAATTAAAACCCGGTTACCGTTTCATGAATTTCTTCACGATAGTAGCATTTTCACCGGTAAGGGTAATAAAGTAAATATTAGCAGGTTGTGCGCTAATGTCTACTTTAACAGTAGACGGAATCTGCTCAAATCTTTTCTGCAGAACCAAGCGACCGGTTACATCAACCACGCGCATGGTTACAGCACCTTTGAGAATTCCGTTTGTTGCGATATTGAAGATACCGTTACCCGGATTCGGATAAAGCTGTACTTTATCAGACAATCCGATATTAGCAATACCGGTAGTGGTTCCTTCCACCGTTACGTTATCAATTTGATACGTTGTGGTTTCTCCATTAGCGGCATCGCCGGTATAAACAAAAGCAATACTCAAATTTCCACTATAACCGGAAATATCCAAAGTTCCTGCTGAAGCAAATGTACCATAACCACTCGTTGGTTCGGTTGGAATGGTAAACGAAGAGGTAACATCAGTCCAGGTTGCCTTTTGAATTCCATCTGCTGTTTGATCATAATCTGTGGAAAGCAAGACTTTCAGTCCATTATGTTTCCAGTATCCCACATTGATGTCAAACGAAAGTTTTTCATCAGTGGAGTTATCCAGATTAATAGCCGGCGTAATCAGCCACACCGTATCAGCTCCAGAAGAAGGTGATTTATAAGCAGAAACCTGGGCGTATTTGTTAGAATTGTATTCTTTACCTAACCAGTACAATGCTCCGCCGGTAGCTGTATTTACATTAGTCCAGCCTTTCAGGTTTAAAGCATCACCGTCTGTTACGCCTTCAAAATCTTCCTTATAAGGAACATTTTCCACAACCATCGGAGGCTGGTTATCAATATAGCCAAAGAGGTCATTTACGGTAGTATCATGGGCGATATCTATTTTACGGTTATCACCGCCATCCCATTCACCACCGCCCCATCCGGCATTGATGAAGTATTTATACTGTACTTCCTGTGCACTCGGGAAAGTAATAGTAATGGTATAAATTCCATTGCTGTCGGCATCAGACATTCTCAGGGCCGGGTTAGTACCGGGTTCATTCCAATTGGCATCCGGGAAAGTACCGGCAATATATACAGAATCTTTTTTCGGGTCAAAGTTTTGTGCATAACTCATATTGGCATTAAAGGTAACGCTGATTCCACTTGGAGTAGGTTCGCCAAGATTTTCAAAATAATCTTCATCTTTTACGATCCACTCTGAATTATCGGCATCCGTACCAGCAGACATTGTCCAGTCAACACAACCTATTTTAACCGTACTCTTTCTCAATAAAGTATGGTCTTTTGTAGCATTGGCAACACCAGCCACTTCCCAACCATCACCAGGATCGGTCCAAGGCTCACCAATA
Source organism: Candidatus Sulfidibacterium hydrothermale (assembly GCF_020149915.1). Taxonomy (GTDB): domain Bacteria; phylum Bacteroidota; class Bacteroidia; order Bacteroidales; family F082; genus Sulfidibacterium; species Sulfidibacterium hydrothermale. The sequence goes on from NZ_CP083760.1 coordinate 2,098,100, forward strand.
ACATCAACCCACATATGGTCATAGCCATTGTTAACAACTTTCATCAATATACGGGCATCATCTCCATTAAAGCTACAAACATAGCCACCTTCATTATATCTCAAAGTATCATTAGCAACACTTAAAACAGCGGAATCGGCATCTTCATTAGCCAGGACAAACACATCACCCGGATGCAAAACGGTTCCTTCGGGGAAGTGATAAACTTCATCATTTAATCCGTAACCATTATAAGAGCTGGCAATAACATAATCATCCAGATTTACATCTTCACCCGTAGGATTGTAAACTTCAAGTGCTTTATTATTTCCTGAACCTTCTACATACTCAGAGAAATAGATAGAGGTGCTAGCTACGGTAAAGTTCCAAGATTTGTCTTTCAATCCGGGATAAACTTTGTCTTCTCCGTAACTTTTTACAAATCCGGAATCCACTTCAATATAATAAGATCCACCCGGATCCAGGTCTTTCGACATAGAAACCCAGAAAGAAGAACCGTGAATATCCAAATCACTGGGAGCAATTGTTGCTACTACCGTACCATCGTCTTTCTTCACATAAAGATTTCCTGTTCCGGGAACAATGGAATCACAATTAAACTCAGCATAGATTCCATTTCCGTTTATATAATCAGTCATTCCAAATGACGGTACAGAATGAGTAATATGCAATGGGCTTGTATCCAACAGCACTACATTTAGCGCGTAAGCTTTCATCGGCATATAGGCTGCATTCCAGATAATCAGCGAGTCTATTTTCACAGAGCCACCTATTTCATCAGGATCAAGATACATTTTGAAGCATCCGTCAGATGCGGCAACAGGACGGAAAGAAGACTCATCAAAATGATCCGGATCACCGGTAAGCATGAAATATCCGCCATCAGGGCCATCTTCTGAGATATAACCACCAATCAAAACACTGTCAACATTACTGGAGGTCCAGCAAACAACCAAAGTATCACCAAGATAAAGGGTATCTCCATCCTGGGGTTTGGTCATTGTCAAGGTACGGTTATCTACCACAGTAATGGGAGAAACTCTTTCTCTAAAAGTAGTGTCATAATAATCCCATAAAACGATGCCATAATCGCGGGCTTCAGCTTCCTGCGGAACGACAAAACTATATCCGCCGTCTGCAGTCGAAACAGGACCTCCCACCAAGAAAGAAGAGCCCAGTCCTTCTGCTACCGGGTAAACTCCCACCAAAAGGCTATCAATATTCTTTGCATCCCATTCAACTTTAATAGTATCTCCAATATTGAAAGATGTACCGGCTGCCGGATTCGTAATGGTCAATGACCGGGCTTCGGTGGTTGTCACCGTTAATTTTACCGGATCACTTTGTAAATTTCCGGAAGCATCTTCGGCCACAAAATAAATATCAACACTGGTACTTGCCTGCACTCCGGTAAGTTCATAAGCTACCGTTTCGTCAGCTTTATCTACAGTAATGGTATCTTTTTGCGATACTGTTACTGTGCCATAATCTACACCGGCTTTTACTTCATCAGCCGTAGGCGCATCCGAGCCGGCAGGAACAACAATAAAATAAACCGCTGCAGGTTCATCCAGATTTACCAAAAGAGTAGCCCGGGTATCTTCAACACGGGTAGCCTGCGGATATCCGGTAGTCCATTTAGGAGCGGTAACATCTCCTCCTGCATTATAGGTGTGATTTGCCGGATCCATGTCCGCTACATTTGCCGGACTCGTAATGGTCCATTCTGAAGCGGTCCAGGTTGTATTTGGCGTTCCGATATCGCTATTACGTACAGCTTTACCGTCAGTATATTCCCAAGCTTCACCTGTGCCATCATGATCAAGTACGCCATAAGCATCAACTAAGGTACCAGCAGTATGATCCCCCCCTTGATAGAGGAAATAACCATCATCGCCATTCCCGCTTATATTTCCACTGGCTTGATTGGCATCAAAGCCATAGTAAGAATTAAATAACGCGCTATCATAGGCGACGAGATAAACTTTTCCGGCATCAATGGTACCTGTAAGCTTAATATCTCCCCAGGTAGTTCCCCCATTAGACTGGCGGGAAAGATACCAGTTTCCTGCATCAAGGTCTATACTCTCACTTGTAGGATTAAACAACTGAACAAATCGGCCATCGTAATGATCGGCCGGATCGGCAACTTCCGATATAATTAAACCGGTTTGGGCATATGAGTACATGCCCATGAACAATAACATTACAAATACCGATAATTTGTAAATAAGTAATTTTCTTTTCATACGCTATAATTTTAATTGGTTATTAAATTCTATAAAATTGAATTTTTCACAGGGTAAATATATAAAAAAATGAAATAACATAAAGCATCTTTTTGTTTTTTTATTGCTATCAAATGATTACGCTTTTTTTCTTTTGCTGAATATTTTCGCATTAAATTGCTTTTTGTTTTTATGAACTGGTACTCTCGAACGTTCCTTTGCCTACACTCGCACACCCTACTATTCTGAAAATCAACCCACCCCATTTTTACACAACAGACAGAAGAAACATAATCGGGGAATGATTACTTTTGCAATCCATGTTCACAATCCCTTATTTTAGGGAATTAAAAAGCCATAAAAAAAAGAAAAGAATGGACAAAAAAGGGGTCATTTTACAGATATATGGACGGGTTCAGGGTGTCGGCTTTCGGTATTACACGCAAAAAAAAGCAGAGGAACTGGGAATTACCGGCTATGTCAAAAACCGGCCGGACGGAAGTGTTTATATCGAAGCCGAAGGCAATACGGACGCTTTGGAAGCTTTCCTTTTATGGTGTGAAGAAGGCCCGTCGTGGGCCCACGTTCGGAAAGTAGAAAAACAATGGATTCCTCCGCAAGGATATAAAACCTTTGAAATCCATTAACTATTTCTTTGCCACAGCCCTTAAAAACTCTCTTTTTCCGGGAGGCCCCGGAAGTTTTTCTATTTGAAAACCAGCAGCTTTCAAAGCCCTTTTTACACTGCCTTTACAAGAATACGTAACCAAAATTCCTTGAGGTACCAACGTCTTGTACAATTTCAGGAATCCTTCTTCTGTCCACATTTCCGGCTGACTTTCCGGCGAAAAAGCATCAAAATAAATGACATGAAAATGATTTAACGGAGCTTCATATTCCTGAAAACTCACTGGTAAAAGCTGCATTTCGAAAAAAGAACTTACCCATACCGGGGCTTTTGCCTGATGCATTTTCTCAAACAAAGCCCTGTCAACATGCAATAATTCCGGGTAATTCAGTTGTTTTATCACGACATCGGGCAAAGGAAAAGCTTCCACCCCACAATATTTTATCTTTTGATGATTTTTTTCAGCCCACAACAAAGTAAGCAAGGCATTCAGCCCGGTTCCGAAACCAATTTCCAGCACCTGCAATTTTTCAGTAACCGATTGATATGCTGATAGTCCCGCCTGTATAAAAATATGTTTTGATTCCTGAATGGCACCGAACGTAGAATGATAGTGCTCACCAGCACGTTCATTATAAAGGGTATGCGAACCATCACGGGTCACTGTCAATGCTCCAGTTTTCATGATACAAAAATAAAGTTTTAGCAAGAAGTCCTCTTATTTTTGATTTTTTTCTATTTTCACGAAAGAAAAATATTTTAGTATGCTAAATAACCTATCCCTGGAAAACATTCTGTTTCTGGACATTGAGACTGTTCCAGCCTATCCGGACTACGAACAGCTTCCTGAAAAATTTCAGGAACTTTGGAAGAAAAAAGCAGCCCGATTGAATTATCGCGACGAAGAGCTGACTCCGGCAGAGCTGTATCCACAGGCAGGAATTTATGCCGAATTTGGGAAAATTGTATGCGTTTCCTGTGGATTTATGAACGGAAGTGAGTTTCGTATCAAATCATTTTACGGTGATGATGAAAGAATCCTGCTTGAAGAACTGGCTCAAATGCTTTCAAGATATTATAACCAACCGGAATCATTGCTTTGTGCCCACAATGGCAAAGAATTTGACTTTCCGTATATGGCCCGTAGGATGCTGATCAATGGAATTACCCTGCCATCAATCCTGGATCTTGCCGGCAAAAAACCCTGGGAAATAAAATTACTTGACACATTGGAATTGTGGAAATTTGGTGACTATAAGCATTACACATCCCTGGAACTGCTGGCTGCCATCTTTAATATTCCCACCCCAAAAGATGACATTAACGGAAGTGATGTGGCCCGTGTATATTGGGAAGAAAAAGATCTGGAAAGAATTGTTACCTATTGCCAAAAAGACGTTCTCACCACGCTCCAGCTTTTTCGACGTTACCAGGGGCTCCCTTTAATCAAGGATGAATTTGTTGTGATGAACTAACCGGCAACATTATCCCAAAAACATGGAAAAACACATCATCTCAAAATCGACCTTTATCCGGGGAACACAATGCTTAAAATCACTTTACCTGAATAAAAAACGGCCTTTTTTACGCGATCGCTTAAGCCAGGCTCAACAGGCTATTTTTAAACGGGGAACCGACGTAGGATTACTGGCACAACAGCTTTTTCCGGATGGCATCGATTGCAAACCCCGTTCTCCTTCTCAGTTCCGGAAAAAAGCAATGGAAACCCTGGAAATTATCCGGCAAAATCAACATCCGGTGTTATACGAAGCCACGTTTCAACATAAGCAGATGTTAACTATTCTGGATATCCTGGTCAGGAATAACCATGGATGGCGGGCTTATGAAGTAAAAAGTTCTTTAAAAATCTCTGACACCTTCCTGCTGGATGCAGCATTTCAGTACTATGTGATCACCGGTGCAGGAATTGAATTGGATGATTTCTTCCTGGTCACAGTTAATCCGGATTACATACGAAAAGAAAAACTGGATCTGCAACAACTTTTCACCAAAGAAAGTGTTCTGCAAAAGATAAAAGAACTTCAGCCATACATTGTTTCACAGATTGAAAAAGAAAAAGCCGCCTTACAGGCAAAATCTTCTCCGAAGATTGACATTGGCATTCATTGTCATGATCCGTATCCCTGTGATTTTTTAGGCCATTGCTGGAAAAAAATACCGGCAAACAGCTTACTTTATCTTGATACTTTCGACAAAAAATTCCGGTTTGAGAAATATCAAAAGGGAGAAGACCGGCCGGAATTGATTCCCTTGAAAAACTTAAATGAACAGCAAAAATTGCAGATTACCGCTGCCCTTCAAAAATCGTTGGCTGTTCATCACGAAAAATTAAATGCTTCTTTCAGCCATCCAAAAGAAGAACCTGTTTTCCTGTCGCTACTTATCATACGCCCGGCTGTTCCGCTGTTTAACGGCATGAAACCCTACCAGCATTTGCCGGTAGCAGCTGTCCTTTTCGACACCAAAGAACAAAAGTACCAACTAGAACTTTTTCTTCCCCATCACAATCCCATACAGAAAAGCCTGGATTTTTTCCAAAAAATATCGATGCAGTATCCAAAAATTATCCTCTATGACAAAAACCAATTAAATGGTTTCTTAGAAGAATCGGCTCCGGAAGAATTAAAACAACAAGCCCGGGAAAAAATCAAATCATTACAGGAACTTTTCCAAAACGGAACCGTGTATCATTACCTTATTCATGGCGATTATTCCCCGGAACGGATGGCCAATATTTTGTCCCTGCCCCCAGCCAAAGAAACCGACACCACAAAAGCCGGAATGCAATGGATACAACAGCTCACCTCCGGAGATTTTCCATCTGAAGAATTAAAACAAACAACAGAAGGAATTCTGAAAAACCAGATCGGCTTTACCCAAAATTTATATAATTATTTGAAAAACAAGACGTAAAAATATTTATTAACAGACGAAAAATAAGTGTCTGCAATTTGTATTTTTGAAAAATGGAAAATACGGGACAAGTAAAGGTAAAAAGTAAAAAAGGTTTTATGCCCTCCACTACCGGAAATGCTTTTTTAGAACATGGAAAAGTACCTCCACAAGCAGTTGATTTAGAAGAAGCTGTTTTGGGAGCCATGATGATTGAGCAGGATGCCGTTTCAGCCGTCATTGACATTTTAAAACCGGAAGTCTTTTACAAAGAAGCGCATCAGAAAATCTTCAAAGCCATTTTCCGCTTGTTTGGAAAATCAGAGCCTATTGACATCCTTACCGTTACAAACGAATTAAAAAGCAGCGGCGAGCTGGAGATGGTTGGCGGACCTTATTACATTACCATGCTTACCAGCCGCATAGCTTCTGCTGCCAATGTAGAATACCATGCCCGTATCCTTATCCAAAAATACATTCAGCGGGAATTGATTCATATTTCTTCTGAAATCATCAAAGACGCTTACGAAGATACTACAGACGTTTTCGATCTGTTAGACAAAGCTGAACAGGGACTCTTTAACGTCTCTGAATCGAATCTCAGGCGGAACTTTGAAGACATGCCTTCATTAATCAAACAGGCTATTGAAGACATTGAAAACGCCAAAAATGCGGACACCCATTTCAGGGGTATTCCATCAGGTTACGCCGAACTGGACCGGATTACCACCGGCTGGCAAAAATCAGACCTTATTATTCTGGCAGCCCGTCCGGCTATGGGGAAAACAGCTTTTGCGCTCTCCATGGCCCGGAATATAGCCGTTGACTTTGATATTCCGGTAGCTGTTTTTTCTCTGGAGATGTCAGCAGTACAGCTGGTTACCCGTCTGATCTCCAGCGAAACGGAACTACCGGCTACCCAGCTAAAAAAAGGGGAATTAGCCGATTACGAATGGCATCAGCTGAACACAAAAATCCAGTCGCTGGCCAATGCCAAAATTTTTATTGATGATACTCCGGCGCTTTCCGTTTTTGAATTACGGGCCAAATGCCGGCGATTGAAACAGCAACACGATATTCAAATGGTCTTTATTGACTATTTACAGCTCATGACCCTTGGACGGGAAAACCGGGGAAATCGTGAACAAGAGATCAGTACCATCTCCCGTTCGTTAAAAGCGTTGGCCAAAGAGCTTAATGTACCGGTACTTACCCTTTCACAGTTAAGCAGAAGCGTGGAAAACCGAACCGGAACAAGCAAAAGGCCCATTCTTTCCGACTTGCGTGAATCAGGAGCCATTGAACAGGATGCTGATATTGTGATGTTCATTTACCGGCCGGAATATTACGGACTGGATACGATGGAAGACAATACCAGTTCCGAAGGAAAGGCTGAGATAATTATTGCTAAGCACCGAAACGGTCCCACGGCAAATGTCAAGCTTCGATTTATTGCCAAGTATGCCAAATTTGAAGATCTGGATGCGCCGGGTATGGATCCAGACCAGGAAAACTACGGAAAAGGAATCCGGGTTCCTTCAAAAATGAACGACAGCGATGATGATACCCCATTTTAATGAATACCAAATAATAATGAAACCTTATCTCTCTTATAAATTTTTATTTAATTTTAGTTTTTAAATGCATGAACATGAAAAATTTTAAATTGATTTTGGCTCTTGCCATTGTTCTGCCTGTATTTTCATACGGACAAAAAAAAGTTTTCCTGAAGTATAACTTGAAAAAAGGAGAAACTTTTATCACCCATACCTCTACGAACCAGGATATCACCATTACGGCCCAAGGCCAAACCATGAACATGAATCAGGTTATCAGTTCCGATATTACCACAAAAGTAGAGAAAGTAAGTGCGGATTCTATTGTTACCTCCAACACCATGGACAAGATGACAATGGATCAAACCATGTTTGGTCAGGAGTTGAAATACGATTCTTCTGATCCTTCCACCTATGCTTCCGGACGCGGAAAACAAATCGGGGAAGCCCTTAACAAACTGATTGGAAAAGCATACAAAATCACCATGGACCATTCGGGAAACATTGGTTCTTATGACATCAGTGAATTAATAAATGAAGGAGGCAAAGTATCTTCAAACCTGAAATCGAGCAATAATTATATTGTATTCCCTAAACACAAAATCAAAGTAGGTGACACCTGGGAAGCCGATATCCGGCCTATGAAAACAGATAACATGAAAATCCACATGAAATATACGCTTAAAAAACTTTCAGGGAAAAAAGCGACTATTTCTGTTTCCGGGACAATTACAGCCAACGAAATCGATGGACAAACTTTAAACCTTAGCGGAACACAAAGCGGAACCATTGTAATTAACACCAAAACCGGTTGGCCAATATCTGCTCATCTCACACAAGATATTAAAATGAAACTGGAAAAGAACGGTATGGAGATTCCCATGGAAATCAGCAGTACCATTAACTCAACCAGCCAAAAGAAATAAAACGAAAGATTTTCCAGAGAAAATGCTCTGTTCTTGATGAACAGGGCATTTTTTTATGGTTTATTTTAAAATAAAGCCGATGTAAGCAGGTTTAAATCCCGGAAAGGCAAATCAAAGGTATCCGCTATATGTTTATTGGTCAATGCGCCATAAAAAACATATATACCATGACTAAAAGGAGCATCCTGCACAATAAAACGTTGAATTCCTCCTGCTTCGCCCATACGCAACAAAACGCCTGCTAAATAATTACTCAAAGAATAAGAAGCTGTATGAGGCACTTTGGAAGCAATATTCGGAACGCAGTAATGGGTAACTCCATATTCCTGATAAACAGGATGTTGATGCGATGTAGGACGCGATGTCTCAAAACAACCGCCCTGATCAATGCTCACATCGACAATGACCGCTCCCCGTTTCATCTGTTTTACCATTTCTTCGTGAATAAAACAGGAAGGATGCCCGTTGGAGGAATGTTTTGCCGCAATCACCACATCTGCTTCACGCAATGCTTTCTGCAACAAAACCGGTTGTAAAACAGAAGAAGAGATCCGAAAATCCAGCTTATTCTGCAGGTCACGCATTTTATAAACGGAATCATCAAAAATTTTGACCAAAGCACCCATTCCGTAAGCTGTTCTTGCAGCATATTCCGCTACCGTTCCCGAACCAATAATTACCACTTCCGAAGGACGAATACCCGGAAAGCCCCCCAGCATCACTCCTTTTCCGTATTTCGGGCTACTCAGGTATTCCGCGGCAATCATCACCGATGCATTTCCGATAATTTCACTCATAGAGCGCACCAGAGGAAATGCTCCGGTTTTATCTTTTATCCATTCGTAAGCCACCGCCACCGGTTTTTTGGCCATCATTTTTTTAAAATAAGCCCCATTATTACTTTGCGGCATCAGGGCTGAAAAAAGCACCTGGCTTTTGCGCACCAGTTCCTGTTCCTGTTCATCTGGAGCTTCAATTTTCACAATAACATCGGCCTGCCATACTTCATCAGCTGCCGAAGTTATGGTTGCCCCGGCTGCGGCGTACAGCTCATCCGAAAAATGGGCTGCTTTTCCGGCATTTTCTTCCATTATCACCTGGTGGCCATTCTGCACCAGTAAATCCACTGCATTGGGAACCAGCGCAATACGCCTTTCATTTTCGTCTTTTTCGCGGGGAATCCCAATCACAAATTTTTTACGCGAAGGAACCCGCTCCAGTGTTTCCTCCAAGGGAAGCAGGCTCCCTTTTTCTGACAGTTTCAGATATGATTTTCCTTTTTCGGTCATAAACCGGTATTTATGTTTGCTGAAGAGACCAACGGATAACCCGGTCAAGATTATCCTTTACTTCAATGTCAACTCTTACGTAAGTGGGCGGTAAAAGTTCCGTTATTTTCTCCGGCCATTCCATAAAACAGTAATTGCCACTGTACAAATATTCTTCTAAGCCTATATCAAATGCTTCTTCCAGCCGTTTCATGCGATAAAAATCAAAATGAAAAATGGCATTTCCATTCCGGTCTTTATATTCATTGATCAGTGCAAAAGTCGGGCTACTCACATTGTCATTACTTCCAAGCTGCCGGCAAAACGATTGGATAAAAGTCGTTTTCCCGGCTCCCATCTCCCCGTAAAAAGCAAAAATACGCTGATCAGGAAAAGTGGATAAAATCTTCTGAGCCGCAGATGGCAATGCTTCCAGAGCTGACAAACGAATTTTATTTTCCATTTAGAGCTTAGAATTCAGGGTAACAAAAGGAATAAGCGCTTCCTGTAAAGAAATACCACCATGCTGAAAAGTATTGGAATAATACCGGGCATAATAGTTGTAATTGTTAGGATAAGCAAAAAAGTCGGCGCTACGGGCAAAAACCCAACGGGTGCTGACATTGAGCTTAGGCAGGAAAAACTGTTCCGGATCTTTCATCTCAAACACATCACGCGAATTATAATTCAGGCTTTTCCCAAATTTGTAACGAAGATTGGTATTCACATTCCGGTCTCCCACAATCTTCACCGGATTTTGCACCCTGACCGAACCATGATCGGTGGTGATCATCATTTTCACATGCTTGTCCGACAAGTATTTAATCATCTCAAAAAGAGAAGAGTGTTCAAACCACGACTTCATTAGCGAACGGTAAGCCGGTTCATCATCGGCCAGTTCCCGGATAATTTCCATTTCAGTACGGGCATGCGACAGCATATCTACAAAATTGAATACAATAACATTAAGATCGTAATCCATCAGGTTTGTAATATTTTCTGCCAGCTTGCGTCCTTCTTCCTGTCGCAGGATTTTATTATATGAGAATCGTGTTTTTTTCCCGTAACGTTTAAGAAGTTCTCCGAAAAGCTCCGCCTCAAACTGATTTTTTGTCCCTTCTTCCTGCTCGTCTTTCCAGTAATGCGGAAAACGTTTACGGATTTCCAAAGGCATTAATCCGGCAAAAAGAGCATTCCGGGCATATTGCGTCGTTGTTGGCAGGATACTATAATATAGCTCGTCTGATTCTATCCTGAAATATTCGGCAATCATGGGCTCAATGGTTTTCCACTGATCATACCGCAGATTATCAATCACAAAAAGGAAAAGTTTACGGCTATTTTCCAGATGAGGGAAAAGTTTCTCTTTGAGCAAAGTATGCGACAATACGGGTTTTTCTTCGGTTTTTCCATGCAACCAGTTGTAATAATTGCGTTCATAAAATTTGGAAAAAGCGGTATTTGCCTCCGCTAATTGCATGTTCAGAATTTCACTAACCCCTTCATCTTCTGACTTTTCCAATTCAAGATCCCAGTAAACCAGTTTTTTATAAACATCTTCCCACTCTTCAAAAGAAAGCCGGTCTTGCAGTCGCATACTGATTTCCCTAAATTCCTGCTGATAGTTTTGGGTAGCTTTTTCGCTGGTCAATTTTTTGTTTTCAAGATTTCGTTTCAGCGAAAGCAAAATCTGGCTGGGTTTCACCGGTTTGATCAGGTAATCAGCAATATTCGAGCCTATGGCCTCTTCCATAATTGACTCTTCTTCACTTTTGGTAATCATCACCACCGGAAGACCAGGTTGAATTTCTTTTATTTTTTCCAGCACTTCTATTCCACTCAGTCCGGGCATTTGCTCATCCAGGAAAATGATATCAAAATGTTCTTCCGAAAGTTTCTCCAGCGCTTCCGAGCCACTGTTTACCGCTTCCACTTCAAAGCCTTTTTCTTCCAAAAAAATTATATGGGGCTTCAACATCACAATTTCGTCATCGGCCCAAAGTATACGGGTTTTATTCATTTTCAACTATTTTTGTATCAATTTACAAATAACAAAACGGATTTTCATGCAAAAGATAGATTTTCCGTCTGTTGCAAAATTCCGTTTTTTCTTCCAATACAAAGAAGGAAGCAAACAAATTTAACAAAAATTATGAGCAAACCGCTGGTTAACAAAAGGAAAATCTTCAACGATCCGGTCTACGGATTCATCAGTATTCCCGACGAAAGCATGTTCGATATTATTGAGCATCCGGTATTTCAACGCTTAAGACGCATTAAACAACTCGGACTGGCCCATCTGGTTTATCCGGGTGCCCTTCATACCCGTTTTCACCATTCATTGGGAGCGATGCATTTAATGAAAAAAGCACTGGCCGAATTAAGAATAAAAGGACACGAAATTACGCGCGAAGAAGCGTTGGCCGCCGAAACGGCTATGCTTTTACACGACATCGGACACGGCCCCTATTCTCATGCACTGGAGCACAGCATTGTTCACCAGGTAAGCCACGAACAAATTTCACTGTGGTTTATGAAACTGCTTAACCACACTTTTAATGACCGGCTACAAATGGCCATTGAAATTTTTGAGGGGAAATACAAAAAACATTTTTTACACCGGCTTATTGCCAGTCAGTTTGATATGGACCGGTTGGATTACCTGAAAAGAGACAGTTTTTTCACCGGAGTTTCGGAAGGCACCATCAATTACGAACGATTACTGAACATGTTGGAAATTGCGCATGACGAACCAGTAATCGAATACAAAGGCATTTACTCGGTAGAGAAATTCATTACCGCCCGCCGGATCATGTACTGGCAGGTTTATCTGCACAAAACAGTTCTGGTAGCTGAATACATGGCCATCCACCTGTTAAAACGTGCCAAATGGCTGGCACGGAACGGAAAAACACCAAAAGCAGCCACCCCTGCACTACAGTTTTTTCTGGAAAACGACATCCGGGAAGATCAGTTTATACAAGACAAAACCGTTTTAAACACCTTTGCACAACTGGATGATTATGACATTTTCACATCCTTTAAACTGTGGACCAATCATCCGGACAAGATTTTATCGCATCTGAGCAATGGTTTGGTTAACCGGCGTTTGTTTCGAATTGAAATGCAAAACACCCCTTTCGCGGAAGAAAAAATCGAACAGATTAAAAAACAAACCGCTAAAAAATATCATCTTTCACAAGAAGAAACCGACTATTTTGTCTTTTTTGAAAAAACGGCCAACTACACTTACCATCCCGGAAACGACAAGATCAATATCCTTTTTAAAGACGGCACAGTGAAAGATATTACCGAAGTATCCGACCAGCTAAATATCCATCTGCTTTCGAAACCCACAACCAAATATTTCCTGTGTTATCCGAAAGAAATCGCTCATCATATTCCGGAATAAAAATTATTCCACTATAGATTTTGCTACATTTGCCGGCAGAACAAACCGGATTTTGATCGATGGGATATCGCTGGTATAAAAAAAATTTCTTTCTGGTTTTATTCCTCTTCGGATGGGGAACATCACTGATGGGTCAACAGCGGAATTTTTTTCAGGAAACCTGGAAACCCAAATTCTTTGCCTGTCCTGATTCGGCCATTCAAAAAGACTGGAATAGCGGCGTTGTTGATGCCAATGTCAACGTGGATATTCATGATAGCTTATACCCCATCCTTCCGGTACAACTCGGCGTCAACACCACGTTTCGCAGTGGAGCATCCATGGCAACAAAACGCATACCGTTATATCAGGAATCAGGCTGGGGCGTTTACCGTTTTCCGGCCGGCAGCGGAAGCAACACCTATTTTTGGGACGGAAAGCTGCCCGATTCCACCAAAGTTGATTTTACTCCTATTGATGGTTCACTTTCAAGATACCTTACTCCTGCCGGATTTGCCGCTTTTAAAAAAGCCGTAAACGGTGAAGCTACCATTGTAGTCAACTATTTTTATGCCCGTTACGGAATAACATCTGAAGGAACCCGCGAAGCAAGAGTACTTCAGGCAGCAAAATATGCGGCAGGTTTTGTCCGTAAAATGAATGTGGAACTGGGAGCCCATGTAAAATACTGGGAAATCGGTAACGAATGCTACGGATCCTGGGAAACCGGGTATACCGTGGATGGCGTACCGGTTACCGGAAAAGAATACGGCGAAGATTTCAGGGTTTTTGTCCGCGAGATGAAAAAAGTGGATTCCACCATTAAAATCGGAGCAGTTGTTTACTCCAAAGATGGCGACTGGAACCGACAGGTATTGGCTGAAGTAAAAGACGATGCCGATTTTCTTGTGGTTCATAATTATTTTACCAATTTTAGCCACACTTCTTATCAGGATATCCTTTCGGCATTGCCACAGGTGAGCTCCATCAAAAAAATGCTGGATGATCTTACCGAAAGCGTGGCCGGAAAACCGCGGGGTTATTTTCCGGTTGCCATGACAGAATACAATAACCGGGGCGATCTGACTACCACCATGGCGAATGCCATTTTTGTAGCGCAGGTAATCGGCGAATTGATGAAAAACGACTATGGAATGGCTACCCTTTGGGTAGGCGAATGGAAATGGGCTCCCGGAACACACGGCGTTATCGCTGTAGCAGATCCTGACCAACCGGATTATTCACCACGACAGGCCTACATGGACTTTCGGTACTACCGGTCTTATTTTGGTGATTATCTGATCAATGCGACATCAGATAACGATTCGGTAAAAATTTACGCTTCCCGTTTCAGCGACGGAAAAATTGGTTTGTGCCTGATTAATGAATCGTCAAAACAACAAAATATCAAACTCAATATTCAAGGGATAACGCAAACTGCAGAACAGGATTCTGCCTGGTGGTACGCTGTGTATGCTGACAACATTCACATCACCAATAAAAAATTTTACATCAACGGACAAACCGGCACCACTCCTGGCGGCGGACCGGAAGATTTCGCAAAAGTAAAACCTTATTTCACAGTCTGGCAGCCCGACAGGCTTTTCCCGGCCCATGCCTATTCTGTAAACTTTGTCGTATTAAGCGTTAAAGAACAGACAACTTCTGTTCCGGATAATTCGGAGCAACAGGAAAAAATACATATTTTCCCCAATCCGTTTAAGAACCGCATTGTTCTCGAAAGCCAATCCAGGATATTCTCGATAAAAATCACCGGGCTTACCGGAAAAACGCTTCTTTATTGTACGCCTTACGCATACCGTTATTCACTGAACACGACTTCCCTAAAACCCGGAATTTATATCCTGAAAGTAAAAACCCAAAAAGGAAACCGGATTCAAAAAATAATAAAGTGGTAAAAAACGGTTAGTTCATCAGATGCCCAAACAAAAAAAAAAGAGAAAGCCACTGTCTTTTCAGTGGCTTTCTCTTTTTAAAAGGTTCATTGCTACGGGATCTTAATACCGGTCGCGGCGCGGGGGTTTGGCTTCATTAACGACCAAATCACGGCCATTCAAACTGTAACCATTTAAGGCTTCAATGGCCTTGTCAGCATCTGCATCTACGCTGAAAGTAACAAAACCGAAACCTCTTGAACGATGGGTGTACCTGTCTTTCAGGATCACCAAATCTTCAATCTCTCCATATTGGGAAAAAGTTCCACCCAGATCATCTTCCGACACACTCCAGGCAATATTCCCAACAAAAACTTTTTTTGACATAACAAAATTTATTAAAACGTAAAAAATGAAAGCAACCGGAAAATTTGGGGAAATTTGGCGATGGCATTTCTTCTGTACAAAC
This sequence comes from Candidatus Sulfidibacterium hydrothermale, assembly GCF_020149915.1. Classification (GTDB taxonomy): domain Bacteria; phylum Bacteroidota; class Bacteroidia; order Bacteroidales; family F082; genus Sulfidibacterium; species Sulfidibacterium hydrothermale. Next base: position 2,113,374 of record NZ_CP083760.1, read on the forward strand.
CTAAACAAAATCCCTGTCATTTAACCGGTTTTAAAAGCATATTTTTCATTCTGACGTTATTTGTTTTCATTTTAAATAGAAAAAGTAAAATAAATGCCTTTCGGACAAAACAATGCCGATCAAATCATTTTTTAAAAAACATTATTTTTACACAAAAAATTGAATGTTATGTCGTTAACTGAATCGCCGTGGGCACTCCGTCTTGCTGCACTTTTTGATGATATTGAAAAAAAATGGGAAAGCCGTTCTTTTTTAAAAATCCTGGCTACCCTGCTGGTTATCGTCTATTTACTGGCCATCCTACTCATCGTTCTCAAACACAATCACGCCATATCCTGGTCTTTTGTCCCCGACAACCATTTTAAAGCTATCGAACTGGCATTTACCTTTTTACTGTTTTTCGAGGTGATTAGTTTGGTTTTTTCGCTGGTAAAATCGGTTTCTGTTTCCATGGAAGCGCAACTACAAATTCTCTCGCTTATTTTACTACGCGATGCTTTTAAATTGTTCGGTGAATTTCCTGAAAGTTATGCCTGGACAGCCATTCACAGCAAAGTATTTTATATGTTTACCGATGCATTTGGCGCTTTAATTATTTTTTGCGTCATTATTTTTATCCGGCGGATCGACCGCCATAAAAGCATCTGTAAAAACCGCGAAGAACAACAATCGTTCATCAATCTGAAAAAACTGATTGCCCTTGTTTTACTTGTCATTTTTACGGTGATGATTGCCACCGATATTTATTTCTTTTTCAATCAGGAAAAGGTTTTCAACTTCTTCCATTACTTTTTCACCATCCTGATATTCAACGATATTCTACTGGTTTTCATCTCGTTGCGATACAGCAACCATTACCGCATATTGTTTCGTAATTCGGGTTTTGCTCTGGCCACGATCATTATGCGACTGGCACTTGAAACCCGCGAACCGTGGAACGTAGTACTCGGCGTCGGTTCTTCTTTGTTTGTTCTGTTGCTCGTTGCGGCCTACAACCGGATTCCGCATGCCTGGGGAGAAAAACCGAGCCGTTAGAAATTTCGTTTATTTTTGCGGCTGAAAAAAAGAACGCATGACAAACCAGGAACAAATTAAAGCATGGAACCGGCAGTTAAAAAATAAATCGCCGCAGGAAATTATTACCTTCTTTTTGGATCACTTTAAAGAAAAAATTGCCCTTTCCACCAGCATGGGACTGGAAGATCAGGCTTTAACGCATATGATCAGTCAAATCGACAAAAAAGCTAAAATTTTTACACTGGATACCGGACGGCTTTTCCCGGAAACTTACGATTTGATTGACCGCACAGCTAAAAAATATAAAATAACCATTGAAGTCTTTTTTCCGGATGCTTCCGATGTGGAACAGATGGTGAAAGAAAAAGGCATCAACCTGTTTTACGACAGCATTGAAAACCGGAAATTGTGTTGCCATATCCGCAAGATCAAACCGCTGATGCGGGCTACCCGTAATTTAGATGCCTGGATAACCGGTCTGCGACGCGATCAGTCGGTAACAAGAAAAGACATGCAAACCGTTGAATGGGACGAAAACAATCATCTGATTAAAATTAATCCGCTCATTGACTGGACAGAAGAACAGGTATGGGATTATGTAAACCGGTTTAACGTCCCCGTCAATCCGCTGCACAAAAAAGGATTTGCCAGTATTGGCTGCCAGCCATGTACCCGGGCTATCGAACCCGGCGAAGATGTGCGTGCCGGCCGCTGGTGGTGGGAAAATCCGGAAACCAAAGAGTGCGGACTTCATAAAAGGTAATTCCCCTGCCCCATGGCGAACGCCAAAAAAAAACTCAACCGCGAAATTTTCCGGCTGGCCGTTCCCAACATCGTCAGCAATCTGACTGTTCCGTTACTCGGCATAGCCGACTATGCCCTGATGGGACACCTGAAATCGGACAGTGTGATGTATGTTGGCGCGGTGGCACTCGGCACCACGATTTTTAATGTGGTGTACATGAGTCTCGGATTTCTGCGGATGGGAACCAGCGGTTTTACAGCCCAATCGTATGGCGCCGGCAACCACGAAGCATTACACCGCGGACTACACCGTTCGCTGCTTGTCGCTCTCGGACTGGCTTTAATTCTCCTCCTGCTGCAATATCCCATACAATGGATTGCTTTCCGGCTGCTGGATGGCACACCACAGGTAACCCATTTTGCCCGGCGATACTTTTACATCCGCATTTACGCTGCTCCGGCTACCCTGATGCTTTACAGCTTTTACGGCTGGTTTCTCGGCATGCAAAATGCACGTATTCCTATGACTATCGCCGTTGTCGTGAACATCATGAATATCGGACTGAATTTTCTGTTTGTCTATCCTTTTCACATGCACTCCGACGGAGTGGCACTGGCCAGTGTTTTGGCTCAGTATACCGGCTTGTTGCTTGCTTTTTTGTTTTTATTTAAAAAATACAAACCGTATGCACGCCGTCTTTCTTTGAAAATTCTGGCCCAAAAAGAGGGGTTGCTTATCTTTTTCAAAGTGAATAGCGACATTTTTATCCGGACGATCTTACTCATTTTTGTATTGACTTTTTTCACTGGCATTTCTGCCCGCATCAACGACAAAATACTGGCTGTAAACACATTATTATTTCAATTCTTCTTTTTCTTTTCCTATTTTGCTGATGGATTTGCCTTTGCAGGCGAAGCCCTTGCCGGCAAAGCCAAAGGATCAGGAAACGTACAATTGCTGAAAATGACCGTACACCGGCTGTTTTTTTGGGGATCGGTTATCGCCTTTGTTACCGCTTTGATTTATTTCTTTGGATTAAAGTATTTTATGGTAATTTTAACGAACAATCCGGCACTACTGCATCTTGCCAAAGCTTATTACGGATGGGTAATTATCCTGCCGTTAACAAGTCTTGCCGCCTTTATATGGGATGGTATTTATGTAGGGGTAACCGCATCCAAAGCCATGCGAAATACCATGATTTTTTCGGCGCTGTTCGTTTTCCTGCCGGCATTTTATTTTCTTTTTCCCACCTATCAAAATCACGGATTGTGGCTTGCACTGCAACTGTTCATGCTCTCCCGTGGGATTTCCATGGGGCTTCTGGCCCCCAAAGCCGTTTACCGGATCAAATAAATTGATCTTTATCAGGAACATCCTTGTTCAAAAGCCTTACTTTTGTTTGTAAATCCATAAAATTGCTTTCATGAACCGACGAAAATGGCTAAAAAACACCGCGTTAGCTTCTGGTGCCATACTACTCTCTCCTTACGTAAATGCCGCCACAAAACTCATAAACCGGCTTTCTCCAAAGCTTACACTCACAAAGCAGGCTTTTGGGAAAGATTTTGTATGGGGCGCCGCCTGTGCAGCCTATCAGGTAGAAGGAGCCTGGAATACCGACGGAAAAGGTCTGTCGATATGGGATGTTTTTTCTCATCGGAAACATAAAATTGAACAAGGCGAAAATGGCGACACAGCTACCGATTTTTATCACCGTTACCGGGAAGATATCAGTCTGTTAAAAGAGATGCATTTTAATGCTTTTCGTTTTTCGCTTTCCTGGTCACGAATTTTCCCCGAGGGAACCGGAAAAATCAATCCAAAAGGGGTAGAATTTTACCACCAGGTAATTGATTTTTGTCTGGAAAATGGAATTGAGCCCTGGGTTACCCTTTATCATTGGGATTTACCCGAAGCATTGCAGAAAAAAGGCGGCTGGGATAACCGTGAAATAGTCCGGTGGTTTTCACAATATGCCGATTTTGTTTCCAACGAATACGGTAAAAAAGTAAAAAACTGGATGGTCCTGAATGAGCCACTGTCGTTTACCGCACTGGGCTATATGACGGGGGAGATGGCTCCCGGCAAACGGGGATTTGGTCACTTTTTCCCGGCAGTTCACCATGCCGTGCTTTGTCAGGCGGCCGGTGGCCGCGCCATACGGAGAAACATTCCGGATGCCAATATCGGAACCACCTTTGCCCTTTCGTGGGTAAACCCGGTTAATAACGAACCAAAAAACATCGAAGCGGCCCGCCGTTACGATGCCCTGATGAACCGCATTTTTGTGGAACCGGCTGTGGGTCGCGGTTATCCGTTTGACCGGCTGCCCGGATTAAAAAAAATTGAAAAATACATGCTGCCCGGAGATGAAGAAAAAATGAAATTCCAATTCGATTTTCTCGGCGTTCAAAATTATTATCCGGTAACCGTCAAGAAAAACTGGTTTCCCGTAATTCACGCCAAAGAAATACCGGCATCGAAACGCGGAGCCAAAACCAACTGCATGGGCGGTGAAATTAACGGCTACGATTTTTACCGTATTCTCAAACAGTTTGCACAATACAACATTCCTCTTGTGGTAACCGAAAACGGGGTTTGTTTTAACGACAAGTTACAAAACGGCCATGTTCATGATGAAAAGCGGATTGCCTTTTTTAAAGAATACCTGCAAAATCTGTTACGGGCTAAACGCGAAGGCGTGGATATCCGCGGTTATTTTGTATGGTCGCTTACCGACAATTTTGAATGGGACAAAGGCTATCGTCCACGTTTCGGGCTGATTTACATTGACTATCAAAACAAACTAAAACGGTACATCAAAGATTCGGGATACTGGTTTATGAAATTTCTGGGATAAAAAACTATTTTTTAATTCCCTTATTTTTTGCTTACTTTGTAGCAGAAAACATTTTGACAAAAAATGTCTTATCAAAACCCGAGTTCCATTACAGATTCAGCCTGTTATGTTCAGGCCGGTGAAACAATAATCACAAACAAAACCGACATTCTTGTTTCTACTCCGTTGGGTTCTTGTGTGGCTGTTGTTGCTTATGATCCGGAAACAAAAACCGGAGGCATGGCTCATGTAATGTTGCCGGGAAAAGCACCGGATAATTATCACCCGGACGACAAAAACAAATACTGCCATAATGCCATCGAATATTTATTGAAAAAGCTGAGTAATTTCGGACTTCCTCCCGAAAAACTGGAAATTTGTCTCGCCGGTGGCGCCAACGTTTTGAAAAAACCTAACGACACCATTGCCCGGGCTATGGTAAGCAGTGTTTTGCATTTTATCGCGAAAAAAAATTTAAACATTATTGCGGCTGTTTTAGGAGGAATGGAAAGAAGAACCATTTCGCTTGATACAACAACAGGGATCGTTTCATACACCTGTGGTGATAACGCCCCAAAAGTTCTCTGGCAATACCTGCACCCAAAACAATAACCTTTATTCGTCATGAAAAATAGACCGGTTAAAACCAAAGACGATTATTTAAAAGAAATTGAAACATTAAAACAAAAGTTAAATGCTTCGGAAAAAGAAAAAAACCAATTAAAGACCCTAAATAAGCAACTCCAGGAAAAAGAGGAAATACTCCGGGCGCTCTTTTATAACATGAACGACATTGTTATGGAGCTCGACTATGACGGCAAAATCATTAATATTGCCCCTACCAACCCCGAAATGTTGTATAAACCGCCGGAAATTGTCATCGGGAAAACCCTTCACGATATTTTTCCCAAAGAGAAAGCAGACCGTTTCCTTAAATTTATCCGGAAAAGCTTTCACAAACACCGGCTTCACACACTGGAATACACCCTTACTCTTCAAAAGAAAGAATACTGGTTTAAAGGAGAAGCGATTCCCAAAACGGAAAACACCGTTTTGTTCATTGCCCGAGACATCACCAAAGAAAAAAGAGCAGAACAAGAGTTAAAAGCAGCTTTCCAGCAACTTTCGGCTACCGAACAACAATTAAGGGCAGCTAATCAACAATTAACGACAGTTAATCAGGAAATTAAAAAAAGTGAGAATAATTTAAAGGTGCTGTTAAAAGCCATTACGGATGTGGCTGTTGAACTGGATTACAACGGAAAATACCTTAATATTGCCCCCACTTCTCCCCAGCCTTTGTTCACCCCACCCCAAAGCCGGATTGGAAAAACGCTCCATGAGGTTCTTCCCAAAGCAGAAGCTGATCGTTTCCTGAAACTGGTGCGTGACAGCCTTTCTAAAAAAGAACCGGTTACTATCACTTATTCCACTTTGATCCAGGGAAAAAAATATTGGTTTGAAGGACGTGCAGTTCCCAAAAGCACGGACAGTGTTCTCTACATTGCCCATGACATCACCGGTCTAAAAAAAGCGGAAGCGGAATTAAAAGCGGCTTTTCAACAGCTTTCTGCCAGTGAACAACAACTGCGGGCAGCCAATCAGCAACTGGAAGCAGCCTTCCAGCAACTATCAGCCAACGAACAGCAATTGCGCGCTACCAACCAGCAACTTAAAGCAGCTGAAGCAGAGGCCCAAAAAGCCAAAGAAGAATTTAAACAAATCTCAGTCCTAAGAAACGCAATCCTCGAAAGTCCACAAAAAATTATTGTTTTTGCCCTCGACACACAATACCGTTATCTCGATTTTACTTCTTCTCATCGCCAAACCATGAAAGAAATTTGGGGAGTCGATATCAAAACGGGCGACAACATGCTGAATTTCATTCAATATGAAGCGGACAGGGAGAAAGCCAAAGCCAATTTCGACCGGGCTTTGAAAGGCGAGCATTTTGTTTTGGAAGAAGAATATGGCGACGAAAATTTAAAACGTTCCTATTACGAAAACCATTACAATCCCGTTTATGACGAAACGGGAGAAAAGATTATCGGCGTGTCGGTGTATGTAATTGATATTACCCGGCAAAAAGAAATTGAGCAAAAGCTGCAGGAACAAAACCACGAGCTTCAGTTAGCCAAAGAAAAAGCAGAAGAAAGTGACCGGCTGAAAAGTGCTTTCCTCGCCAACATGAGCCATGAGATCCGTACCCCCATGAATGGGATTCTGGGGTTTGTGAACCTGCTGAACACCCCGGATCTGAGTCTTATGGAAAGAGAAAAATACCAGGCCATCATAACAAAAAGCAGCCAGCGACTGCTGAACACCATCAATGACCTGATTGACATTTCAAGAATCGAATCGGGCCAAATAAATGTTTACCTCTCCGAAATTTCACTGGAAAAGCTGATGGATGAACTTTACGAATTTTTCGAACCGGAGATCACGGACAAAGGACTGACTTTTCGTGTATTACCGGTCCCCAGAAACTTACACAAGAAAATCATCAGTGACAACACCAAACTACATGGCATTTTGATCAACCTGATTAAAAACGCCATCAAATTCACGAACAAAGGCGACATCACATTGGGTTGTTTCCGCCAGGGAGAATTTGTTGAATTTTTCGTAAAAGATACCGGGATTGGCATTCCCGAAAACCGGATAAAAGCCGTTTTTAACCGATTTGAACAGGCAGAAATAAGTAACACAAGAGGATACGAAGGTTCTGGCCTTGGATTGTCCATTGCCAAAGCTTATGTGGAAATGCTGGGTGGAAAAATCTGGGTTACTTCCAAAGAAAAACAGGGAACTACTTTCCGGTTTACAATTCCCTATAAGACCAAAGAGAATATCTCCCTGAGCAAATCCCCCAAAGAGCAACCCAAAGAGGAAAAAGAAACAATTACCAGCCTGGAGACAATAAAACCGGATATTTTGGTTGCTGAAGATGATGAGGTCAGCTTGCTTTACCTAAAAACCATTCTCTCCGGGAAATTTCGCAAGTTTTATGCAGCCCGCACAGGAAGCCAGGCTATCGAAATCCTTAAAAACCACCCGGAAATCAAATTAATTTTCATGGACATCAAAATGCCGGGAACCAATGGCCTGGAAGCTACCCGGATTATCCGCGAGTTCAATAAAGAGGTCATTATTATAGCCCAAACCGCTTTTGCCATGATCGGTGATGATAAAAAAGCGTTGGCAGCCGGCTGTAACGATTACGTTACCAAACCGATAAACAAGGCCCAAATACTCTCCGTCATGAACAAATGGACCGCAAAAAAATAATTTTCCGGCAATACCGGTTTTAATGCCCCAATTCTGTTTAGTTCACCAAAAGACCAAACAGAATTCAGGAAAGATTTTACCTTTCTTTTCTCAAATTGCAAAAAGACAAAATGGCACTTCTGTCCTTTGGCACAGGGTTTGATTTCCGGTGGACACAAACCAAATCGAATAAACTAAAACACAAAAAAATATGACAGCACAAAAAGGAAAAATCGGAATCCAAACGGAAAACATTTTCCCGATTATCAAGAAATTTCTTTACTCAGATCATGAAATATTTCTCAGAGAATTGATATCCAATGCGGTAGATGCCACACAAAAGTTAAAAACATTGGCTTCTCTCGGGAAATTCAAAGACGAACTCGGCGATTTAACTATTCAGGTGGAAGTGGACAAAAAGAAGAAAACCCTGACAGTCCGCGACCGCGGAATCGGAATGACCGCCGAAGAAGTCGATAAATACATTAATCAGATTGCTTTTTCGAGTGCCGAAGAATTTCTGAAAAAATTCAAAGCCAAATCAGAAGATGAGCTCAACGCCATCATCGGTCATTTCGGGCTGGGATTTTACTCCACTTTTATGGTTTCGGACAAGGTGGTTATCAACACCAAAACCTACAAAAAAGGCGGAAGTACCAAAGCCGTTCGCTGGGAATGCGATGGCAGCCCGGAATATACCATGACCGAATCGGACAAAAAAGACCGCGGCACCGAAGTAACGCTGTACATCAACGACGAAAACAAAGAGTTTCTTGAAGATTACCGCGTTGAAGAGCTGCTGAAAAAGTACTGTAAATTTATGCCGGTACCCATTCAGTTTGGAATGGAAACCGTATTTGAACCCATTGAAGGCGAAAAAGACAAAGACGGAAAACCCAAAACCAAAGAGGTAAAACGTCCGAAAATCATCAACGACACCGACCCGCTGTGGAAAAAATCGCCTTCGGAAGTCAAAGAAGAAGATTACAAAGCTTTCTATCACAAGCTTTATCCGCTCACGCTGGACGAACCGTTGTTCCATATCCATCTGAATGTGGATTATCCGTTTAACCTTACCGGGATTCTTTATTTCCCGAAAGTAAAACGCGATTACGAGCTGCAGCGCAACAAAATTCAGTTGTACAGCAACCAGGTTTTTATTACCGATTCGGTGGAAGGTATTGTTCCTGAGTTTCTTACCCTGCTGCACGGCGTAATCGACTCACCCGATATCCCGCTGAACGTTAGCCGTTCGTATCTGCAAAGCGACCAGAATGTGAAAAAGATTTCGGGTTATATTACCAAAAAGGTGGCTGACAAACTGGCCGAAATCTTTAAAAACGACCGGAAAAGCTTTGAAGAAAAATGGGACGATATCAAGATATTTATTGAATACGGCATGATCTCGGAACCCAAATTTTACGACAAAGCAGTAAAATTTGCGCTCCTGAAAAATACCGACGGCAAATACTTCACGCTGGACGAATACAAAAAACATATCGAACCGGCACAAAAAGATAAAAACAACAAACTCATCTATCTGTATGCCAATAATATAGATGAACAATACAGCTATATTCAGGCTGCCAAAGAACGTGGCTACGACGTATTGCTGATGGACGGTGTACTCGATCCGCATTTTATCAATACACTGGAACAAAAATTACCCGATACGGCTTTTGCCCGCGTGGATTCTAACACCATAGACAAGCTCATCGAAAAAGAAGACCAGGCGCCTTCCAAACTCGATGACAAACAGAAAGAAAAAGTAAAGGCTGCTTTTGAAAGGGTAATTGACAAAAAACAGTTCGAAGTTTCCTTCGAAAACCTGAGTGAATCGGAAATGCCCATTACCATCACGCAAAACGAGTTTATGCGGCGTATGAAAGATATGGAAGCCATCGGCGGCAGCCCCATGATGGGCATGGGGGCACTTCCGGATACTTACACGCTTGTGATTAATGCCAACCATCCGTTAATCGGAAAAATTTCCGAAACCGATGATGAAAAACAACAAGACGAAATGGCCCGTCAGCTGTACGATTTGGCACGGCTATCCAAAAACCTGTTGAAAGGAAAAGAGCTGGATGAGTTTGTGAAAAGAAATGTTGAACGCGTAAGTTAATCGCTTTAAAAACGTTTGCAGCGCACAGGAAGCTTTATGTTCCTGTGCGCTATTTTTTTTGTAAAAACAGAACCCGGCAAAAAGAAATCCTCCTCTGTCAATTAAAAAATAGTATCTTAGCACGCATTTTCAAAAATTAAAGGAAAAATCATGAAAAAATCCTGGATTGTCATTATCGTAGTTGCTGTTGTATTGCTACTCACCTACGGTTGGTTTAAAAATACCTATAACACCATGGTTACCCAATCGGAAGCCGTAAAAGCCCAGTGGTCGCAGGTTGAAAATGTTTATCAGCGGCGTGCCGATTTGATTCCGAACCTGGTAAACACGGTAAAAGGATATGCCCAACACGAAAAAGAAACGCTGGAAGGCGTTATTCAGGCCCGCGCCAAAGCCACTTCGGTCAACATTGACGCCAACCATCTGAATCCACAGGCATTAAAACAGTTCCAGCAAATGCAGGACGGACTGTCGCAGGCATTGTCAAAACTGATGGTCGTTGTTGAGCGTTATCCCGACCTGAAAGCCAACCAGAACTTTCTGGAATTACAGGCCCAGCTGGAAGGTACAGAAAACCGTATTGCCGTAGAACGCCGCCAGTTTAATCAGATTACCCAGGCCTACAACACGTACATTAAAACATTTCCCCGCAATATTGTAGCCAACTTATTCGGTTTTCAACCCAAACCCTATTTCAAAGCAGAAAAAGGTGCCGAAAAAGCCCCGCAGGTCAAATTTTAAAAAAACATTATCATGAGTCCTTCAGCCAAAAGGTTCTTCACCAAAGAAGAACAAGATGAAATCATGAAAGCTATTCTTAACGCCGAGATGGACACCTCCGGTGAGATTCGGGTACATATTGAATCCACCTTGAAAGGAGATGTGCTTGACCGCGCTGCTTTTATTTTCAAAAAATTAAAAATGGATCGCACCGAACTGCGTAATGGTGTGTTGTTTTATCTTGCCATAAAAAGCAGAAAGTTTGCCATTATCGGCGATGTGGGCATTAACAAAGAAGTTCCTGAAAATTTCTGGGACGACATCAAAGAAAAAATGGCCGAATATTTTAAACAAAATAAATTTACGGAAGGATTGGTTTACGGGATTACCGAAACCGGTAAACACCTGAAAAAACACTTTCCGTATCATCTGGATGATATTAACGAACTACCGGATGATATCTCGTTCGGGAAATAACCGCAAAGGACCATTACAGCCATGAAACAAATTCAACACTCAACCCTCATTTTTATTCTGCTGTTGTTTTTCAGCATTCAGCTCCGGGCCGGAGATATTCCTCCCCGCCCCAATCCTCCCCGGCTGGTAAACGATTTTGCCGGCATTCTCACACCACAGCAGGTAAAAAGTCTCGAATACAAGTTGCGTTATTTCAACGATACCACGTCCAACCAAATTGTGGTGGTAACGGTTAAATCGCTTAACGGCATGGATCCGGCCATGTTTGCCACCGAATTGGGAAAACAATGGAAAGTTGGACAGAAAAAATTTGACAACGGCGTGGTGATTCTTATCAAACCCAAATACCGTAACAGCCGCGGACAAGCTTTTATTGCCGTAGGTTACGGACTTGAGCCGGTTATTCCCGATGCCACCGCAAAGAAAATTGTTGAATACGAAATGATTCCCCGGTTCAAACGGGGAGACTATTACGGTGGTATTCAAAAGGCAACCGACATCATTATGGAACTTGCGGCCGGCGAAATCAGCGCCAAAGGGTATAACAAAACACACGAAAAATCACCCTGGACGGCTTTGATACCCTTCGTCATTTTCTTGCTGGTCTTTTTGCTGATTCGTGTCAGCAATGCCCGCTCGTACAGTGTCGGAAAAGGCACTTCTTTCTGGACTGCTTTTTGGTTGGGAAGCATGCTCGGCGGAAGTGGTCACTCAGGAAGCTGGAATGATTTTTCAGGAGGAAGTTCCGGTGGTTTTGGTGGTGGATTCGGTGGCTTTGGCGGCGGAAGTTTCGGCGGCGGCGGTGCCGGTGGCAGCTGGTAAAAAAGTTTTCTTTTTTCACGCTTCAAAAAGAACAAATACTTTACAACCATAAAACTCAAAAACAAACACGCAATAAATCAGCCAATTACATCTTTAAAAAAGATGGATTTTGCAGCATTTTTCTCACAATCTTTTGTTAAAAAAATCATAAATTAAAATGCTTATAGCATGCGTGTTAAGAGAAAAATCCTATCTTTGCACCCAATTTTTTGAAAGGGATTCAGTAAAATGATAAAAATAACACTACCGGACGGTTCGGTAAAAGAGGTAGCCAAGGGCACCACCGCATTGGATATTGCCCGTGAAATCAGCGAAGGGCTGGCACGTAACGTACTGGCAGCTAAAGTGAACGACAAAGTGGTCAATGCCACCATGCCCATCACCGAAGATACCAAGCTGCAACTGCTTACCTGGAACGATCCGGAAGGAAAAGCCACCCTGTGGCACTCGTCGGCTCACCTGATGGCTGAAGCCATTGAGCTGCTGTATCCCGGTGTGAAATTCGGTATCGGCCCCGACATCGAAAATGGTTTTTATTACGACATCGATTTTGGTGATTACGAAATCTCGGAAAAAGATTTTCCCAAGATCGAGAAAAAAATGTTGGAACTGGCCCGCGAAAAACAACAGTTTGTCCGGAAAGAAGTTTCCAAAGCCGATGCCCTCGCCTATTTTAAAGAAAAAGGCGATGAATATAAGCTGGAGCTGATCGAAGACCTTGAAGACGGAGAAATCACTTTCTACGAAAGCGGTCATTTTACCGATCTCTGTCGCGGCCCGCACATTCCGCATACCGGATTCATCAAAGCTGTAAAGCTGATGAAAATTGCCGGAGCTTACTGGCGCGGCGATGAAAAACGCAAACAGCTGACCCGTATCTACGGCATCACCTTTCCGAAGAAAAAAGAGCTGACCGAATACCTTGAATTGCTGGAAGAAGCCAAAAAACGCGATCATCGTGTTCTTGGTAAACAGTTGGAACTGTTTACTTTTTCGCAAAATGTGGGGCTTGGTCTCCCGCTGTGGCTTCCCAAAGGGGCACAACTGCGTGAGCTGCTGGAACAATACTTGAAAAAAGTTCAACGGGCCGCCGGCTATCAACCGGTGATAACTCCACATATCGGCAACGTCAATCTGTACAAAACATCCGGTCATTATCAGAAATACGGTGAAGAATCATTTCGCCCCATCAAAACGCCGGTAGAAGGAGAAGAATTTTTCCTGAAACCCATGAACTGCCCTCATCATTGCGAAATTTACAAAGCCACTCCGCATTCGTATAAAGAGCTGCCCATCCGCTACGCCGAATTTGGTACCGTTTACCGTTACGAACAAAGCGGCGAATTGCACGGATTAACACGGGTAAGAGGTTTTACCCAGGACGATGCCCACATTTTCTGTACACCCGACCAGATCAAAACAGAATTTAATGGGGTGATTGACATTATTGAAAAGATCTTTACGGCTCTGGACTTTAAGGATGTACTGATTCAGATTTCGCTGCGCGACCCCAAACATCCTGAAAAATATATCGGGACAGACGAAAATTGGGAAAAAGCAGAAAGAGCAATTATCGAAGTAGCAGAAGAACGGAATTTAAATACGGTCGTAGAATACGGCGAAGCCGCTTTTTACGGTCCGAAAATGGACTTCATGGTTCGTGATGCCATTGGCAGAAAATGGCAACTCGGCACCATTCAGGTCGATTACAACCTGCCCGAACGCTTTGATTTAACTTACATTGGCGCCGATAACGAAAAACACCGGCCGGTGATGATTCACCGCGCACCGTTCGGCTCGATGGAACGTTTTGTGGCTGTACTTATCGAACACTGTGCCGGTAATTTCCCGGTTTGGCTTACGCCGGTACAAGCCATTATTTTACCCATTAGCGAAAAATATACAACTTACGCCAAAAAAGTATTAAATTTGCTGACCCGTTTGGATGTCCGTGCCGAACTGGATGAAAGAAACGAAAAAACAGGAAGAAAAATCAGGGATGCGGAATTGAAGAAGATTCCTTACATGCTGATTGTAGGAGAGAAAGAAGAAGAAAACGGACTGGTTTCGGTGCGAAAACACAAAGAAGGCGATCAGGGAACGATGCGCACCGAAGATTTCGCCCAAATGGTGAATGAAGAAGTAAAAAATTTAATGAATGTTTAACCAATCATTTAGGAGGACACTAAAATAGCAAAGTACAGAGGACGGGGAAGGGGCCCCAGATACGTAAAAAAAGAAGACCCCAACAAAATTAACGAACACATTACCGCGCCCATTGTCCGCCTGGTAGGTGACAATGTGGAAACCGGTATTTATCAGCTGCGCGAGGCACAAGCCAAAGCAGATGAGCTGGGTTTGGACTTGGTTGAAATCTCTCCAAAAGCCAATCCGCCTGTTTGTAAAATTATGGATTATAAAAAATACCTTTACGAACAGAAAAAAAGGCAAAAAGAGATTAAGGCCAAAACCGCCAAGGTTGTCTTAAAGGAAATCCGTTTAGGACCGAATACCGACGACCATGATTTTAATTTTAAACTAAAACATGCCACTAAATTTTTGCAAGATGGTGCCAAAGTAAAAGTGGACGTGTTTTTCAGGGGAAGATCCATCATTTACAAAGACAAAGGAGAGTACATTTTATTGCGGTTTGCCCAGGAGTTGGAAGATTATGCCAAAGTAGAACAACTTCCCAAATTGGAGGGGAAACGGATGATCATGATTCTTTCTCCTAAAAAACCGGAAAAGAAATCAGAGAAAAAATCAAGTTAAACTAAACTATATATTAATCATTTAAAAATCATTTTGCGCTATGCCAAAAATGAAAACAAAATCCGGTGCTAAGAAGAGATTTGTGCTGACGGGTTCCGGAAAAATCAAAAGGAAACATGCGTACAAAAGTCACATTCTGACGAAAAAGTCAAAAAAACGTAAACGTAACTTAACTTACTTTACCATTATTGACAAAGCTGATGAAAAGAACATTCGTCGCATGATTCAAGGGTAATCAAATCAATTGTTTAATTTTGTTATAGCTCAGAAAAGTTTCCCGGCAAGTATCGGGAGCGCTATAACGGAAAAAATTTAAAAAAATGCCAAGATCAGTTAACACTGTTGCGTCAAGAGCACGCAGAAAAAAAGTAATGAAGCAGGTCAAAGGACAATTTGGCCGCAGAAAAAATGTCTGGACGGTTGCGAAAAACGCTTACGAAAAAGGCCTCAGCTATGCCTACCGTGACAGACGAACCAAAAAACGGAATTTCCGTGCATTGTGGATTCAGCGTATCAACGCAGGGGCCCGTCTTCACGGGATGTCCTATTCTGAATTCATGGGAAAACTCCATGCCAAAAATATCGAACTGAACCGTAAAGTTCTTGCCGATTTGGCTATGAACCATCCTGAAGCTTTTAAAGCTATTGTGGATGCGGTAAAAAAATAAACGGATTTTTAATCCTACAAAAAAACCGGCTGATGATTTCAGCCGGTTTTTTTATTTTATCAAGGTACGCCTTCTCCCCTATTCCATACCATATTTTTTCATCCGGCGGTCCAGTGCCTGCCAGGTAATATTGAGCAACTGAGCTGCCTTTGATTTGTTATTGTCTGCTTTTTCAAGGGCAAGACGAATCAGCCGGCGTTCATTCTCTTCCAGGTCAAGTACAACTTCGCTGTTCCCCGATGCTTCAGGCAAACGGGTTTCGGCATGCTGCGAAATCTGCTCCGGTTTCCTTTCGCCATTTTGCATCAATTGAATATGTTCTGGTAACAAAGTATCACCATCGCACAAAATAACTGCCCGTTCAACAATATTCCGAAGCTCCCGGACATTTCCCGGAAAATGGTAGCTCTGCAACAGTTCCAGTGCATCTTTGCTCATTTTCATTTTGGTTTTTCCAAACTGCCGGCAATACAAATCGAGATAATATTGAACCAATGCCGGAATATCTTCTTTCCGCTCGCGCAATGGCGGAATGTTGATCACAAAAATATTGAGCCGGTGAAACAGGTCGAGACGAAATTTATTTTCGTTGGCCAGCTTTTCCAGATTGGTATTCGAAGCAGCAATCACCCGTACATCCACCTGTTTGCTTTGTCGCGAGCCAATCTTACTTACCTTTCGTTCTTCCAGAACACGCAGTAGCTTAGCCTGTTGTACCAACGGCATGTCACTGATCTCATCCAAAAAAAGCGTACCGCCATCCGCAATCTCAAACCAACCGTCCTTATCTGAATCTGCACCGGTAAAAGCACCTTTTTTATGTCCGAAAAATTCGCTTTCGAAAAGGCTTTCCGGAATAGCCGAACAGTTAACCGAATAAAATGTTTTATTGTTCCGGTCACTCAGATAATGAATTCCGTGTGCTACCAACTCTTTACCGGTACCACTCTCCCCCAAAATCAGGACAGAAGTATTCGGCGTTTGTGCCACTTTCGTCATCATCCCAATCATATCGCGCATGGCCTTACTGTTTCCCACCAGTCGCACACCAATATTTTCGAGTAATTTTTTTGACAGGACGTCCATGCCGGACTTCACACTCTGGAGCTCTGTTGTCAGTGCGATAAAGCGCTCTGTACGCACAATGGCTTTATACACATCCGCAAGGCGGAAAGGTTTGGCAAAATAATCGGCAGCTCCCTTGCGCATGGCTTCAATCACGGTATTCATATCTCCGTGTCCCGAAATCATAATGACTTCCGTTGACGGGTTTACCTTTTTAATCTCCGGCAACAGGTCCAGCCCGCTTTTTCCCGGTAACCGGATATCCAGAATCACGATATCCGGTATTTTTGTTTTTACCAGTTCCAGGGCCGTATCCGGATGGTTAGCCGAATAAACGGTAAATTTTTTACCCTTCAGAAATTCGGCAATTTCATCTACGAGCCGTTGCTCATCATCTACAACAAGGAGACTTAACTTATTTGACATCATTTGCTTTATTTGCTTTTTTTAGTGGTAATCGAATGATAAATTCAGTCATTTCTTTTTCCCGGCTTTGTACACGAATGTTACCGCCAAACTCTTTCACAATACCATACGAAATGGAAAGTCCCAGCCCGGTACCTCTTTCTTCATCTTTTGTCGTAAAAAACGGATCGAAAATCTTGTTCAGGTTTTCCGGAGAAATTCCGGTGCCGTTATCTTTCACTCTGACTTCACAAAAATTATTTTTCCGGACACACTGGATGGCAATCTCTTTCTTATATCCGTTATGGACAAATCGCGCCTTTTCTTCCACAGCATACCGGGCATTGGACAGCAGATTCAGAAAAACCTGCTCAAGACGGTAAGGATTTCCTGTTACAACAAGTTCTTCATCCTGAACAAAATCCAATTGCAGATCAATTTGATGATCTTTCATCTGCATTTTAACCAAAGAAAGTGCATTGTTTAAAACCTGAACTACCGGCACATCTTCTTTAAGTGCTTCCTGCTGGTCACGTGAAAAAATACGGACATGCTGAATGATCTGATTGATCCGTTCCACATCCTGAAACAGTACTTCAAACTTTTTACGAAGATACTCTTCATCCAGTTTTCCATCGGACATTCGCATCAAAATATTTTCCAGTCCCATGGAAATACCGCCCAAAGGCTGGTTCACTTCGTGTGAAAGTCCTGCCGACAGCTCTCCGATATATTCCAGTTTTGATTTTTGCACCAACAATTGTTGTTGTTGTTTCACCTTTTCCACTTCCTGCGCCACTCGTTTTTCCAGTTCTTTATTTAACCGGTTTAAGGCATTTTCGGCTGTTTTACGGGCACTGATATCGGAAAGGAAAACCAAGCAGGCATTTTCTTCATCCCAAATAATTTCATTGGTTTTCATTTCCACCCACTTTAATTTTCCGGAAGGAGAAACAAACCGGATATCAATAAACTCAGTACCTTTACGTTCGCCCACCGTATGAATAAAATTTTCAAAGCGCGGGCGGTCTTCTTCGAAAACAAAATCCACCAGGCAGCTTCCGATAATATGATCCGGGTTACTGCCCAGAATATCGATACCTTTCGGGTTTACCATGACAACTTGCCGTTCCACAATCAAAACAATACCATTAATGGCATTTTCAAAAATAAGCCGGTACTTTTCTTCGCTTTCACGTAAACGAGTTTCAACAGCCTGTCTTTCAATAATTTCTTTCTGCATTGCCTCGGTACGCTGTTTTACCCGGAGTTCAAGATGGGCGTTTAGCTCACGCAATTCATTTTCCACATCCTTCCGGTAAATAGCAGCTCCCAGGTTATGCGCCAAGGTTTCCAACGCACCGGTTTCGGCTTCTGACCAAACCCGTTCCTGTTCACATTCATCCAGGCCGATAAATCCCCACCATTTATCCTGAACAAAAATAGGCATGGAAAGAATGGAGATGATATCCTGCTCTTCCAGCACCTTCCTTTCAATTTCATTTTTAAAATCCCGAACAAAACCATGGATATAACCGTGATTCTTCATCACCTCTACCCAGCGAACAAAAATCGGATCGTCAAAATAAAGGCGTTCGAGTGTGGGATTATCAATTTCCGGCTTTACCTGTCCTTTCACCCATTCGTAAATCTGCGAAGTAAAGGGTTTACCCTGTTCATCTTCAAAATTCTGAAAGATGTACACCCGCGAAGCATTGGTCACTTCGCCAATCAGCTGCAACACCTTTTGTACCGATTGACTATTAAAACCTTCTTCAAAAAAAACAGCCGTTACATTGGCCAAAGCCCGCAAAATGGCTTCACTTTTTCGTTGTTCATTTTCGGCTAGCCGCCGTTTTTGTTCCTCTTTCCGGACTTTCCGGTCCAGCAAAATATCATTCGCCTGCTCTTCAATAGCTTTTAGCAGTTGTGCCGATTCAACCGGTTTCAACAAATAGGCCTTTACTCCCAAAGCAATCGCACTGGTAAAATATTGCGGTTCACCAAATGCTGAAAGGATAATGATTCGCGCATATTTATCTATCTCCCTGATTCTCATTATCATGTCCAGACCATCCATCACCGGCATTCTGACATCGGTCAAAACAATATCCGGATGATATTGTTTAAATTGGTTCAGACCTTCCAGTCCGTCAGAAGCCACATACACCTTTTCTACAGTATATTCCAAGATTTTTTTGTAGATGTTTCTCAGTGTTGGGTCATCTTCAATGTAAAGC
The DNA here is from genome assembly GCF_020149915.1 of Candidatus Sulfidibacterium hydrothermale. Taxonomy (GTDB): domain Bacteria; phylum Bacteroidota; class Bacteroidia; order Bacteroidales; family F082; genus Sulfidibacterium; species Sulfidibacterium hydrothermale. Next base: position 2,132,539 of record NZ_CP083760.1, read on the forward strand.
AAGGAAACATTGAGTTTTTTCATGGGGTTTTTGTCAGTTTTTCAGGTTTTACATTATTTTGTTGAAACAAATCGAGACTATCCTGGGCATACCCTTTTTCCAGCATTTTTTCAAATTTCTGATAATCGGGATGAAAAAAGGCCCAAACATAACTAAATGCCACAAATTCATTACTTACATTCCGGAAACCTTTACTGGTACGCCACCAATGTTCCGGGTCAAAAGTGCGGTCAGTATCGGCAATAATTCCTATTTGATATTCTTTTCCAAAAGCACGTTCAAACATCAGATGAGTCCGGCGCGCATGCACCCCCACCGAATAAATATTGAATGCATGGCCAAATTCCGGATGTTTTTGAAACAACATCCGGGTAGCCACTGCCGTATTATACGTCCGGTTTATGGTTACCGAGCGAGGAATAACGGCTTCATAAACAGTGTCTTTAAAGCCATATCCTCTAATTACCGCAATAGCACCTTCCGCTGTATTTTTAAATGTTACATAATCACTCCACTGGGTAATGGGCAAACCGGTTACGATCAGATGTTGATAGTGATTTTTCCGGTAAAAATCCACAGCATGGTGCAAGGCATAATCTTCTATCCATCCTTCCACCACCAGTGTTTTGGCTTTCACCGGCTCATTTAGCGACAACCAACGGCAAACGGTTCCCAGCCAAATCCGAAAAAGGAGAGCCAACAGAAGCCATACGGCAATCCACCCCCAAAAGGTCAGACAACGGCATTCTCTTTTTTCCCATAACCGGATTTTCATTCTTGTCATTAATTTACCATAAGTTTCTTCTTCACCAGAAAAAACGTAATCAAAAGACTACCCTCTGGTAATTTCTTCCTGTAGGTCAAAAATAACAATTTTCAGGGCAGGAAAACGTCAACCGGAGCATTTTCGGCGGCAAGCAGAAAAAAAGTATTCCTCTTTTTTGAATATTCTCGCCGGTGAAAACCTGATAACCAGTCATTATGTTAAAAATATTTAAGCGGCACAGGATATACAACCGGATTTTTTATATCTTTGCGCTTGTTAAAAGGGTCCTTTTAATCTTTTCCTTAAAAAAGAATTTCTTAAGATTTAACAAGCCCAAAAATAATCGGATGATTTTCTCAAGAAAACAATAAATATTAATTACATGTACGATATTATAACGCTGAACAACAAGCTGGTAGGCGAGCTACGACAGATTGCCAAAGAGTTGGGTATTCCCCGAACCGAAAAACTGGTCAAGCGCGATTTGATTTATAAAATTTTAGACCAACAGGCTTTAATTCCTGTGAAAGAGTCTTCTTCGGATAAAGAAAAGCCCCATGTAAAACGGACTTACCGGCGAAAGAAACAAGAATCATCTTCTGCCTCTGCAGCAACCGAAACTGAAAAAACAAATCCGGAAGAAGCAAAAAGTCCGGAAGAAAATAAAGAACAGACCGAAACAGCACAAGCAGAAAACAAACCCAAACGCCGTCGCGGACGTCCGCGTAAAAATCAGAAGAAGGAAGAAGCCGCTGCAGAAAAAAACGAAACCAAAAGCGAAAACAAAACGGGAAAACCGGCAGAAGAAAAAAACCAAGCTCCTTCTCTTTTCGACACTCCAAAAGCTGATAACCAAGAAAATACCCAAAAAACTGCCGAAAAACAGCCGGAAGAAACAACAAAAGAATCATCAGAAACAACAGAGAACACGGCTCAGTCCTCAGCTTCGCGTCCGAAATCTCATCTTGAACAATATGAAGCCCGTGTAAAACGCAGAAAACGGATTACACGAAATACTTCAGATAATAACAATCCGGACAACAAAGAGCAAAAACAAGAACAAAAGCAAGAAGACAAAAGAAACGGGGAAAAGAGCACTTCTGATGTTTCATCAGAGCCCAAACAACAAGCAGAAAGCAAAGAGAAACCGGCCGAGAAAGAAACACCCAAAGAAGAACCCAAATACAATCTGGAAGGCATAATCAACTCGGAAGGCGTTTTGGAAATTATGCCTGACGGATACGGTTTTCTGCGTTCTTCGGATTACAACTACCTTAACTCACCGGACGATATTTATGTATCCCAGTCGCAAATCAAACTTTTTGGTCTGAAAACAGGAGACACGGTTCTGGGAACCATTCGTCCACCTAAAGAAGGAGAAAAATATTTTCCGTTAATCAAAGTCATTACCATTAACGGCAGAACACCGGAAGAAATCCGCGACCGGATTCCTTTCGACTTTTTAACGCCGTTATTCCCACAAAAGAAATTTAAACTTACCGGTCATCCTAAAGAAACCATTTCCACTCGAATCATGGACATGTTTTGTCCGATTGGAAAAGGACAACGCGGGCTTATCGTTTCACAACCCAAAACCGGAAAAACAGTTCTTCTGAAAGAAGTAGCCAATGCCATTGCTTACAATCACCCGGAAGTTTATCTGATCATTTTATTGATTGACGAACGTCCGGAAGAGGTTACCGACATGGCCAGAAGTGTAAATGCCGAAGTGATTGCTTCTACTTTTGATGAACCGGCAGAGAAACACGTAAAGATTGCCAACCTGGTACTGGAAAAAGCCAAACGGATGACCGAAAGCGGCCATGACGTGGTTATTCTGCTTGACTCCATCACCCGGCTTGCCCGTGCATACAACACGGTTTCACCGGCTTCGGGAAAAGTGCTTTCCGGTGGTGTGGAAGCCAATGCGCTACAGAAACCGAAACGCTTTTTTGGTGCTGCACGGCAAATTGAAGACGGTGGTTCATTGACCATTCTGGCCACTGCCCTTATCGATACCGGTTCAAAAATGGACGAAGTGATCTTCGAAGAATTTAAAGGTACCGGTAATATGGAGCTTCAGCTGGACAGAAAACTTTCCAACAAACGGATTTTCCCGGCCATCGACATTGTTGCATCCAGTACCCGCCGCGAAGACTTACTGCTTGACAAAGAAGTACTTCAACGGGTTTGGATCCTCCGGAACCATTTGTCGGATATGAATCCGGTAGAGGCCATGGAGTTTCTGAAAGAAAGAATGAAGTTTACCAAAACGAACGAAGAATTTTTGTTGTCCATGAACGGATAGCATAAAAATCACTCATAAAAAAGCCGGCTCTTTCCAGAACCGGCTTTTTTTTATTTATCTCATCATCTTGTTAATAAAGGGGTAACTACTCAACTTTCGCAAGCTTGACAATACCATTGAAAATCAAAATGCGCTTTTGATTCATTCCGATATCGCGGTAGTCATCATCTCATTTTTTAATGATATTCACTGATTCCGGAAAAATTGCTTTTTTACTTGAAGTAAAAAAAATTTTAAAGTGTTTTCTGTTCCTTTCTTGTTTCGTCAAGAAAGGAACCAAAGAAGACGCACCGAAACGAATGCTTCTTCCCGCTCTGCCGAAAAGCAACATCTCCGGCAAAAGAGTCTCTTGCTCACCGCAAGAGAAATGCAAGCACTTTTGCACGATGCTGTAAGCTTTTCGGCATTCACTCTCTCGCCGGCCCGCCGTTTCGGTAGGCCTGCCCACAGCTTGTGCATCGCCATTGTCTTTAAAAGCACCTGTAAAAAATAAACCCATGAAAGTTAAGAAAAATCATCAGTCGGTTTTTCTTTTGAGCAATTTATCTGCCAAAGCTTTCATATTCAAGCCGTCAAAAGTTCCTGAACTCATCATTAAAAAAATGTTATCGGGTTGGGTATTCTCTACCAAACAGGAAACCAATTCATCTTTGTCATCAAAAACCTGCAAATCATCACGGGCAAAAGCTTTTTTCACGGCCTCTTTGCTCAAAACCGGCAATTTTTTCATCTGCAGGGCATGCGGACTGTAAAAAACAAAAGCCTGGTCGGCCGAATCCATGGCATGAGCATACTGAGCCAGAAAATCCTGATTCAGGCTGCTAAAAGTGTGGAGCTCAAAACAGGCCACCACCTGCTGTTGGGGAAATTGCATCTTTACGGCTTCCAGTGTAGCTTTCAGCTTGGACGGTGCATGGGCAAAATCACTGTACAAACGCCCTTTCCCGTTTTCTGCCACCAGCTCCAACCGTTTGGATGCTCCTTTAAAATGGCTTATCGCTTCCAGAAAATCACTATCCGCAATGCCCAGTTCCCGGCACACCAGCCAGGCTCCGTGGAGATTCGACAGATTATGCTTTCCAAAGATTTTTAACGGAATGCGTTTCTTTCCTATTTTCAAAAAAGTGACGCCGTTCTCCACCTCATAAGGCACTGAAGTGTAAGGAATTTTTCTCAGGTCTTTTCGTTCAGACTTTACCAGGCGGGTTAACCATTCATCTCCGGCATAATAAATCAACACGCCGTCCGGCTCAATCAGCCGGATAAAAATGGCAAACTGCTCAAGATAATTGTCAAAAGTGGGAAAAACGTTGATATGGTCCCAGGCGATTCCGCTAAGCAAAGCCACATGCGGATGATACCAATGAAATTTAGGACGCCGGTCAATGGGCGAGCTCAGGTATTCATCCCCTTCAAAAATCATCAGCGGCGCATCATTACTCAACCGCACCATCACTTCAAAATCAGGCAGCCGGGAGCCCACAAGGTAATCGAAATCCTTACCGAGATGCTTTAGCACATGCATCACCATAGCGGTAATGGTGGTTTTTCCATGACTTCCGCCGATAACTACCCTTTTTTTATTTTTTGCATGGGCATACAAAAACTCGGGATAAGAATAAATTTTCACTCCCAGCGCTTTTGCCCGCAGTAATTCCGGATTATCCGCACGGGCATGCATCCCCAAAATTACCGCATCCAGGCTGGGTTGTATCTTTTCCGGATGCCATCCCTCCTTTTCAGGCAGCAAACCATATTGTTTTAGCCGGCTTTTTGACGGTTCAAAAATTTCGTCATCCGAACCGGTAATGGTATGTCCGTTTATTTTTAAAGCAATGGCCAGATTATGCATGGCGCTGCCGCCAATAGCGATAAAGTGTATGTTCATTTCAACGTTTTTTGATAAAGTAAAAGTAGGAAAAAGGCTTGTTTACACAAATTTTTATCCTTTACTGTTGCAATACTTCTGCAACAACGGCGGCGGCTCTTTCTGAGGCACCTTCCGACCCCAGTTTTTCTCTCATTTGTGCATATTGAGCCAGTATCTCTTTTCTCCGCGACTCATTTTCCAACAGATCATGAAGTGCTTTCGCCAGGTTTTGTGCTGTAAAATCAAACTGAATCAGCTCCTGTACCACTTCTTTATCCATAATCAGGTTCACCAGTGAAATAAAACGAAGATGTACCAACATTTTGCCGATAAAATAAGTCAGTATATTGAGCTTATATCCCACCACCTGCGGAACATTCAGCAAAGCCGTTTCCAACGTGGCTGTTCCCGAGGCCACCATGGCAGCCACAGAAGCCCTTAACAGGGCATGTGTCTGGTCAAAAACCACCGGAATATTGAAATCAGAATAAACAGCAGGAGAAACTGATTTGACCCCTGCCGCTACAAACTGATATTCCGGAAATTCTTTTGCAGCCGCCATCATCACGGGCAATATTTTTTTTATCTCCTGTTCGCGGCTACCCGGCAAAACAGCAACCACCGGTTTCTCCGATAAATGATTTTCGCGCAAAAACACTTCTTTTGGCACCTGCTTTTCCTCTTTCAGCTCATCCAGCAAAGGATGGCCCACAAAATCAGCCTGATAACCCAACCGGGCATAAAATTCCTTTTCAAAAGGAAGAATCACCATCATACGATCCACATATTTTTTAATGATCTTGATGCGTGATTGTTTCCATGCCCAGATGGTAGGCGAGATGTAAAACACCACTTTCAATCCGTTTTCGTGGGCAAACCGGGCCATACGCAGGTTGAATCCCGGATAGTCAATTAAAATTACCACATCAGGCTGATAGGAAAGCAGTTCTTTTTTACAAAAAGAGAAGTTTTTCCGGATGGTTCGCAGGTTCATGACCACTTCCACAATTCCCATAAAAGCCAGGTCACGGTAATGTTTGACCAGCGTCCCGCCTACCGCTTTCATTTTGTCGCCTCCCCAAAACCGGAACTGAGCCTGCGGGTCATTCCGGAGAATGGCTTTCATCAAAAAAGCTCCGTGCAAATCTCCCGAAGCTTCACCGGCAATGAGATAATATTTCATGAAAATGATTTACAAAATTTAAATAAACCGGAAGTAAAAAAGTTTTCACATCACTTTTCCCCCGACATTGTCTTTCCGGCAAAATTAAACAAAAGGTTTAACTATCATATAAACGGCGATAATACCCAAAATAACAGAGAGCACCCATTTTACCTTTTTCTCAGGAAGTTTTAGCGAGATCCGCGAGCCGATTTGCCCGCCAATGAACACCACAACTCCCAGGATAAGAGCCAGTTTCCAGTCAGGAGTCGTATGCATCACATGACCGCCAAACCCCAACAGGCCCGTAAAACTAACCATCAATGCCGAGGTGGCTACGGCAATCTTTGCCGGAATACCAAACCACAAAATCATCATCGGGATCTTAAAAACGCCACCGGCAATTCCCAACAACCCGGCCAGATAACCCAGCGTAAAAGTAGCCGGCACGACCAACGGAAGCGAAATGGAATAATCGTAGCCATTAAAATGGCGGTTCCACCATCCGAAACCGGTTTTTCTGACAAAGGTACCCTGTGACTCTTTTTTGGGTTTCACCGTAAAATAAGCGGCCAGTAACAAAAGGACTCCGAGCAATAATTGCAGAAAGTGGGGATGAAACCGTGATGACATCGCGCCGCCGGCAAAAGCACCGATATCCGTAAAAGTTTCCAAAACCAAAGCCAATTGCCAGTCCACCATTTTGGCCTTCCTGAACCGCAAAAAAGCAGAAAAACCGGTAATGGTAATCAAAAAAAGGCTTAGCGTGGAGGCACTCTCAAAATCATATCCAAGAAACAGAAAAATCGGTACATAAAAAATACCACCGCCAATTCCCACCGAACTCAGGATAATGCTGACAATTAAAAAGACAATGATTTCCAGAAACATGTCAGGGGAAGAAATTAAATTCAGGGTTTAAAAAACAAATAAAAGAAAAGCAGGACCAACCCGATAGTGATGAGCAGCACCCCTTTTCCTGTCTTATAACTGTTCCACTTCACAAAATAAAAGCGGAAAAGCAGAATATTTCCGGCAAGACTTAATAAATAAATATTTTCCGGCTGCTGAAGTCCTTGCCACACGCCAAAATGTACCAGCAGGGTATAAATCCCCCAAAAAAGAGCATACAACGGAACAGGCAACAACAAGCCCCAAAGCAACCCCAAAAAGAAATTATCTTTTTTAAAAAGTGTCATCATTTAAAATTTCAATTGTTTTAGCCATTGTGTGGCTGTAAAATCAATTTGTACCGGTGTAACCGCCACATAATTCTCCGACAAGGCTTTTTCGTCGGTATCGGGCCGGGGATCACCATTTACAAACGTTCCGCCAATCCAGTAATACGTGCGGCCAAACGGATCGACCCGGGCATCAAAATCTTCAATCCACCGCGCTTTAGCCTGCCGCACTACTTTTATCCCTTTTACAGGCTCTTCCGATTTCTTAGGAATATTCACATTCAGGCATACGCCTTCGGGAAGCCCTTCATCCAGTACTTTTCGGGTAATGGTATTCACAAAAGGATCAACATGGCTAAAATCAGCTTCATGATCGTAATCATCTACCGAGAAACCAATGGACGGAATCCCGTCAATAGCTCCTTCCATCGCGGCGGCCATTGTCCCGGAGTACACAATGTTTATGGCCGCATTAGACCCGTGATTGATTCCTGAAACAATCAAATCCGGTTTTTGGTTCAACAGCGCATGTTTTCCCAGTTTAATATTATCCACCGGCGTTCCGTTGGTCAGGTATTCTTTAAAACCTTTCTCTTCGTGAATCAGCCGGGGCATCAGCGGGGTTTTAATGGTAACAGCATGACTCATCCCCGACATGACCTGTTCTGATGAGATCACCACCACATCCCCAAAGTCGCGCATCAATTCAATCAGTTTTCGCAATCCTTTTGCATGAATGCTGTCGTCATTCGTAATCAGTATCAGTGGTTTTTTCTGCATCGCTCTCAAAATAAAAACCCGGAAAAAGCTCCGGTTTGTCGTGCAAATATACAATGAGTTTTGCTTTCAGCAGAAAAAACAGCAATACCCGACAGACAATATGGAGCTTTTCACGAAAAAAAGCTGTAATCTTGTCATCTGAAATGGTTCCGGTAAAATTTTTGTTATAAAAACAGAAATTTATAAAGCGAAAAAAACAAAACGGCCTGACAGCCATAAATATTTGACAATTAAAATAATAAGCACATGAAAAAGAATGACAAGTTTTCGGTATATTACTGGATCGGGTTATTTTTTATGTTCTTGCTCATCGACAGCGTCTTTTTTGCGCCGGGCAGAAGCGGAACACGAATTTTTACCTACGACCAGTTTATTCAAAAGGTGGACTCGGGAAAGGTGGAACGGGTATTGATCCTTCCTGAAAAGATCATCGGAGAAATCAGATCTTCCAAAGAAGACACCACCCATCATTTAATCACCAATGGTCCGGCAGCCCCGTGGCGACTGCGTTTAAAATCCATTGAAGATCAAATTAAACGCCAGTTTATCGTAAACCGGCTTCCGAATGTAAGTGACCAACAGCTTTTAAACCGGTTATTGAAAGGCAAAGTCATTGTCCAGGGCAAATATGAATCGCATGCTTTAAAGAACTTTTTCCTGGATTGGATTTTACCCTTTATCTTTCTGTTTGCCCTGTGGGGATTTTTATATAAAAGAATGGGGCCGGGCAATCCGATGCTGGACTTAGGAAAAAGCAAAGCCAAAATTTTGGCCGAAAAACCGGAGAATCCGGTAAAATTTACGGATGTGGCCGGTGTTGATGAAGCCGTTGAAGAAGTAAAAGAACTGGTAGATTTTCTGAAAAATCCGAAAAAATATACGCAACTGGGCGGAAAACTTCCCAAAGGTGTTTTGCTTGTAGGCCCTCCCGGAACCGGAAAAACCCTGCTTGCCAAAGCTGTTGCCGGCGAAGCCGGAGTTCCTTTCTTCAACCTGAGCGGGTCTGATTTTGTGGAAATGTTCGTGGGTGTAGGTGCCGCCCGTGTACGCGACCTTTTCAAAGAAGCCAAAAGCAATGCGCCCTGTATCATTTTTATCGATGAAATTGATGCCATCGGGAAAAGCCGTGCTTCCAATGCGGCATACGGCGGAGGCTACGATGAACGCGAAAACACCCTGAACCAACTGTTGGTAGAAATGGATGGTTTTGATGCCGGAATCGGTGTTATTATCATGGGAGCCACCAACCGTCCGGAAGTACTGGATGCCGCTTTATTGCGCCCGGGCCGGTTCGACCGTCAGGTATTGGTGGACAAACCGGATTTGAAAGGACGGGCTGCCATCTTTAAAGTCCACACCAAAAACCTGACACTGGATGAAAATGTGGATATTCAACGTTTGGCTGCACAAACTCCCGGTTTTGCCGGTGCAGAAATCGCCAATGTTTGTAATGAAGCTGCCATTCTTGCCGTCCGGAAAAAACATGATAAAATCATGATGTCCGATTTTGAAGAAGCCATTGAACGGGTAATTGCCGGGCTGGAAAAGAAAAACAAAATCATCAACGAAAAAGAACGGAAAATTGTGGCTTATCATGAGTCAGGACATGCCATTGTGGGATATTTTACCGAAGGAGCCGATGAAATACAAAAGGTTTCCATTGTTCCGCGTGGTATTGGCGCATTGGGTTACACCCTGCAAATGCCTTTGGAAGACCGTTATCTGATGTCAAAAACCGAATTATTGGGAAAAATCAAAGGTCTGCTGGGCGGACGGGCAGCCGAAGAAATTGTTTTCGGCGACATTTCTACCGGCGCCTCCAACGACCTGGAAAAAGTAGCCCAATTGGCTAAAAACATGATCACCGTTTACGGCATGAGTGAAAAACTACCCAACATCTCGCTGGTCAGCCAGTCGGGTTCCGGATTCCTTGGCAATCCTAACGGACTGGAAAGGCGTTCGGAATACATGGAACGTATTATCGACGAAGAAGTGCATAAAATCATTAGCGAATGCTACGAGGATGCCAAACGGATTCTCAAAGAAAAAAGAGATAAACTGGAAAAGATGGCTCAGGTACTTCTGGAAAAAGAAGTCATTGAGCACGGAGAAATTGAAGAAATCCTTGGGAAATAAAGAACTTCTGCAAATAAGCAGAAAATAGCTGATGAGATTCATCATGCGGGAAGTTAGAAGCTGGAAGTCCGAAGTTGGAAGTTGGAAGTCTGCGGTGGAACATTGAATAGCCGTTGTACGGATAAAAAATTTCAACTTTGGGCTTCTCGCTTTTCTGGGTAATGCTGATTACAATTGAATCCTGGGAAAATGAACAATTTCTTAAAAAGACGCAGAACCCGAAAACAGAATCGTATTTGTACGGCGGAACTTTTTGTCCGCCGTTTTTTTATGCAATAAATTCATTAAGCCGGCGGTATAATTCATGCGTGGGGAGTCCCATCACATTGAAATAGGAACCATTGATTTTTTGGATAGCCACATGCCCTATCCACTCCTGAATGCCATAGGCGCCGGCTTTGTCAAACGGCTGGAAATTATGGATATAAAAATCAATTTCATCATCTGACAACGGGGCAAACCACACCGCTGTAGCCACAGTAAAAACCGAGATTTTATTTTCCGTCCGCAGGCACACTCCGGTAATTACTTTATGCCGGTTATCCGACAAAGCACGCAGCATTTCCACCGCCTGGCGGGCACCGGACGGTTTTCCCAATATTTTATCTCCCTTGGCTACTACCGTATCTGCCGTGATGACCAACGTATTTTTCTTCCATGGAAAATCATGAAAGGCATCACTTTTTAACCGACATAAAAAGGCTGCCGCTTCTTCCGGAGAAAGATTTTCCGGAAAAATCTCATCCACTTCTTTTTTTACCACCCGAAACGGGATTTGCATGGCCGAGAGCAGCTGCCGGCGCCGGGGAGAACCGGAGGCCAGAATCACATCGTAGTCTTTCAGTTTGTCAATCAACATCTTATTACTCAAAATAAAACAAAGCCATAGATAAAATTCCAACCAGCATAAGCAGTTTAATCCACAACGACAACTTTTTCAGCTGTTTCGTGGTTTTGGCATTAATCAATTGCAACAGTACAATGCCAAAAAACAGATCAATCACAAAAAAAGCAAGGAACAATACCACAAAATGCCATTGATAAAAAAGCCACTGCACATAAAATACCGTAAAAAGTCCGACCAGATTAACAAAAGAAGCCACACTTTTTGCCCTTTTCAAACCATACACCACCGGAAAAGTACGACAACCGGTTTGGGCATCTCCTTTTTCGTCTTCCATGTCTTTTACGATTTCACGAAGCAAGCTCACCCAAAAAGCAAATCCCATATAGATTAACACCAGATTATTGACAATATGAAGCCGCAGCGGGTCCACATAAACGTGCTGCAACCGCAAAGCCATCACCTGGAAAAGCCATACCAATCCAAAAGAAAGTGCACTTAAAAAAGCCACCACCGCATTTCCCATTAACGGCTGGCACTGGTAACGTTCGGCATAAAACCATAGCAATCCGGCAGTAAGCAAAAAGATCAAAGAAAAACTCCCTTCACCGGTTAAAAAGGAAAGTACCGTTCCCATCAGCACTCCGACTCCCATAAAAACACGATAAAACAGCTTTCCGCTTTTTTCGGAAAAAGTGCTTTCAAACACATTTTTACCCGGTTTATTGATCATATCTGATGACACATCGGCCAAATCGTTCATCACATATCCTCCCATGGCAATAAAAAGTACGGCTCCGATCAACAACAGCAATTCAATAGCAGACAAACCGGTATCCGGCGGCAAAGCCAGTCCCGGCCGGATGATAAAGAAAAACATCAGCAATATGGCCAACACCACAATCAGCAGATTGGGCCAGCGTATCATCTTAAAAAATATACGTATCATTTTTATCAATTAATCGCGTTTACTACCAATAAAAAGCTTCGGGAGTCATCCATTTCCCCTGTACTTTCATCACCTGTTCGATGATATCGCGCACACAACCTTCACCTCCTTTTTTGTCAGAGATATATACCGATACGGCTTTTACTTCTTCGGCTGCATCGGCCGGACAAACCGGAATACCCACTCTTTTCATTACCGGAATATCCGGGATGTCATCGCCCATGTATACCACGGTTTGCGGATCGATATTTTTTTCCCGGATATATTTTTCGAAAACTTCCCGTTTGTTTCTGACTCCGGTAAAAGCATCTTTGATATTCAGCGTATCAAACCGGTTTTCCATCGATTTGGAAAAGCCTCCGGAGATGACTACCACATTATAGCCCAGTTTTACTGCCAGTTGCAATACATAACCATCTTTTACATTAGCAGTACGCAACGGCGGATCTTCGTGCTGTAAAATCACACGACCATCGGTCATTACCCCGTCGTAATCAAAAATAAAGGTCTGAACATGCTGAAGTAATGCTTTGTAATTACTCATGATATTGTTTTAAAATTTGATGGCTAAACAATCGATAAAGTTCTTGTAATTCCGGTTTTTCCTGTTCAAGCAACTGCAAATGCTTTTCAATAACAGCAATGTCTCCTCTTTTAGCGGGACCTGTTTGGGCCTGTTCGGGAGATAAATGATTGAGTTTGGCCGTCGTTTCATTCAAAAGGGGCAAAAGCAGCTGGGAATCTAATCCGTTTTCTTTAAGCCATGCCGTAGCCAGCCCATACAAATGATTGGTAAAATTGTTGACCAAAACAGCGGCAAGATGCAGTTTCATCCGTTGTTCGGTATTTACGGCAAATACCTTCCGGCTCAATTTTTCAGCTACAGCTACCAACGCCTGATATACCTCTCCGGAAGAAGCTTCCAGGCAAAAAGGCACCTCAGATACGTCAACAGCAACAGAACGGGAGAATGTTTGCAAAGGATAAAAAACCCCATAATGCTGAAACCGCTGCAAAACCGAAACAGGAACTGCTCCAGAGGTATGACATACGATGCCTTTTACCGGAGGCAGCGCATTGGCCACGGCTTCGATTTGAGTATCGGAAACAGCAACAAGATACAAATCAGCATCCGGCGGCACACGTTTACAGTCTGCAGAAGCGGATGATCGCACTTTTTCGGCAAGCTCCCGGGCCGGAGCAATGTGCCGCGAACAGATTTCCACCACGGAAAAACCGGCACGGTCCAATGCCTGCGCCAAATGCCAGGCCACATTTCCGGCACCAATAATGACTATTTTTTGTATCTGAAGTTCGCTTTTTCCTGTTCTCATGGTTCCCGCAAGGAATTTGTTTTACAAAATAACAACATATTTTTTACATGGATCAGGAATAGCACCGTTTTTATCCAACGAAGTACTTCAAGTGACTAAAGTGAGAAATCACAAAAAACAAGAAAGACAAATCACAAAAAACAAGAAAGACAAATCACAAAAAACAAGAAAGACAAATCACAAAAAAATCCCAAATTCCAAAAATCAACTTCTTTTGTCATGCTGAACGCAGTGAAGCATCTATTTTAACAACCGTAATTATTTTTAAGATCCTTCACTCCGCTGCGCTCCGTTCAGGACGACAGAAAAAAGCATGTAAATATCTGAAAATCAACAATACCAATAACTAGTGACTAATGACCAGGTGGGAAATCACAAAAAACAAAAAAACAAATCACAAAAAAACAAATCACAAAAAAATCCCAAATTCCAAAAATTAACTTCTTTTGTCATGCTGAACGCAGTGAAGCATCTATTTTAACAACCGTAATTATTTTTAAGATCCTTCACTCCGCTGCGCTCCGTTCTCCATAGGAGTCCTTTGGACAGGACAACAGAAAAAAGCAGGTAAACACCTGAAAACCAGCAACACTAATAACTGTGACTAATGGCCAAGTGAGAAATCACAAAAAACAAAAAAACAAATCACAGCCCCGTTCATCAATTATCGTTGAGTCAAACATCTTCCCATCTAACGACCTCCATCCTTCCATCCCAACATCTTTCAGCATTAGAGATCCTTCGCTTCGCTCAGAAGGACAAACACGACTGGGCGAAATTGCGAAAGGACACTCCAAAAAAACAAAATCCACCCCTGTTCATCATTCATCGCTCTACATTTATCGTTCGTTCATCCTTTCCCAATGACCAGTGTACTAATGACTCTTTTTATCACTAAAGGTAAAACATCATCCATCTATACATCAAACATCCAACATCCAAAGATTTCCTATCTTTGCCCATCTTAAAAAACGGACATCGTGAACGAAAATATTATATCACAACGCCTACAACACATCACCGAATCTGCTACCCTTGAAATGACACGGCGGAGTCGTGAACTAAAAGCAAAGGGAATTGACGTGATCAACCTGAGCATCGGTGAACCTGATTTTAACACGCCGGATCCGGTGAAAGCAGCAGCCAAAGAAGCCATTGACAACAACATCACGCATTATCCTCCGGTGGCAGGATTCCGGGTTTTACAGGAAGCTATTGCCGAAAAGCTGGAAAGAGACAACGGATTACATTTTTCGCCGGAACAGATCGTGGTTTCGAATGGTGCCAAACAAGCACTGGCAAACATTTTCCTGAGTATTCTTGATCCGGGCGACGAGGTAATCTTAACGGCTCCGTACTGGGTGTCGTATGCGGATATCATTCAGCTGGCCGGAGGAAAAGTTAATGCGTTGCCAACCGGTATTGAAGAAGGCTTTAAACTGCGTCCGGAACGTCTGGAAAAAGCCATCAACGAGAAAACAAAAGCTTTTTTGTTTAACTCGCCCTCCAATCCTACCGGCATGGTGTACAGCCGCGATGAAATGGCTGCTTTGGTAAACGTGTTAAAAAAATATCCGGATATTCTGATCATCTCGGATGAGATATACGAACATATTCATTTTTCGGGAACACACATCAGCATGGCTTCTTTTCCGGAGGTAAAAGACCAAACGGTGGTGGTAAACGGCGTATCGAAATGCTATGCCATGACGGGCTGGCGAATTGGATACATGGCCGGACCGCTGTTTTTGGCCAAAGCCTGCAGTAAATTACAAGGACAATACACTTCCGGTCCGGGAACCATCTCGCAAATGGCTGCCCTGAAAGCCATACAAAACCCGCCGCAAAATTCGGAATACATTCAGGAGATGGTATCGGCTTTTCAAAAAAGACGCGATATGCTGGTTGAAAAGTTGAACGAAATACCGGATGTAAAAACGTATATGCCGGAAGGCGCATTTTATCTTTTTCCGGACATCA
Source organism: Candidatus Sulfidibacterium hydrothermale (assembly GCF_020149915.1). Classification (GTDB taxonomy): domain Bacteria; phylum Bacteroidota; class Bacteroidia; order Bacteroidales; family F082; genus Sulfidibacterium; species Sulfidibacterium hydrothermale. Next base: position 2,147,849 of record NZ_CP083760.1, read on the forward strand.
GTGCTTACTTTGGTAAAACCGATGGGAAAACGGTAATCCGCAATGCTACCGACCTGAGTCTTTACCTGCTCGAGAAAGCCCATGTAGCGCTGGTAACCGGCGAAGCCTTTGGCGATGCCAACTGTGTCAGAATTTCTTATGCCACTTCGAGCCATCTGTTGTTAGAAGCGGTAAAACGAATTAAAAAAGCCCTGAGCGAATTAAATTAACCCGGCCATGAAACTGACCAAAGAAATCCTTTCGGTTCTGTTTGAAGACTTTAACAACAAAAAAGCCCTGATCATCGGGGATGTGATGCTCGATGCCTACATCTGGGGGAAAGTTGACCGTATTTCGCCGGAAGCTCCGGTTCCGGTAGTCACCGTTTTAAAACGGGAAGAACGCTTGGGAGGAGCAGCCAACGTAGGCATGAATATCCGGGCACTGGGAGCCAAAGCCATTATGTGCTCGGTAGTGGGAACAGACGAAAAAGGACGGGTTCTGAAAGCGCTGATGCACAACAACGGCCTGGATGAATCAGGGATTATCGAAAGTCCGCATCGCCCCACAACTACCAAGTTCCGTATTTTGGGCAATAACACCCAAATGCTCCGGGTTGACGAAGAGACATCACAGCCGCTGGAAGAGGAAATTTTTCATGAACTCTGCAGCCGCATTGACCGGATTCTGAAAACCGAAAATGTGGATGTCATCATCTTTCAGGATTATGATAAAGGGGTTATCACCCCCGATCTTATCCGCTTTGTTACTGAAATTGCCACGGAGCTGGGAATTCCGGTAACGGTAGATCCCAAAAAACGGAATTTTCTCTCGTACCAAAACACGACATTGGTAAAACCCAATCTGGCAGAAATGAAAGAAGGGCTGGAATGGCCGGATCTTTCTGCTGAAAAAACCATGCTGGAATTGGCCGCCAAAAAGCTGGCAGAAAAACTACAGGCGTCCATGATTATGAACACCCTCTCAGAAAAAGGGGTTTTCATCTGGTGGAAAGAAGATGATGCTGAAAAAAGTGTCCTGATTGATGCCCATCGCCGGAATATTGCCGATGTTTCGGGCGCCGGCGACACCGTTATCAGTGTGGCTTCGCTGTGCCTGTCCGCCGGACTCAATCCGGATGATGTAGCACGGCTGGCTAATCTGGCCGGTGGACTGGTTTGTGAAGAAGCCGGTGTTGTGCCGGTAAACAAGCAAAAGCTGTGGGAAGAAGCCGTACGAATTTTAACTCCATAAAACGATACTAAAAAAAAGAAGATGGCGCAAAAAGCAATGGTGCAACAAATGTTTAACCACATTGCACCCAAATACGATTTACTGAATCATTTGCTCTCGGCCGGTATTGACAAAGGCTGGCGCCGGAAAGTACGGCGCGCCCTGGCACCCGACCATCCGGAAATTATTCTGGATGTGGCTACCGGCACGGGGGATCTTGCCATTGAGCTGGCCAAACTGCCCGAAGTAAAAACCATTATTGGGATTGATATTGCCGAAGACATGCTGGAAATCGGCAAGAAGAAAATTGCCAAAAAAGGCCTCTCCGACCGGATTCAGCTGCTGCCCGGCGATTCGGAAAATATTGATTTCGAAACAAACTATTTTGATGCCGTAACCGTGGCTTTCGGGGTTAGAAACTATGAGAACCTGGGAAAAGGATTGCTGGAGATGTACCGGGTTTTAAAACCCGGAAAAAAAGTAGCCATCCTGGAGTTTTCCAAACCGGCCGCCTTTCCCATGAAGAATCTGTATCTATTTTATTTTCATCACATTTTACCAGCTGTAGGACGTGCTATTTCGAAAGATAAATCAGCATACACTTACCTGCCGGAATCGGTTTCGCGTTTTCCGGAAAACAAAGCTTTTATGGCCGAACTGGAGAAAGCCGGCTTTAAAAATCCATCGCAACAACGGCTTACTTTTGGCATAGCCACACTCTATCTGGCTACTAAATAAGTCGTGCGAATACAAAAACAGAATACTAACGGGGGAATTAAAACGTTATTAACACAACGAAAATTGGAGCCATTGAAAAAACAGGTTTTATCAGCACTATTTATTTCGGTTTTTCTGTTTGTTACCAGCGGTATACAGGCACAAAATGTGATCTTAAACCTGCAGGGATACAACGAACAACCCTATCATTTTGGATTCATCCTCGGTATGAATACCATGAATTTTTCCGTTAAGACGATCGATCAGGTAGGAACACACCTGTGGACCAAAGAACAAGCTCCGGATTTACCCAATGCAGATTATTACCGGGTACTTTCTGTCACAGCATCGGCTTCGCCCGGATTTTCAGTGGGTATTCTTGGCAATCTCCGGCTGATGAAATTCGTGGATCTGCGTTTTATCCCCACGCTTTCGTTTGGCAGCCGGTCATTGAATTACAGCATCTCCGGAAGCGGGATGGCCGGTGCTCCGGCAGGCGTTGACAGCGTTTTTACCGTTGACAAAAAAGTGAACTCTACCTATCTTACTTTCCCCCTGCTAATCAAATACCGTTCGTGGCGAAAGGATAATTATGGCGCCTATCTTATTGGTGGCATCAATTATTCCATTGACCTTGCTGCCAAAAAACCGAATCTGGATAACGGGGAAACAGGAACCGGGGATATCCTTCTAAATTCGCATGATGTGAATGCTGAAATCGGAGCCGGATTTGATTTCTACAATGCCTATTTTAAATTGAGTGTGGAAGCAAAGATGATCTTTGGACTGAAAAACCTTGTGGTGGACGATAACACCCTTTATTCGGGCAGTATCGATCAACTTCATTCCAAAATTTTCATGCTTTCTTTCACCTTTGAATAAATCATCCGTTTATGGCAAAGAAAAAAAATACGCCTCATCAAAAGCTTTTTGAAGAGATTATTGTAAAAAGCGCCATGAAGCAGGAAGTTTTTCTTGCTACCGAAGAGGCACTGGGGCTTTTTAAAACCGTTGCCGGGAAAATGGCAGACGAATATGCTGCTACGGCGCGGAAACTAAAGCCCAAACATGACGTTCCCATGGTGATGGAAGAACATGGAGATTTCGAGTTCTCCATCAAATTCGGAGGGGACATTCTCTTTTTTCTGATGCATTCCAATATTTTTGAAATCCCGCGTGATCATAATGTGATGCGGAGTACTTACATTAAAGAAGACCCGGAACGTTCGTACTGCGGCATCATTCACATCTATAACTTTTTGAGCGACTCGTTCAAATACAACCGGCTTTCCGATCTGGGTTATCTCATCGGACGGATTCTGATCAACAAAGAGAAACATTATTTCATCGAGGGAAAAAGCGAGCTGGGGTTTCTGTACAAAAATTTCCGAACCAGTATCATTACTCCCGAATCAGCCGACAAAATCGTTACCGCGGCCATTCGTTATACCCTGGGATTTGATTTGCTGACCCCGCCTTACGATCATGTAAAACTCATCAGTGTGGAAGACATGAAAAAGACCCTTGACACCATCGGATTGAAGACAGGAAAACGGCTTGGATTCCGGTTTTATCCCGACCAGGAGGAAGAGTCGTAAAAAATTTTTTCATTTTTTTAAAAAAAGGTTTTGCAGATTAAATATTTTTCTATTTTTGCAGCTCCAAAACGGCAAATGGTCCGTTCGTCTAGCCAGGTCAGGACGCCAGGTTTTCATCCTGGTAACACGGGTTCAAATCCCGTACGGACTACGTCAAGTAAAGCGGCTCAAATCTCTTTGAGCCGCTTTTTTTATACTAATATTTTACACTTCAGTCAATTAGGTTTTTCCACAAGATTTCATACCCATTACAGATATTAAATCAAAGCGCATTTTGATTTCAATCGGTATCGCATAACCTTTGTGAATGGTGTAGCCACGCTGTCTCTCCATTCATCGCAGAATGATGAGCAGGTTTTACGCCTTTTTCTCCGCTTCAATATCTTTTAGCTCTTTCCCGTCACCAAGCATTATACCGAGCCCCCGTGTAACCTCACGGCTGTCGAGAATAATCTTGATAATAATGGTTAACGGTGTTGCAATAAGCATACCTACAGGGCCTAAGATATATCCGAAAAATATCATGGAAAAGAAAACAATAAACGGAGAAAGTCCCAGATTCCGTCCCATGAGTTGCGGTTCAATAACATTACCAATAATGGTATTAATAACAAGATAGACAATCATTGTGATAACACCAGCCGTAGGGCCTTTGAGAATAAAAGCAAGAAGTACGGCCGGAACAGCGGCAATAAAAGAGCCAATACTGGGTATATAATTCAATATAAAAGCCAGAAAGCCCCACAACACGACAAAATCCACACCAATGATATACAACGCTACACCAACAAATATTCCTGTGGCAAAACTCGTCAGTGTTTTTATACCAAAATAATTCCGGAGTTGCTTGATCACCCGTGTAGCGCCTTTGGATGAATCTCGAGAAACATACGACAACTTCAGGGTAAACTGTTCTGATTCGGTTATCAAGAAAATGAAAAAGATAAAGACAATAACAATGCCCGATAACAACGAACCAAATCCACTGGCAAGCGGCGCCGCTATGGATAACACTTTCCCGTGAAAGAGTTTTCCACCGGAGGCCACCGGTTCATCAAGCAGACCATAATTTGCCAGATAATTTACTGTATCATTCCAAAAGGCCTGAAATTTATCCTGATAAGTCGGTAATTTATTCATAAAACTATGGATGGCCGCATTCACAATGACACCTAACAACCAAACTACGACAACTACCGAAAGGATAACAATAATGTTGGCCAAAGTTTTACCTACTCCTTTCTTTCGCAACCATCCCAGCGGCGCCAGACTGACAGCCGTCAGAAAAGCAGCCAGCAACAACATATTAACGATATGGCTCATCTGTTTTATCGCCGCAAAAGCCACAATAATGCCGGTAGTGATTATCCAAAAACGGACTCCCGGCACATAACTTAAATAATGATCATAATTGGGACGTTCCATAGCTTTTATTTTTTATTGAAGTCGTTTAACGCTCAAAAGAAAGTTAACGTAACAATTTATGAATCAGTAAATAAACATCTTTCATTATTGACCTTTATCTACGCTCCCCAACAGTAATCAGGATAATCTCTCCCAAGAGAAGAATGTTGGGATTTATTTACCAATTCGCAAGTGTCTATATTCAAAAACAACAGGTTACCTTTAAATAACTTTATTAGCAACCTGTTTAATCCTTCCTAACTTCACTGTATAATTATTTATTTGACTTTTTCTTTGGAACATGCAAATTAAGTAAAATCTTTGGACTTTAACGTTTTCGGGTATTTTTTCATTAACAGGGTAATAAATGTCTGTTGAATTATTCTTTCTGGCCTCAGCACATCCCCGCGAAAGGAAATAAGATTTTGCCACCAAACTGACGGATGGCCTGCGGTTGGGAAACAGTTGGTGATTTTCATTTAACGTATACATAATAAGTGGTTTAAGAGGTTACAAAGTAACTTAACCCTATTTTTTGATAATCTCTCTATCAATTTTTCAAATTTCGGATAGATTTTCGGGGGACCTCCGACGACAAAAACTTCCGAGCTCATCAATAATTCATACAAAATACTACAGTCTACCTCAAAAAAAGCGGCTCAAATTTCTTTGAGCCGCCTTTTTACGTCTATTTCTGCATAAATTCCACACAGGAAAACATTCTGCTTTTGACTTCTAATTACACATTATCCTCTGAAAACCTGTTTCAGGACATGTCCAGAGCTTATCCGCATTAATTACGTATCAATTTAAACAATTCCATTGGTGTGATTCCAAGCTCGTCAGCAATCACTTTTATCCTTGTATCCGGAGATGCATTAACCCCCTTTGTTTTTAAGATCTTTATGGCTTTCGGCAAGTCAATATATCCTTCATCCGATAATTCGCGGAGCGTTTTCCGTCCCAACCTCATCGGCATATTTTTATGGGTACCGGCCCGGCTCTTTTCCTGTTTTAAACCTAAAATATCATATACTTTTTGTGGAGATGTATTATTTCTTTTGGCAATATCCTGCAAACTCTCATTTTCATCTCGGACAGTAATTCCGTTATCCCTAAGTTTTTCAAGAATTGCATCTTTATCGACCCCATTTCTGTCAATAAAATAACTCAGTGATTTTTCTTCGGCATGCCCAAAAGGAGGTTCTCCGAGAGTCTGTTTCCAATTTTGTTCTATTCCTGCTTTAACATTTATTACTGTTCCAAACGGAGGAATCATCCAAATTGTTCCTAAGATAAAAATGACATTGATTGCAAGAGCCAAAAGAAACTGACCGGTAAAAAAAGAAACCTCTTTAAGTTTATTTTTCATATAGTTAACAATGCAGTGCCAGTTAAGAACAGTATGCCATATTCCTGCGATTAGCAACAATATTGAAAGGGTGATATGAAGATTTGCCCATTGATGCTTGGTAAGTTCTAAAAAATGCCAGTCGGACCAATATGCATTTTTCCCTTTAGGAACAAAATAAAGTACAACCCCCGTGATACTTGAAAGGAGAAATGATATTCCCAGGGTTAATGAAACCGTTTTTCTTATTTTCATTTCGATAAATTTACAGTAATGCTAATATTTCCACTTATTTCTTCCCTGGTTATGCCATCCCCCCGTTCTTGGAAATTCAGCATGGTAGATATAATCGGCAATTTTCGTTAACTCTTCTTTTGGATAAGGAAGCTTGGGCATCACTCCAAACCGGTTTATTGCCCCATACATCAAGGCTTTTTTCCGTTGAGGATCCAAAACAAAATTCACAATTGCATTCTCAAAAGCTCTTTTCGTTCCATATACCCTAAGGTATCTAAACTTGACATTGTAAAACGGAGGAGCCGACATGGTCCCGTCTTTCTTTATGCCATGACAAATATTGCATCGTGTTTCAAATAATTCTTTGCCATCCGGAGTCATATTGCCATCTGGACTCTTGAAGTCAGTTACCTCCCTTTTTTCCGGAATTCTTTTTTCCGGAAAAACAAAACCGGTAAATAGAAAGCCCATTGTTACAAACAACAAAGAAATCAGGATGAATTTGCTAATCATTTTTAATTTTCTTTTCATATTGCAATTAGTTATATATGTTAATCATCTGACAAAACATTTCTTCAATTTATTCCATTCCCGATTAGCTATTTTATCACAGCTTTTTTTAATCACCATAATTATTTGACATTCTGATGCTTATCATTTACGTTATATTTAAATTTTTTATCTTAATTTTTTTGAATCTTTCAAGGATTCGTTTTTTACAACAGGAGTTAAGCCTTCTTATTCAAAAAAAACAACACTCACCAAGGACATATCCTTTTTAGGATGATAAAAATCCTATAAATATAAACCACTTAGCCAGATAAATATTTTGCATCCGGAAAATTTACAGTCGGTTCCCCCTACAAATCAATTCAAATTCAAATGGAGAGGAAAATACTCCCTCTCCATTTAATTTCTGTTATGAAAAAATTACATGGCTGCTTTATACAGCTCAATGATGTCTTCTTTTGTAGCAATACGCGGATTTGTCAGTCCACAGGCATCTTTTAGTGCATTATCAGCCAGAGTAGGAAGATCTTTTTCTTTTACTCCCAGTTCTTTCAATCCGGAAGGAATTCCGACATCTCTTGACAATCTGCCGATACTTTTTATTGCAAGTTCGGCTGCTTCAATCACAGAGAGACCGTTTGTATTTTCCCCCATTGCCATGGCGATATCAGCAAAACGTTCGGGACATGCAATCATATTAAAACTTTCAACATGAGGCAAAAGAATCGCATTACAAACACCGTGTGGTAAATCGTAAAAACCACCCAGTTGATGAGCCATTGCATGTACATTACCAAGACTTGCATTATTAAACGCCATTCCCGCCATAAATTCAGCATAAGCCATTTTATCCCGGGCTTCCATATTGTTGCCATTTGCCACTGCCGGACGTAAATACTGACTGATAAGCTGAATTGCCTTAATTGCTGCAGAATCCGTTACCGGCGTTGCAAGAGTTGAAACATAAGCTTCAATGGCATGCGTAAGTGCATCCATACCGGTTGCTGCAGTTAAGGCAGATGGCATACTAACCATCAATTCCGGATCATTAATTGAAACTGTTGGCGTCACATGCCAGTCGACAATGGCCATTTTAACATGGCGATCTGTATCCGTAATAATCGTAAACCGCGTCATCTCACTTGCCGTACCCGCAGTAGTGTTTACAGCAATAAAAGGAGGCATTGTTTTTTTCGACATATCCAGTCCTTCATAATCCTTAATTGAACCTCCATTTGTAGCAACAAGGCCGATCCCTTTTGCACAGTCAATAGGACTTCCCCCGCCAATGGCTACAATCAAATCACAATTGTTTTGCTTATATAAAGCAACACCATCATGAACATTTTTTACGGTAGGGTTTGGGAGAACGGCATCATACAAAATGGTACGAATGTCTTCTTTTTCAAGTAACCTGATTATTTTGTCTGCAATACCTAATTTTATCAAAGGAGCATCAGTTACAACCAAAGCTTTGCTGCCCCCAATAATTTTGGCTTGTTTGGCTACTTCTAAAGCAGCACCAGCCCCCATTAAATTTACTGTTGGAATGAAATATCCGTACATAATTTTTAATTTTAATGGCAGAAAACAAAACATATTTTCTGCCGGGTTAAACAAATATTTATTTTGATTTGAATAAATTGTAGACTCTAAAAGCTTTTTAGGCATAAACAAAGCAGCTATTCTCCGGCAAGAAATACTTCAGGCAATTGTTTGTATACCTAAAACTGCAAAGAATATTCTGCAACTTCTTCAAAAGGAAATAAACACGATGTTTTTCGGGTAACCGATCGGCGTTACAGATACAACACAAATCATTTTTCACCTCCGGCACCGGAATTTTAAGACTTTTTGCGATCTGTTTATCAGAAATTGTCTCGATATGCTTTCTGTTTAAAATATTCTCAAAAAATGCATAATACATTTCCATTTTCTCTACGGTGATGGTTCTGGTTTCCATGATCCCCTCCTTTTTTTAAAGTTATACAAACATTCACCGTAGAGATTTCAATCGCTATGCCACCATTCATAACCAAATGATTTTTAACACAATGAAAGCAAACCCAATAAAAAAGTGTACTAAAAAAGGACAGGCCCATCCTTTTTATCGTCCTGTATCAGGACAGTGTTCGTTTTTGAGACAGTAAAACGAATAAATCAAATTTACTTTTCGTTAATGTTAATATTGTAGCGTTTTATTTTTTGATAAAGCGTATTTCTGCCAATCCCCAATATTTTTGCAGCCTGAGTCATGTTTATTTTTGTTGCTTTAATGGTTCTCTCGATCAATTGTTTTTCCATATCCTGAAGCGACTGAAGAACGAAATCACTTTCGGGATCAACATTATCTGCCGAAGAAGTCTCATCGGGTATTTGGTTTTGGATATGAACCGGTCTGTTCATAATGGTAACTTTTTCAATATAATTTTCAAGTTCCCGTATGTTTCCAGGCCAGTCGTAAGAAATAATTTCTTTTAGCAGGGTTTGGCTAAGCCTTACCATCGGTTTATTTAGTTTATTTGCTTTTGTTTCCAGAAAATAATGTGCCAGAAGCGGGATATCTTCTTTCCGTTCTCTTAAAGCCGGTAATTTTATATTTACCACATTAATACGATAATACAAATCCAGACGAAAACGGTTTTGTTTTATTTCCTCTTCCAGGTTTTTATTTGTTGCTGCGATTATCCGGACATCAACCGAAACAACATTACTCCCCCCAACCCGGCAAAACTGGCCTTCTTGTATCGCTCTTAATAGTTTGATTTGCATCTCCATCGGCATATCGCCAATTTCATCAAGAAATAAAGTGCCTCCATTTGCCATTTCGAATTTACCAATACGTCCGCCTTTAACCGCACCGGTAAAGGCTCCTTCTTCATATCCAAACAGTTCACTTTCAATCAAAGAGGGTGAAATAGCGCCGCAGTTGATCGCCACAAAACAACCGTGTTTTCGTTCACTTGCATTATGAATCGCCTGAGCAAAAACTTCCTTTCCCGTGCCGCTTTCACCGGTTATTAATATGGAAGCCGGGCTATGTGCTACTGTACGTGCATACTCTATTATCTTTTTCATTTTATCACTTACACAAAAAATATCATCAAATTGATGAGTAGCTACCATGCCCACATATTTATTGGCCAGGCCCAAAAAACGTTTGAACGGCCGGAAAGAAAGCTGATATCCGATAATCTCATTTTCTTGCGAATGAATAAGATACGCATTGAACAGAAAATTCTCATGCAAGCCGGGAATGTTAAAACTGTGTTCTTCATCAATAAAATCCCTTTTTAATTGCAACATCTTTCTGACTTTGGGCCATGTCGGAAAAATATCATTGATGGAAGTATTAATAAGAAGGCTCCGTTTGATATTTATAATCCGGCAACCGGTGTTATTGGCCCAAATAATCTTGTCCTCTTTATCTATGGCAAAAAGTCCAAAAGACAATTGATTCATCATAGCAAAAGCATAGTACTGCGCATCATACAATTGTTTTTGGACCAATTTATTCTCGATTCTATTTTCAATTACTTTGGCCGTTGATATTACCCAACCTAAAGTATGAATTTGCCTGTTCGATTTTTTCCCGGCTAAACACAATACGCCCAAAATATTTCCCTTGGCATCGTGTATAGGTGCAGCAGCACACGTCCACGCATAAAATATTTTCAAAGCATGTTGGTTCCCTGTTACCTGAACAGGTTTGTTTTCCAAAATTGCACGTCCTATTGCATTGATTCCTACATCCTTTTCATTAAAGGAAGTCCCCAAAGACAGATTTAATTTTTCAGCCTTTTTCAGCACGTCTTCTTCCCCCGTCACATCTAAAATAATACCGTCTTTGTCTGACAAGATTGCGATGAAACCTGTTTTATTTAATAATTCCGTTAAATGGCTTAAACAGGGCTTCGCAATCTCAATAAAAGCAAGGTTATCATTCAGTAGTTTTTTTGAACGTTCCTTGTCAAAAATAACAGCCGGTTTGGCACTGATCCTGTTAAAACCGGGCTGGTCGTTTTCATCGGAAAAGTTAATCATCACTTCTCCATCTTTAATATCCGTATTTCCCTGCCGTATGTCGTTATTCATTTTCAGCAATTTTTTCGAGTCATAACCTGAATCTCATTTCTTCAACAAAGATAATAGTTATTGTTAATTAAATAACAAGTGTCGCAAAACAATAAATACGGACAGCAGTTGCGTTTAAAAGGTAAGGTCAGGAGCATCAAAACCATGTTAGCTTATTGTTCACATTCAATAGTTTCTTATATTTGCTAAAAGCACCGGATAAAAGGCAATAACATCAGGTTACTGCAGCAAAATCAGGTGATAAAAAATACGATTTTGAGCAAAGAAGCCCGGGAAATATTGACCAAATATTGGGGATACAGTCATTTCAGGCCCATGCAGGAAGAAATTATCGATTCCGTATTGGCTGGGAAAGATACTTTTGGCCTTTTGCCCACCGGTGGAGGCAAGTCGTTGACTTTTCAGATTCCCGGACTGATGCGTCCCGGATGCTGTTTGGTCATCACGCCGCTGGTTGCCCTGATGAAAGACCAAACCGACCGGTTACGAAAAATGAACATCCCGGCAAAAGCCCTCTACACCGGATTATACTACACCGAAATTGAATCCATCTATTCGCAGGCTATCCACCAACAGCTAAAGTTTCTGTATGTTTCGCCGGAACGCCTGCTTAATGCAGCTTTTCAACAACTTCTTGTAAAAATCAACATCAACCTGATTGCCGTTGATGAGGCGCATTGTATTTCGCAATGGGGATACAATTTCCGGCCACCCTATCTTCGCATTGCAGAAATCAGAAAATATTTTCCGGATGTCCCGGTGCTGGCCCTCAGTGCAACTGCCACACCGCGGGTTGTAACCGACATCATGGAAAAATTGCATTTTAAACAGCCTAACCTTTTCCGGAGCAGCTACAAACGGAACAATCTGGCTTACCTCGTTTACCGCGAAAATGACAAAACCAGCCGGATGATCCGGCTTTTACAAAATGCTAAGGGAACTGCCATTGTTTACGTCCGCAACCGGAGGAAAGCACGTGAATTGGCTGATATCCTTATAAAAAACAAAATATCGGCAACCTATTATCATGCAGGGCTGGACAATACAAAACGCAACCAACGGCAACATGCCTGGATGCTGGGACAAATCAGAGTAATGGTGGCCACCAATGCTTTTGGTATGGGAATCGACAAACCGGATGTACGGCAAGTAATTCACTATCACCTTCCGGATTGCCTGGAGGCTTATTTCCAGGAAGCAGGACGTGCCGGACGCGACGGGAAACCAGCCGTAGCCTCACTCCTTTTCAATAACCAGGACATTGGTCACGCCAAAAAACAACTTACGGAATCATTTCCTGAAATTCCGGTTATCCGGAAAATTTACAATGCCCTGGGAAACTATTTCCAGCTTCCGGAAGGTTCCGGAAAAGACACCGGATTTCGCTTCCGCATCACCGATTTTACCCAACAATACGGTTTTGGGCTTTTAAGCACCTATAGCGCCATTAAATTACTGGAAAAAGAAGGATATCTCTCGTATGACGAATCGGGAGGACGGTTTTCCCGGCTAAAAATCTTAACCGATAACCGCGAGCTATACCGTTTCATTGTCGAAAACCCAAAATACGAACGGCTTTTAAAAGAACTGCTTCGATCGTACGGCGGGCTGTTTACCGATTATGTTACCATTTATGAGAAACAGTTGGCCAAAAGAACAGACCTTCCGGTAGAAAAAGTGATTGCCGGTTTATCTCACCTCAGTAAATTAAAAATTGTGAGCTATTATCCGGTACAAACCGATCCGCAAATTTTCTACAATATCGAACGGTTACCCGTTGAAAACATCAACTTCTCTCCGGAGAATTACCGGAACTTAAAAATAGCCGCTTTACAACGTCTAGATGCGCTCATTGATTTTGTCAACAACGACAAAGAATGCCGGAGCATTCAGCTCTTACGCTATTTTGGCGAAGAAAACAGTAACCGGTGCGGTATTTGCGACGTTTGCCTATCGATGAACGAAACCGGTCTTTCCAACATTGAATTTGAAAAGATTAAGGAAAATATCCGTAACCTATTGCTATCAGGCCCCAAGCATTTGTATGAAATTGTTCCTTTAGCCGGAAATTATGACGAAGAAAAGATTCTTTCGGTTATTCAGTGGCTTCTCGACAACCGTTCTATCCTGCGTCGTCCGGATGAAAAACTACAGCTTTCTGACGAATTGCAGCTGGAATAATCCCCGGTTTATTCAGCTTTAACCACAAAATATTTACAATAAACTCGTTTTTGTTCTTTTTTCTCCTTATTTTTACGTTAAATTTCTGATCATGCTGATAAATAGCCATCACGCGTTATAAAACCAAACGAACCCGGATTCATTTTAAAATTCAAAATCATGAAAAAACTTGCCATTATCTTTTTGCTGTTTACCCTGCTGTCACCAGCTTTTGGGCAAACCGGAGAACAAACTTTTGACCTTTCGGCCGGAGCCATGTTTCCATTGAAAGACCTGTCCGACAGCAACCTGGCAGATAGTTCTTCCGGCGCATCAGCCGTAGGATATCATATTCAAGTCAGTTACAGTTATCAGTTTTCTGATTTTTTTGGTGTAGGAGTCGATGTAGAATTTAACGACGCCAAATACAGCATGTCTAAAGTAGCTGATTATTACAGACAACTATTAGATGATGCCCAACACGAGATTTCCAGTCCGTTGGGATGGAGCATTGGCGGAATCTACTTTCGGTACTACATTCAAATTCCTTTGAGCAGCAGTATTTTTACCGAAGTTTCCCCGTTAATCGGCGGCATGGGAACCTATTCACCGGAGTACACGATCAACAGCACCAGTTTTATTCCTCCGGGGCCCAATCCTACCTATACTTATTATCGGCAACGCGGCAAAGCTTTTTCTTTTGCTTACGGCCTGGAAGCCAAATTCATTTTAAAAACCAATCATCATGGGGTTTTCCTTTCGGTACGGGCTCTTCGTTCAAAACCCACTTTTGACAACATATCAGGCGTTGGATACGATGGGAAACCCTATTTGCAAAAGATCACCATGGATATCATGTATCTTACGGCATCCGCCGGATACAGCTATTATTTTTAATGTTTTGAATAGTGAAAAAACTTCCGTATTCCTTTTACCGCCAACCGGATGTCGTACAAATTGCCCGGTCGCTGCTGGGTAAATATTTTTTTAGCCGTATCGGAGGAAAACTCACCGGAGGAATTATTGCCGAAACCGAAGCTTATGCCGGCGTAACCGACAAAGCCTCGCATGCCTACAACGGGAGACGAACACCCCGTACCGAAACCATGTATCTTCCGGGAGGCTTCAGCTATGTTTACTTTTCTTACGGTATGCATCACCTTTTTAATGTAGTGACCAATCAAAAGGACATCCCACACGCCGTTTTAGTGCGGGGAATTATTCCCACCGAAGGGATTGACACGATGATCAAGCGTCGCAAAATAAATAACCTGAAACAACTGTGCAACGGGCCTGCTAAGCTATGCCAGGCCATGGGCATTACCCGGGAACATAATGCATTAAACCTGACCGGAGAAATACTTTGGATTGCCGATGATGGCCTTCTCCTTCCGGACGAAGCAATAGAAATTACCCCACGTATTGGAATAGATTATGCCGGTGAGGATGCTTTGCTTCCCTATCGGTTTATCTATCGTCACGCCGATTATTTGCCGGTAAAAAGCAGGAAATAAAAAACGTCCGGCAGTTACCTACCGGACGTTTTTTTTACTGAAGTAAAGATGCGTTTATTTTACGCCCTTTGACAAATCAGCACCTGCTTTAAATTTCACTACTTTTTTAGCAGGGATGTTAATTTCTTTACCCGTTTGCGGATTGCGACCTTTTCTGGCCGAGCGGGTGGAAACAGAAAAGGAACCAAAACCTACCAAGGCAACACGATCACCTTTTTTAAGGGCATCAGTAGTAGCACCAATAAATGCATCAAGGGCTTTTTTAGCATCTGCTTTGCTTAAGCCTGCACCTGCAGCCATAGCGTCAATCAATTCAGCTTTGTTCATAATTTTAAATTTTTAATTAACATTTAAACATTTTGATGTAACAAATATAATGGTAAATCAATCAAATGCAAGCACATATACCCAAAAAAGTGAATAAATGTTAATAAATCATGCATTTTGTTAATAAAAAAGCCCCTGAAAAGCCCGAAAACAGGGACTTTGACACGTTTTCACCCCGAATTTACCGGTACAATAAAGAAGCGGAAACAACACAGAAAAAACCCGTCAAGAGCCCATTTCACTCTTCTGCAACAAAAACAAAGAAAACATTTTACCGGATTTATTCGAATCGCCAGCGGTCATCCAACGAAAATCCACGAAGAATGGTTTCCGTATCCATCCGTTTTTTCCCTGGCAACTGCCATTCCAAAAGCCGGACAAAACCGCCCACAACGGCTACTTTGAGAAAAGTTTTTCCATCGGTAAGAATCGTGCCGGGATGCAACTGTTCAGGATCTTTTTCAAAAGAAGCCCGGTAAATTTTCACCTGATAGGTTTTCCCTTCCGGGGATTTTAAAAATGAGAATGCACCGGGAAACGGACTTAATCCGCGAATAAAATTATGCAGGGTTTCCCCATCGTTATTCCAGTCAATGCGGCAATCTTCTTTCTTTATTTTAGGAGCCGGTTTTAGCTCCATTCCGGGACGTATCAATTCATCCTGGGAAATTGGCCGGATTTCATTTTTCCGTAACCCTTCGATGGTTTCCACCAACAGCTCCGCTCCGGCTTCCATCATCCGGTCGTGTAACTCGCCCACCGTTTCGTCAGGGCCAATCGAAAGCTTGCGCTGAAGCAAAATATTTCCCGTATCGATTTCTTTTTGCAAAAGAAAAGTTGTCAATCCGGTTTCTTTTTCTCCGTTCATCACCGCATGGTGAATCGGCGCCGCTCCCCGGTACTGCGGCAACAGGGAAGCATGCAGATTAATGGTTCCCATGGGCGGCATATTCCAAACCACTTCAGGCAACATCCTAAAGGCTACCACCACCTGCAAATCGGCTTGCAAGGCCTTTAACTGCTCCAAAAACTGATGATCTTTTAAACGGGACGGCTGAAGAATCTCCAGGCCTTTGGAAAGCGCATATTTTTTCACCGGCGAGGGGGTTAGTTTTTTGCCACGGCCTGCCGGCTTGTCCGGAGCAGTAATTACTCCAACCACAGGATATCCGGCTTTTAAAATGGCCTCCAGCGAAGCCACAGCAAAATCCGGAGTTCCCATAAATACGATGCGCAATGCTTCTTTTTCTTTGTTCATTTTTCCGTTTTTACGCTTCTGTTTAAAACAGCGAAATTATGACGAAGATAGGGAAATAAAAAAACCCGATGGTGTTTCCATCAGGTTTTTTATACGGTAATCAATATCGGTTACTTCTGTTTTTTCAGTTCTTGTGCACGGGCAATATATTTTTCAATATCTCTTGCTTCAAGACTTTTATAATAATCTTGCTGAATCCGTTTGTAAGCTTCAATGGCTTTATCATAATTTCCCAGCATTTCGTCCACTTCACCGGCTTTCAGCAGGAACAAAGGACTGGTAAATTCATTATCCCGCAAATTAGCGGCTTCCATGTAATATTTCACCGCTTTTTCCTTATCCCCTTTTTCAAGGTAAGCATCACCCAATGCTCCTTTTGCCATGGGACCAACAATTTCATCGTCGCTGTCAAATTTTTTCAGATATTTTATGGCATTATCAAAATTTCCTTTTTTCAGGAAACAGATACCGGCATAATAATCGGCCAGATTACCCGCTTTGGTAATGCTGTACATTTTTGCGATGTCCACAAATCCGAGGTTATTTCCATCGCCATATAACGCTTTATCCAGCGAATCGGCCTGAAAATAATGCTGTGCCATATAAATTTGTTCCTGGGCTTCTTTTTCTTTTGGCTGCAGATAATATTTCTTCACGCCAAAGAATCCCAGTACGATCAACACAATAACGGCGACGATAATAGTCAGAACCTTCTGGTTCTCAATAATAAACTCTTCTGTTTTGGAAAGAGACTGTTCGATATTTTCAAACTGATGTTGCGTCTTTTCTTCCTGATGTTTCTTTTTCGACATTGTACGGATTTTTTTGAGTCTGCAAAAGTATATTTTTATTCGATATAATAAAACAGGCCGCCGTAAATTTTTATCTTTGTGGGACAAAAAATAAATGATTTGCCGGGTGGATAAGCAGGTATTTAACAACTTTTTATGAGGAAGATAATTGACACGATTCTATTTTTACTGCTGTTATTACCATTAAAAACCTTTGCCGGATGGTATATCACCGAAGAAAGCCATGACCGGTTTGGCAACAAGACGTATAGCGCTATTTTTATTCAGGACAGTTTAATCCGGTACGATCGTCCCACATCGGTTAGTATTATCAACATCAACAAAAAACAGATTACCCTGATTTTCTCCCAACATCAGGCCTATTGGCAAGGAACGGTGAACGATCTGCAACAAACCACAGCCGCCATGGCCAAAGAACAACTGGTCAAACTGCTGGCCTATGCCCCTGAAAAAGACAAACCCCGGATAAGAAAAGCCATTGCCGCCATTGATCATCCGCAAGACACAGTAGATACGCTTTCTGTCCGCCCACGGGTTACGGTGCAAAAAACCGGAAAAACCGATACCTTGCTGGGTTATCCGGTCCAGGAATATAATATCGTTATTGACAGTAACCTCAGGCAAACGGTATGGATTACTTCGCGGGTAATACCGCTGTCAGCAGAAAAAATCAAACAGCTCATGTCGCTGAATCAGGCGCTCAGTCCGCTGGCCATAGAAAACAGTCTGGGACACAGCACGGCTTATTTCCGGCTTTTGAGCAACGGATACATTTTAAAATCGGTAAATTATGCAGGCAACGGGAACCAGATAGTCACCACAGTCACCCAGATAAAAAAAACAGAAGTACCGGAAGCCATTTTTCAAATTCCGCCCGGATATGTAAAGAGCTCGCTGGAAAACGTAATGCAGCTCGACATGAAAAATGATATTTTGAATCCCAAAAACATTGCTCCGGACGACAACAAACCGGATGACGGGATGCCGGCACTTCCTCCGCCTCCGCCCCCGTTACCCAACAAACGATTATCATTTTAATTTAAAAACTCCCGATAAAATGAAAAAAAACAGCTTATTTCTTTTCGTGATTTTTTTCCTTTTCGTATGGAAAGTATACAGCCAGGATACGACCACACAAAGCCTTTCGGTAACCCGTTTTCTCATTGCAGGACCACAAACCGTACAGATGCCTGCTTTTCCGGGCCAGCCCAATCTCGAAGGCAAAATATTTCAACCGGTCGATTTATTAAAATACAACCAAAAAGAAGTAACCGATCCGGTAAACGGAAAAGTCTTTTTGTTTGACGGGAAAAAACCGGTCAAGTGGCAAGCCGAAAGCTCCGATGCGGTTTTTCCGGCAAATTTCAAAACGCCATACGCCATTTACCGTCAGGCATTTTACCTTCGGGCCAACCGTTTCGTAAAACTCACCCTGAAAGCGAAAAGTCCGCAGCCTTTTGAAATCTTCATAAAAAAAGAAAAGAAACTTTCCCAGTATCAGTTTCAGAAAAAAGCAGATTTTCAGAGCACTACACTTACTCTTGAACCCGGAAAATATCTTGTAGCCATAAAATGGCTGGCCAAAAAAGGAGAAAAAACAATGCCGGTAAAAATATCATTACTTCCCAAAAAAAGCTATCCGGTTTCTTCTTTATCCCTTTCTCTTTCCGACAAACAATTTATGGACATTGACCACCTGTTGCTGGGACAAAAACTCACTTCGGTAAGTTTAAACGATGACGGCACGCTCATCATGTTGCGGTATTCGGAAACCTATCCGCCGAAAGGCGAAACCGAAAAATGGTTTGAGATCAAAAACATTTCTACCGGAAAAGTTCTCTTTTCATCCCAACACAGCAACCTGAAACAGGCCGCCTGGGTTCCCGGGAAACAACAGATTTCCTACCTGACCAAAGACGGCCCCGTATCGGCATTAAAAATTTACGATCTTACGACCCACAAGGAAAAGCTGTTAATGAAAACGCCTGAAAAATTTACCCAGTATACCTGGAGTCCCAATGGCAATTTCATTATTTACTCCATACGCGAAAAATACACGAAAAACAAATCGGGGGTTTTTAAACTGGAAGGAATGCCCGACCGCTGGCCCTGGTACCGCCAACGGACACAATTATACCTTTTCCGTCTGGCAGATCACAGTACTTGTCCGCTTACCCACGGATATCTCACTCAAAACCTGCAGGATATTTCACCGGACGGAAGCCACATTCTGTTCTCTGAAAGTTTTCCGGATTATACCCAAAGGCCTTACACCCGTCAAATCATGATGCAAATGAATTTGAAAACCCGGAAAGTGGACACCATCTGGAATGCCCATTTTGGCGGAACAGCAGTCTATTCACCCGATGGGAAAAAGCTACTGGTCACCGGAAGTGCAGCCATGTTTCACGGAGCCGGAATTCATTTGAAAAAAGCCAAAATCCCCAATGATTTCGACATTCAGGCCTACATCTATACAATAGCCACCAAAAAGGTGAAACCCATTACCAAAAATTACAATCCTTCCATTGAACAAGCCTGGTGGAATCTGACAGACGGACAAATTTATTTTCTCAGTCAGGACCGGACTTATGTGAATTTATGGAAATACAATCCGGCTAACCAGACTTTTCATGCCCTTCCGGTAAAAACCGATGTAATTACGCGGGTAAGTTTTGCCCGGAAAGCACCGGTAGTTAGTTACTGCGGCAGCAACATTTCGTACCCCACCACGGGTTGGGTTTACAATCTGGAAAACAGTCAGCAGCAAAAAATTGCCGATCCGGAAAAGAACTTTTTTGCCCGGGTACAATTTGGAAAAACCGAAGACTGGAATTTTAAAAATGATAAAGGAACAACCATAGAAGGACGCATTTATTATCCACCCAATTACGATCCGCAGAAAAAATATCCGTTGCTGGTTTACTATTACGGCGGAACTGTGCCCACATCAAGAGATTTTGGCGGCCGTTATCCGAAAAACCTGTTTGCTGCTATGGGTTACATTGTTTACGACCTGCAACCCAGCGGAGCCACCGGCTATGGCCAGGATTTTTCTGCTATTCATGTAAACGGATGGGGAAAACAAAATGCCAAAGACATTATCGAAGGTACTAAAAAGTTTATTCAGGCCCATCCACAGGTAAATCCCAAAGCGGTAGCCTGTCTTGGTGCTTCCTATGGTGGATACATGACCATGTGGTTACAAACCCAAACCGACATTTTCACCACCGCCATTGCCCATGCCGGAATCAGTGACATCACCTCTTACTGGGGCCAGGGATACTGGGGCTATTTATACAGTTCGGTAGCTTCGGCCAACAGTTTTCCGTGGAATAACAAGAAACTTTATGTGGATCACAGTCCGCTGTTTTTGGCCAATAAAATCCATACGCCGATGTTGCTGTTACACGGCACCGCCGACACCAATGTACCTACCGGCGAGAGCATTCAGCTTTATACCGCCTTGAAACTTCTCGGACGGCCGGTTGAATTGGTTGAGATCGAAGGACAAAACCACCATATTATCGAATACAACAAACGGATTTTGTGGCAAAAAACCATTTTTGCCTGGCTGGCTAAATATTTAAAAGATCAGCCCCAATGGTGGAATTACATGTATCCGAAGAAAGATTTATAGCCTATGGATTATCAGACTAAAAAAGATTTTTATCAATATTTATGTGAGTATTTAACCGAAAATCGCAAAAAGCTTTTCGACCGGGTTATTCAATACCGGACAAGACATATTACTGTGGTTTTGGAAGACATTTACCAGCCCCACAATGCCAGCGCTGTTTTACGCAGCGCTGACCTTACCGGTGTTCAGGACATTCACATCATCGAAAACCGAAACACCTATCAGGTTAATCCGGAGGTGGCGATGGGATCATCCAAATGGCTTGATTTAAAGAAATATAATCAGGCGGAAAACAATACACCGGTGGCTTATGAGGCACTGCGGAAAGCTGGATATCGCATTGTGGCTACCACGCCTCACAAAAACGATCAAACCTTAGACGAAATATCCCTTGACGGAAAGATTGCCCTGGTTTTTGGAACAGAACTCAAAGGGCTCTCCCCCATAGCCATTGAACAAGCTGATGAATATCTCCGGATTCCGATGTACGGTTTTACCGAAAGTTACAACATTTCCGTTTCGGCAGCGCTTGTCCTTTTCACCCTCACCGAAAAGTTAAGAAAATCGGATATCCCCTGGCAAATTCCGGAAGAAGAGAAGTTGGATATTAAAATTGAATGGGCCAAACGAACCATTAAACATGCTGATCTTTTCGAGAAAGAGTTCTTACAAAACAGAAAAAGAACGACTTCGTTTTGACGGCTTCCGATTTTTTAATAATTTTACGGCTCTTAATAGAATTATAATCATTCATTTATATTAAAACAATAATATTATGGGAAAAGGTGACAAAAAAACAAAAAGAGGAAAGATTGTAAATGGCTCGTATGGACGATTAAGACCTAAAAAGAAAAGAAAAAATAAATATGTAAA
Organism: Candidatus Sulfidibacterium hydrothermale; assembly: GCF_020149915.1. GTDB lineage: Bacteria > Bacteroidota > Bacteroidia > Bacteroidales > F082 > Sulfidibacterium > Sulfidibacterium hydrothermale. The sequence goes on from NZ_CP083760.1 coordinate 2,169,557, forward strand.
ACCGGCTCAGGCAAAAACCACTCCCGAAAAAAAAGCTGAAGTAAGCGAAGAAGCTCCTAAAGCCAAGAAAACCACCACAAAAAAGACGACAACCAAAAAGACAACAGCTAAAAAAACGACAACCAAGAAAACCACTACCAAAAAAACAACGGCCAAAGCCAAAAAAGAGGAAGCCGTTACAGAAGAAAAAAAGGAATCCAAATAATAATAATCACGATAAACGGGGCAAAAGCCCCGTTTATTTTTTAGGAGAAAATCGTCTGGCTTCCTTTTTAAAAAGATCGCCCCGGTGCTCAAAATTATGAAATTGGTCATAGCTGGCAGCGGCGGGCGAAAGCAAACAACACGAAACAGCCTTTAAGGATCTTAATTTTACAAAGACTTCTTGCAGATTCTCTACCGGAATCAAATTTTTATCTGTTGGTTTTTGTGCTAAAAACATCTGAAACATCCGTTCTCCGGCCTGCCCGATAAAAAAGAAATTTTGCACCGCCGATTGCGACAAGAAACGGATAAGCTGTCGATAATCCACCCCGCGATCGTACCCGCCCAAAATAAGGGTATCAGTTTCCGGAATACTTTGCACGGCTGCCATAGCCGACTCCGGAACCGTAGAAATGCTGTCGTTATAAAAATCTATTCCACCAAAATTTCCCACATATTCCATCCGGTGCGGCAATCCTTTAAAACCCGCCAAAGCCCCGGACAACCGGCTTTCATCCACATCAAGATACTGCAATACTTTAAAAGCCACCAGAATATTTTTCAAATTATGCTGTCCTTTTAATCCGGTCTGACGCAGCAGATCTTTCTCCTGAATTTTTTGCAGATCGGTACCCCGTATCTCGTCACAAAAAAACGAAGCACCTTCCGGTTTTTCGCCACACACTGCTTTATCACCGGCTTGCTGAAAACGAAAGATGTTCTGCTTTGCCGCTTTGTATTTTTCAAAATCCCCGAAATAATCAAGGTGTTCCGGGTAAATATTCAGCAAAACAGCAATATGCGGGCTGGCATGTACATCCTGTAGCTGATGTGCCGAAAGTTCATAAACCAGCTGATCAGCCTGTTCTATCCGGTCAATAAAATCAAAGGCCGGAAGACCGATATTCCCCATCAGAACAGAGCGAAATCCTGTTTTTTGCAACAAATGATGGATCAGGCTTACCGTCGTACTTTTCCCTTTGGTTCCGGTTACCCCGATGGTTTTCCTGCCATAAGCCTGCAAAAACAGGTCGGTTTGTGAAGTGATCTTTTCACGAAGTTTCTCATCCACCTTTTCCAACCGGATACCCGGCGATTTCATAATCAAATCATAACCAGACAAAGCATTCAAATATTCCTCTCCCAAATGGCACGTCACCGGTAATTCTCCGGCAACCGCATCCGGATTTTTATCCGCCACACCAATCCGGCAATGCGGATAATACCGCTGCAAAAAACGGTAGGTGGACTGACCTTCTCTGCCGAAGCCCAGGATCAGCACCGATCGAACGGGAGAAAAAACATCTTCAAACGGCAACATCATCAACTGCTTTTTGGATTATTTTTAAAAAGGCCGGCGGTAATTGATGGTCAGGATTCCAGGCATGAAGCAAAGCCGGAAAATCGGCTTTTGCAGAAAGCGGATTCTTTGTAAGAGAAGAAGCTACCAATGCTTTCCCGGGCTGAACCTTTCCGGTATCCACAGCCTGCCCCAGGGCAGCATTAACTTCAGAGGGCGTGCCCACACATTCAAACGGTTTTACAGCAGCCGTGCCGTTCAGCTCGTCCATGAGCGGTTGTAATGCCCTGTCGTCCAGCATATCTTTTCCAAAAATTTTCCGGAGCTTTTCTGCCGGCAAAAATGGAGACAGAATGATAAAAGTAAACAAGCATTTGGGACAGTTACCGCACCAGCTATCGGTTTTACTTCCCACATTACAACTCCGGAAACTCATGTGATGTTGCGGAAATTTAGAGAACAAAGCGGCAATCTGCAATTCGTTGACCGGCCGTAAAAAACTAAAATAATGCAAATCGGGATGGATGTATTTTTTCAGATAGCGGTTAAAATCATTTTCAAACTCAAACGACTTGGAATACTGATGGTTAATCTTTGATCCGGGAACCGTACTCTGATTGGCACTGCTTTCGTTGGAAAGAGCGATGTACCGGCTTCCTGACAGCAGAGCAGTAAGTGACGAAACAAAAGCCAGCAGGGCCGAAAAAGGAGTATGGCCGTTCAGAAACCCTTCTTCATTCAGTTTCAGCAAAGCCGGATCCAATTTTCGATGGACGATAACCGATTCTTCCGGAGTAAATCCGGCAATCTCAATGGTACACAAACTGGCCGCACGCGGATTCAACAAAAACGGAAACAACTCAAAAGAGCCCTTTTTCAGTAGTTCCAGGGTCACGATAGAATCTTTTCCTCCGCCAATCGGAACCAGCACTTTTTTGTCATCCAAAACTGTCTTCACCGGTTTTACCGGTTCCCCTTCAGACAAGATCTGCACAAAGTCTTCTTCCTGAACCTGTATTCCGTTAAGATAAAAAAATTCACCCAGGCCGTGAAAGTACAGTTTCTTCCACCAGGCCGTTTGTTCTGCATCCAAACGGCCGGCACGAATTTTAATCACCGGCGGGCAAGCCGCTTTCCAATAACTTACCAGTTCTGTCATGCCAATCTGAAAAGCCAGATTTTCCAATACTTCATCAGGCATCTGACGGACAGAATAAAACGAACGCAAAGGGATATCCAGTTCCGGATAAAACTGCACTTTCCCGGCCAGATCAAACGAAAAAACAAGCCGCAAACTTGTTTTTGTCCGAAAAATGGAGTAACTTTGGAATACAAAGTACGGAAAGGCCTTGCGTAAGGCTATAAACTTCGAATGATTATCGGATGGTTGCAAAATATTTGGTATGTTTTTTGATTAAATAAAAGTGTAAAATTAAAAGAATATCAGGAAAAATGAAAATTGACCGACTGGTACAAATAAAACCCAATCATTTAAAACCGGCAAAGGGGCGTTTGCTGTTGTCAGAGCCCTTTATGGGTGATTATTACTTTGGCCGCTCGGTTATTTTGCTTGCTGAACACAACGATGAAGGCTCATTTGGCCTGGTTTTAAACAAACCCACAAACAAAAAGATCAGCGAAGTAACGGAAGAATTTCCGGAACTGGATGCACCACTTTATATCGGTGGCCCGGTAGAACCCAACCGGTTGTTTTTTATCCACACCCTGGGAGACGAAATCAACGACTCGATAGAAGTAAGCAAGGGGTTGTTTTGGGGCGGAAGCATGGACGACGTGATTGAACTCTCTCAATTAAAAAAATTAAACAGCGAAAACAGCCGCTTTTTTATCGGATATGCCGGCTGGGGAGCCCATCAGATGGATGATGAATTAAAAAGAAACTCATGGGCCGTGGTCACGGCTACATCGGATGTTATCTTCAAAACAGACCCGCGTATTTTATGGAAAAAGCTAACCCGCAAACTGGGCAGCGATTACCGGTTGTGGGCCAAATTCCCGGTGAATCCTAATCTGAATTAACCGTCTCACACTTTCCTCTTCAAGCTTCCGTCTTCCCGCTCCCAACTTCGGTCTTCCCGCTTCTATCTTCCCGCTAAAACTATTTCTTAACCCTTTTTTTCGGGTAAATCATTTTGTATTTGGCCCCATGTTTCCCCACACTGATATCACTCAGTTTTCGTTTCAGCAATAATTTCTTAAACGCCGGAAGCCGGTCCACAAACAAAATCCCGTCGGTATGATCGTACTCATGCTGAATAATCCGGGCTTTTATTCCGTCAAATTTCTCTTCTTCGTGAAACTCAAAATTCTCATCATAATAGCTCAGGTAAATGACCGGTTTTCGCGAGACATACTCATTGATACCGGGCACACTCAGGCATCCTTCTTCAAATTCCCATTCGTCCCCTTCTTCTCTTACCAGCTGAGCATTAATAAATACTTTTTTAAAATCCTGTGCTTCAGGATACTCTTCAGCAAAAGGAGAAGCATCCACAATAAACAGACGAATGGAGCGATTAATTTGCGGAGCCGCCAGCCCCACGCCGTTCGATTCGTACATGGTTTCAAACATATCTTCGATAAGTTTATCCAGTTCCGGATAATTCTTATCGATCTCTTCTCCTTTCTTTTTCAGAACAGGATGGCCATATGCTGTGATGGGTAACATCATAATTTTTAAAATTTTACAGATTCAAGATACGACTGCAGAATCAGGGTAGCACTAATGGTATCCACCAAGGCTTTGTTTTGTCTTTTTTTCTTTCCCAGCCCACTGTCAATCATGGCCTGAAAAGCCATTTTGGAAGTGAACCGTTCATCATAACGTTCAATTTTCATCTCGGGATACGTCTTTCTCAGCTTCCGGACAAAAGGTTCCACAAACCGGCTGGCATCCGACGGACGGTTTTTCATGTCGCGGGGTTCGCCCACCACAATCACATCCACCTTCTCACGCTTTAAGTAATCAGAGAGATATTTCCAGATGTCTTTCGTGGCCACGGTTTCCAGTCCGTTGGCAATCAGCTGAAGCTCATCCGTAACGGCCAGTCCGGTACGTTTTTGTCCGTAATCTATTGCTAAAATTCTACCCATAATTCCAGCTACAAAAATAACATATTCAGGACAAGGACATAACAATTCTTTTCAGGAAACTGAAAACGGATTAAATCCTGGGGAATTCACGCATTAAAACATCAACAAAACACCACACAAACAACTGTTTTACAATCTAATACAAATACAAACTAAATTTTGTGTGTTTCAATATTCAGCTTAAAGCGCAAACGGGGAATCACAGGAGATTCCAAGGGATGAGTTTCCACCTTTTCGGGCAGATAAACCGCACAAAGGGTATGCGCGACATGTACAAGACGATGCCGCTTTTCTTTTGGTGTTCCTTCCCACAAAGCAGCAAATACTTCGGGACGCATTTCTTCAGGATTCCGGGCATAATCGTGCCATACCACCACGCTTTTATCGTGAACCAAATGCGCAAAAACCTGCTGCGTATCATTTTTTACCGATTCGAAATGATGATCTCCATCAATAAAAATCAAATCATATTTCCGGCCCAACCCAGCAAAATCAAACGAAAGAGAATCGCCTTCAAGATGGGTTATATTGCTTTTTTCACGGGAGAAAAACCCCTGCAAAGCGGCATGTTTTTCGGAGAATCCTTTTTTGAGTAATGTTTCTTTTGGCAAATTCAAGGTGGTACATGCAGCAGCTACATCGGCCACATTGGCTACACTCTCGCCACGCCAGGTACCAATTTCGAAATAATGACATGCCGGGAAACGCCGGGCGAACAACTTCAACAAAGCCAAATCGGTAGGCAAAGAGCCCCCGTCGAGAAAAGCAAAAACCGACAAGGTTTCCTGAAAATCAGGAAATAACGTGTCCGGTTCGACCACCGGCAAACCATTTTGCGGATATCCTTTCTTATGTAAATAGTTTTGCCAGACCTCGTCATCTGCCAAAACATGGTTCAACAGCCACGGATTCCGGGCAATGGCTCCCACTGCTTTTATGGCTTTTCCTATTTTTCCCATGACCTTCCGTTTTACGTACTTGCCGGCTTACCGTCTTCTTCCCAGCTTCCTGAAAGCAGCAAACACCAAATTAAAATCCTTTATCATTTTGTAATCACGGGCATACAAAACATTTAATTTCTGTTTTGTCTCCTCATCGACAGACTCCCCGTCTTTTAATCCGTCAGCCAGAGACAGAACCCCCGGTTTTATTTCCGGCAGGTGTACCGTATTTTTTTCAACCGGCGCATAGCCTACCCACGTCCGGGAACCGGCCAGCACACGGAAGATATTCATCAGAAATCCACCCGGGTTTTCCACAAACCAAACCGCTACAGGATACAATACCAAAAGGATGACCGCCATAACGCAATCGAACAAACGTTTTATCCGTTTATTCACCGGCTTGTCCACCGAATGGATATCCACCGTATACAACTCATCCCGGGTATTGATAGACTTACTTCCGATGATGGAAAGGCTGTCTTCCGGAGCAATTTTAAAATCAACCTGCTCCGATTTCCAAAGGGTCATTTTATCGATAATGGTCTGATGAGAAATATTTTTAGAGCAAAAAATGACCTCATCAATGGCAAAAATGGTAATGATATCTTTCACCTGCGCCATATTTCCAATAAATCCCTGAGGTTTTACTGTCTTTTCATCGGGAGAGATCAACCCAACGAAACCGGGAGAGCCATACGACTCTTTCAGGATCGCGGCCACACGCCGGGCTTCTTCTTCATCGCCAATCACCAAGAACCTTCTGTTCGGCTGTTTTCCCAAAGAGAACCCCGGCACTTTCAAAACATAAAGCAAAAACCGCAAGAGCGAAAGGGAAGCCGTTCCCCAGAAAGCATCCGCCAAGATCTGGCCGCGCGAAAAACGCAGATCATCCGGCAAAAGCGCATAAAGGATCAAAATAAGTACGGTTCCGGAGAGCATCCCGGTAACCACCGGCTTCATCCGGTACGGCCGGTCATATCCTCCGCTTACAAATACCGACAAAATCCAAATAAAAATATACGTTGGCAGGACAAAATGGATATAAAACAAAGGGTAATGGCCGCCATGCATATAAACAATATTCTTTTCCCAGAACCATTTCATGAGAAAAACGCCGGTCGAAAGCAGAGAAAGATCGAGTAACGGCAGCCATATCCGCCGAAAGAAACGGGACAACAAGGCCAGAAAAGCCCTGAAATAGATGGCAATATGAATCAGAAAAGTAAAAACGCCCGCCTGTTTTGCCGACAAATGTTTCCTTGCAAAAATCACCATGGCCCGGTAAAAAACCAGCACATAATTCACGCTGCTTTTTTTGGTACTCTCGCCTTTGTAATGAATGATGCGCGTTTCGGGGAAATAATAATTGGTATAACCGGCCTGTTTTATACGGTAAGAAAGGTCGATATCTTCGCCATACATGAAAAAATCTTCATCCAGGCCGCCAATTTCTTCAATCACACTTTTCCGTAAAAGCATAAAAGCGCCCGCCAGCACATCCACCGGATGAATCTCATTTTCATCCAGATAGCCCAGATGATACTGCGAAAAGCGTTTTGAATGCGGGAAAAGAGCCGACAAGCCAAATATTTTATAAAAAGCGGTCAACGGAGTGGGAAATCCGCGTTTCGACTCCGGAAGAAAACGACCGGTTCCATCCACCATCTTCACTCCCAGTCCGCCGGCATCCGGGTGCTCGTCCATAAAAGCCACCGTTTTTTCAAAGGTATCATCTTCGACCACCGTATCCGGATTTAAAAGGAGAAGATATTCTCCCCGGGCCTGTTTCATCGCCTGATTGTTGGCTTTGGCAAATCCCAGGTTTTCCCGGTTGACGATCAGCCGCACTTCCGGAAATTTTGCCCGGACCATCTCGACAGAGCCATCCACGGAATTATTGTCCACCACAAAAACTTCACCGTCTAACTTTTCCAAAGCCTTTTTTACCGAAGTAAGACATTGCTCCAGAAAATATTTCACATTATAGTTAACAATGATAACGGAAAGTTTCATGGTGTCGATTTATTCCGGATTCAAAAATAAAACATTTTGCAGCGCAGACAACCCCAAACAAAAAACGCCGGCACAAAGGCCGGCGTTCTGTACAAACGGGTGATTATTATTAAAAAGTATAACTAAAGCCAATCCCCAGGCCAAGCCACGACTGGGAATCTTCATCTTGTGTTTTCGCAGCAAAGTTATAACGGAAGTTAGCGGTTACTCCCACATTATGACCAATCGGGATCACTACTCCCAAATCAGGAGACAATCCAAACCGCCACGTTCTGTCTGAGACGTAATAAATTCCCATCTGGTCGCGAATATCCAAATAATACGTTCCGACACCGAGACCAATGTAGGAATAGATTTTGGAGTGGGTAAAATAGTAATGAACGGTAGCCAGCAAAGGCATGGCGTTAATATACCGTTTATTGTATCCGGTAATCGTATACGTTCCCTGGGTCCGGGTTACTTCGCCATAATCTTCATAAAAGGTCTGCCAGCCCCAACGGCCACCAACGGTAATTTTATCGGCAACAAACCACCGGCCTTCGATGCTCGCCCCACGAAAACTGGGAGAACTAATAAAATCCTGGGTATTTCCCATACCGAAACCCATGTCATATTGAAAATTCCAAATACCGCCGCCCTGCGCAAAGGCTGTCATTCCTGTAAGCATAAATACGGCGCTGATTATGATTGTTTTTATCTTTTTCATCTTTTTCCTGTTTCAATGATTACTTTGAAGAAGTTTTAATTTCCGGAGATTGTTTAAACATCTGGTCAATCCCGTCAAGTGTACGGGTTTCAATATTACTTCCTTCCAAAATTCCGTTCAAAGCACCGTTCCAGTAAACACGGGAAACCGTATCTCCCTGAACAACATCATAATCTTCTTTATTCACCATTTCTACGAGAAGTGTACCGGTTTTGTACTCAGAATACCACGGAATAGACGGATAATAATAAGGTGGATAATACCAGCCCCAACCCGGGAACCAAGGACTCCATCCTGGATAATAAGGATAATACCAGCCCCCTACAACATACGTTTTTTCAAGAGCCGAAACAATCAATTCCACATCAGGCATCTGTCCATTCACCGTATCCGCTAAAGTAAAGCGTTGGTAACCCATTTCGGACATCTGTTTGGCAATTTCATCGAGGTAAGCTTGTTGATTGGCTACCGGAGTTTGATCTGTTGTGTCTTCCCGCCGTACGAAAATAGTATCCGGCATATAATATGTGTGAAGACTCTGAAAATCAACAGAATCATTGTAACCCGTCACCACTACGTCCGTTTGACTAACGGTCAGCGTATTGTCGGGATAACAACCTTCCATAAAAGCCAATACTCCTACGCCTGCAAAGATCAGGAGCGCTTTTGTCATCCATTTTTTCATAAACTTATTATTTAAATTAATTATAAATTAGGTTGCAAAGATATACTTTTCATCGTAAGTCAAACAAAAAATTGCAAAATCCTTGCCAAACTCGTCATTCCTTTTTGTTTGACTCCCGCTTTTCATATTCAAAAAAACGCAAATAATTTGCAAATATTCCTTACCAAACTCTAAATAATGTTAAATTTATGTGGGGAATGGTTTATTTTTGCTTCCGGACATGATTTTCAGGAATATTTTACATACCACCGGTTCTCGAATCATTAACGCGATTTTCAACCTGATCATTCTGCTGCTGGTAACCCATTTTGTCGGCAGCAAAGGATTTGGCATTATCAGTCTTATTGTTCTTGATATTACGGTCATACAACTGTTTACCGGTCTTATTGCCGGTGGTTCCCTCATTTATTTTACTTCGCGCAGCCCGGTTTCATCCCTTCTTTTTGGCGCTTACCTGTGGGTTTTGCTAATAACCGCTTTATTTGGTGCTGCGGGGTACGGATTCGAATGGCTCTTTCCGGATTTTTTCCATCTGATCGTTCCGGAAGGTTATTACACCGAAATCCTTGTCCTGGTCATTATCAACAGTTTAATGCAGGTTCATTACAATTTGCTCATCGGGCAAAAACGGATTTCCCTGTATAATCTGCTTTTCACCATTCAAATCACGGTTTTTCTTGTCTGGTTTTCTGTAGCTTTAATCTTTATGCATCAGCAGGGAATACCGGCTTATGTTACGGCGCTTTTTGCATCGTGGCTAACCGGCGGCTTCCTGTCGTTGTTTTTTGTTCTTCAAAAGGTACAGCGCTTTGCTTTTAAAGCGCCTTTAAAAACGTTTCGCGACCTGATCCGTTACGGATTGCCCACCCAGCTGGCCGTTACCCTGCACATCGGGAACAAACGGCTGGGCTTTTATGTCTTACGCATTTTTTCGGGACTCTCACCGCTTGGAATTTACAGTGCAGGCGTACAACTAACCGAAGGATTGCGGTTGATCGGACAAAGCATCTCGCTGGTGCAGTACAGTGCCATTTCAAACAGCCGCGATGGGGAATATGCCCGGCAGCTGAGCATCCGGCTGATGAAATTCACACTGGTTTTAACCTTTTTGGCCTTATTCATTCTTTGGATCATTCCCCGGCCGGTATATCAACTGGTTTTCAGCCGTTCGTTTTCAGAAATAAAAACCATTGTGTTTTTTCTCAGTCCGGGCGTACTGGCTTTGGCAGCCAACACCATTTTCAGTCATTATTTTTCCGGGATCGGGCAGCCTAAAGTCAATTTAAAAGCCAACAGCATCGGCCTTCTCTTCACCGTCAGCTTTGCTTTTTTACTGATTCCCCCATTCGGATACACGGGAGCCGCCATTACGGCATCCGTTAACTACCTAGCCAGTGTTGTTTACCAGGCCATTGTTTTCCGCAAACAAACCCACACTCCGCTAACCGAATGGATGATACAAAAGCAAGACATCGGTTTTCTTAAAGAGGCCATCCGGACATGGCGACAAAAAAAAGAGGTTATTTGATGATCAAATAACCTCTTTCAACCTACAAATGATAAAAAATTATGCTCCAAGAAGTTCGAGCATTTTATTTCCAATTTCGGCAGGAGAATCCACTACATGCACACCGCATTCACGCAAGATGGCTTTTTTGGCTTCTGCTGTATCTGCTTTTCCACCGATAATAGCACCGGCGTGTCCCATGGTACGTCCTTTAGGCGCTGTTGCCCCGGCAATAAAACTTACCACCGGTTTAGTACCGTTTTCTTTAATATAGTAAGCCGCTTCGGCTTCCATGTTTCCGCCGATTTCGCCGATCATCACAATCCCTTTGGTTTCCAGATCGTTCATAAACAATTCAACGGCTTCTTTGGTTGTGGTTCCGATAATCGGGTCACCGCCAATTCCGATGGCTGTGGTTTGTCCCAATCCGGCTTTTGTCAGCTGATCAACGGCTTCATAGGTAAGGGTTCCTGAGCGGGAAACAATTCCTACTTTACCTTTTGAATGAATAAATCCGGGCATGATTCCCACTTTGGCTTCGCCGGGCGTAATAACACCAGGACAGTTAGGACCTACCAGCCGGCTGTCTTTATCTTTTAAATATTCTTTTACTTTCACCATATCTTCGGTAGGAATACCTTCGGTGATACAGATAATCACTTTTACACCGGCTTCGGCTGCTTCCATAATGGCATCGGCAGCAAACGGCGGCGGAACAAAGATAACCGAAACATCGGCGCCGGTTTCATCAACCGCTTCTTTTACCGTATTAAACACCGGTTTTCCCAGATGTTGCTGTCCGCCTTTTCCGGGAGTAACCCCTCCTACTACATTGGTTCCATACTCAATCATTTGTGAGGCATGAAAAGTGCCTTCGCCCCCGGTGAAACCCTGAACGAGAACTTTCGAATCGTTATTGACTAAAATGCTCATTTTAACAAATTTTTGTATCCAAATTTTTTTTAGAAGTGCCAAAGGTAATATGTTTTGTTTAAACTTTTCAACTAACTTGCTTATTTTTGTTTTTTATAAATAATTTCGATTTTTATCATGAACAACTCATTATCAAACAATTATAATCAAGACACCATCGCAGCCATTGCCACTCCTGCAGGTTCCGGAGCCATAGCAATGATCAGAATCTCAGGAAAAAACAGTCTTGAAACCGCTTTCCGGTGTTTCCGTCCGGCAAATAAAAACATCCGGATCGGGAATATCCAAAGCCACCGGTTATATTTCGGAGAAATCGTTGCAGACAACAAAATACTGGACGAAGTTTTACTGAGTTACTTTAAAGCCCCCCATTCTTACACCGGAGAAGATGCCGTTGAAATTTCCTGTCACGGTTCCCTTTATATCCAGCAAGCCCTTTTACAGGCTCTTCTTCAGGCCGGAGCGCGACTGGCACGGCCCGGAGAATTCACCCTGCGGGCTTTTATGAACGGAAAAATGGATTTGACCCAGGCCGAAGCCGTGGCCGACCTGATCGCTTCCGAATCAAAAGCAGCCCACCAGCTGGCCATGCAGCAAATGCGGGGAGGCTTTTCGGAAAAGATCCGCGCCTTAAGGAAACAATTGGTGCATTTCGCTTCCTTGCTGGAACTGGAGCTGGATTTCAGCGAAGAAGATGTGGAGTTTGCCGATCGCCGGGACTTTATGGCCCTGCTCAACGAAATGCAAGCCGAGCTTTCGCGGCTTATCGAATCGTTTAAAATGGGTAATGTTCTGAAAAAAGGAATCCCGGTGGCCATTATCGGAAAACCCAACGTAGGAAAATCGACCCTGCTCAATGCCATCTTAAATGAAGAAAAAGCCCTGGTTTCGGATATTCCGGGCACTACCCGCGATGCCATAGAAGATACCATCACTTTAGAAGGATATTCTTTCCGTTTTATTGATACGGCCGGACTCCGCCCGTCGGATGACCTGGTGGAAAAAATGGGCATTGAAAAAACCAAAGATAAAATTGAACAGGCACGCCTGATCCTTTATGTCTGCGACATCAGCAACATGAACAAAAAAAACATGGAAAAACTACTGGAAGAATATAAATCGTATATCCATCATAAAGACAAACATTTTATTCTGGTAGCCAATAAAATTGATCAGCTGGAAGAAGTTCCCGGCCATTTAAAAGAATTGCTTGAACTGGAAACGGTTTTCGTATCGGCCAAACGAAAAGAAAACATCCATCTTTTGGCCGAAACACTGGTCAATCATGTAAAAAACGACCGTTTTGACGAAAACATTCTGGTCAGCAATTCACGGCATTACGAAGCACTGGTTCGCACCCAGGAGGCCATTCAGGCGGTAAAACAAGGATTTAACACCAACCTTCCGGCTGATCTGATCGCCATCGACCTGCGCCAGGCCCTGTATCATTTGGGAACCATTACCGGCGAAGTAACCACAGACGAAATCCTGGGAAATATTTTCAGCCAGTTTTGTATCGGGAAGTAACGTTGACAAAGAAAACCGATACCAAATCCAACCAAACCCACGATAGGCCTTGATTTCAAGGCCTTTTTTTAATGAACAATGTTGATAACTATTTTGTGTTATTTTGCGATGTAAGGTACAAATTTGTACCTTTGTTGTACCAATACTTGAATTGGATTTTTTATGAGACAATTTTGTACCCCGAATGGTTTACAAAGTTTACAAAATGGAACACTTTAATACAAATTTAAACACTATTCGGGCGAATAAACCAAAAATTAGGTACAAAAATGAGTAGCAATATCAAAGTACAACGCATCTGCCAGTATTGCGGAAAAGAATTTACGGCCCGTACCACGGTGACCAAATACTGTTCTCATCGGTGCGCAAGCAGGGCAAACAAAGAAAAAAAACGAGCCGAAAAAGTACAAAAGTCAAATATCGAGACCAAAAAGACAAAAAACAAACCCATTGAAGAACTGAAAGCCAAAGAGTTTTTAACTGTCACAGAAGTATCTCAATTAATTAATTGTTCCCGACAGAACGTTTATAAACTCATCAATTCCGGAAAATTGAAAGCCACCAACATTCTTGAAAAGAAGACCATTATAAGGCGGGTGGATCTTGATGCTTTATTTACGGAATTACCCGATACAGATATCCGGGAATCAATACCAGAACAACAAAAAAAAGACTTAAGCACATGGAGGGAAGCCGGTCAATTTGATATTTCAGATTGTTATACCATTTCTGAAGTTCAGGAAAAATACGGCATTTCAGATAAAGCATTGTATGACATCATCAAACGGAACCACATTCCAAAAATAAAAAAAGGCTGGTATGCTTATGTTCCGAAACCACTTATCGACCAAATTTTTAAATCAGACAATAAAAAAAATCATAAAACAAAAAGGGCATGGCAATCAAAGTAACATTAAGAGAAAAAAGCATTTCCAAAAAACGCAAAAGCCTATATCTTGACTTTTGGCCAGCTATCCCCCACCCTAAAACCGGTAAACCAACCCGCAGAGAGTTTTTGGGGCTTTACATATTTGAAAAGCCCAAGAACCCCATCGACAAACAGCACAATACTGATACACTGAGAATAGCCAGAAGTATAAGGCAAAAACGCGAAAACGATTTAAACAAACCCGAAATTTACAGCCAATATGAGAAAGAACAATTGAAGCGAAAGGAACTGGGCGAGCAAAATTTTGTCGAATATTTTAAAAAACTAGCCGACAAACGAAAAACATCGAACCACGACAACTGGATATCCGCCCTTCATTATCTTGATGAGTTCACAAACGGAGAATTAAGGTTTGCCGACCTCAATGAAAGAATAATTAATGAGTTCAAAGAGTATTTACTCACGGCAAGGAGCCGCAGAAGCAATAAAACAAAACTTTCTCAAAATTCAGCTGTTTCATACTTTAATAAGGTAAAAGCCGCCTTAAAACAAGCCTACAAAGACGGAATCTTACAAACAGACCTGAATACCAGAATAAGCCCAATAAAAGCAGCCGAAACAAGAAGAGAATACTTAACGATTGATGAATTAAACAGTCTCGTAAAAACCCCCTGTAACGATGAATTACTGAAACGTGCTGCTCTCTTTTCAGCTCTTACCGGATTACGGTTTTCAGATATCCAAAAAATGATTTGGAGTGAGTTGGAATACATCAAGGGGCAAGGCTATTTTTTGAATTTTAGCCAAAAGAAAACGAAAGGCATAGAGTATTTACCGATTTCGGAACAGGCATACAGCTTAACACAGGGGGAAAAAAACCCAAAAGACATGCCTCAGGACAAACATGTATTTGATGGATTGAAATATTCGGCCTACAATAATAAGCACCTGTTTCAATGGATTGGTGCAGCCGGCATAACTAAAAATATCACTTTTCACAGTTTCCGGCATACGTTTGCCACGCTGCAACTTTTTAATGGTACGGATATCTACACTGTTTCCAAAATGTTAGGCCATAAAAGCCTGAAAACAACACAGATTTACACTAAAATTGTGGATGAAGCCAAACGGAAGGCAGCAAATAGAATTAAACTGAACATTTAATAAAAAATTCTTAGTACATGACAAAAAATAAATCACTGATAATCAGCAAAATAACCCTTAAAAAGTTTGGATAAAACATTGGTATTCAGTATCTTAGACGAATATTTACCAAGTATTTGTCAGATGAAGAATACCAATGTCAGCAGTAAAGATAGTCATTTAGTTTCAGTTTTAAAGGAACATTTTGAAGGCAGGCTGAATTTAGCCCGGATAAAATTCATATCATTATTCATTATTGCTTTAACAAAAGTAAGGACTGTTCATTTTGAGAGCCTGGCAAGGGGATTTGATACTCAGGCAGAAGAAAGTTCTTCCTTGCGCCGTATCCAACGATTTATCTCATCCTATTCTCTTGATTCTGATTTAATCGCAAAATTAATTTTCAGTTTATTGCCCCACAAAGAACGATTAACACTTTCTATTGACAGAACCAATTGGAAGTTTGGCAAAACAGACATAAACATCTTTATGCTTGGCATAGTGTATCAGGGAGTAGCCTTTCCATTATTGTTCAGTATGTTAAAAAAACGGGGTAATTCCAATTCGCAGGAAAGGATAAACCTGATTGAACGATACATCAACCTTTTTGGAAAAGGTACGATAGAATGTATTGTTGCAGACCGGGAATTTGTTGGTGAAAAATGGCTTAAGTATCTTAACAATAATAACCTGCACTATTATATTCGTATCAGAAATAATTTTAAAGTTTTTGTTCCCAGAAAGAATAAAACCATTAAGGCATTTTGGTTATTCAATGCATTCAGGATAAATGAGTTTGTATATTACCCCAACATTGTAGAAGTAAACGGACAGTTGTGCTATTTGTCCGGAAGCAAATTACATAACGGAGAATATCTAATTCTGGTATCATTTACCAAACCGGAAAAGGCTGATGATTACTATAAACAACGATGGCAAATAGAAATGACCTTTAAAGCCATGAAATCAAGCGGTTTCGATATTGAAAAAACACACCTTTCAGATATCAAAAGAATTGAAAAACTCGTCTTGTTGATTATGGTTGCTTTTGTCTGGGTTTACAAAGTGGGTATTCATATCCATCAAAATATCAAACCGATTAAAATTAAAAAACACGGTAGAAAAGCAAAAACAATCTTTAAAACAGGTCTCGACTTTATTACAAAATGCTTTCTTAATGATAGTTATACTCCTGAGTTCAATATCTTCCAATTTTTGTCATGTACTTAGTAAAAAATTAAAACATATAATAAAAAGTAAATTCAGCCTATGAACTGGAAAGAAATGGATGGAGATGAAATAATAACACATTTTCTGAACACAGGAGAGTTACCCTGGAAATACACATTAAAAATACCAATGGATAAACTTATACTGGAGAACGGTAATGTAAAGATTAAGTACCGGGATTATCTGGATATAATCGCTAAACAGGACAACCCTTGGGAAAAACTCAACCATGAACAAAAAATGTTAATTGCAGCTAACACGGAAGGATTTTGGGAAAATTTTAACAGCGTGGTATTAATGGACATTATTTACCGCTCGGAAAAATACATTGCTTTATTTAAACAAGACGACTATCAAAAAGCTGTATTTGATGAACATACTCCGTTTGAAACAAAATTTATGAGAAAGACCATTTTAATATATCTTGATTTACTTTCCAATCCGGTTAAATACTTTGATTCAAGAAATAAAACAGGCAAAAGAATTCTTATATACATACGCTCTCAACTCAATTTTCTTATTACCATGTTGAAGAAAATGAACGATATAGACAAACAAACAACCCCCATCTTTCAGAGTAATGCATCTAAAAAAATGGAACAATCGGAACTCGTAATAAATGGCCTTAACGAATATAAATTTTTTGATTATCTGGAAAGTCACAATTTCAAAACAGAAAGCATTTACAAAACAATCAAAAAACATTCTGGAAAAGAATTGATATCATATACTATTGCACTCCTAAAAGAATTAGGATATCTTGATTATTTCTTTAAAGAATTTACCAAGACAAAGTCTGAGGGATTTAAAAAATTAGGAAAAGTTTTTGGTGTAAACCAGAGAAGAATAAAAGGTAACGTCAATATTTTAAATCCGAAAAGCACAGAAAACCCTCTTCAGTTTACCAGCTATGAGCATATAGACAAAATAAGGTCCAGGTTAAAAGATTACAAGAATTAGGCTTAATGGGCAAAATTGATGCTAAACTATTTTCACATCATAACAGCTTCATCTTCAAGAGGGCGCAAAAGGGACGAATAAAGGGCTCTTAGCCCTAAAACACCCACCTACTATTGCAAAATAAACAGATAAAATATTTTGCAATGGAAAAAACTTTAACATTCGAACAATTACCCAAAGCGGTTACAGAACTCACAAAAGAAGTTAGTGAGTTAAAACAGTTATTGCTTAATAAAAGCATGGAACAGCCTGCTAATTTACCCGAGCAACTTCTTACAATACAAGAAGCCGCCGAACTTATGAAGCTGTCGGTGCCGACTATGTATAGTAAGGTATCAAAAGGAGAATTACCCGTTATGAAACGAAGCAAACGTCTATATTTTTCCCGGACTGAATTAATAGAATACCTGAAAATCGGACGCAAAAAAACAAACAGTGAAATCGAGTCAGAAGCAGAAATGTATTTGAGAAACCAAAAAAAAGCATAAACCATGAGGAATAATCAAACAAACGGCTTTACCCGCATAAGTAACATGGGATTCCATGCTTCCAGTTCCAGACCTACATTCTTTAGCACCAAATCATTAAACAACAATTATGAATACACCCTCTACATTTGACATCAAGAGTCTCAACAATCCGGCAACTTTCATTAACCATGTAAATCAATTACAAGAAAAGCTAACCAACTCTTTTCCGGTTGAAATATTCCCAAAACCTGTTCAGGATATCATTACGGAAACCAACAACAGTTTGGAATTTCCGGTAGACTTCATTGCTGCTTCCATGCTTTTTGCCGCATCGGTGGCCATAGGGAATACACATAAAGTGGAAATCAAAAAAGGTTTTCAGGAAAATGCCGTCCTGTATCTTGCCATTGTTGCCCGCGCCGGCACGAATAAGAGTCATCCGCTGAGTTTTGCCATTCAGCCCATCGTGGAACATGACAAAACCACCTACCGGCAATACGAACAACAGAAGCAGGAATACGAGAGCATCATGAAGCTTTCTCCAAAGGAGAGAAAAGCCGAGGGCATAACGGAAGACCCTGTACAGCCGGTTTGGCAAAAAATGCTGTTGTCCGACTTCACTCCCGAGGCTTTGGCAGAAGTGCATAAATTCAACAGAAGGGGTATCGGCGTTTATGTTGATGAGCTGGCCGGTTGGTTTAAAAACTTTAACCGGTACAGCAAAGGAAGCGAAATGGAGTTCTGGCTTAGCGCCTGGAACAGTAAGCCCATTAATATCGACCGGAAATCGAACGGCCCTGTTTTTATTCCTTCTCCTTTTGTTTCTGTGGCCGGAACAATCCAAAACGGGGTTCTGAAAGAACTGGCCAAAGAAAACCGGACACAAAACGGTTTTATCGACAGGATCCTTTTTGCTTTCCCGGATAATATCCGCAAACCTTACTGGAGTGACACGGAAATCAATCCCGATATAATCCACAACTGGCAAACCATTCTCACAAACCTGTTGTCCATCCCCTTAATTTTAGATAATACGCATAACCCGGAACCGGAAACCTTAAGGTTCCGGCCGGAAGCAAAAAAACTGCTCTTCGACTGGCAGAAAGAGAACGCTGACCGCTATAACGAAACCGAAGATGAAACCATTAGCGGTATTTACAGTAAGCTGGAAATGTATGTGGCCCGTTTTGCCCTGATTCTTGAATTACTCCAATGGGCCTGTGGCGAGAGTAACAGAGAAGCGGTTGGTCTGAAAGCGGTATCCGGGGCCATAAAATTGGTGGACTATTTTAAACGGTCGGCCATAAAGGTGTATTCCATTATTTCTAACAGTGACCTGCTGGAAAAGTACCCCAACGACAAAAAGGAACTGTTCCGTGCTTTGCCTCAAAAGTTCACTACGGAAGAAGGTGTCCGGATAGCCCTTGAGCGGAACGTTCCGGAACGTTCTTTTAAGCGGTTCCTGAAACAAAAAGAACTATTCCAAAATGTCAGCCGGGGAGTTTACGAGAAGTTTTCATAGAACCATAACCCCTGGCATTTGTGGCACAAGTGGCACTAACTTTTAAAATTCCGGTCTGTTTTGTGCCGCTTGTGCCGTTTATGCCGCTTGTGCCACCTGTTTTCATTTTCAAACATTAATTACTAATCCTTTTACCTGAATCTTTAAATCTAATAAAATGCATCATAGCAATCCATATACTAAACCTTTACCCAAACTGGAGCTGGACAAGAACCGGCGAAGGGTAAAATATTGCCCTTGTGGGAAAAGCAACAAGGATGGAAAATTTGTGCCGTTTAAGGGATATGATGACAAAGGGTATTGCCACAGCTGTGGAAAAACCTTTTTGCCCGAGCTGCCTGCGTACAGTTTTCAAAAAGACTTTGCCTGGGCAAACCAGCCGGAAACCCAAAAAAGGCCTTCCCGGCCGGTGTCGTACATTTCCGTTGAGACACTGGAAAAAACCCTGACGGATTATTACAGAAATAACTTTGTGTTGTTCCTGGTGAATCTTTTTGGCGTTGACCTTGCCGATGAGTTGGTCAACCGGTATCACATTGGGACTTCCGGTCTTTGGCCGGGTGCCAATATCTTTTGGCAAATAGACTATGAAGGGAAAATCAGAACGGGAAAAATAATGCTTTACAATGCCCGTACGGGAAAAAGGGTGAAAAAGCCTTTTAGCCATATCTCATGGACGCACCTTTCTGCGGATACCGGCGGTAAAGCCGGGTTTCTCCTGCAACAGTGTTTTTTTGGCGAGCATCTTTTAAAAGACTGTACACAACCGGTGGCTATTGTAGAAAGCGAAAAGACGGCCGTTATTGCCAGTGCTTATCTTCCACAGTTTGTTTGGCTGGCTACGGGAAGTATCACCAACCTGAAAGCGGAAAAATGCCGGGTTCTTGCCGGAAGACATGTTGTATTGTTTCCTGACCTCAATGCTTTTGACAAATGGAGCCAAATCGCTGCCGAACTGGAACAGCTCCTGCCCCATTCCCGGTTTAATGTCTCCGGATTACTTAACGAAATGGCATCGGAGAAGGATAAAGAACAAGGGCTTGATCTGGCGGATTATCTTGTTCGTTTCCGCTGGCAGGATTTTCAAGCGGTTCATGATGACAGCAGTAGAAAGAAATATCCTGCTGCCGGAGAATTGGTGGAAGTTGTAAAAGTTGAGAAAAAAGAGCGGGAAACCACTGAACAGACTGCTTTACCTGTTTTTCAGCCGGAAAACAGTATTTCACCGCAATTGCTGGCAGAACACCAAAGGGATATTGAAGAACTGGAAACTTTTTTTAACGCAAGGACGCTCCCTTCCGGACGGCTTAAGCTTAACAAGTGGACTACGATTACAGATATGCCGTTGTTCGTGGACAGCCATTTGGCTACCATGAGAACTTACTGTGGTAGGAAACTCTTTAAACCTTACCAAATCAGGCTAACGGCACTCCGGGAACGGCTTGAACAGATGCACCGGTTGTAAATTACCGGGAAAACAGACATCAAAATGTAACTTATCATCAATACACATAAAATAAACGTAAATAAAAAATGAAACACCAACTTAAATGCCAATACTGTGGGGCAGAATTTACCGCAGAACGACGTAATGCCAAATATTGCAGCGATTCCTGCAGAACAATGGCCAGTAAAAAACGGCTGAAGCAGGTTCCTTCTGAAGAAAAGGTAGAAGAAAGGACAGAAAAACTGACTTTAACCTATTCTGTTAAAGAATTAAACCTGTTGCAAACAGAAACGGATTCCGCTAATGTCCCTTTGGAACAGTTTGTCCGGATAAAAAGCCTTATAACACAAGCATTGCTCAAGGAAAATGAGAAGAAAATAAAGCGGTTAACCGAGACAACGAATAAACTGAAAGTACAATTGTCTCTCTACACAAGCAAACCCTCCCAGGGCTTCTTCATTAAAATGTCACTCCGGAGAAGAAAACAATTGGAAAAGGAACTCAAAAGAGCTTTTCCCGGTATGGAATTTGAAGAAGCGGTGGAACAGGCAGCTTTTCGTTACCGGGACGATATTGACCTGGCCAAAAGCTTTGCTGAAGCGGAAGCGGAAGAAAAACTGGAAGAAGAAAGGATAAAACTTTTTGAAGATTGCAGCAAAGCCATCATAGAGAATATTGACAGACACTTAAGAAACAAAGAATTACAAGACCTTATAAACAGGAATAAGTAACCTGAAAGACAACAAGATTTGTATTAACCTGAGCGCGACATAAGGATATTATCCCCATTATACTGATATTTCTTCGCGCCGGCGCTACCCAAAGCAGTGGTGAGGTTGTTGTAGCCTTTTTGTGTGCGTTTTTGCTACATGATATAGCGAATGTGATACCTCTCCTTTTCCCTTTGTTTTGTTCTTTTTTCCCGGCTTGGAATGGTTGGATGCTGTTTGGCACAAGTCTCGCCTGCACACGGGCCGGGCGGGGAAGACCTGCGCCAGTTGGGCTGTATCAAGTTAACTATCACTAACCTTAAAAATATTTTTTCCTGGTTTAATATTATAAAACAAATTAATAAGGCTGAAAAATAATGTTAAATACGAAATAGTAACCAAAAGAAATAAATTATCTTTTGCAGAAAGAGATTCAACTATTGCAAACTTATACAAATCAAAACTGGTAGCAACTATTATTATTGGGGAGGAAAGCAATAATAATTTTCTGCTTTTAGCTCTTACTGCTAAATTTAAAGCAAGGCCACTGACAAAAAATGAAACCATAAAAAACGAAACTGCAATAATTAAATCAGTTGATTTACTAAATGCGTAAATTCCTTTTATCGT
Organism: Candidatus Sulfidibacterium hydrothermale; assembly: GCF_020149915.1. Classification (GTDB taxonomy): domain Bacteria; phylum Bacteroidota; class Bacteroidia; order Bacteroidales; family F082; genus Sulfidibacterium; species Sulfidibacterium hydrothermale. The sequence goes on from NZ_CP083760.1 coordinate 2,191,491, forward strand.
GTAAAAACCATTTACTCCATTGCGATAAAGATTCCAAAGCATTACTCTAAAATTATTAAAATAGTAGATAAATAAAATAGATGTGATAATTAAATGGATTGCTTTTACCCATATTGCAATTTTGGAGCTCTGAAGGTAATTTTTCCTTGCAGGTACAGCTACTGATACTATGTAAATAACTAATGCGTACAACATAATTTTTTATTTCTCTTTTTTATTTCTCTTTTTTATTTCTGCTTTGATATTGCCGTTTGTTTTTTCCCGATTCTAATAGTTCTATGGTTTTGCTAACAATTTCTGCACCTGCTTTTTTACCTGCAGTCGTCTGTGCTGCAGAAACAGTGCCAACTGGGGCATTTGCCTCTACAAATGCAGAAATCCATTGACCTGTTTTTGTATTATTTAAAAATGTCCCGACAACATAAGGTGCATCTTGAGCTCCTTTTGTTATTTTAAGAGCTTTCCCTGCTAATGTTCCAACTGCTTTTTCTGCTGTTGCCCCGGCAGCCTCTTTTACAGAAGTGCTGGTAGCAGCAAACACCTTTACCCCTGCACTTCTCAAAGACATAACGCCCTCAACACCACCAATTGCAACAAACAACAAAGTATTAAAAGCAGCTTGTGTAATTGGATTTTCGAGAAAATCTTGTTGTATTTTATAAATACCTAATTTATTTCCTGCATATAATGTTCTCTGATAATCTGTCATTTTACTGGTAACTTCAACTTCATTTAAGCCAATACTTGCACCCTTTTTTTGTCCATTAGATCCATAATACACAAGTTTCTCGTCCTCTCCCGTTCCTTCTACCCCATAGCCTGTCTTTCCCCAGTATTTATCGCCAGATTTTAAATCGGGATCATCAGAACTTGTCACATTTTTATCCCATTCAACTTTTTTAGTCCCATCTGTAAGGGTTTTCTCAACCCAGTCCTCAAACATACCATCCGGATCAGTAATATTCACAGGGTTGTTAAAAGCATATCTGTAAGGGGTCCAGCTTGGTGCTTTCTCCGCCATCGGGTCAGGCACAAACCACCTCCCCAAACTGGCATCATAAAACCGTGCCCCGTAATCGTACCACTCCAACCCAAAGTCCTCTTGTAGTTCTTTGCCGTTATACAGATATTTCTTCGCTGCGGCACTGCCCAAAGAGGTGGTGAGGTTGTTGTAGCCTTTTTGTGTGAGGCCGAAGGGATAGTAATTGGTTTCCTTTACAATGGCTACCGTGCCGGCATTGCGCATGAAACTCAGGCGGTTGTTGCCGAGGTGATTCGCGCCGGAGGCGGATTTCCGCTGCGCTCCAACTTTGTTCCGGATTTCCGTTGTTTTTATCATGGCGGCGTTTTCATCATTGTGGCCGGCGGGGTTTGACTCCTACGGAGTAAAGATAGGGAAAGTTTTGGTTTTAGGCCGAGCGGGAAGACCTGCGCCAGTGGGGGGGCTGCTTATTTTGGTTATAGTTTTGCTATGTCAAGGATGTAATAATTTGTGGCATAGTTTTATGCAATTTTTTATCATCCATAATTTAAAGTTTATTATTATACTTTTTATAAATTTTTTTTAAATCAAAGTTTTTAATTGATATTGGATTAGAAAATAATATGCTATCTTTAATTATTTTTTTTTCTAAATTATTATAAATTTTTATTTCAATTTTATTAAGATATTTATTGTTAAAGACAAAATTATTTTGGTGACTAAAATTAAAGCCTCCCCACTCAAATAATATGTTAAAACCTTTATCTGTATTCACCAACCCTTTGTATTCAAAATTTTTAACTTCGTCACTTGAAGGTAAATTGATTTTTTTGATAATTTTGTTGTTATTATATATATACAAAAATGGATAATTTTCCTTGATAACATACTTATTATTAGTATTTGATTTTAATTTTTTATCATTATTTTTTAAACCATTACTTTTTTTAACCTTTAATGTTTCATGTTTTCTTGGTATTATTTTTTTTTCATTGTTAATCCAATTCTTATTTAGTTTGTCTTGTTTATCTCCTTTTTCTATACAACTAATCAAAGTAGATAATAAAATTAACATGGTAATTGCATTTTTTAAATTCTTCATCTTAAAATGTTTTTTTCCAAAATATAGATAATCCCTTGGCGCCAGTTGCTTCTAATTTAGGTAGTCGATAATCAACGGCATTTTCCTTGTAAAATCCAAAAGAAAACAAATTATATGGTTTAAAAAAGTCAATAGAAGGCGTGGAATAATCCCTGCCATTATATCTTATGAAACCATTATGATAAAATTTACTACTAACTACTTTACTTATGTGACTAAATAAAGTATTTAAAGGAATAAAAATTGAAGTATATTGTCTGAATTTTGGGTGATTTGTCCCTTTCATTATAAAATCAATACCATCCCATTGAGTTGCTCCACCAGTTGGATCAGGATTTCCTAATAAAACATTGTTAACGGCAGCTCTTGCATATCTAGCTCTTAAACTATTATCAGATGTTGAAAGTTCTGTTTTGTCACCAACAGATGAATATCCAGTATTTAATAAATCATACATATTACTTCCTCTCCTTTTTGCTTCGTTGTTTGCAGTATGAGCAAGCCATAAAAATTCTTCTCTATCTGTTGAACCACTTTCTTGCTTGATAATATTTGAAATTACTTGATATTCTGAATGATTAATAGATAATTCTTGTGAATTTGTAGCATTAGTTACAATACCTTTATCGTTTTTTGTAACATTATCGGCAACGTATACTTTATTATCATCTTTACCGTCAGTTCCTAAATATCTCCCGTCTCGTCCATAATAATCGCCATCTAACATTCCGTCAGGATCAACTCTACTTATTGGATTTCCCTGCACAAAGTTATAAGGTGATACCCAAGCTCGTTCATCAGCCATAGGGTCTCTCCAAAAGAAAGGAACATCGGGATAATAGAAGCGGGCGCCGAAGTCGTATGCACCTAAATTTAACTCATCTTGCAGTTCTTTTCCGTTGTATTTATATTTCTTTGCTCCGGCACTTCCCAAAGAGGTGGTGAGGTTGTTGTAGCCTTTGTGGGTGAGGCCGAAAAATGGATAACGGGTTTTCATGTTGTTATTATACTGTCTGGTTTTCGGTGGATAAAGATAGAAAAAGTTTGGGATTTAAGGTATGCGAAACAATTTGTGTATAAGAAGGAAATAACAAATTTTTATGGTCCAGGTCTCGCTCCCGCATTGGCCGGGCGGGAAGACCTGCGCCAGTTGGGGGGAGATTTAAAAATCTAAATATTTTCCTTCTTTTTTTGCTTTGCGTTGTTTCAAAATATTTCTAATAACGGCTGTAATTGTAAATATTGGAATATAATAATAATATTTTCCTATTCCTACAAATATTAAAATGGCATCGAGTACTAAATTAAATTCTCCTGCTGAAAACCATGCATATCTGTCAATAAAAGAATGTTTAGATCCCAGAAAAATAAAAATTTCTGAAAGATACGTTTGTATTAACTCAGCAACTTCTTTTTTACTTAAATTTCGGTTATTTTCTAATATATCAACAAACTCAAGTATTTGATGTTTATATTTACGATATTTAGACTTAGGTCTAAGATTATCAATGTACCTACCAATATTTTCTAATGTTCCACTATTTATAATCCTTATATAGTTACCTGAACCTTCACTATTTTTAATGTTGTTAATTTTATCTTTCAGTATAAAAATAAATTGATCATCTATTTCCATCATATTTATTATTTGTGCCGCTCATTATCTATTAATTGTTTTGTATTTTTTACAACTTCATACGTTTTGATATACCTTTTTAGGGCTTTCAACCCGACAAACTCATAATTTTTTTTGGAAATATTGTTAATAGTGTTCGTAAAGTTCTTTCTAACCAACCATTTGTGTGTACCCCCCCTAGCACAAGTCTTGTGCGCAAGCTCCGTGTGTGGCTGACTTGGGCCACTAAATTAACATCAAAACTACATAAATACATAAAACCCAATTTATACTGATATTTCTTTGCTCCGGCACTTCCCAAAGAGGTGGTGAGGTTGTTGTAGCCTTTGTGGGTGAGGCCGAAAAATGGATAACGGGTTTTCATGTTGTTATTATACTGTCTGGTTTTCGGTGGATAAAGATAGAAAAAGTTTGGGATTTAAGGTATGCGAAACAATTTGTGTATAAGAAGGAAATAACAAATTTTTATGGTCCAGGTCTCGCTCCCGCACGGGCCGGGCGGGAAGACCTGCGCCAGTGGGGATTTAATATCTTATCAAACTTTTCAGATAATGAATTAAATAATTCTTTATTCCAATATTTATTACCAAAAAAATATTCTTTGGATATGACTCCGATATACCTGAAAAACTTTTCTTTTCGTTTATCTTTTATGAAAATAGATGTTGACAATATAGTTTTTCTTCTCCAGATATCTAATTCCGAATATGGCAAAATATATTTTCCTTTTTTAATCATATTATCACGATAATAAAACGTAATTATCTGTTTATCATCATTAAATTCAATTCTATAAAAAAAACGGTATAATTTATATTGAAAGAATTTTACAAAAATTAAATAGAATGCAATAAATATGTATGGAATTCCAAGATATAACGGTAATTCGAAAATTGAATATAAAAAAATTGTAACCATAACAATTGTTCGAATTAACCAAGAATAAATTATATTTGGATATAAGGAAGATACTGTTTTAAAAACATTTGTATTCATAGTTATTAATTATCTATTTTTTCTTTTTGTTTTTTCTTTTTGTCTTCGCTTAATGTTTCGTTAGTAATATTTAAAATTGTGGAAACATCATTAACTGTTTGTTCTACTTTTGTTGAAGATGGTGATAAAATTGTTTTTAAATTAATAACATTTTCAATAACCTCTCCGATTTTTTCAAAAGTCCCGTCTGTTTTTGCAGCTTTATCTATACCTGCCCCAGTTAAAGAAATCGGCCCTTTAGATAAGTCTTTTTTCTTTCCCGTAGCTTCATTCATTATTTGAGCCACACCATAAACAATTTGAGAAGAACCGTATGCCATTGCGCGGGTTTTTTATCGATACCATTTTATTAAATAAAATCTATTATTAATTGTATCAAGAATACCCAACAACATAAAATCATAATAATAATTATTATTATGATTTGTTTTTTTATTAATTGTATAAACACCTGAAACAAACTTTGTTTGTATATTTCGTTCTATTGTATCCATTTTTTCATACTTTAAAAAATTTGATATTGCTTGTTTTTCTTCTATTTTCAAATTACTGTAACGTTTCCATAGCAATTCATTTCTATCTTCCCAATATTTATCAAATTTTGGGTAATTCTTCAAAGTATCAGTACTTATTTTAGCATAGAATTTATATGAAGTTAGCAGGTATGATGTCTTACACCAGTTTGATGTGTCTTTTTCTAATGTTGTCTTTCTAGGTAACCAAATATCGGTGGTCTCATCATTAAAGAATGAATACACAAGTGATGTAATAATAACAAGTAAGACAACTGTTATAATAATTAGATATTTTTTTTTAATCATTGAAATCTTTCATTAAATATTTATTTAATAATTACGTACTTGTCCTATACCATAACCATATATTGGAAAAGCAGTACCTTTGCCGGGATATGAATAATCGGCAATCTTTTGTAAACTACTTCTGCTAAAATCAAATTTATCAATAGAACCGTCTGCACGTTTAACTAAATCAACATTACCGTTGGCATCTAACAATTTCAATGTTAAAGTTCCATAAACACCACCTAGATTTATATTTCATGGTCTATGTAATGCTTCTTTGTTCGTGTTTAATGGAAAGAAATTAACTCGTAATGTAGATTTTCCTTTAAAATCAGATACTGTAAGGTTAGAACTTTTAAAATTCATTTTGCTTATATCTACATACAATGGTTTTCCCCCTCCTGTATTATACCATAATAGCGCTTCTATAACCGTAACTTTCCCGTCCCAATCAGGACGACCTGGCAAAGATGAAAAATGTTGTTCCATTTTATCTTTTTGTTCTTTTGTCAAATTATCAGTTCCTAAATTATAAACCGCTGCTTCATTATGCTTCATTCCTTGTTTAAAATGACTTTTATCCATAACAATGGCGTCACCTTGTAAACCTTTATCGTCTGTTCCCAAAAAATTACCTTTGGTGTCATAGATAGGATTATCAAATCTGCCGTCAGGGTCTATTCTTAAAATAGGATTATTCTGGCAGTAATTGTACGGGCTTACCCAGCTTTTTTCGCTTGCCATTGGATCCACCACAAACCACCTGCCCAAACTGGCATCATAAAACCTCGCCCCATAGTCGTACCAATCCAACCCAAAGCCGTCTTGTAATTCTTTTCCGTTATACAGATATTTCTTCGCCCCGGCGCTGCCCAAAGAGGTGGTGAGGTTGTTGTAGCCTTTGTGAGTGAGGCCGAAGGGGTAGTAATTGGTTTCCTTTACAATGGCTACCGTGCCGGCATTGCGCATGAAACTCAGGCGGTTGTTACCGAGATGGTCTTTATACTGGTACACATAGCGGTATCCCATGGCATCTTTGTAAATGTAGCCTTCGGGCTGTGCAATAAATTGCAAAACCCCGTTCTCATACTGAAAATCACCCTGGTAATCCACTGTTTTTATGACTGAGTTGTTTTCATATAACTGCTTGCGGAATTTTGTTCCGGCGGAGTAAATATAGAAAAAGTTTTGGTTTTAAGGCATGCGAAACGATTTGCGTACCAGAAGGTAATAACAAATTTTTATGGCCCAAGTCTCGCCCCTGCACGGGTCGGGCAGGAAGACTTGCGCCAGTTGGGGTTTAATTTATACTTTGTGGAAAAATGATACACTCTATGTAGAAAATTACCAACAGAATATAGCAGCATAAGTTATGAAGCAAATCAATAGACATCAGGTAATGTGGAGATCAAGCCTTCTTTCGGCTAGTGTCAAAATTAATAAAACATATTGAAAATGAAATGAAAATAAATTTGGATTTTAACACAGTATCTTGAGCCGGTTGGGGGATTGGCCTAAACTCATTTATTTTCGGAATTAATTTCATTTTTAATTTTTTCATTCAACTCCTTTACATACTGGCAGTTTGATTTAAAAAGATTCTTGTAATATTCTTTTGAACTCTTCATGAAATAGTATTTTTTATCTCTAAAATGAATAGCATAAATAAAAGGGATGATAAGGGAGCTTTTTATCTCTATAAATTCAGAGCTCCTTTGTTCATTCTTATTAAAGAGATTTCTGAGATAGAACCTATCTTTGTCATAATCAATGTTATATAACTTTGAATAAAGAACTAATAATAATAAAAAAAATATTATCAATATAATGGTTAAAAACAAATAGTTTACATTTCTGGTTGTAATGGTTGCAATAGAAAATATTAAAACTGATATAACACCAAAAAAAATAAGCAGTTGTTGATACCAAATAATTTTATTATCTCCCAAAATCTTAGTTGCCTTGTCAATCATCTTGTTTCACTTTATAAGTTATTTTATACCCCCCTAGCGCAAGTCTTGTGCGCAAGCTCCGTGTGTGGCTGACTTGGGCCACTAAATTAACATCAAAACTACATAAATACATAAAACCCAATTTATACTGATATTTCTTTGCTCCGGCACTTCCCAAAGAGGTGGTGAGGTTGTTGTAGCCTTTGTGGGTGAGGCCGAAAAATGGATAACGGGTTTTCATGTTGTTATTATGCTGTTTGGTTTCCGGTGGATAAAGATAGAAAAAGTTTGGGATTTAAGGTATGCGAAACAATTTGTGTATAAGAAGGAAATAACAAATTTCTTATGGTCCAGGTCTCGCTCCCGCACGGGCCGGGCGGGAAGACCTGCGCGAGTTGGGCGGAAGTTTTTTTAGGTTACAATAAAACTCATTAAAAAAATGAAAATAAATTTGGATTTTAACACAGTATCTTGAGCCAGTTAGCGGGAGCATGGAGTAGAAACAGAAATTACTTCACTAAATCTTCCTTTCTATATTTATATTCAAGCACTATTGTAAAAATGAGGAGCAACGCAATTAGGTTAATTGCTAAATATGACAACTTCATATTTCCATCTGCTCGTATTAAATCATAAGTAATAAATTGAGCTTTATCCCACCAAAAAGCAAAACTATGTCCCAATTTTTTGACAAAGCCTACTCCAACATAAGGTCCACTCACATTGAAATAGTAAAAGCCAAAGAAATGAAATTGAAACAACTGAGTTAGGTAATTTACACCTGATACAATTACGCCTTTCGGTGTTTTTATCCATAATAGTGTTATTCCACCTAATAGATTGAGAAGTATAATTGGTATAACCGATAACAAAGCTTCAAACAAGTGATAACCTGTATTAGATGAACTCTTATAGAAAACATATATTCCAAAAAAGCCACCTACTAATTGTAAAACAGCAGCCAGAATAATAATTATTCTTATTGTTTTTCTCATTTTTCTCCCCCCCCTAGCGCAAGTCTTGTGCGCAAGCTCCGTGTGTGGCTGACTTGGGCCACTAAATTAACATCAAAACTACATAAATACATAAAACCCAATTTATACTGATATTTCTTCGCTCCGGCGCTGCCCAAAGAGGTGGTGATGTTGTTGTAGCCTTTTTGGGTGAGGCCGGAAAACAGGTATCGGGTTTTCATGCTGTTATTATACTGTCTGGTTTTCGGTGGATAAAGATAGAAAAAGTTTTGGGTTTGAGGTATGCCAAACAATCTGCATATCAGAAGGAAGTAACAAATTTTTCATGGCCCGCACGGGCCGGACGGGAAGACTTGCGCCAGTTGGGGGGGGAAGCGGATTCCGCTAATGTCCCTTTGGAACAGTTTGTCCGGATAAAAAGCCTTATAACACAAGCATTGCTCAAGGAAAATGAGAAGAAAATAAAGCGGTTAACCGAGACAACGAATAAACTGAAAGTACAATTGTCTCTCTACACAAGCAAACCCTCCCAGGGCTTCTTCATTAAAATGTCACTCCGGAGAAGAAAACAATTGGAAAAGGAACTCAAAAGAGCTTTTCCCGGTATGGAATTTGAAGAAGCGGTGGAACAGGCAGCTTTTCGTTACCGGGACGATATTGACCTGGCCAAAACCTTTGCTGAAGCCGAAGCGGAAGAAAAACTGGAAGAAGAAAAGAAAAAACTTTTTGAAGATTGCAGCAAAGCCATCATAGCAAATATTGACATGCACCTAAGAAATAAAGAATTACAAGACCTTATAAGTAAGAATAAGTAACCTAAAAGACAGTAGTATTTGTATGCCCCCGGATTCCTGAAAGGAATTTGGGGGTTTTTTATTGCTCAGGATTTATTAGCAACTTGAATAAAATCCGGCACCTATTAGGTTTTCCTACAAGTTTAGGATTAACATTTTTATCTGCCCCGATATTCTCACTTTCTATCTTTTTTTGTAAAAATTCATTTACAGGTACGATTCTTATCTTACTTTTTTCTAACTTTACGGCAACCCAAAAATTAAACCCTTGCGCTTAAATCGCCCATTATATTGTTTGGCTTCCCATCGAAACTTTTTTACAGCTTCCCTGGCAAATATTCGTGTAGGTAAAATACTGTTATCCGAAAATATTTTGATGGTAGTCAGGCTATTTAATAGGGATATAAGGAGTTGTGTGCAAGCAAAAAAAAACGTGAGTGAATGACAAAAGCAACAATCGATATTAACGAATCAAAAATAAAACAGTACGTGGAATCTCTAAGATCTGAAAATCAAGAGATTCGTACTCAACTTGATTTTGGATATTCTTATGACGGAAAGATTGTTGAAATTTATGAGATCAGACCTTTGTGGAACAATCCGGCGGAAACACAAAATATTCCCTTTGTAAAAATTAGATTTTATAAGTCAAAACAATTATGGAATTTATATTGGATGCGAGCAAGTGGGAAATGGGAACTTTACGAACCTTTCTCGAAATCAACTTGCATAGATAAAATCATTGGAGTAATTAGGGAAGATAAACACGGTTGTTTTTTTGGTTAAGTCTAATAAAGAAATGGATAAAGAGATTTTTAAAAATAGTTTTATTGAAAACCTGAACAAAAATTTTCCAGAATTATCAAAAAATTTTGATTTTAAATTGAAGGTGTTTAGTGAATTAAATACGATTCTCTTTGAAATTAATAAATGTTTGTTACTTGAATTTAATCGTGCAGCGATAACACTAACTAATAATTTAATTGAACGCCTGCTTAAATTAGCGTTGATTTATCAAGAAGTTGGTATTGGATCAAAACCGGTAGAAAAATGGACTGAAATATTTAGCGAACCAAATAAAAAATATGGACAATTAAAACTTGGAAATTCAATAGAATTATGTAAAAAAAATAAACTAATAACCGAAGAAGAAAAACAAATACTATTCAATCATATAAGAGTTTTAATGAGAAATGGGTTTGCTCATGCTGACAGTTCTGAAATTTTGGCTGATTTGCCAGATAATTCAATAGGTTTTCAAGCATCATTAAGTAATCCAACAGATATAAAAGAAGTTAGAATGGATTATAAAGTAATCCCTTTTATGCAAGAGTTACAAATGGAGAATTTTGCTAATGAAAATTCAAGACCTTATTTCAAATTTGTCTTTAGATTAATTTTTAAGATTGAAAAAAGACTTATTGAAAATAATTAATAATGCCAGCACACAACAGCGGCTCATAGTGCATGCCGCAAATTGTGCTAAAATTGAAAATAAATCGTAAATTTGAGAATCTTTGTAAACAGAAAGATTATGAAAACCAATTGCGGCACACACCATAGCCACACCCGTTGGGCACATTTAATAATTTGATGGTAATTATTATGATAACAATTGATAAAACAACACAAGAAACAATAGTTAAATTTAACTACTCCCCATCTTTAGACAACTCTTTTACAAAAATAAATTAGATTTTCTTTCTTCGTTTAATCATATTAAAAGAAAACCTAAGCAGCCTGTTTGAACACTTTTACAGGCATTTTATACGCTAATGACTGATGGGGTCTTTGCGTGTTGTAGAACTCTATGTAATCTTTAATTTTCTCATATAATTCCAGTCCGTCTTCCGATGGTTCCAAATATAACTTTTCGTATTTTATGTTTCTCCAAAACCTCTCTATAAAAATATTATCTATGGCTCGACCTTTACCATCCATACTGAAAGTAATCCCCTTACCGGTTACAAACTCCGTAAATTCTGTTGCTGTAAACTGGCTTCCCTGATCGGTATTAATCATTTTAGGTTTGCCATGATCCTTTATGGCTTGCTCCAAAGTCTGTTTGCACCATTGGGTTGTCATGGTATTCGACAATGACCACCCTACGATATACCTGCTGTAAAGGTCTATGATGGCAAAAAGGTACATATAACCGTTGCCAACGGGAACATAGGTAATATCCATCGCCCAGACCTGGTTGGAATGGGTTATTTCTAAATTCCGCAACAAATAGGGAAATACCGTATGGCCTTCCCCCTTATGGGGCTTGCTCGTATTTGGACGTGGGCCGATGGCTTGCAAATCCATAAGCCGGTACAATCGTCGTACGCGTTTGGCATTGACCGGATACCCTATGTTTCGCAGATAGGTGGTCATGCGCATGACTCCATAAAAAGGTGTTTTCATGTATTGCTTGTCTATCAGCTTCATCAGTTCCTGATTGTAAGAACCCTCTTGTCGGGGAACATAGTAGAAGCTGCTGCGGTTTACTTCTAAAAGTTCGCATTGCCGTTTGACGCTTATTTCTTCTTTCCTGTTCACTTTTTGAAGTTTCGCTTTTCCGGCTATTTCCCCAACACTTTTTTTAAGAAGTCAACTTCCATTTGCAGTTGGCCTACTTTCTTAAACAGGGCTTCTTTCTCTTTTTCAACATCTTCTTTCTTAGTACCCTTTTCAAATACCGATGATGCTGATGATAAAAACTGGCTCTTCCAGGTAGAAATCTGATTCGGGTGTAATCCGTATTTCCTCCCCAGTTCCTGAATCGTTTCTCTTTCCTGCAGGGCTTCCAATACTACTTTCGTTTTGAACCTTGATGTGTACTTTTTTCTCTTTTTCATAACAACAAGTTTAATCAATTTTTCTAACTTAACTCGTTGTCCAGTTTTTGGGGTGTATTATAAAATCATTAGATTTGATAGCAAAAGATTTATTATTGCATCGACAATTAAAAATAAACAATTCTTTTTTTTCACTCATTGATATAGAAATCTACTATTGGCACAAATTACATCAAGATGATTATGCAAAAGGAGTGGACCATAAACGGCCTTATGGGCAACTAGAAATGCATCGCTATGGAATAGATTTTTCTTTGGGGAACAACAAAGATGAGGGATTTGGTGGTATTCTTTTTCGTGGTTTATATGATTTTTCAGCAAATACAATTATAAAAAAGTCGCATATTGTAAAAACAATATTTAATCAATTTGTTTTAGGTGAAAAAAATAGTTTTGAATTGGTTGAAAAAAATGTTCCTTGGCAAAATGTATTTGTTTCAGAAAGATTAAATCTTGGAAATGCGGATGTGAGAAACAAAAAACAATTTGTAAAAAGAAAGTATAAGTATTTAGCAAAAGATAAAAGAATATTCAAGAAATATGAAGATAAAGAAAAAATATTTAAAAATTCAGATTTATCAAATGAAGAAATTAAACAAATATTAGGATATTCAATAAGCAAATGATAACCGACTTCGAAACAAATACAATTTATTTTTCTGAACGATTAAAGACAGATAAAAGATTTACTAAAACATTTAAAGAAATCACAAGTGTTTTAAAATCAATAGGAATAGAGCCAAAATTATTACCAAAAACAAAAGATATTTGGGCAAGAGACTACATGCCTATTCAAGTAACAAAAGAAAAATTTATTGAATATCGGTATGACCCTGATTATCTTCAAAAAGCAGAGAAAGGTTATAGAAATTTAAAATCATATCCAGATATTGTTTGTGATTTGATTCAACTTACCACAGAAAAATCCGATATAATTCTTGATGGCGGGAATGTTGTAAAATCTAACAATTGTTTAATATTAACTGATAAAGTTGTTGTTGAAAATAGATTGTCATATTCTAAGACAGAATTAATTAAGAAACTGAAAAGAATATTTAAAGTTGAAAAAATAATATTGATACCTTGGGATAAAAAAGAAAGATTTGGTCATTCAGATGGAGTATTAAGATTTATAAATAGCAATACTGTTTTAATTAGTGAGATTTACGAATATGACACAAAACTCTTGTATAATACACCCCAAAAACTGGACAACGAGTTAAGTTAGAAAAATTGATTAAACTTGTTGTTATGAAAAAGAGAAAAAAGTACACATCAAGGTTCAAAACGAAAGTAGTATTGGAAGCCCTGCAGGAAAGAGAAACGATTCAGGAACTGGGGAGGAAATACGGATTACACCCGAATCAGATTTCTACCTGGAAGAGCCAGTTTTTATCATCAGCATCATCGGTATTTGAAAAGGGTACTAAGAAAGAAGATGTTGAAAAAGAGAAAGAAGCCCTGTTTAAGAAAGTAGGCCAACTGCAAATGGAAGTTGACTTCTTAAAAAAAGTGTTGGGGAAATAGCCGGAAAAGCGAAACTTCAAAAAGTGAACAGGAAAGAAGAAATAAGCGTCAAACGGCAATGCGAACTTTTAGAAGTAAACCGCAGCAGCTTCTACTATGTTCCCCGACAAGAGGGTTCTTACAATCAGGAACTGATGAAGCTGATAGACAAGCAATACATGAAAACACCTTTTTATGGAGTCATGCGCATGACCACCTATCTGCGAAACATAGGGTATCCGGTCAATGCCAAACGCGTACGACGATTGTACCGGCTTATGGATTTGCAAGCCATCGGCCCACGTCCAAATACGAGCAAGCCCCATAAGGGGGAAGGCCATACGGTATTTCCCTATTTGTTGCGGAATTTAGAAATAACCCATTCCAACCAGGTCTGGGCGATGGATATTACCTATGTTCCCGTTGGCAACGGTTATATGTACCTTTTTGCCATCATAGACCTTTACAGCAGGTATATCGTAGGGTGGTCATTGTCGAATACCATGACAACCCAATGGTGCAAACAGACTTTGGAGCAAGCCATAAAGGATCATGGCAAACCTAAAATGATTAATACCGATCAGGGAAGCCAGTTTACAGCAACAGAATTTACGGAGTTTGTAACCGGTAAGGGGATTACTTTCAGTATGGATGGTAAAGGTCGAGCCATAGATAATATTTTTATAGAGAGGTTTTGGAGAAACATAAAATACGAAAAGTTATATTTGGAACCATCGGAAGACGGACTGGAATTATATGAGAAAATTAAAGATTACATAGAGTTCTACAACACGCAAAGACCCCATCAGTCATTAGCGTATAAAATGCCTGTAAAAGTGTTCAAACAGGCTGCTTAGGTTTTCTTTTAATATGATTAAACGAAGAAAGAAAATCTAATTTATTTTTGTAAAAGAGTTGTCTAAAGATGGGGAGTAGTTAACTTGTATCGTCTTAAACAAAACGGAATTCAATATAAATTTCTTAGGTTCAATGTGAATAAAAGAAATAAACGAAATTGGGCATATATTAATTTCCTTCAAACGAAAGATTTGATTCTTTTACCAAAATTTGAAATAGATGAAGATGAACAAGCGTTAGAACAAATAAAAAGATACTATCCTGATTATGCTGAAAATGATAGAATTGCTCAAATTAATATGACAAAAATTGTTAAATATGGCGGAGCATTAAATTGCATTACTTGGACAATAAAAGATTGGAAATGAAAGAATAACGTGCCCTAACAAAGAACATAGTGCATGCCGCAAGTAGTTGTAAATATAAAAGTTGAAATACAAAATAAAATTAGTCTTAGATTGAAAAATAATCGCATCAAACTGCGGCACACACCATATTTAAACCGTTAGCCGCAAGGCAAAAAGAGAAAAATGAAAATAGGAAAAATGTTCACCAATAAAATTAAAATAAATCAAATATCTTTGTGAGTAAAAAATGGCAAGAATTAATGTAAATATTAACCCTGATATTTTGCTTTGGGCAAGACAAGAAGCTGGCTACAGCATTGATGAAGTGGCTGTAAAGCTTTCTGTTGACCCTGAACGCTATAAAAATTGGGAAAGGAAAGGTCAAGATATTCCTTTTGGTAAATTGCAAAATCTTGCCACTTATTATAAAAGGCAAATTGCTGTTTTCTTTTTACCTAAAGTTCCTGTTAAAATTAAAAAACCCAAAGACTTTAGAAACCTTTCTCCTACTGACAGTTTTCTTTCCAAAGAAGTATTACTCACATTGAGGAGAAGTGCGCATTTACAAAGAATAGCTAAAGACTTGGAAGGTGAAAACTATTGGAATAAAAAGTTACTCTGGCTAAATGAGATTGAAAAGATTAAAAATGAAAAAGACATTATTACCAGATTAAGAAAATTGATAGGAATAGACATAGACCAACAATTAAAATGGAAATCTGAAAGTGAAGCATATAGAAATTGGCGAACATCCATTGAAGATAAACTCGGAATTTTAGTTTTCCAATTTTCCATGCCAATTGAAGAGTTACAAGGTTTCTGTATGACAGATAATTTGCCATACATTATTGTAACCAACAGCAATCACAGCTACACCGGTCGTATTTTTACAATATTTCATGAATTGGCTCATATAATACGTCATCAATCGGGTATGTGTTTGGTTGACAAAGTTGAACAAAATCAAAAAGAAGAATGGGCGTGTAATACATTTGCTGGAAGTTTCCTTGCCCCAATAAAAACCATAGTTCCAACTGACAATTTAAAAGAAATAGAGACTTATTCCAGAAAACTGAAAGTAAGTCGTGAAGTATATCTCCGTAGATTAAAAGAAGAAGGTTTATTGCCTGATGTAAAATTCTATGCGTTACTTGACAAAATAAAAGCAACATATAAGAAAAAACCAAAAACTAAAGGATTTGTTTTACCCGAAGTAAAAAGTAGAGCATCCAGAGGCGAAACATTTTATAACATAGTTTTTGAAGCAATTGGTACAAATCGAATTAATTACACTGATGCTGCTCATGCACTCGGTTTAAGGGTAAGTAGGTTAATCAATGAAATCTGATGCAAGAGAAATATATTGTATTGATGCGAGTGCATTTATTACTATGCATCGGTTTTATCCTTTACGATTAATGCCTGATTTATGGAGGTATTTAGAGGAACTTTTTGAAAAAAAGAAAATTTTATCACATCAGATTGTTTTCGACGAAATAGTACCAAAATCCGGGAAAAAAGATGAGCTTGCACAATGGTTAACAGCTTTTAGAGCAAATTTCATTTCTACATCCCAAAGGCAATTGGAACTCGTTCCTGATGTCTTAAGTAATTTCCCAAAGTTAATCGATCCTGAATCTGAAAAAGATCAAGCTGATCCTTGGATGGTTACTATGCTAATTGAAATAATGGAACAAGACGGAATGTTTGGGGACCAGTCAAATTATGTAATGGTAACTACCGAAAGTGAAAAAAGAGCAACGAGGTTGCCTGCAGCATGCAGACATTATAATATTCGACACATGAATTTATTTCAATTTTTTGAGGCAAATGGTTTTGAGTTCACAGTAAAGAAGATATAATGTGACACAAACCGACAAAACATAAAAGTGTACAAGTCCGCACATTGAAAATATGACGAAGAAATCAGTTGAACTTTTATGCGCCGATGTGAGGCGAAAGTACGAAGAGAATTTGATACTACCACCGGAAAAAGGAATTGGCAAATATTTGGATAAAATTTAAGATGATGGAAGCCTAGCAGACAACAAAGCATATAAGTCGTTGAGTGACACTTATTAAATAAATATTGAATAACTTTTATATATTTAAAGTGATTTTATCATAGAATACATATGCCTAACCGTTGTATGCAAGGTGTAAAAAGATTACATAAACATGAAATACTCTAATTCTGAATTAATTGTTGAAAGATATTATAGATTGAGAAAATGGCTGGTAGAAAAAGATGTTCCAATTCTTCCTCAAAATGGGAAAAGATTTTGGGGTGATTTAGATATTCTTGCTGTTGGTGATGAAGTTCATATAATTAGCTGTAAAGATTTTTTACCAAGCAACAAAGAAATTGATAGAGTAATTAAGAATTTAGAAAATGCGGAGATTTTTATACGGAAAGAATACAACTATCTAAAAAACAAAAAATTCAAAAAGATTTACGTATATGGTGGCTCTGGAAAAAAGTCTATTGAGAAAGCACATAAAAATGGTATAGAAACAATAGAACTCAAAGAGTTGTTAGCAAAATATTTTAAAGAACTTGATAGTTATTTGTCTAAAATGAATTTTGGTCGAACAGATATTGGCAAAGGGAAAAGATATACTATTGTTGGAGAATTAGAAGGATTGGATAAATTTATGTCTTTTTTATTGAATAATAATTTTATTAATGATGAGACAGTCAATAAACTATTAGAAAAAAATAATATTGATAAATTATCAAAACCAAAACAATAAACAAGATTAAGCACTAATTTAGTGTAAAGCATGTGCCTTTAACTTTGTAAAGTATTTTGCCCTTAACGGACATTGAAAAAACGAGTAGATACAATGAGAAAAATTGATAATAAATTAATAGCCAGAATGATTAATGGTGATTTGTCGCCTTTATTGGACTATATTAAATCGGATAACGAATTACGCATAGAGGTCCGGCAGGATGGTGATGCTTATGTTTATTATCGGAAAGGGAAAGCTTTAGAAATAAAAACATTAAAAGTTGACCCAAAATATGGGAATATTCCACCAACAAATTTGGCAATTTCTAATCCAGCTGAATATTTTGAGCACATAAAGAAGACAATTGATAAATGGCTTGAGGGTAATCCAAGACATGAATTTGATACACAGCAAAATATTGCAAAATCTAATCAAGACATAACAGATAAGTATGTCATACTTGATATGGAATATGCCTTTGAGCAAAACCAAATAGAAAAAAATAATAGGGAAAAACGGGCTGTATTCGATTTATTAGGCATTGAAAGAGAAACCAACAAAATAATCTTTTTTGAAGTAAAAAAAGGAATGGATGCGACTAAGGGTAAATCAGGAATAGAAGAACATATAAATGATTTTGAGAATTATTTATATGGTAAAAATTCTGATACTTTTAGGACAAACTTATTTCAAGACATTAAAAACATTATTGAAGATAAAACTAGGTTAGGAATTCTAAACGGTTTAAATCTCTTTGATTCATACAGTCAAAAAGACCCTGATTTGGTTTTCGTTTTTCACCCTGACAATGATTCGCAAATTCAAGATTTTTCAACAGAACTAAAAAATAGATATAAGCTTATAATTGTAAATGAAAATGATTACAAACTAAAATAACGGTAGAAATAAAAAACAACAAACCGCTAACATCGGCTCATACTGCATGTCGCAAATTGTGTAAAGCATGTGCCTTAACGAACAACGGGCCATTTAATTAGGCATACAGGGGTTGGCAGCAATTGAAATAAAATGATAACTGAACAAGAAACAAAACTCTTTAATGAATGGTCTTCTTCCAGACAAGGTTTTAGCCCAGATGGAATCGTTGACGAAACCAAGTATCTAAGCAGCAACCCTAAAATAATGCTCATTCTAAAAGAAGTAAACAACAAAAAAGGAGAATCGGTTGACTTAAAGGAATTTTTAAGAAATGGAGCATACAATAGACGGCCGACATGGGACAATGTTGCGAGATGGGTTTACGGAATTAACAATTTGGATAAAGAAATTGAGTGGAAGAATTTAGAAAACCGGCAAATACTTGATACATTGAGAAAAGAATTGCTTCCGATGATTTGCATCATAAATGTTAAAAAATCACCTGGTGGACATACATCAGACAATAAAAAAATGTTGAAAACTGCTGACCAAGACAAAGAACTGCTGAATCGACAATTTCAACTCTATTATCAAAGCAAAACGACACGCCCAGACCTAATAATCTGTGGTGGTTCTTCAACATCAAATGCTTTCAATGCTTTTGTTGATATTCCAAATAAAGACAACTGGCATAGAACAACAAGGGGTATTTGGTATTATGAATACGACACAGGACGATTTTTTATTTCCTACTCACATCCAGAGGCAAGAGTACAAGACAATTTGCTGTACTATGGACTTATAGATGCAATAAAAGAATTAAAAAAACAACATGCTGCCAACATCGGCTATACTGAATACTGCAAATAACTCTAAATAAAGCGATTAAACTTCGATTAAATATATTAGTAAATACGAAAATTAAAGCTATAAATATTTAGAAAATGGAGATAAAAGAAGTTAATAGGAATATTCCAGAAGACAGGGAAAATTCAAATGAACGATTTAGAGTTCGCTACAAAGATAAAAGCAAATTTGATCTTTTAGTAGTTAACATCTGTCGTATAAAAACCAATGAAATTCAGGCTTTCAGTTTCAAATCTTCAGATTTACCAGACAAGGATTCAATACATTTTTCAACTTCGATTAACAATGGAAAATTTCAGGTTGATTGGAAAGGAATATCTTCTTCTCCTAAAACTAAAAAGAAAATAATAGACAAAGTTCCTGAAAAGAAAAAACCTGTAACTGAAACGAATACAGTTCAAATTGAATCTTTTAAGCCAATTGTCGGCAAGAATCCCAAAGTCCTCATTCTTGGCACTATGCCAGGAAAGGATTCATTACGACTAAATGAATATTATGCAAATTCAAGAAATGTATTCTGGAAAATAATTTATGAATTGCATAACTCAGAGATTCAGTACGATTATGAATCTAAGACTGAATTTTTAAAACAAAATGGAATATCAATCTGGGATGTTTGCCACAAAGCAAATCGAGAATCAAGTTTAGATTCCGATATTAAGAATGAAGTACCAAACGAATTAAATGACTTTTTAAAAGCGAATCCATCAATAAAAATAATTGCATTTAATGGACAAAAAGCAGAAAAGTTATATGACAAATACTTTGAAAGATTTGACGGAATAAATTACATGACTTTGCTTTCAACAAGTCCAGCGAATGCATCATATTCCTTTCAAGAAAAAATAGATAATTGGAACAAGATAATAAAGCCCAGCTCATAACAGCAGCTTATAGTCCATGTCGCAAATTGTGCAAAATTGAAAATAAATCGTAAATTTGAGAATATTTACAAATAGAAAGTTTATTAAAATCAATTGCGGCACATCGCATAGCCCTGGCCGTTAACTTAAAAAATAGGAATATTTAAATTTTGTAAAAATTGCAATAATGAAAAAATTTATTTTATTATTACTAGCAATCTCTATTTTCTTGGCCTATTGTAATATGGGGCCAAATCATTATAGTAAAGGCAAGCAAAATCTTTCTGTAGGGAAATACCTTGAAGCTTCTAAAGAATTTGATCTTGTTCCATTAAATAGTAAAAATAAAGATAGTGCTATCATATTGAAGAATTATTGTGTTCGGTTATATCAAGCAGCCCTAAAAAGAAAAGAAAGTATTGAAACGGGGAAAGAATATTTATATAAATTTAAAAACTTTAATTCAATTGTTCCCGAGTATAGATATAGTTTAAATAATTTAACGGAAGAAGTTGCTTTTTTTGGGAAAGTATCAGAATTTATTTCTAAATATTCTACATCAAGGGATCTTGGGTTACAAAAACTTGCTGAACAATTAAAAAAACTATTAATTTACAGACAAAAGGTTGAATTTCCAATAATTAGAAAAAAAAGTATCACTTTAATGAATGAAGTATTATGGAAGCATGATATTAAAGCGTATGTAAAAAGTATTGATAGGAAAACTAATGACAACGCAATATTAATTTTTGTAAGTAGCATTTTCATAGCTGATCAAAATATAATTGGTTTTGAAGTACCATTGGAATCTAGGTTTAAAAAATTTAGATTTTCTAAGGTTGAATATAAATTGTCTAAATATGATTCTAATCTTGCAACTTTTCATTTAAATTCACCCTCTGATACCAATATAAATCCGTCGTCATATGATTAAATGTAATAAAGCAATGTTCTAATTATTTCTTTCAAATTCAGAAAATTTTGTCTTTTTCATCTTCTTGTTTTTTTGACCGTTTAAAATTAATAATTTGTTCTGACGCGCCCGCTCTGGCGGGCGCGTCCAACTCTAATTTTAAATGGCCGAATTTCAGGGAAGCTGACATTATCACACTAGGTTTAATATTACCAAAAACAATAAAGTTTACTTATTGATGAGATCGGAAAGAGTTTGACATCAGTATTGCGAGTATATCTGTCGCTGTTCAACGCCAGCAACCATGCCAGCAATGCCTATACTAAATCAAAGTGCTTTTGGTTCATTTAAATCCCAAAAGTACACTTTGATTTGTAACCCGTATTAAATACCTTTGTTTATCATTTCTGCTTGATTAACAAGGCTGGATTTTAAGGAATTACAATTATAAAAAGAGCCCGTAAAAACTAAACAACATGTGGTTTGAAGAACTAACCGGATTTAAAGAAGAAAACCCGCAGCAAGTCCGGAACAACATCAGAATTACGGGTAACAAATTAATTTCCAAGGTTAACCAAAAAGTGTATGCCTATGGAGAATTGGAGGTTCCTACGCTTGAAGTGCTGAGAAACCGGTTAAATACGGACAAAATCTCCAAATCAAAAATCCAGGTTAGTGAAGTAATAGGTGATGTACAGCAGTTGCACCAGCAAAAAGAAAATAACGGAGCACTCTTTCAGGTCGCTTCCCAGTTTAACCTGTTGGAAATGACAGGGCCGGATGTAATTCCCGAAGAAGGAGTAGGAATTTATGAAAGAGACAATACACAAGGTCCGGCTTGCGCCATAGCTTGTGGGGCAGGAACCATATTCAGAAATTATTTCGTCGATATTGACGGGCAAAAAGGTCAAACAGCCACCCGGCAAATCAATTGCCTGGATGAAATCAGTCGTTATTTTAATAATAAAAAACAACACTATTGGAGAATGTCTAATGGTTATGCACTGTTCACTAAAGAAGGATTACATGCCATCAATCATCAGATAGAAAACTGGTCAAGGCAAGAATATGAAATGCTAAAAGGAAAGCTTAGAATTGGAATTCAATGGGATACAGAAGTTACAATCAACCAAAACAAAAATATTGTTACACAAGCCTATTGTTCAGCATTACCTGTGGCCTATTCACTTTTTGAATCCGAACTTCTGGAAAGATTTGCACGACTTATTTTAGAAGCTACTTATGAAGCCACTTTACTTGCCGCCATTGAAAATTTTCAAAGAACGGGTAACAACAAGGTTTTTCTTACTTTGGTCGGTGGTGGCGTTTTCGGCAATAAAACAGAATGGATTATAGATGCTGTTGAAAATGCAGTCAGAAAATTCATTACCATACCGTTAGACATTAAAATGGTCAGTTACAACCGGTCAAACTATTGGATTAAACAATTTATAAATCGAATCACTCCGAATTGAAATCCTCATAAGCCCTTATCATAACGAAAACATGAAATGATTTTACAATACGCATCAGACCTGCATCTGGAATTTCCCGAAAACAAGGAATATATTAAACAAAACCCGTTGAAACCTTTGGGTGAAATACTGGTGCTGGCCGGCGACATCGTGCCGTTTGCAGCCATGAACCAACAGCGTGATTTTTTTGATTTTGTTTCCAAAAATTTCAAATACACTTTTTGGGTTCCGGGAAACCACGAATATTATCATTTCGATGTAAAAAACAAATGCGGAACATTTCATGAAAAAATAAGAGACAACGTCTTTCTGGTCAACAACACAACAGTTATCCATGAAGATGTAAAATTTATCTTTTCTACTTTGTGGTCAAAAATCAGACCGGTCTATCAGTGGCAAATTGAAAGGGGGATGAGTGATTTCCATGTCATAAAATATGCCGGACACCGCTTTTCTGCGGAAAGGTTTAATGAGCTGCACGATGAAAGCTTGCAATTTATTGAGCAGGAACTAAATAAAAAACATTCAGGAAAGACAGTGATAGTTACACATCATGTGCCTACCTTTTTGAATTACCCTGAAGACTATAAAAACAGCATTCTAAACGATGCCTTTGCCGTAGAACTTTTTGATTTAATCGATGCAAAAGGGCCAAACTACTGGATATACGGTCATAATCACCATAATCCGGCAGACTTTACTATTGGCAAAACAAAGCTGTTGACCAATCAACTGGGGTATGTAAAGTATAATGAACACTCTGCATTTAACAGCACTAAAAATATAAAGATAGCATAATTATTGTTAATGAGAATATTATATGTATATTTGCACATTATCATTTATATATGAAAACATGCATTATTAATGATAACAACAATGATAGTCTTAATAACCAGCTGAATAAAGATGAATAATGTAATAGAATACATACAGGAAATAACCGGCCAGAAAATAAACCTGGAAAGAGTGAGTAAAAAAGAGGTGAAAAACATACCCATATATATACTCAACGACTATACTATTTGGAAAGGAAAGCTGTTTGGCAAGACCATATTCTTTTTAGAAAAAATTTCTCCCGGACATTTTACCCCGCTTCAATATGAAAAACAAATGGGTCTGCTCGAAAAAAAGCTACAAAACCCGATTGTATTTGTATTACCCGAAATAAAATCATACGATAGGAACAGGCTAATCCGGAGGCGGATTAACTTTATTATAGGCAACAAACAAATTTTTATTCCCCACTTATTGGTTGATTTAAAGGAATACCGGGTTAAACCATTACAAAGCACCTTCTTACAACCTGCTGCTCAGGTTATCGTGTTGTACCATCTGCAAAGACAAAGCCTGAATGAAATGACTTATAAACAAATTGCAGGGTTGTTGCAATATCCTTATTTAACAATAAGCCGGGCAGTGGAAAACCTGCTTCTTCTTGAAATATGCAAAACAGAAGGCAAAAAAGAGAAAAAGGTCATTTTTAAAACGGATAAAAAGGAACTGTGGGAAAAGGCACTGCCGTTAATGAGGACACCGGTTAAGAAAAAAGTGTTTATTAATCAGAATTTGCCAAATAACATGGTATTTAAAACCAATATCAATGCATTGGCATTTTATACCGATATGAATGATGATGGGCACAAATATTATGCAGTAAATCATCAGGACTTTTTAAACCTGAAAAAAGAAAAGAAAATAAAGACGATAAGTAACTACGACGGCGATTATGTTATCGAACTATGGCGCTACAATCCGGGTAAATTGACCGTGAATAATTACGTCGATCCGCTTTCTTTGTACTTGTGTTACAAAGACACCGCTGATGAGCGTGAAGAAATGGCATTAGAACAATTATTAGAAAGCGTAAAATGGTAAGAGGAATAGAAAAATTCCGGGAATATTTTAAGGACTTCCCCAATAGTTATATCATTATCGGTGGCACTGCCTGTGATATTATTATTGAAGATGCCGGTTTGAAACCACGGGCCACTAAAGATTTTGATATCATACTGGTTGTAGAAGCACTGGAACCTGAATTTGTTCAACAATTTTGGTCGTTCATAAAAGATGGCAATTATGGTCAAAAAGAAAAAAGCCCTGAAGAACGTAAGTATTACCGTTTCCTGAATCCGGAAAATACATCATTTCCAAAACAGGTAGAGTTGTTTTCACGCATACCCGACTTGCTCGATCTGGATATTGATACGCACCTGACCCCCATTCCGGTTGATGATGATTTATCAAGCCTTTCAGCCATTTTGATGGATGAAGATTACTACAACTTTACAATACAGCACAGTACAGTTGAAGAAGGCGTACATCTTGCCAATATTGAAGCTTTGATTTGCCTGAAAGCAAAGGCATTCATTGATATGTCAGCACGTAAAGCCAATGGTGAAAATATTGACGATAGAAACATCCGTAAACATAAAACAGATGTATTTAGAATGGCTGTCATGCTTCCTGCTGAAAATACCTTTGAACTACCACCAGCAATAAAAAACGACCTTCAAATCCGGCATAGCATTTTGGATAAACCACCCGAATTTAAGCCTATCTTCCGGATTAATTGTTCATTTAAATGACTGTACTCCATTACCAGTTATTCGTAAGGAATTCTCTTACATACCTAACTTTTTTTTGAGATATTGGGAAATATTGGGCAATATTAGGAAACATTTTTCCCATTCCGGTAAATAACGGAAATATTGTAACCACCTATAATAAACCAAGGCTAAATATCTACATATCACAAAATTATATATTCTTGTTCATTATTTACAACCGTTCACGTAACGTGAACAATGAATTTTTGTGAACGCCCAATAACCAAACAAGCGGTCAAGTTGTATAAATTTAATTTAAATGGCCGAATTTCAGGAAGCTAACAACCAAAAAAAGATAAACAATTAAAAAAAGACGATATCCTGTAAATTTCAAACTTGTTTCCTTTTTATTTTGTACGCTATTTGTACCCTTTTTTCTTAACCAATTGATTCATAGAAGCAATTAGTTTCTGTATCGGGAAGTAACAACTTGGTAACCATTGATAATGCCCGTTCCTTTAAAATTAGCACAAAAACTCCGGCCACTGTTTTCAAAAAGGAAATTTTAAATTTTCACTTTTTTATTCTCTTTTTTTATAATTTTACCACAACCCAAAAAAACAAAAACCTTTGCGTGTAACCTGCCCGGTATATTATTCCACGTTTTTAACAAGCCATTTAACCATCCGGTTAAACACAAAAAAGTACGGTTACCCGAAAATGTTTTTGGGGATAGTGGGTTATTAACGTAGACTTAAGGAGTTATTAGTCCCCATTTGAAGAAAGACACAACATACCAAGATAACAGAAATGAAACATAGAAATTTAGGAATTTGGGACGTTCGGGAAAAATCTGAATTTTGGAAAATACTGGCAAAAAAAATAAATGCAGATTTTAAAATAACAACGACAGTTTCAAAAGACTTTAATAAGTTGGAATTAAAAGCAGAATACAAAAAAGTAATGATTACTTTCACAGAAACGGACACAACACCTCTCTTTGTTAATTGTATATTTAGACAGACAAGCAACCTGACTTGGTTTGAAATATCCAAAAGTGATTTTATTGAGCAAATAATGAATAAGTTTAGCAGAAAAAAGATAACGTCAAGAAACAGAGAATTTAATCAGAACTACCTTTCAAAAACAATTGATAATCACAAAATCAAATCGATAATTAACAACAAAAACATTACAGACTTGATACTAAATCAAAACTTAACTTTTATTGGTGGAAAACCAGAAAAAGATGGAGAATTTCACTTAAGTTTAAATGTTCATCGAAACGTAAATAATATAGAACAACTTGAAGCAATTTATGATTTAACAACTAAACTTATTGATGAATTTAAAGGAATAAAAAACGGCTACTAACAATAAGCGTTCTGATTGGGCCGTCCCGACCATCAGAACGCTTATTGTTATGGATTCAACAAACTGCATAGTAAACTGAAAGATTTACGCATTAAAACGACAAAAAAACCTTAGATTTGTAAAATAAAAAGTAACCACAATTATAAAATACCAAAGATGAACTACTTAATGATTGTATTTTTATTGCTAATACTGGCACTGGAATTTTGGGCATTGATTGACCTGACAAGATCCCGGTTTAAAACCCCGATCATGCGAACGGTTTACTTGCTCATCGTTTTGTTTTTTCCGGTGCTTGGGACAATAGCCTACTTCCTGACAAAAAAAAGCGTCACAACCAAAGAATCCAGGAGGTTTCAGCCGGAATTTAAGTCGTAAACAAAATATTGCTGCTGTAAATAATTCTGTTATCGGCAAAACAAAAGCCAAAAAAACTCACCCTTCGTTTTTTTGGTGGTTGTGTAAGCGAGCCTATTTTTCAGGCCATTCAAAGTTAAGGTTTTTAATCGTATTTTAAAATGCGCTAAAAAGGAGCATTTTAAAATTTTCAACCGGCACAATGCCCCAAAATGCGCCTCTTCAGAAAAAAAGCGGCATCTCTGATTTTTTCAAATAAAGTCCCGAACGTTAACCGTTTTTCCTCCCTTTTTTGTACCTTTACGGCAACCTAAAAAACAAACCCTTGCGCGCAAGTCGCCCATTATATTGTTTTACCTCCTACCGAAACTTTTTTACAGCTTCCCAGGCAAATATTCACCCCAGAGAAATCCGGTCATCCGGAAACATCACAAAGCTAAACACTTTGTTTACAACAATATATACGATCACCCACAAGAAGCACGCAAAAAAGCAGAAATAAAATAAAGTAAAAAAATGAAAAAGCCCCATTTTAACAGCAGCAGAACAGAAAAGGATTTTTTAAATAGCCTACTTCGATTGAACAAGAAGAAATATTTCCTTCTGAGCATAATTATGCTGCTTATTTCTTCTTTTACCTATGCGCAAAATACTGCTGTATTATATGGCACTTGTTCGGATACGAGCGTAACCCAAATACAATATTGTCCAGTGAATCCTTTCAGATGGAGTGTGATTAATCAAAATCATCGTATTAATGTGCCACGGAAGAATCATCATTTTGAAATAAAACGGCATGTTCAAAGTCCTCAGCTATTTAATATTTATCCACCAAGATATTCCTGGAGTCAACTCATTTATATTACTCCCGGAGATTCTGTTCTATTTCAAATTGTACCTCTTTCAAAAAAGAACACCTACAAGATTGTATTCTCAGGGAAAAATGCAGCACAATATAATTATGACCTATTTATGAGAAAAGCATTTTTCAGACAGAATCCTTATTTCAAAAAAGGGGGCGATTTAAACCAGTATAAGCAGGCACTCCTTGCCTATAAAAACAGGCAAATGGATTCGTTGACGGATTACGTCCGAAAGCATAAGGTTTCAAAGGATTTTATCGATTATGCAAAGGCAGAAATTAACAATGAATATGTTTATCGTTTATTTATACCGCTCGATAATAAATATGTTTCCAGGCATGATTTGCCTTCCGGCTATTTGCAGGATGCCATACCCGAAAAAAATAAAGTGTCCCGTGCTTATAAAACAGCTTTAGCCGATAAATATATTTACAACTACACCCATTCCCCAGTATCTAATTTTGATTCTGTTTATACGAATATCATGTATCATTTCTCCGGTCAGGACAGGGCTTTCTTATTGAGTACCATGATTGGATATTATGCGTTACAACAAAAAACCGAATACCAATCCAAACTATTACATGTTATTCAGGAAGCACCAAAATACGTGCATAACCAACAGTATCTAAATTACATCCACAGAGCAGAACAGTTTTACACGATGATCAACCATCCTTTTCCGGATAGTGTTCTTACCCATACGTATTTAATATCTTTTAACGGGAACAAAAAAATAACATTGAAAGAATTATTGAATCATTATAAAGGCAAAGCGCTTTATCTGGATTTTTGGGCCAGCTGGTGCGCTATCTGTAGATTTGAAATTACCGGATCCCATCCGGCAAGACAGTATTTGGCCCAAAAGGATGTAAAATGGATTTGCATTTCAAGAGATACTGATGAGAAAGCCTGGTTAAAAGCAGTTAAAAAAGACAGCGTGTTACAAAATCAATATCTATTATGTAATGTTCCCGCTTCTCCATTACTCAAATACCTGAATATTAATTATGTTCCACGATATGTATTGATGGATAACCAACATGACATTAAAGAACCGAATGCACCACATCCTGCTTCTTATTTCAGCAACAAAAACTTTGAAAAATTAAAAAAGAGCATTCAGGAAATTACCGGAAAATGAAAATCGCAACCATTAAATATCTCAAATGAGAATGGAAACCTATTTTGGTAACAACAGCTTAATGCTGTGCAACATAATTAGTCAATGAAACACCTGGCCAAATATCAGCATCATTTCACAGTCGAACAACGGCAAATAAATTAATGATCCCGATTACCGGTACCATCTCTGTGGCACTTTATCATCCGTTCATCATTCTTTTCATTTTTTCCCGGCAAAAACAACATTGTCCGGTTGTTTTGCAGGAGCAATGATCCGGACATCCTGAAAAACAGAACGGAAAGCCTTTTCAAAAGGCGCTTTTTGACTGCGGGCCCGGAAATCGTACAAAAGATAGTTGAACAAAACCTGCCCGCCGGGCGCCAAATACCGGTCAACCTGCTGTAAAAAAGCAGATGCCAAAAACTTTTCCGGAATACGGTGATCCAGAAAAACATCCACCACAATAAGGTCAAAAACGGAAGAAGGATGGCGAGAAAGGAAATTGGCGGCATCATCCACCACCAGTGTCAGGTTTTTTAAACGGTTGAGCCGGAAATATTTCCGCCCCAGTTCCACTATTTTTTCATCAATTTCCACACCGGTTATTGAGCAACGGCATTGCATTTCGTGTTGCAGGATCTGCGCCACACTTCCCGCGCCAAATCCCAGAATCAGCACATGACGAACCGATTCAAGGTCCGGTTTAAGTTCCTGAAAAGCCGATTGAAAAACGCGATGAAGACTGCCAAATGAGTAATTCACATGCGGAGCATTCAGCACCCATTGTCCTTTTTGCCGGATTACTTCCAGCTGATTATACCGGGTTTGCACCTTTTCTGCAGGAAACCATTCCGGAAAAACTTTTCGCAAAAAAGAAAACATTTTACTTTCCTTTAAAAACCGGTTTCCGTTTTTCAAGAAAAGCCTTTTTCCCTTCTTCAAAATCGCGACTGAAATAAACGCGTTTGACCGCTTCGCGGTTTTCCTCATCCTGTGTCACCTGTTCCACAGTCCGGGTAGCCAGTTGACGAACTTGTTTTTTGATGAGTGAAATGGCCAGCGGAGCATTATTTAAAATTTTCGACGCCATGTTCAGGGTAAAGGTTTCGAGCTTCTCCGAAGCAACAAGATGATTTAATATTCCAAGATGAGCCGCTCTTTCGGCTGGCATCACATCGGCGGTAAAGAACAATTCCATGGCAATATTACTTCCCACCCGCTGCAAGACACGGTTTACCTGGTTGGGATTGTACGGCGCACCAATTTTGGCCGGGGTAATGGCAAACGATGCCCGCGGACCGCCCACCAGGATGTCGCAGGCAAAAGCCAGTTCGCATCCTCCTCCCCAAACACTCCCGTCGATCATGGCAATAACCACCCCCGAAAAATTTTCAATGGCCGTAAGGATTTTTTCCAGGCTGTAAGCATACGGCACCGGATCTTTTCCGGGAGACGGAAGCTGGTCAATTCGTAAGCCGGCACACCACACTTTTGCCTGCGGGTTACTGCGCAAGACCACTACGCCTGCCCTGTTTTTTTCGAAAGCATCAAATGCTTCCGTCATTTCATCAATCATTGTCAGGTTAAGCGAATTGCTCTTCGCATCGTTGTCAAGCCACAAAGTGCCCAGTCGCTCTTTCTGTTCGGTCTGAATAAACTGCATCGGCGAACTTTTTTGACAAATGTAAGACAATTTCGCTGTCCTTTTCCGGGAAAAGGAAGCCCGAATCCGGTCAAAAAAAATACCGTTTTCCATTTTTTATACAGTCTCCCCAAAATATTACCGGAGCGCAAGTCACAACCAACGGGGGAAACCCTTACTTTTGCCTTTAAAATTTTATTTACATCATGATTACCAGACAAAAAATCTTTTTGCTTTTTGCACTGTTCTTTTTGGGAACAGAAATACAAGCCCAGACTTTTCATTTGCGCGGAACCATTCCGGGCATGAGCAATTCGGATGTCTTTCTTCTGGAAGACTTCGCTGACTCGCAAAAAATGGTAGATACGGCCAAAACCGACATCTCCGGCACATTTGATTTTACTTTTAAAAAAGATATGCCGGTGGGGATGTACCGGATAATGACGCCTCTGGGACAAGTTTTCAACGTTATCTACAATCATGAAAACATTGCCTTTGAGGCTACCGGACTCCAGGGCAATGACCAGATCAAGGTAGAAAAATCAATTGAAAACCTTATCTATTACAAATATCTTCATGTAAAAAGCAAAGACGAACTCCGCATTAACATTCTGATGCCCGTTTTACAATACTACCCTCCTGCCGACACTTTTTATGCGGTCATCCGCCATCAGGTAGAAAAGCTGCAGGAAGAAACGGCACAGGTAACCCACACGCTGATTGCCCAAAATCCGGGAACCCTGGCCGCCCACTTTATTGCCATGGACCAACCGGTTTATCCGCCGGCCACTATTCCGGCAACGGCACAAGAACAGTGGATAAAAAAACACTATCTTGATCATGTGGATTTCAACGATACACTGCTGTTGCGCACCCGCCTTTTCACAGCCAAACTGGTAGGTTATCTTTCGCTTTATCAAAAAGACGGAATGGACAAAAAAGCCATGGAAAAAGCTTTTACCGCTCCGGTAGATACCCTGCTGAAAAAAGCCCGCGTCAACGAAAAAATGTATCTCTTCACATTGGGATACTTTTTAAAAGGATTTCAGAGTTTCGGATTCGAACACCTTTTAGAGCATATTGCCAAAACCCAAAACCTTTCAAGTCTTCCGGGAAACGATCCGGAGAAACTGGCATTGGAAAGTCAGTTGCAGATCATCCGGCGGCTGGCCATCGGCAAAACCGCTCCGGATTTCAAAGCCAAAACACTGAAAGGAAAGAAAATACAGCTCAGCAAAATAAATGCCCAACATACCTTACTCGTTTTTTGGGCAAGCTGGTGCCCCCATTGTACAGCTACCCTGCCCAAACTGAAAAAATATTACGATCCGGCACATCCTGAAAAACTTCAGGTCATTGCCATTTCTGTGGACAACGACCGCAAGTCGCTGGAAAAAGAAATAAAAAAAGAAGGTTATCTCTGGCCCAACATTGCCCGGTTAAAAGGATGGGATAGTCCGATTGCCCTGGAATACGGGATTTCTTCCACCCCGACTTTCATTTTGCTAGATAAAGACAAAAAAATTGTGGCCAAGCCGGGAAACCTGCACGAGCTGGAGCAGTTGCTGAACACCATCGAAAAAAAGAAATAATCACCGTAAACCACTGCGATACAAAGCACTGCATTATTCAAGGCATTCATAATCATTGATCACCTAAGCGGCAAAGGATAATTTTTACCTTTGCCGCAATAAATTTTGAAAAGATTTTGAGAAACAAAGAGCTTATTCGCGGAACAGCGGCCATTGGCTTTTCAGCCATTCTGTGGGGATTCGACGGCGTGGTACTCACCCCGCGCCTGCAAGGACTGGATGTGGGTTATGTGGTTTTTATGCTGCATGCCATTCCTTTTGTTCTCATGAATTTTTTCATGTTCAACGAATATAAGCAGCTTAAAAATTTCGTCCGGCAAGATTACATCACCTTTTCTCTCATTGCCCTGTTTGGTGGCGCCATCGGCACCATGGCCATTGTAAAAGCCCTTTTTCTGGTCAATTTTCAGGACTTATCGGTTGTTGTTTTACTGCAAAAGCTGCAACCCATTTTCGCCATCTCCCTGGCTTCTGTTTTGTTGAAAGAAAAGATCAAAAAAGATTTCGCCATCTGGGCTACCCTGGCCATCGTTGCCAGTTATTTCCTGACCTTTGGATGGCACCTACCCAACATGCATACCGACCGGAACACGATTTATGCGGCACTGTTGGCTATTCTTGCTGCGTTTTCTTTCGGGAGCTCAACGGTTTTTTCCAAAAAGATCCTTTTACATTTTGATTTTAAAACCGCCACCTTTTTCCGCTACGGATTTACAGCCCTGTTTATGCTGATATATGTCCTTGCTTTTGGAAAATATACCGAGCTCATGCATACCGACCGGATACACTGGATCTTTTTTGTATTGATCGGGTTAACCACCGGTTCCGGGGCTATTTTCATCTATTATTACGGCTTGCGCCGGGTAAAAGCCATTGTAGCGACCATCAGCGAGCTGCTTTTTCCGGTTTCGGCCATCTTTTTTGATTATGTCATCAACGGCAGTCTGCTTTCGCCGGTACAATTTATTGCGGCAGCGGTTATGGTATTCTCCATTATCAAACTGAGTACCTGATGCCCCAAAACAGGTCATGCGGTAAGGTTTATTTTTTCTTAACACTTTTTGCCAGGCCGAAGACAAAAGTTTTTCTTATTTTTACCTAACTATTTTAAAACAGAAAGATCATGATGGAAGACATAAAATTAATTTATACGGGTTCGCATGTAGAAGCCCTGTTTTTACAGGAATTATTAAAAGAAAACGGCATCGGCTCCATGCTGAAAGATGTTCTCGAAGAGAGCGTCAGTGCCGGATGGGCACAAGGCTCTCCGGAAGATTCCACCAAACTCTATGTGGAAACATTTAACTACGAAAAAGCCAAAAAACTGCTGGACGAATACTTTGCCACAAGAGATAAGAAAAAAAAGTAGCCGGCCCTAGCCTGCTTCCCTGATGGAAACTGCATTACTGAATTATTTTATTGTAGATACACAACTCCGTTCTACGTGCGATTTTAATCCTTTTTTTCTCGAAAAGGGAAAGAGCATTTATGAAGTGCTGCGCGTAGAAAACGGGATTCCTGTGTTTCTGGCCGAACATATCGACCGTTTTTTCTCTTCGGCACAACTTGAACAGGTCAACACCGGACTTACTCCGGACTTTATCCGAAAGGCCATCCGTTTACTGATTACCGAGAACCGGATGCAAACCGGTAACATTAAATTTTTATCCCATCAGAATGATGCCGGCGACAACCGGTTCATGGCCTGGGTCATGCCTTTTTTTTATCCGTCTTCTGCTCAATACCGCGAAGGTGTAACCGTAGGCACCATGGCAGGGGAACGGCACAACCCAAATGCCAAAAAAGCCCTGTATGCTCTCCGCCAAAAAGCAGACCGCATGATCAAAGAAAAAGGATGGTACGAAGTGGTTTATGTCAACCGGAAAAAGATAATCACCGAAGGAAGCCGTTCCAACATCTTTTTTATCAAACAAAACCAGCTGGTTACCCCGGAACTTTCGCTGGTCTTACCCGGCATTACCCGTTCAAAGGTAATCATGCTGGCGCGCCAAAATAATATCGAACTGGACGAAAGAGAAATCCGGAGAGAAGAAACCGGGCATTTCGATGCCTGCTTTTTAACCGGAACCAGCCCGAAAGTTTTGCCGGTACGTCGTTTTGATGACACCGCTTTCGACGTATCTCATCCGGTTATACAATACATCATGAAAGCTTACGACCGTTGTGTGGAAGAAGACATCCGGAAATTCCGGTGGTAAGGGAAAAAAGATAATTTGTATTTTTACTGAAAATTTCGGTTTATGGGGATACAAAAGGGACGATTTTATTTTTTTGGGTTAATTTTGATCTGGCTTCCCGTACTTTTGTACGGTCAAAAAAAGGTACCTTCCTCCTACTGTTTACATCCCGTTGAGAAACAACTGGCTGACAGCATAAATCACATCAGGAAAATCCACGGAAAAAAAGCCCTTCCCTTATCGGTTTCTCTCTGTTATGTAGCCCGCACGCATGTAAACGATTTGCTCAAACACCATCCGGACACAAGCATTTGCAATTTGTCAAGCTGGTCAAACAAGGGGCACTGGAAACCTTGCTGCTACAACCGCTATGTCACCAACCACGAATGTATGTGGCGAAAGCCCAAAGAGCTGACCAGCTATCCGTACCGCGGTTATGAAATGGCAGCTTATTCGCAGGATACCATGAACATCGACAGTATTATTGCCATGTGGGAAGTCAGTCCCGAAGCGCTTTCCATGATCCTGACCAACGGCATTTGGGAAAAGAAATCATGGGCCTGTATGGGAATTGGGGTAAACAGTCATTATATTTCTGTATGGTTTGGCCAGCGAGCCGACCGGGCCGGAAAACCAAAAATGTGTCACAAATCATCAAAAAACAATAAAGAGAATCAAGCAATAACCCACGGATACTATCTGATTTACGGCAGTTTTCCTAATCAAGCATCAGCTACCAGGGCTTTAAAACAAATAAAAGCAAAAGGATTCAAAAAAGCCGGGATCCTGAAAAGCAAAAAACATATCCGGGTTTATCTTTACCATTCTTCCAACTTTCAGTTTATTAAAAAAGAACGGCAAAAATGGAAGAAAAAATATCCCGGATTATGGATTCTGCAGGAGTAATTTTTTATTCCCCCGTAATGTTTAAGGCAATACAGAACTATGGCAAGAAAGTTTATTTTAGAGCAGGTAACCGGGAAAAAAAGCGAAAAGGAATTTCTTGATTTCCCGGCCAGGCTGTATAAAGAGGAGAAGAACTGGATTCGTCCGCTGGACAACGAAGTGAAAAAGATTTTTGACCCAAAACAAAATAAACTTTTCCGCACCGGTGATGCCATCCGATGGTTACTCAAAAACGAAAAAGGAAAAACCATAGGCCGCATGGCCGCTTTTTACGATAAAAAAACAGCCAAAAAATACGAACAACCTACCGGCGGGATTGGTTTTTTTGATTGTATCAATAACCAGGAAGCCGCCAACACCCTTTTTGATTCCGGTAAAAAATGGCTTGAAAGCAAGGGCATGGAAGCCATGGACGGCCCCGTCAATTTTGGCGATCGCGACAACTTCTGGGGCTGCCTGAAAGAAGGATTCTACGAAAACACTTTCAATATGCCCTACAACTTTCCGTACTACAATCAACTCTTTGAAAACTACGGATTTAAAAACTATTTCAATCAATATGTTTACTATAAAAGCGTAGCGGACGGGGCCACAGACATTGCCCATCAAAAAGCGGAACGGATCATGAAAAATCCCGATTACCGCTTTGACACTTTCCGGTGGAAACGCTTTGAACATTATGCCGAAGATTTTCTCTCCATATACAACAAGGCATGGGCCCGTTTTCCGGGAGTTCCCAAAATGCGTCTTCCGCAAGCCAAAGCCCTGCTTTATTCGCTCAAGCCAGTCATTGATGAACGGGCTGTGATCTTCGGCTACTACAAAAACGAACCCATCGCTTTCTTTATCATGATTCCTGACATCAACCAGGTTATCCGGAAATTCAACGGAAAGCTGAACCTGATCAACAAAATTCGCCTGTACCTGGCATTAAAAGTCTTTCATAAACCCAACCGCCTGCTGGGACTTATTTTTGGTGTCACCCCGGAGCAACAAGGAAAAGGAGTAGAATCTGCCCTGATCTACCGTTTTGAAGAAGAGACTAAAAAGCCGGGATTTCCTTACGTTCATCTCGAGATGAACTGGATTGGTGATTTTAATCCATCCATGATAAAAATGGTTGAACGTTATGTAGGCGGACAGGTTTACAAAACCTACGTTACTTACCGGTATCTTTTCGATCGGAACAAAGAATTTAAACGGGCTCCCAAAGTGGGATAAACGCTTTTTTTCTAACAAAATTTCCTCCTTCTGTTAAATGAAATATTGAAGATCGCCCCGTTTTTTCTTTTATTTTTGTCTTTTGTAAAATGATAGAAACATGACCATTATAGAAAAAATTATTGCAGCGCATTCCGTACAGGAAAAAGTAAAACCCGGTGATATTGTAGACATTGAAATTGATGCCCGGGTAGCCCGCGATTTTGGCGGTCCTAACGTGGTAAAAAACATTGAAACGTTTGGGCTGACCGTGGATGATCCGTCCAAAACCTTTTTCACTTTTGACACCAACCCTACGGGAAGCGACCAAAAGTATGCTGCCAACCAACAGGTCGTTCGTGTTTTTGCCCGGAAACACGGCATCAAAGTTTTTGATATAAACAATGGTATTGGTACCCACACGCTCATTCGTGAAGGATTGGCATGGCCCGGTTCCACGGCAGTAACGACCGATTCGCACGCCAATATTCTTGGAGCCATCGGCGCATTTGGACAGGGAATGGGCGATAAAGACATTGCCGCAGCATTTCATCGCGGAAAAGTATGGTTCAAGGTTCCGCCCACTGTAAAACTAAACCTGACCGGACAACTTCCGGAAAAAGTAACCGCTAAAGACATTGTTTTAAACCTGTTACATGAATTCGGAGCCAACAAGCTGCTGGGTATGGCCGTGGAATTTTATGGTGATGCCGTAGACCGTTTAACATTAGACCAACGAATTACCATTGCTTCCATGGGAACCGAAATGGGAGTGATCATCCTGCTGTTCCCGCCTAACCGCGAAGTCATGGACTACTGCGAACAAGCTACCGGAAGAAAATTAAAACCGGTTTTGGCAGACAGTGATGCCCAATATATAAAAGAATATACCGTCGATGTAAGCCGTTTTGTTCCTATGGTCAGCCGTCCGGGAAAACCCCACAACACGGTGGATATCAATACCGAAAAACGGGTAAAAATTGACTCCGCCTTTGTGGGCAGCTGTACCAACGGCCGCATGGAAGACATGCGCACCGTAGCACGGATTCTGAAAGGAAGAAAAGTAGCGCCGGGCGTTGTTCTGAAAATTGTTCCGGCAACCGATAAGATCTGGCGGCAATGCCTTGACGAAGGACTGCTTACCATCTTCAAAGATGCCGGAGCACTGGTTTCCAATGCCGGATGTGCCGGATGTGCCGCAGGACAGGTAGGACAAAACGGACCAGGAGAAGTAACCATCAGCACCGGAAACCGGAATTTCCCCGGGAAACAGGGAAAAGGACTGGTTTACCTTGCTTCACCGGCATCCGTAGCGGCATCGGCAGTAGCCGGATACATCACCACCGAAGATGACATCCCGGAAAGGCCGGCCCATTTTGATTACGAAAATTCGGAAATCGATTATAAACCGGCTGCCCATTATGAGCACGAACCGGTGGAAAAACCGGTAATTGTAAAAGGCCGTGTATGGCTCATCCGGAAAGATGATATTGACACGGATATGATTTTCCATAACCGTTATCTGCAGATCACAGACCCGGAAAAAATGGGACAGTACATTTTTGACAATCTGGAAGGTTATGAAGATTTTGCAAAAAAAGTACAACCGGGAGACATTGTGGTAACCGGGAAGAATTTCGGTGCAGGAAGTTCGCGCCAGCAGGCGGTGGACGGTTTTAAAACCCTTGGGGTACAGGCTATCCTTGCCGAATCGTTTGGTGCCATTTACGAAAGAAATGCCATTAATGCTGCACTGCCGGTACTTACTTACGAGTCGCTGGACGCTTTGGAGCTAAAAGACGGTGATGTGATTACCGTGAACTTTGAAACGGGAGAAGTAACTTCTGAAAGAACCGGGAAAACAGTCCGGATTACCCCTTTCTCACAGGTACAGATGGAAATTTACAAGAATGACGGATTGTTTTAAAACCGGTTTCACTATTTTTGCAAAAAATAAATCATCATGGCTAAACCGGAAATCACCAAAGACATCTTAATCGAAGAACTGGTCAATCATTATCCTTTTTCGGTACGTTATCTGATGGAAAAAGGCATCCGTTGCATCATGTGCGGCGAACCCATCTGGGGGACGCTGGAAGAAGCAGCCCAGGAAAAAGGGTTTTCTGATGCCGATATTGAAGGATTTGTAACCGAAATGAAAGAATTGGCCACCAAAGAAACCGGCGATACAACACCGGAAAAAAAGATTGATGTCAAAAAGATGGAATAATTTTCTTTCCAGAACAAAACAAAAAAGGTTGGAGAAATTTCTCCAACTTTTTTTTATGTCCTGCAACAGCCTCCTATTTTTTCGGACCAAACAACAACTCCCGGTCACGTTTGGCGGCTGCTTTTACCCATTTTTCAGGGATTACTTTCCATTCGTTCAATGATTTTGGGGTTACCGTTCCCTGTTTTTCGATCCATTGCATCATCAAATAACGAATATCTTTTTTCGAGCTGGAGATCAGCCGCTGAGGCAGTTCTTTTTTCGGGATACCAGCTCCTTTGGTCAGCGTTCCGCCACCGCCATTCCCCTGATAAGAGTTGATGGCCACAGTATATTCTTTATTTAAATCGAAAGGTTTTCCATCAGCCATAGAGAGAATATGAATCCGGTTCCCCGGTTTTTTACTCACATCCACGGTATAACGGATTCCGGCAGCCGAATTAAAATTATAGTACGGATTTTTCAGCTCCGGACGTCCCGACCATTTTGATTTGACCAGTTTCCCGTCAGCATCTTTCTTGAACAAAAGCAGATGATCGTTTTTGTTCTGCATTGTATTAAACCACAAGCCGTACGAATACTCCAACAGGTTTTTAATCTCTTTACCCGTTAAACGCATGGTATACAAGTAGTTTTCAAAACGGTACAATTTAAACAAGTCGCGCATGTAAATCTCGCCCTTATCGATACGGGCACGGGTAGAAAGCAACGACACAATGGAAACATCAGCATGGGTTTCGTGCAATTGCAATTGATGAATGATGTCCACAAATGCCGAAGGACCAAACAGTGCATTATGGGCATTGATTCCCTGCGTAAATTTCCCAATAGGACGATCCACAAACTGTTTCACCTGAACAAAGTCGGGTTTAAACCGGGCCATAAAAGCACTGTCCGGGCGATATTTTGCCATACTTTGCAAGTGTCCGTTAATGGTTTTCTGATATTGTCCGGTTTTAGGATTGTATGTTAAGGTAATATCAGCCACAGAAACCCTTTCGGCATGAGCTCCGGGATCTAAGACCAGCACTTCTTTTCCGGCGGTATTAAGCACCTTTTGGTCACTGGGTTTATGATCATGGCCGGCAAAAACGACATCAAATCCCGGTACTTCTTTTGCCACAAGCAACGAAGCATCTTCTATGGGTTGTCCCGGCACATCAATGCCGTAATGACTGTCGGTACCCGAATGGAACAAACCGATCAACAAATCGGGATGTTCTTTTTCTTTGATCACTTTCACCCAATAACGGGCTGTTTTTACCATGCCTTCAAAATGCATTCCCGACCAGATAGAGGGCGGAAGCCAGTTGGGGATAGCCGGTGTAATCATTCCCAACACCGCTATTTTCAGTCCGTCACGATGCAAGATCACATACGGTTTGAAATAAGGCTTCCCGGTGGCATCATCCACTGCGTTGGCCGCCATCCACGGAAAATCAATTTCTTTCCGGAACTTATCATACACGGCATGTCCGGGTTCAATATCATGGTTTCCGACCGTACCGGCTGCATATCCCATATAATTCATAACCGCTGCCAACTGATGGATTGTATCCGTATCTACATAATTATAAAAGTATACAAACGGAGTGCCTTGCAAAACATCTCCGTTATCCAACAGGATTACATTTTGTTTTTTATCGGCACGCAATTGCTTTACAAAAGTTTCCACCTGTGCCAGCGATCCCCTGCGGGTACGTTGATAAACCAAATCCTGTGGAAATACACAACCGTGTACATCACTGGTTTCCAATATTTTTAAATGGACCGTCCGGGGCTGTTTCGGCTCCTGCGCAAAAAGCGCTGCCGAAAGAAACAGCGCAACAATTAATAAAATCTTTCTCATTTTTTCTCACATTTTCGGGCCAAAGATACGGATGTTCACCGGTATCCGGTTTAATTTACCCGGCCAAATTGTCTTAAAAAGATTTAAATCCCTTATCATGAAAAGTTTATCTCTTCCGAATTTCTCCTTTCCATTTACTACCTTTGCATCCGGAAAAACAACCGAATTTATGGAAAAGACAAACTGGCTGGAAAAGCTGATTGTAGTAGGCGACAGGGTTTTGATACAGCCCAAATCGGAAAGCAGTAAAACCACCAGCGGACTTTATCTGCCGCCGGGATATAAAGAAAAAGAAGAAGTACAAAGTGGTTACGTGGTAAAAACCGGACCGGGATATCCGATTCCGTTACCTTCTGACGGAGCAGACGAACCGTGGAAACCTAAAGAAGAACAAATCAATTATATCCCGTTACAGGCTCAACCGGGTGATCTGGCTATTTTTTTGAAAAAAGGAGCGGTGGAAATTCACTACCACAACCAAAAATATTATATCGTTCCCCAGCACTCCATTTTGCTTTTGGAAAGGGACGAACTCGACTAAGGGAAGCTTTTCCCCCGTTTTTTACATTCTTTCGGGAAGCTGAATTCCAAGCAACCCCATGGCCGATCGTAAAACCTGCGAAGTAAAATCAGACAGCAAAACCCTGAAATCGCGTTTGGCTGCATTTTCTTCTTTCAGGATGGAGTAATCGTGATAAAACTGGTTGTATTCTTTAGCCAATTCGTAACTGTAATTGGCAATTTGAGCCGGGCTATAAGCTTTGGCCGCTGCTTTTACCGTTTGCGGAAAATCATATAACATCTGTAATAACGATTTTTCCTTTTTGGCCAATTCCAGGTTTTTATCCACTTCCTTTGGCGAAATACCGGATGCTTTGGCTTTCCGGATCACCGAACGAATACGGGCATGGGTATATTGAATAAAAGAGCCCGTATTTCCGTTAAAATCAATGGATTCTTCCGGATTAAAAAGCATGGTCTTTTTCGGATCCACTTTCAGGATAAAATATTTCAGTGCCCCCATTCCGATCATTTCCCACAACTGCCGCGACTCTTCTTCGGTAAAGTCATCAAATTTTCCTAACGTCTCCGAGGTTTTCTTTGCCGTAGCCGCCATTTCTTCCATCAAATCATCTGCATCCACGACGGTTCCTTCACGTGATTTCATCTTGCCATGCGGCAATTCCACCATTCCGTACGACAGATGATAAATTCCGTCGGCCCAGCTTTTCCCCAGCTTTTTCAGAATCTTCTGTAATACTTCAAAGTGATAATTTTGCTCATTCCCCACTACGTACATCAGCGTTTGCGGATGATAATCATCATAACGCAACTGGGCAGTACCCAGGTCCTGGGTCATATAAACCGATGTTCCGTCAGCCCGCAACAGCAGTTTTTCATCCAGTCCTTCGTCCCGTAAATCACACCATACCGAGCCATCTTCTTTGCGGTAAAAAATTCCTTTTTCCAGGCCATCCTGCACCAGTGCTTTTCCCAACAAATAGGTATCCGACTCATAATAGATCTTATCAAAATCGACTCCCATGCGCTTATAGGTAACGTCAAAACCGGTATAAACCCAACGGTTCATCTCTTCCCACAAACGGCGCACTTCAGGATCGCCTGATTCCCATTTTACCAGCATGGCCTTGGCTTCCTGTATCAGCGGAGCTTTTTGAGCGGCTTCTTTTTCATCCATCCCGGCAGCCACCA
Organism: Candidatus Sulfidibacterium hydrothermale; assembly: GCF_020149915.1. Taxonomy (GTDB): domain Bacteria; phylum Bacteroidota; class Bacteroidia; order Bacteroidales; family F082; genus Sulfidibacterium; species Sulfidibacterium hydrothermale. The sequence continues at coordinate 2,233,616 of NZ_CP083760.1, forward strand.
GTTCGGCAATCTGTTTTTTATATTCTTTGTCAAAAAGCACATAAAAATCGCCTACCAGTTTATCGCCTTTTATCCCCGTATTTTCCGGTGTTTTTCCGTTACCCCATTTCTGCCAGGCCAGCATGGATTTACAGATATGGATTCCCCGGTCATTCACCAGATTAACTTTATACACTTTCCTTCCGTTGGCTTTTAAAATTTCGGCCACCGACCAACCCAATAAATTATTCCGCACATGTCCGAGATGCAACGGCTTGTTGGTATTCGGTGACGAATATTCGATAACTACCGGAGGTTCATCATTTTCCGGTTGAAAACCAAATCTTTCACTGGAAGATGCTTCTTCAAAAAACTGTAACCAATAACGGTCTGAAACATCCAGATTCAAAAAACCTTTTATGACATTAAAACCGGTAATTTCATCCATTTCGCTCACCAAACGACTTCCCAATTCTTCGGCAGTAGCTTCCGGTGCTTTATGCGAATAACGCAACAAAGGAAAAACTACCACGGTCAGATCGCCGTCAAACTCCGGGCGTGTTTTCTGTATCTGGAAATTTTCCGGTGCAATTTCCTGTCCGTACAACGTTTTTACCGTTTGTGCCAGGGCTTCAGCCAGCTTCTTTTCTAACATTTTATATCCTTATTAAACCAACGATTTATTGAACCGGCAAAATTAGAAAAAAAGTTCATCTTTCCGGAAAACAACAGACTGAAAGCCTGTTTCATCAATACGAATAAAAACCAACAAAAAAAAACGGATCCCTTTCTTCCGGCAGGAAATATTTTAGCTCCGGCCTTTTTGAAAAAAACAAAACATCTTTTTCCTAAAGCAGAAAATATTTGTGACTGAAAAAAGTACGGCATCACCCGTGTCTCGACACGCAAAAAAGACAAAAAAACTTCTTTTGTTTCTCATTGGTTCCCGCAATTTATTCCTACCTTTGGCAACGCAAGGTTTCTATTTTAAAACAATGATTATCAAGAAATTATATTTCATACTTATTCTTTTTATTGCTTTTCCGGCAGGAAGTATAGCCCAACAAAAAACAGGGTACACCCACATGAAAGGAAAAGTGGGAAATAACATTCCGGTGAACGGCAATTTTCAGCGTTCAGGTTCGCAGATGGAAGGAAATTATTCGTACAATCTATATGTAGATGACAGCCTGTTGCATTTGTCGCATATCATTACGTTATATGGCGATATTGACAAACACAACCACGTTATTTTTAAACAGATTCAGGGCAATGATACCGCTCTATCCGGCCTGTTTACCGACCACCGGTTTTCCGGCTCATGGTATGGACCCGACAGTACGGTTTTGCCATTTGACATGACCGAGCAATATGATAGTGGCAGTTTACCCATGCAGGTATATTATTTGCATTCGGATAAAGAACTCTTCAGCAAAATACCCGGCAGCCCGACAGCTGAAATAGAGCTCACCCTGCTTTATCCGGAAGAAAACAGGAATATCCCCAAAGCGATAACCGATTCGGTCGTGAAATGCATTCAACAACAATTCTTTGGGATATTTCAACCGGAACAAACCCCACAGAACTTATTGTTACACAGCGAGAAAAACTTTTATCAGGAATTTACCGAGTTTAACAAAAACTGGAAAACAAACCGCAAGCAAGGCTTTAACCTGGAAAAAAAATCCCAAATGACCGTCGTTTTTAATGATTATCATCTGCTTTGTTTGCAATATAAAAAACGGGGCTATGCCGGACGGGGTAATCCGATGATTCATATTACCTACGATATTATTAATCTGAAAAACGGCAAAAAACTTACTCCTGCCAATATTTTCTTCCCGGAAGCCGATACCGTCCTGAGGCAGCTTATCAACCAAAAAATCAGAGTGAATAATGGCCTGAGTGACACCATTTCTTTAAAAAAAGCCGGTTTTTATACCAATACGGTCCCCCTTACTCCAAATATAAAATTTACCGGAAACGGGATTACTTTTGTTTACAATGTTTATGACATTGCCCCTCCGTCCTTTGGTATTCAAAAGGTTTTTTTGCCCTTTTCTGTAATCGGGAAATACATCCGTCCTGCATCGATAATGTTTCCATTAAGCCGGTAGTTAAAAAGATGCTTTTTGTAGGCAGATCCTACAAAACACCTGATCATCCCTTTTGTAAATTACCATATTTCAGCTGTTTCCTGATTTTTTTATTCTATCCGCGAAATAAAAAAAAGCTTGTCTTTGTGTTTTAATTTTTAATCATTTATCCCTATCTTTGTGATGGAGTTACGGATTTTTTCGTAAAAAAAACAGCAAACCCTTTTTTCTTATAAAAGACATAAATCTTTATAAAACAATGAATTGCTCCATTAAGTCATTTCCATTTAATTCAACAAAGCCATATCATTATGAAAATAAAACTACTTTTTATTCTATTTATTCTTAGTGCATCTTTTGGAACAACTCAAGCTCAGGAACAAAGCCCAAAATCGCCTCCTACCTTTAAACAAACCTATGCTGTTACTTTTGCCAATGGGGAAAAGGCCTTTTTATCCGGTTTCTTGGACAACATCGAACTTCAAAATAACACACCGGATCATTTGCAGCATGCCTGGATTACAGGATTACCAAAAGACAGTATTCAAATTCGTTATAATGGCCCAGGAAAATTCAATCTCTATGTTTTAGATACACTGGTCGCACAATTTGAAATAATAAAAAAAGATGACAAGCTAACCTGTACCCTGCCCGACCGCATCACTTTACCTTTCAACTATGTTGTGTCAGCACCAGCCGGACAAAAAATTACAATTTGTTCATTAGACGGGAAACCGGTTGCACATAAAACCGTTAATCAAAAAGGATTTCTGTTTTTCCAACAAGACAGTGCTTATTTTTCCAATAAATTTTTATGCACCCATTTTCCCCACGGATTCACGCAAATCAAAGTTTTTGAACAACGAAAGGCTCCGTATGCTTTCCAATTGAAACAACATCTTATTCCGTTTAAACCAACAGACAAACCGATAAAAGCTGTTCTCCGGCAACACGGCCCGTCACAATACAACGAAAACATTGTTCACAATATCAAAAAAAATACTTTTTATGCCATTACGTCCGTTGCTTTTCACCTGAATGGAGAAAAATATCCCTGGCTGCTTATTTATGATGCCGGAGAAGACAAAAGTACCGCTCAGGAAATCCCGGTTACCGGAAACCGGAAAGCCCTGGCTACCGACATCTTTTTGAATGACAAAGGTAATCCCGTAATTGTCATTTCCCAGCAAGACCCGAAAACTTACGATTACTCAAACATCTTCTACCTTTTATCAGAAAATAACACACTGGAAAAAACCCATTATCCGGAATATCCCCGCTACCGGTTCAAAAATTTTGTTGTGGATGGCGGCAGCTGGATTATTCCTACTTATCATGGTATTGCACTCACCCCGGGAGCACATACTTTTAAAGTACGGTGCACCGACAAAAACGGAACAGTAAAAACTTCTTTTGAGTCATTTGAGGTACTGTTTCAACCCAAACAAAAATATTTTTACCAGATAGTAAAAACAGGCGATACCAGCCAACATTCCGGCACTTATTATCCGGACGGGATGGGAACCAAAGCTGCCGAATTTCGAAGCATGAACCTGAAAGAATGTGACTTATCGGTAGACGGTAGTGCACCGATACCTTATTCTTACCAAGACCCGGACCGATTAAAAAGTATTGGGTATGCCGATTGGGAGAATGAAGCGGAAAAACAAAAAGCACTGGAAAATGTTCCGGTCAGACCCGGCTTAGAACCGGATGAAAATCCGTGGGGTAACGTCCTTACATTTTTTCCGTTTCAACACGTAACAGGACCTATTAACCTTTGGGAAGGACCTTTCCAGGAATTGAGATACCAGCTCAAACAAATCAGCGGGAAATATCCTAACTGGTCGGAAGCCCGGAAGCACTGCGAAGACCCGGTAAAATACGATGACAAATATGTCTGTTATAAAGTCAAAATCGTTTCCGTTTGTCCGGAAAAGTATGATTACTCGATGGAGAATGGTAAAGCGGTTACCGACACAGCTGCTCTTTATTGCAAAAAAGGCAAAAAAGCGGTTTATATGCCCCACGGGCAAAATATTCTGCTGGTCATTTCTGCTCCGGGATACCGCGCTCAAACCATCGAATTAAGCAAAAAAGACTTACAAGTTTCTGACATCCACCTTAACGGAACCGTTTCCGGTCCTGACCGGAAACCGATAAAAGGAGCCAAAATACTGCTTGTCGGACAACATTCTTCTTTTGTTACTGACAGCACCGGACATTACACCCTTACCGGCAAAGCCCACGGCAATGAACCATACACCGAAACCATTAATGTATCCCTTGAACCTATAGGAGTTGAAGTTTTCAACGATACACTTGGAATGGCTGACACAATAAAATATTTTGGTATTGTAGCCGATGGATTCAGCACACTAAAACTCCACATAAAATTAAACGGTATTGATCCTGCTACGGTTGTGGTACGCCCACCCGAGCTGGGAAATTTTATTACTTCTGATTCCGGACATCGTGCTTTGGTATTTCAAAACCAACAAGCTACACTTGAATATGTACCCCCTGCTTACCTTCGTTATTACAATTTAAACAAACAACTTGATATTGATGAGGCTTACAAAGGAAATCACGGAATGTCAGGAAATATTTGGGGAGCCGAAGTTCCGGTTTCCATTGCTTATGAAGACAAAGACGGAAATCCCGGAACCATGCTTTTCAACATCATGGTAGTTCGCCCCCCGGTGATGCTCATTCATGGTTTTACCGGAGACGAAAAAACCTGGGAACATCTGGCCGTACAATTACGAAATGACAAATTTGACGCCATCATCCGTGAATATTACAAAGGGCCTATAGAAACCTCTGCCATTGAAAATCAAGCACAAAAGCTGAATCGCTACATTAGCGAATTACAGCACGTTTATTTTAAAAATCACATTCTGCTCAACCGGGTGGATATTGTGGCCCACAGTATGGGCGGACTCATCAGCCGATACTACATCAGCAACATGCCTAAATACGGCAAAAAAGCCGGAATTGTCATTCCTTATGATGTGAAGCTTTCGCGAAAACAACTGGCTGAAAACCGGTTTAAAGAGCCGGTGATCATCAACGATGTCCGAAAACTGATCATGGTAGGAACCCCCAATCACGGGGCTTCGTGGATTGATGAAAAAATCGGGGCGTTGAATGCGCTGTTCTCTCAGGAACATCAGCTGGCTAATGAAGAATTACGTTATGATTCTCCTTTCCTTGCCCAGCTAAATGCAGGAGAAGCCGAAGGACGACATCTTGACCCCAATGTACAATATGCCGTTTTATACGGGTTACGGCGGCGTTCCCAATTATATCCTTTTGACAACGTTCTGCATCCGGTAGAAACAGCTTTACGCAAACTGGTAAATGATGATGGTGTGGTTTCAAAACAATCAGCACAACTCAATGGGGTAATGAGTTATCATTTCCCTGAAAATCTTGAAAAATATTCATACGGCTATCTTCACACACCGCTGCTGGCAAACCTCTGTGAAGGAGATGCGTCAATTACTAATGATTCTTTGGTTTTCAGTAAAATAGAAGAATTATTACAGGAAGATATCCCACGTCTTCCTCTCAAAAACAGCCTGTCGGAAATATTCCGGGCCAAAGGCAGGGTTTATATGCGCTATTATGCGACTCAGCATTGGATTCCGGTTCGTACGCCCCTTTCTCCTGACAACATCAAAACACTTCCCTACAACTTCTGCCGGATAAAAACCCTTAACGGAACGGCATCACTGGGATTTTTATTGAACGGACACCATTGGGGCACGCTTAATATCGAGCCAAATACTACAGTTTACTGTGAAATGGCATCTCCGGAATTTGTCCGGATTTATTTACAACAGGGAAAAGCACGCTTTTTATCACGGAAACAAAACGGAAACAGCTTTGAAGTGGTCATGGGTGATAAAACCGGTGAAAAATGGTATGCTTTTAACCCCAAGGCAAGAGTAAAAGATTTAAATACCGATTTTATTGTAGAGCACGACAGCATAACAGCTGTACACTCTCTATCGGGCATCGTAATGATGACGGTGGATACAAACGCAAAAAGCAAACCGGTTTCAAAAACCATTGCTCCCCGTAAAGGATATCTTTATACTTCATCCGGAAAACTTAAGGTTGACTTACTGCCCGATACCGGCTGGTGGACCCATATTGACACCACCTTTTTACCGGATGAACAAGCTGATACTCTTTCGTATGCCCTTCCAAAGAAATTGGTTCACATCCGGTTTACCACTCCTTATCTTCCGGTCGCCGGATTCTCTTCTTTACAAATCAAAATTGACCGGGACACCCTTCAGAAAGATTCTCTGCTTTCTTATTTCCGAACCATTGTCCGGCTATCCAATGCTTACGCATTACCTTTTGTTTCTATTACTAATCCGGACGGAACAACAGACAGCACCGGCACATACCAAACAGACATCACTTTACGTGAACCGAAAAATGAAGACATCCCCAATTTTGAAAAACTACCGTTAAAAGCCAAGTTTCACATTCAGCTGGTGCTTTCCGGTACACATCACGTGGTTTATGAGAAAGACACAGTACTTCCGCTTGGCATGACACTTTTATACGGACAAGTTACCGGTCCTGACGGGAAGCCACGATATCAACCTTCACCCCCTTATTTTTCCGGAGCCATTTACCATTTGTTAAGCCGTGCCGATACCAATGGACGATTTTACATTTTATTCAATACGACCTCTTATCTTAATAATATTAAAAAGCTCTCGGATTATGCTTCATCGCCAGACCACCAACATTCTGTTTCGTTTGAACTTACATGGCCCAAAAACTGTACTTTTCCGTTGAATTACAAAATACCGGACAGCCTGCAAAAACAGTTTATTCCCGGAATGAAACTAAAAATCGGGAACCATGGTTACGTGGATCTTTTAACTCCGGAAGAACAAGAACAACGGGTTAAACAAATGGCGACTTCATTTATCGGGGAAATGCACCTTAAGCCGGAAAACAAACAACAGCTTATTAACAAACTTCATGCGTTGGAATGGATTTATAACGCAAAAGTAAAAACACCGGTTTATCTTGAAAAAGAAGGGAAAACACCGACTATGTCCATTCCTTTACCCAAACAGGTTTTCTGGAACAATGCTTTTTATGATACGACCGGGAATTCTTATGTCGGAATTTTCCAGGCCATCGGACAGTTCCTTGCCCAGGATTTATGCTTTGACAAACAGAAAGCAGGTCACTCCATGCAGCATCAAAGCTCTAAACCTGCTCCAGACAGCATGTTAATACCCGGTTTCAACCCGAAAGACTACATCTCTTTTGAAAAAACAAATAGCCTATTTTTCCAAACGTTGATGGTAAACTTTTTAAAAAAACAAAACCATCCGTTCCTCACAAAATCATTGTATTCTTTCGTTCTTCTCAAAAAAGATCAGGAGCAGGAGCAAAATACCGGTGTACCCGCTTATTCCAACAGCAACAGGCAACTTCAGTTTTTGATTGCTTATTACCATTCATTTTACAAAACCGATCCGGCCAAAGTTTATGCCGACTTTCTTTTAAACAAAAAACTGTATGAAACCTTTTCAGGCAATGGAATGCCGGCCATGACTTTTAAACAATGGCTTATTTCTAAAAAAGCTTTTTATACAAATACATACTTTGTCCACACATCCGATCCTTTAACTTTTGCCCGGAAAGAGCATATCCTAACCGGTAATTTAAAAGCGATTCTTTTCCCCCAGTCAGAATTTTCGCAATGTTCACTGGAAATCAATGGAAAAAACATTACCGGTTTCGAACAGATTCCGGCCTTAACCATTGACACCGGACAACAGATAACGGTCATCCGTGGGAAATTCAGAATTCAAATACCGGCCCTGGGGGTTTATAAACTTGTGGACATTACCCCTGTTGCCCTGTCGAAAAAAGGAATCCCGGCCCGGTTTGAGATGAAAAACGATACGTTACTGTTACCTGTTTTAGGAAACTTTCATTTTTTGGCCCCCCTGACATTCAAAATTCCGGCTGCTGTCATTCAAGCGCAAAGCAATAATTTTGTCATACGGCTTGACGGAAAACGAGCCGTCATTTCTGTCTATGAAGGTACTGTTACCGTAAAAAGTATAAAAGAAGAACTAACAGTAGCCAAAGGCCAATACATCTCGGTTGGCAAAACAGGAAATATCAGTAAAATCAAAGAAACCGCAAACCCTGACACTCAGGATACTGTTTTACTAAAAATACCGCCTGTTCCTTTTGAAACAAGATAACCATAAACCAAAAAGCCCCGATTCTTTCCAGATCGGGGCTTTTTGATCAAAATAATTGGTATAATATTTAACTACCGTTTTTCCGGGCGCAGTTTGCGTACGGCAGCACCGGCCTGCCACATTTCGGAATTGTGGATTTCGTCCAGTTCCTTTTGTAATTTCTCACGATAGTCGGGCTGGCGGTTGGCTTCGATGGTAATCCGCGCTTCGTTGCCACTGGCCACGCTTTCGTACAACTCATCAAAAACGGGGGCTACCGCATCACGAAAACGGTTTTTCCAGTCGAGGGCTCCCCGCTGGGCAGTGGTGGAAGTATTGGCATACATCCAGTCCATTCCGTTTTCGCCTACCAGCGGCAACAGGCTCTGTGTCAGCTCTTCCACGGTTTCGTTAAACGCTTCAGAAGGAGAATGACCCTTTTCGCGCAACTTATTGTACTGGGCTTCCATAATGCCGGCAATGGCACCCATCAGCACCCCGCGTTCGCCGGTTAAATCGCTGTAAACTTCTTTTTTAAAGTCGGTTTCAAAAAGATATCCCGAACCTACGCCCACGCCGAGTGCCAGCACACGATCTTTGGCTTTGCCGGTGGCATCCTGATAAATGGCATAACTCGAATTGATTCCTTTTCCGGCAACAAAAAGTCTCCGCAGCGAGGTACCGGAACCTTTGGGCGCTACCAGAATGACATCCACATCTTCAGGCGGAACAATGCCAGTTTGTTCGCTAAAAGTAATGCCAAATCCATGTGAAAAATAGAGTGCTTTTCCGGGGGTCAGGTGTTTTTTAATCACCGGCCACATGGCAATCTGTCCGGCATCGGAAAGCAGATACTGGATAATGGTTGCTTTTTCGGCTGCCTCTTCAATGTCGAACAGGTCTTTTCCGGGCACCCAGCCGTCTTTTACCGCTTTGTCCCAGGTAGGTGAGTTTTTCCGCTGTCCGACAATCACGTTAAAGCCATTGTCTTTCAGGTTGAGCGACTGGCCCGGTCCCTGTACGCCATAGCCAATCACGGCAATGACTTCGTCTTTTAACACTTCGCGGGCTTTTTCCAAAGGAAATTCTTCGCGGGTAACGACGTTTTCTTCCACGCCGCCAAAATTAATTTTTGCCATAGGTATTCTTTTTTTTTATGGTAAATGAAAAAGTTATTTATTATTTCTGATTTCTGCCGGCTTCCATCTCTTCGAGATATTGAACCAGCTCTTTTATCTGCCGGGTAACGGCTACACGTCCCGAGCGGGCAAACTGCAAAACCCCGTACGGATACAGTTTTTCAAACAGCTCGGTGGTTTCTTTTTTGTGTCCGGTACGTTCAATCACCACATATTCGGGGGTAATCTCCAGAAAATGGGCATGATTTCGCCGTACAATCTGTTCAATTTTGTTGCTCGCCATCAGTTCGTCGGTACGCACTTTATACAAAGCCACTTCTTCGTGGATGATATCCTCGTTGGTGTGCACAAAAACTTTCAGCACATCAATGAGTTTTTCCATCTGTCCGGCTACTTTTTTAACCAGCTCATCGGTTGTAATGACCACCATGGTTATCAGATGGACCCCTTTTACCGCCGACTCGGAAGCCGTGATACTTTCAATATTGATTTGTCTTCTCGTTAAAATTACGGTAACCTGATTTAAAACCCCAATATGATTTTCCGTAAAAAGAGAAAGGGTGAATTCTTTTTTTTCTTCGGCCATGATTTATTGATTATTAGGTTCGAGAATAATTTCGGAAACCGATTTTCCCGGTTCAACCATCGGGAAGATATTACCTTCCTTTTCGATGGAAACTTCCAAAAGATAAGCTGTTTTGGATGCCAGCATTTCGTCGATGGCATCATTCAGTTCGCTGCGGTCACGCACCAGACGGGCCGGCACACCAAAGCCTTCGGCAATTTTTATAAAATCCGGATTGACCATCTCGGTAGACGCATATCTTTTGTTGTAAAACAAATCCTGCCACTGGCGGACCATTCCCAGGAAATTATTGTTGAGCAGCACCATTTTTACAGGAATCTGGTATTGCATAATCGTTCCCAGTTCCTGAATGGTCATCTGAAAACCACCGTCGCCGGCAAACAAAACCGTTTGATGCTGCGGATCGCCAATGCCGGTACCTACGGCAGCAGGCAGACCGAAACCCATGGTACCCATTCCGCCGGAAGTAATCAGGCTGTTGGGACGGTTAAACTGATAATAACGGGCAGCTGCCATCTGATGCTGTCCTACATCAGTGACCACATTGGCCTGTCCGTTGGTTTTTTCGGAAACCAGCCGGACCACCTCACCCATTCTGATTTTTCCGTTGGCAGGACGCGTTTCGCGGTTAACCACCTTTTCAATCTCTTTCTGTTCGAGCTTGCGGAAACTATTGAGCCATTCGGGATAGCTGTTTTCATGAACAAGCGGAAGCAACTGGTTTAAAGCTTCTTTGGCATCGGCATGAATTTCTACATCCACCTGCACATTTTTATTGATTTCGGCTTTATCGATTTCAATGTGAATGATCTTTGCTTTTTTGGCATATTCCGAAAGCTTTCCGGTTACCCGGTCGTCAAAACGCATTCCGACAGCAATCAACAAATCGGCTTCGTTGGTATTGACGTTGGAACTGTAACTGCCGTGCATACCGAGGAATCCTACAAACTGCGGATGATTTGACGGAAAAGAAGACAACCCGAGCAAAGTGGTAGCCACCGGAATACCTGTTTTTTCGGCCAGCTGCATCAGTTCTTTTTCGGCTTTGGCAATTAAAACTCCGTGACCGGAAAGAATCATCGGGCGTTGTGCCTGATTTATCAAATCGGCAGCAGCCTGAACCACATCCTTCTGAGGACGGGCCATATTGGGATTATAACTACGAATCCAGGTGCATTTTTCGTAATAAAAATCAACCGTATCCAGCAAAGCATCTTTGGTAATGTCAATCAACACCGGGCCCGGTCGTCCCGTACCGGCAATGTAAAATGCTTTGGCCATCACTTCAGGAATTTCTTCCGCTTTGCGGATTTGATAATTCCATTTAGTAACGGGTGTGGAAATTCCCAGGATATCTGTTTCCTGAAAAGCTGCACTTCCAATCAGGTTGGAAACCACCTGTGCCGTAACAAACACTACCGGAACCGAATCAAGATAAGCATTGGCAATACCGGTAACCAGGTTGGTAGCTCCCGGCCCGGAAGTGGCAAAACACACGGCGGTTTTTTCGGTCACCTGTGCATAAGCCTGGGCAGCATGGGCAGCTCCCTGTTCGTGCCGGGTAAGAATATGCCTGATGGTTTTATCTTTTTCTTTTTCCATCAGTTCATCATAAATAGGCATGATGGCTCCGCCCGGATAACCGAAAATGGTATCCACGCCCTCTTCAAGCAGCGACTGCACCACTGCCCGGGCACCTATCATCGATTCTGTTTTTTTCTTTTCTTCCATAGGAAATTAATTATCAGGATTAAACTATTTACTTATTTAAATTAACCGGACGGCTCCCTTGTCGGCCGAGCTGACCAAACGGGCATAAGCCTTTAAAGAAGCGGGGATATTCCGGTTTCTGTGCAACGGGGTATAAGCCGCATCGCCACGGACGAGTTGTTTTTGTTTTCTCTTTTCCAGTTCTTCGTCCGAAACACACAAATGAATCTTCCGGGCAGCGATATCAAATTCAATAACATCCCCATCTTCGATCAGGGCAATCTCGCCGCCGGCCGCTGCTTCCGGTGAAATGTGGCCTATCGACAGCCCGGATGTCCCGCCCGAAAACCGGCCATCGGTAATCAGTGCACAATCTTTATCCAGCAACTTCGATTTCAGGTAAGAGGTGGGATAAAGCATCTCCTGCATGCCGGGGCCGCCTTTGGGACCTTCATAACGAATGACCACCACATCGCCTTTTTCCACTTTTCCGGTAAGAATACCTTCAACAGCTTCTTCCTGCGACTCAAAAACCTTGGCCTTTCCCGAAAAGGTAAACATGGAAGGAACTACACCTGCCGTTTTCACAATACACCCCGAACGGGCAATGTTTCCAAACAGAACAGCCAGTCCGCCATCCTGATTATAAGCATGTTTCACATCGCGGATACATCCGTTTTCGCGATCCAGATCCAGGGTTTTAAAATGATTGTTTTGGGAAGCCATGCGCAGGTTCCGTACAAAAGCCGGGGCACTCGAATAAATTTCATCGGCTTCGGCAACGTGTGTATCCCGGTTGATATCATATTTTTCAATGGCCGTTTTTACATCGCCGGTATCCACCCTTTTTACGGAAATATCCAGCAAACCGGCTTTGTCCAACTCGCCCATAATGCCAATTACACCACCGGCACGGTTTACATCCTGCATGTGGTAATGCGAACTGGGTGAAACCTTACACAGGTTAGGGATTTTACGCGATAAAGCGTCAATATCTTTCATGGAAAAATCCACCTGGGCTTCATGGGCAATAGCCAACAAGTGCAATACCGTATTGGTGGAACCGCCCATGGCAATATCCACCGACATGGCATTCACAAAAGCTTCGCGTGTAGCAATGGATCGCGGCAAAACACTATCATCGCCGTCGCGGTAATAACGGAAAGTATTTTCCACTATCAGCTTGGCTGCTTTTTTCAGCATCACCTCGCGGTTTACGTGTGTGGCCACTACCGTTCCGTTACCAGGCAAAGCCAGTCCGAGTGCTTCGTTCAGGCAGTTCATCGAGTTGGCCGTAAACATTCCGGAACAGGAACCGCACGTGGGACAGGCTATTTTTTCCACCTCCGCCAGTTCTTCGTCGCTGACCGATTCATCAGCCGCCAGCACCATGGCGTCCACTAAATCGTAATTTTTCCCTTTGAGCGAGCCGGCTTCCATGGGGCCGCCCGAAACAAAAACCGTCGGGATGTTCAGGCGCATGGCAGCCATCATCATACCGGGTGTAATTTTATCGCAGTTGCTGATGCAAATCATGGCATCCACGGTATGAGCGTTACACACATATTCCACACTGTCGGCAATCAAATCGCGCGACGGCAAAGAATACAGCATCCCGGAATGTCCCATGGCAATCCCGTCGTCGATGGCAATGGTGTTAAACTCGGCTGCAAAACATCCCTCGGCTTCAATCAGCTTTTTTATCTGCTGACCGGCCTCATGCAGGTGTACATGCCCCGGAACAAACTGTGAAAAAGAATTCACAATGGCAATAACAGGTTTTTTAAACTGGCTTTCCTGCATGCCGTTGGCGCGCCAGAGACTTCTTGCTCCAGCCATGTTTCTTCCCGAAGTGGAAGTTAAACTTCTTAACGGATAGCCCATAATTTTTTGTTTTATTAAAAAAAAAGCTCCCCGGTTTTATTACCGGAGAGCTTCATACATTTTGTTTTTATTGTGTCGTACGGGTCTCCGGCCTATGGTGAAATGACCACAAGCAGAAGGACAATAATAATGTGAATATTACTAAAAACCCGTTTCATTTTTTATCATGATTTCAACGGGGTAAAAATAGAAACTATTTGAAAAAGTCAAGCTCTTCGATAAATTTTTTAACAACAAAATAGTTTCAATGGTTTTTACCAAAAGCAGAACATCCACATACAGCACTAATTATCAACGCCATACGCACAACGTATTAAACCTGAAAAAAAACATCATATTACAGAGAAAAACAAAATACATCTTTTGTGCAAACGATTGATACGGACAAAAATGGAAGGGAAAAATAAAATTTCCGGCCATAAAATATTTCTTTTTACATTCGTCATAGCAAAAGGTTAAATTTTCGCGTAAAAAAACGATTCCATGCAGGTATTACAAGACATGATTCATTTTACTCCGTTTTATGTTACCTTTTTCTGGGGAATTGTTTTTTTACTCAATCCGTATCATAAAAACCGTGCCCGTTACGGATTGGGAATATTTATGCTTGCCGCTGCCGCTGTTTACCTGACCCATGCGGTTTTTTTCACACATAATTATTCCTTTTATCTAAAGATCGACGGTTTGTACATGTTTGCCGATTTGCTGGTTTATCCGTTGTACTACTTTTATATCAGGCTGCTGACAAAAGATTTAAAGTTCAGGAAATGTTATATCTGGCACATCCTTCCGGCATTGCTGCTGGCTGTTGCTTTTGAATGGGCAAGCATAAAGACATCTGCAGAAGGACATAAAATTTACCTGCACAGCGTTTTGCTGAACCATACTTTCCCGGCAAAGATCACTGAGCCATCCTTAAGGTGGATGGTACGCCTTTATTTTGCCAGTCGCGTTGTTTTTGGAATACAGTCTCTCGTATATTTAATTTTAAGTATTCGTCTTATCCGAAAATATCACCGGCGGATTGCCAATTTTTACTCCAACCTGCAGGGCCACAAACTGGCCTGGCTTGAATTATTAACCATTACGCTGATTGTTGCCGCCATATCCAGTTTTCTGTTGAATATTCTCGGCCGCCACTTTTTCGAGCAGAAAAACCTGGTACTGATCCCGTCGCTTATTTTCAGCACCCTGCTTTTTATTATCGGTTTTCTCGGCAACAAGCAAAACCAGACCATTGCCCATGTCATACAAGACGAAAACAGGGATGATCAGCTTTTTGAAAAGCCCGTCAGCAGTATTCTACTGAAAGAAAAGCTGCAGGAACTTATGGAAAACGAAAGGCCCTACCTGAATCCGCAACTGCGCATTACCGACCTGAGCAACCGGCTTTTTACCAATCGCACCTATCTGTCGAAACTCATCAACTCGGAATTCAAAATGAGCTTCAACGATTTTGTTAACCGTTACCGGGTTGAATATGCTAAAGATCTGTTGGCTCAGGATAAAGAAGCGCACTATTCGTTAAACTATTTTTCCGAACAGGCCGGATTTGGATCGCTGAGTTCGTTTTTGCGGGCTTTTAAACAACAAGAAGGGGAAACCGCCGGTATGTACCGACGGAAGTTGATAAAAAAAACAGATTAGCAACCTCTTTCCCAAAAATTTCTTTTTTGTCATAAAAACCCTTTTCTGCTTCATTTCACATGAATTTTACGATATGAATACTATTCGTACAATATGACAATTCCTTGTACCCATAGTATCTTATTTTTGATAAAAATCCCGGAGAAGTACGAACCAAAAAAATAACCTAATGGAAAACAGACCTTTACACAAAAAAAGAAAACCGTTTATCCCATTCTCAATTTATTTACTGTTTTTTATACTCGGATTGGGCAATTTTTTCACTGCCAAAGCACAAACGCCCATTGATTCTTTAATTTTTGCCACTGACGGAACGGTTGAATCCACAGTTATTTCCGGTGATTATCTCTACCTGGGTGGAGATTTTACCCATATCGGAGAAAAAACCGGACCGATAGCTTTTTTTCTGAACGGCTCCAATACTCCGGAAAAAGGCATGCCTATTGTAGGTGATATCCGTCCTTACTGGATGTCTGATCAGGTTTATACTGTTTTGCCTGATGACAATGGCGGATGGTTTATTGCGGGGAAATTTAGTCTGATCAATAACCGGGAACATAACATTTTCGCCCATATTCTGAAAGACAAAAGCATTGATCCGCTATGGGATTTAAAATGGGAATCCGATAAACAGATCAATGTGATGAAATATGATGGTGACTATATATATCTCGCCGGAGACATGTCCATAAAAGACAGCCAGGGCAACTTACACGAATATGTTTGTCGCATCAACCGGAAAACACGGGAGGTGGACCCCGAATGGAATCCGGACCTGAAAGATGCCGACGAAGTGGAAAAAATGGAAATCGGAAAAGATTGGGTATATCTTGCCGGCTGGATCGGAAAAGTGGAAGGCTTTTGGCAGGATGCCATGGTAGTAGTGGATAAAAATACCGGAAAAAGAATCGCTTTTCCCACCGCCAGCTCCATAACCGCTTTAAAACTCATGGGCGATACACTTCTGGCCGGCCAGCCCAATTTATATTGGAGCAAATATCCGGATGGATTTGGCTACATTGCCAAAGGCATTGTTGGCTTGGACGAACAAAACGACAAGCCGGTTCAGGCCGACGCCCCGGAAGGATACTTTTACCATTCCATTCCTGACGGAAACGGTGGTTGGTATGTAGCCGGACGATACAATGAAAATGACGGTTTTTTTCATCTCGATAAAGATTTACAGGAAATTGAAACATTCAAACAAGACAACCTGACCTATTCATCTCCTTACACCCGGCTACTTCTTTATAACAATGCTTTATTTATAGGAACTAAAAGCGATATTAGTTTAAATGAAAAAACCTATCGTTACTTGTTTAAACTGGATGCTACTACAGGGGAAATGGATACCAGTTTCCGTCCCTTACCCAATGCCCAAATTTATTCTCTGGCACAATGGGGAGATACCCTGATCGTTGGAGGAAAATTTGATACCATTGCCGGAGAATACCGTCCCGGGCTGGCCGCTATTGACCTGAAAACAGGCGCCCTGCTTCCCTGGAAACCCGATATTCATCTCAGCAATTTCGATGCAGGATACACCGGAGGAGAAAGAGCTATTCAGGCTATGACCATTAAAAACGATACACTCTACATTGGCGGAATTTTTCAAATTTCTACTCCTACGCTTGACAGCAATGCCCGTGGCATCTACGGACTGGCACGCTACAACCTAAAAACCGGAGAACTGGATACCACCTTTCATATTCATACCAGTTATTTTGATCAACCCACCATTACCGGGATGGATTTTCTGAACAATGACCTGTATGTTGTGGGGATTTTCGATATAAAAACACCTTCCGGAGAAGAAATCGAGAACACAGCCATTTTTAATATTGCCAAAAGGCAATTATCACCCGTAAATACCGGTTTTCTTTTCTCTCATTCAGATTCCTTTTCTATCCCACAAATTCTTATCCAAAACGGCATCATCTACATGTGGGGAATAAGCGCAACAGACAATTCCACCGGGGAAAAACGATCTTATTTCATTAGTTTGAAAGCATCGGACCATCAATTTACCTCCTGGAATCCTCTGCCTAATTACCGGGTACACAGTTTTTCCTTCAGCAATGATAAAATCCTGATGTCGGGAAATTTCTATTTCCTGAAAAGCTATCCGGATAATTTTGTGGGAATTACTATTCCAAACGGCAACTATGTTCAGTTTCCCGATTTGGAATCAGCCTATACCCTCGCTCTTTCCCCAAAATATATTTTTATCGGGGGTGATTTTAAATGGTATAATGACAGCAGTGTAAACGGACTGGTCCGGCTCAAACGGAAAGACCTGAGCTTCACTTCCTTTCCACATCATATTTTGTCTGATCAAAAACCCATCGCAATAAACAGCATAGTACTGGGTGACAGCGGATTATATGTTACAGGATATTCTGCGTTTAATCTTGTAAATGGTAATTACCGACAAAATATTTGTCTGCTGGACCCGGAAACTGCCGAACTAAAGAACTGGCAGCCACCGACAGCCGATGACAAACCGGAACGTGTTTTCTGTTTCGGTAACAATGTAGTAGTTGCCGGAGGATTTGGTCTCATGCCTTCATGGGAACGTAACGGAGCCGCTAAAATCAATCTGAAGACCTCTTCGGTAACCGACTGGAATATGAACATTCCAGGTTATATTCACATATATAAAATTATCGTGGCCGGTGATACCGTGTATGTAGGAGGTGATGACATTGACGAAATCAACGGAAAAGATGCCAGCGAATTGTCAGCCGTCAGCGCATCATCCGCCACCCTGATTTCCGGTTTCAAACCATCCATCCTTACGGACGGATACGGAGACAGCGAAATCACCGCCATGGCCAAATACGGAAATGCCTTATATGCTGCCGGTGAATTCTTTTCTGTAAACGGGAAAACCCATCATTGTATCGTAAAACTCGACGCATCCACCGGTGAAGTACAAAATTGGGATCCCAAACTTTATGAAGGGTGGAATCCGATATACTGCATTCTTCCTACCGACACCGCAGTCTACATTGGCGGAAAAGAAATTAACACGGAAAACAACAACGATGTAAAAAGCTGGCTAATTAAAGTAGACACTGACAGCGGAAATCTAAAGAAGATCTATCCCTCTTCGTACAATCAAAAGATCCGGGCACTGGCCCTAAACAAAGACGGCGTGCTGGCAGCAGCATCCAATGATTATAAAGGGCTGTTAATTCTTGATAAAACCAAAGACACCTTACTGCCAGTAGAAAGCCAGCCCGAATTTTATTGGGGACTGTATCAGGTTACTGCAATTGACAATGGTTTTATCGCTTTGGGCAATAAAATAAAAGAATTCAATAGTTATACCGAAAAACCGGGGCTGTTTATTTACGACCTGAATCTGGATACCGTGGCCAACATTATCAGTATCCCTGTAATACAAGGACATCCCTATCATTTTGCGCTAAACGGAACACTACTGACCTTAGGAGGTGATTTTGACGGGATAAATGAACAAATCACCAACAGCAATATTGACTTCCTAACCATGCCAACCCAAATTATGCTCGAACCGGGAGTTTACTCCTGGAGTCCCAAAAGAGCCAACAACACGGATCCGTTTGCCCTGACTATCAATGGGTACGGATTTTCAGACAGTACCATCGTGAGGCTTTACGGTTACCAAAACTGGTATCCGGACAGCATGTCCGTAACACCGGAAAAAATCATTGCCTGGTTTGATGGCAAAAAGATCTTCACACCACAATATCTTAATCTTGCTGTAAAACTCAATAATAACAGCGATGAAGAAATCTTCACTAAAGCGGTTACCCTTACAACAACACTTCCCTCCGATGTATGGGCCGACTGGGTAGGACCATCAAAGGTTCTGGCAGGAAAACCCACCACCTTTTATCTCTTGTACGGAAACCGCTCAACGGCAAATGCATATGGCGTATTTCTCTATTTGGCCGTGGAGGACAAGCAGAGTATAATACTTCCCAATGACATTCAACCTCCGGCAACCGATGGCATCAACTGGGATACCATTCCTTCTTATGTGGAATCCGATTATTTTCTTGGCGAACCTTTCAAGGGAAAAGTTTACACCATTTCTCTGCCTTATTTACCGGCAGAATATGAAGGCGCTATTAAACTTACCGTAAATTCTGCCACTTCATCCAACCCTATTCGCGTAGGGATCTCACGGCCTATTTACAACAGTTATGAAGAGTTAACCAGTACAGGAACAAAATCAGCCAACGGAATAGGTTATAGTTTCTTTAGTTGTATGTATTCGATAGCCGATTTCTTTGCAGACTTAACTCCCGGTATAAGCTGTATGAAAGCGGCTTTCGATAATACCGTTTTGATGGCTATTGACAAACATGTACAAAATGAGTCTGTTCAGGCAGAAGACATTGCCAACGCCTTAGGCATGACCATATTAGGATGCATTCCGGGAGAAGCAGCTGTTTCTAAAGGTTTTGCCATAGCAAAAGGCATGGCCAGCATGTACAGTAATGCCTCCGGAGTGTCAAGTGCCCTTGGAGCCTGCGGCGGCTTTATTGACGGACTGAAAAAAGAAGCCTTTGATGTAGAAGGATACGTCACACACGACCCCAATGCCAAATTTGGCCCGGAAGGAATGAATACCTCTCCTTACATCCGCTCTGACCATCCGTATAACTATATAGTGACATTTGAAAATGATTCCGGTGCCACCGCTCCGGTGCAACGGGTAATCATTACCGACACACTGGACAAGAACGTTTTCGATTTGAATACCTTCAAAGCCATTGGATTCGGATTTGGAGATACTTCTTATATGTTCCGGCCAACTGACGGTGACACGGTATATATTGACCTGCGCCCGGAAAAAAACACCATTGTCAGGGTTTTTTACCAACTCGATAAAAATTCCGGGATTTTAACCTGGAATTTTATGGCACTGGATCCGGAAACATATCAACTTGTTGACAATATTGATGATGGATTCCTGCCACCCAACCGCAAAGCTCCGGAAGGCGAAGGAAACATTCTCTATGCCGTAACTCCTTTGTCCGGATTGCCGGAGGGAACCCAAATCAAGAACGCTGCTCACATTGTCTTTGACTGGAATGATGAAATCCCCACGAATACCTGGAACAACACCACCGACAATATTGCTCCGGAAAGTGCCGTGAATGCACTTCCGGACAAAACCGTGGAAACCAGTTTCAAAGTTTCCTGGAAAGGTTCAGATGAAGGTAGTGGTATTTATGCTTACACTGTCTTCGTTTCTGAAAACGACAGTGCTTATTATCCCTGGTTGGTGGATACCCACGACACTTCGGCTGTTTTTTCCGGACAACCGGGCGTAACCTATAAATTTTACTCGATAGCCGTGGACAGTGCAGGAAATAAAGAACCCGTTCCGTCCATTTACGACGCCAAAATTACCGTGAGCGGAACGGGTATTGAAACTTTCGGAACAGGAAACCAAATGCAGTTCCGGATCTATCCCAATCCGGCCAAAGAACACTTCAACGTAGATTACTACCTGCCCGAAAGCAGTTCCGTGAGAATTGACGTGCTTAACGCCTGTGGTCATCTGGTGCAGCTGCCGGTAAAAACAACCGCTTTACGTGGCACATCGCACGTATCATTGGACATCTCACACCTGCCGGCCGGTTATTATTTTGTTCGTATTCTCACCAAATACGGCGTACAAGTCCGTAAAATCATTAAACAATAACGCTAATTACTTCCCTCTCTCTTTTTACTCATCCTTACTATCAAAAAGCAGCCTCCGGGGAGGCTGCTTTTTTGTTGACATTTAAAAAATTTTTCACTATATTTGTCCGTACAACAAGCAGTTAAGTCATTCACGCATATTTTCACACTGTATAAAAAACTTTTAGGAAAAAGGGAAATATTGGGCCAAAGAATCATGCCATCACTATAATTATTAACCAACAAAACAGGTATGCATTATGAAACATTTATTACTTTTAAGAAAAAGGGAACATTTTCTTTTTCGGTGTTTGTTATCCTTATTACTTTTTATAATGTCACCACCGATACAATCACAAAAACTGATTGATTCGTTAAACTGGTCTGTTAACAGCATACAGCCTACAATGGCATCTGATCAACAGTACCTTTATATCGGAAATATTAATACCATTGGGAAAAAATCTCCGGGATGGGCTCTTTTCCAAAACGGTTCATCACAACCAACAGACAGTCTCCCTGCTTTAACAGGAAATCCGACTTATGGCCAATGCCAAATCCGGTATATTTATGCTGCCGTTACCGATGGAAATGGCGGCTGGTACATTGGCGGAGATTTTTTTACCGTCAACGGGGAAAAAACCGGTCCACTTGCTCATATCCGGGCAGATAAAACCGTTGAAAATTTCGCTTTAAAGGGATTGTCTTTTAATGAAACCGGAAGTGCTGAAGTCTTTACCTTAAAAAAAGACGGAAACTTTTTATATGTTGGAGGACGCTTTATAGCTAAAGACAATAAAGGCAATTATTACAACAGTATTTTTAAGCTCAACCTGAACACTGGAGAAGTTGATCCGGAATTCAATCCATTCCCCGGGAAAAAAGACTTCAATAATAACCAGATTGATCAAATCGAAACGGGAAACAATAAAGTATTTATTACCGGACACTTTGAAAACCAAACAAAAGGTTTTCTGGTTTTCGACCAAACTACCGGAAAACAAATTCATACTCCTTCAACTATTTCTTCTCCTACCATAGTTCTACTCCATGACACTTTACTTATTTCTGCCAATTCATCGTTTGGCTATCCTTTAAATACAGGCAGAAATGGACTTGCCTTACTGGATGTTAATACAGACACTTCCATTCTTCCTCACCCTCTTTTCAAAGATTATCAGGAAGACATTACATCAGTCATTGGCGATGGGGAAGGCGGCTGGTATATTTCCACTTTCCAAGGAATTTACCATTTCACCCCGGATCTGGAGCAGGACACCGTCTTTAAACAGAAACTTCTTAACAAAGCATCACAACTTTTGCTAAATGGGGATAACCTTTTTGTTTGTTCTGACCAATCGGTTGAGGTAAACGGAAAAACCATCTCCAAGTTATTTAAACTGGATGCCCGAACAGGAACCATTGACACCCTTTTCAACCCCAACCCCGATTTACCGGTTTATGGTCTTACTGCAAATGGAGATACCCTTTTTGCCGGCGGACCTTTTTACCAGATTGCCGGACAAAAACAACAAAAATTGGCTGCACTGAATATTGCTGATGGGAAACTCATCAATTGGAATCCAGAAACAGAAGGAATTCCATTTCCATTTGGCAATTACTGGGACGGTGTAAAACAATTAATCATACACGACGGGAAACTCTATATTTCAGGAAAATTCACTCTTAAAAATCACACAAATATTGTCAGTTTGGCCCGTTTTGACCTCCAGACAGGAAAAGTGGATACAACATTTTTCATTGACGATTTCAAACAAACGGCTCCGGACATTACCGGAATGGCTCTTTATCAAAACAAACTTTTCGTCACATCCAAAAATGATTTAATCTCAACCACCAAAGATGTGGATAATTTTGCCGTTATTGATTCGGACAAAAAAACCATCAGACTAATCAACGGCAGTTACAAGATTTCTTTTTCCGGCTGGTATGATCAGTCACCGAAAATTAGAGAATATCAGGGAAAAATTTATTGCTGGCACCTTGCTGCTACAGATACAGTCACCCGGTTATCCAGAACGCATTTCTTCAGCATGGATGCTCAAAGCGAAAAACTCACTTCCTGGAATCCCAATCCGGACAACACCGTAAATATATTTGCGGCTTCAGGAGACCGAATGCTGATTTATGGTTCTTTTAGCACACTAAAAACTTTATTTGTCAACAATACAAACGCTTCAAGTCTTTTTGCTTTGAACACCAACAATTTCCAATATATTCCGATTTATTATCCGGGGAAAAGCTTTGGCAGTTCTTATTTTGTAAAACAGTTTGTTTCCAACAATAAATACATCTTTGCAAGTACAGATAGTTATAAATATGGAGACAGCACGGTTTATGGTCTTATCCGGCTAAGCCGAAAAAATTTAAGTTTCGCTCCTTATCATCCCGGACTAAAGTGGATTAATTCGTATGTCAGCATCTATAATATTGCTTTGGGAAAACAAGGTTTATTCGTTATGGGAAATTTTGACAAAGTAGGGAATGCCGAACGAAAAGGACTTTGTTTATTGGATTCCGAAACTGCAGAACTAAAAGCATGGAACCCACCGCCATTTAATTTAACAGGGCCAAATAAACGAATTTTTGCATCGGAGAACGACTCAAACGTAATTGTAAGTACCGATTATAACACATTATTATACCCGTTTTGGTCCCGGGACGGGCTGGCCAAAATCGACCTTAGCACAGGAAAACTATCAAGCTGGAATCCCCACAGTAAGTCATTACGATTAAATGCTCCGGGCAATGTCCAAAAAATTAAGATTTATGGTGACACTGTTGTCGTTTCGTTCCAGGAACCCGTGGTGATGAACGGGAAAGACACCGGAAGTTTATTTTTACTCAACCGGGTTACCGGTCAGGTTATCCCCGGCTTCCATCCGCCTGTATGCGACTATTCTTACTTTTCATCTTTTTTTACGGTTACTTTTGCCCGTCAGGGAAATGATTTGTTTTTAGCCGGTGATTTTAAAAATGTCAACGGAATAAACCATCCCAACCTGGTAAAAATCGATTTCAGTACAGGTAAAATAGATGACAAATGGGGAACTCCTTCTTTCACATCTAACACAGAAATCAATGGAGTTGTCGTCTTTCGTGATACGATATATGTCTACGGAAATATCTATCTGGCAAACGACACATATGTTCACCCATTGATAAGCATAGATGCCAAAACCGGAAATATCATCAAAGCTTACCCGCTTGGCAATGGCAATTATCAGAATATCACGAACATGGCGGTTAATAAAGAGGGAACAATTATGTTTTTCAATAAGTATCTCCCTGGCATTTATGTCCTTGAACCGGAAAACCGGGATACCATAATAAAAGAAGTAAAATTGAGTACAATGGCCAGCTCATTCACAGCTATCCGGACTTACGAAAACCGTTTTATTCTGGCAGCCAAAAACATGAGCGAAAAGAATCTGACAACAACTAAATCCGGAATGATTTTTTATGACCCAGACAATGATACTGTTTTACATGCTTTTACCCTCCCATCTGCTAATACTGGAGCAGAGATTTCATCATTTTCCTGTTCCAATGATATTTTAGCAATTGGAGGCTATTTGTGCAATGTTTACGGCCAACAAAATACTAATCTGGCTTTCCTGACCATGCCCGATCTTCACTTAAAACCTGGAATTACTTCCTGGACTCCTCATAAAGCCGATAACAGAAACCCTTTTGCTTTGATGATCTACGGAACAGGATTTGGAGAAAACTCGTCTGTTTCCCTTTTCAACAACGACACCACCCTGTCACCTGACAGTCTGTTTGTAAAAACAAATAAAATCACGGCTTGGTTTGACGGAACCCGTTTTATTCCAGGAGAATGGAATATGAAAGTGGCCATTTCCGACACCCTGACGAAAACCTTTACCGGAGCCATAAAAATTGATGAAGGCAGTTATACCGAGATGTGGGCAAAACTTACCGGGCCCAACGTGGTACTTATTCACAAACCAGAAACCTATTACGTTTCTTTTGGGAATAAAGGAAATACAGCAGCTTTCGGGACTTTTCTTTACATTGGCGTAGGAAAAGATCAGGAGGTTACTTTCCCCAACAGTGAAATACAGGTACCCGATATTCATTACAATAACTTTGATATCAACATGGATACTGTAACCATGTACACTAACGTGGATTACTTTTTCGGACAACCTTTTGACGGAAAAGTATACGCCTTATTTATTCCGTACATCCCGGCTCATTTTGAATATGATTTGAAAATATACATTCGGTCGGATGTTCACGGGCAAAAACCGGTTATGCGTGTGGCCATCAGTCAGCCTTTGTATGAAAGTTATGATGAAATATCCGAAAACCTGAAATCAACTGAAGGATTTTTCTCCAGTTTCTTTCATTGTGCTTATGATATCGCAAGTACGGTGGCCAGCCTGACACCCGGAATCTCCTGCATTAAATCGGTTTTTGATAATTTTATTTATGAAGGATACAAGCGCTACGTAACCAATCAAACTTTTGATGCTCTTTCGGTAACCAAATCCACCGGGCTGGTAGCATTGGATTGTTCCGGCGCAGGAACTGTGGGAAAAGCTTACACCATTGCGACAAAAATTGTTCAGACCGGTAACGGATTACTAAGTATCTCAGGGAGCTGTGATCATTTTTTCAAAAACCTGTTTCAAGACAATACTCAGTCACAAATAGAAGCTTCTGTGGATCCTAATGCCAAATTTGGCCCGACGGGATTAAGTTCTTCCCATTTCGTAACATCCAAACACCCGTATCAATACCTCATTACTTTCGAAAACGATTCGGCAGCTACAGCTCCGGCACAACGGGTAATCATTATTGACACACTGGACAAAAATGTCTTTGACCTGAATACTTTCCGTCCGCTGGGCTTCGGCTTCGGCGATACGAATTACCTGTACCGGGAAAATGATGGAGATACGGTATATATCGATTTACGACCGGAAAAAAATGCTCTTGTCAGGATATTCTATCAATTGGATAAAGGAACCGGCATACTCAAATGGACGTTTCAGACACTGGATCCAAATACTTATGCGTATGTAACCAATGTCAATGACGGATTTTTACCTCCCAACCGTAAATCGCCCGAAGGCGATGGTAACGTTTTCTATTCCATCGAACCACTGGCCGGTCTTCCGGAAGGAACCACTATTCATAACCAGGCACATATCATTTTCGACTGGAACGAAGAAATGGCTACCGATACCTGGAACAACACCACCGACAATATTGCTCCGGAAAGTGCCGTGAATGCACTTCCGGACAAAACCGTGGAAACCAGTTTCAAAGTTTCCTGGAAAGGCTCAGATGAAGGTAGTGGCATTTATGCCTATACTGTCTTTGTTTCCGAAAACGATAGTGCTTATTATCCCTGGTTGGTGGATACCCACGACACTTCGGCTGTTTTTTCCGGACAACCGGGCGTAACCTATAAATTTTACTCGATAGCTGTGGACAGTGCAGGAAATAAAGAACCCGTTCCGTCCATTTACGACGCCAAAATTACCGTGAGTGGAACGGGTATTGAAACTTTCGGAACAGGAAACCAAATGCAGTTCCGGATCTATCCCAATCCGGCCAAAGAACACTTCAACGTAGATTACTACCTGCCCGAAAGCAGTTCTGTGAGAATTGACGTGCTTAACGCCTGTGGTCATCTGGTGCAGCTGCCGGTAAAAACAACCGCTTTACGTGGCACATCGCACGTATCATTGGACATCTCACACCTGCCGGCCGGTTATTATTTTGTTCGTATTCTCACCAAATACGGCGTACAAGTCCGTAAAATCATTAAACAATAACGCTAACTACTTCCCTCTCTCTTTTTACTCATCCTTACTATCAAAAAGCAGCCTCTCCGGAGGCTGCTTTTTTGCTTCCGGCGTTATCCGAAAAATTTTACTTTTGTCAAAAAACAAAAAAACATCTTGAAAATAGCGGTTAATACGCGGTTATTACTCAAAAACAAACTGGAGGGGATCGGCTGGTTCACTTATGAAATTTTCAGTCGTATGGTAAGATCCCACCCAGAGCACCAGTTTTATTTCTTATTTGACAGGCCTTACGATCAACGATTTATTTTTTCGGAGAATGTTATCCCGGTAGTTGTTTCTCCGCCTGCACGGCATCCTGTTTTGCACTATTGGTGGTTTGAACATGCCCTCCCGAAAGCATTAAAAAAAATTAATCCCGATCTGTTTATTTCACCCGACGCATATAATTCTCTTTCTTCGCCTTACCGCAACATCATGGTTATTCATGACTTAAACTTTGTTCATCATCCGGAAATGATGCCTTGGCTTCCCCGAAAATATTACAACTATTACACGCCGCTTTACGCATGGAAAGCCAGCCGAATTGTTACCGTTTCCGGATTTACCAAAAACGATATCGTTGACCAATATAAAATTCCTGCGAATAGAATTGATGTTGTTTATAACGGAGCCAACACGCTGTATCAGCCTATTTTACCGGAAGTACAGGAATTCACAAAGAGAAAATTCACCAATGGGCATGCTTATTTTCTTTTTGTGGGCGCATTGAATCCCAGGAAAAATATTGCCGGACTTTTCCAGGCTTTCGACTTATTTGCCGAAGAAACCCAATCAGAAACCCGCCTTGTTGTTGTAGGTGAAAAAATGTTTGGGGGTCGTGAGATAAAAAAAGCTTTTTCAGCAATGAAACACCGAGAGAAAGTAATCTTCACCGGCCGGCTTGAACCAGAAATTCTGAAAAATATTATGGGTTCAGCACTTGCTCTTACGCTTGTTTCCTTTTTTGAAGGATTTGGAATTCCGGTAATTGAAGCTTTCAATGCCGGCATTCCGGTAATTACATCCAATACCAGTGCGCTTCCGGAAATAACCGGCGAAGCCGCACTCCTGGTCAACCCTTTTGACACAAAAGAAATTGCCGATGCCATGAAAAAGATTACTTTTGTGCCGGATTTGAGGAAAAAACTGGTAAGGAAAGGCTTCCAAAGAAGTCGTCTGTTCAGTTGGGATAAAGCCGCCGAACAGTTTTGGGAAGCTGTTGAGAAAACCGTGCGTTAACCTAAAAACTTAAAAATGAACATCCTGATATTGGGTTCTGGAGGACGTGAGCATGCGCTGGCATGGAAGCTGGCACAGAGTCCTGAGGCAAAACAAATTTTTATTGCCCCCGGAAATGCGGGAACAGCTTTAACAGGAACTAATGTTCCCATCAATCCCACCGACTTTGAAGCATTAAAGACCTTCGTCATAGAAAAAGAAGTGGAGATGGTAGTCGTGGGGCCTGAAATTCCCCTCATCAACGGCATTTCAGACTTTTTTAAACAAGACAAACTATTGCATGATATTCGTGTGGTAGGTCCCGGGAGCAAGGGGGCTCAGCTGGAAGGCAGTAAAGATTTTGCCAAACACTTCATGAAAAAATACGGTATTCCCACAGCCGCTTATGCTACCTTTACTGCGGAAACAGTAAAAGAAGGCGAAAAATTCCTGGAAACCCTCCATCCGCCTTATGTTTTAAAAGCAGATGGTCCGGCTGCAGGAAAAGGGGTACTTATTCTGGACAATCTGGATGCTGCCAAAACCGAACTGCAAAATATGCTGTTAAAAGCTAAATTCGGAAAAGCCTCCGGAAAAGTAGTCATCGAAGAATATTTAAATGGCATAGAGCTTTCCGTCTTTATTTTAACGGATGGCAAAGACTATTTACTTTTACCCGAAGCCAAAGATTACAAACGAATTGGTATGGGAGATACCGGACCAAATACCGGCGGAATGGGATCTGTTTCTCCGGTTCCGTTTGCCAATGAAATCTTTATGCAGAAGGTAAAAGAACAAATTATTGAACCTACCCTTCAGGGACTTCAGGAAGAAAACATTCCGTACACCGGCTTTATTTTCTTCGGACTGATGAACGTAAACGACAATCCGTATGTCATTGAATACAATTGCCGGATGGGAGATCCTGAAGCCGAATCGGTCATTCCGCGAATAAAAAACGATCTGTTGGAAGTATTTGATAATCTGACACAGGGCAAACTAAGCGAAAGCAATCTGGAAATTGACGAACGATATGCCGCTTCGGTAATGCTTGTATCCGAAGGTTATCCCGGAAAATACCAAACAGGAAAAGTCATCAAAGGATTGGATAATTTGAACAATTGTATTGTTTATTATGCCGGCACCAGCCGGGATGTAGAACACGACCAGATGAAAACCAGCGGAGGACGGGTTTTGGCCATTACTGCTTTTGGAGACACCCTGAAAGAAGCTTTGCAAAATGCATATTCCAATGTAGAACAGATTAATTTTGAAGGGAAATATTATCGGCAGGATTTAGGATTTGACCTTCAGTAATGAAATGATTGAAAATGATCATTCGCTTTTTTAAAAAGTCTTTTTTTCCACAACTCATTACACTCATTGTACTCACAATACTTTGGTGGATTCCTTCTGTTTTTGTCGATTCAAAAGTACTGGCTTTCCCAATTTTTCAACCCTCTTCTCTTTCACAAAAATGGCTTTTACAAACAGCTGCTGTTTTTATCTTTATCATTACCGCATTCTTTGTCAATTATTTGTCAATATACAGCCGGTTAAGCAATCGCAACAGTTATCTTAGTGCATTCTTTTTCATTCTTTTGGGGAGTGCTCTGACAGAATTCACTCATCTCACACCGGTTTTACTGGCAACCTTTTTTTTGGTTCTCTTTTATCAAAAGGTTTTTCAAATACAAAAGAGCAATAAAGTCATTCTTACGGCATTTGACGCAGGATTATGGCTGGGAATATCCGGACTTTTCTACCCTCCTGTTTTACTCTTTTTTCTGATGGGATGGTTTGCCCTTATCATTTACCAATCCGATCAGTGGCAAGCCTATATTACTTTTCTCACCGGTATTTTTTTACCTTGGTTTTTCATTTTTACCGGTTTATTCTGGTTAAATAACACCGGAGAACTCACACAATGGATTACCCGTTTTTTTCATCTCCGCAGCCAATGGTATCCTTTTCATAATTCGTTAGATTTCAGCTTATTTGTTTTATTCTTTCTCACTCTTCTGGTCTCTGTTCTCCGCATCACCGGAAATCTTTCGTCGTTGAATATTAACCAACGGCAAAACGCTACGGTTGTTTTATGGGGCTTACTTTTTTCGGTGTTACTTGTTGCCCTTACGAATACGACACTTCAGGCATTATTGTTCGTGAACATTCCGGCCGCTTTGCTGATGGGAAGTTTTTTTTCGGAAATAAAAAAGCTGCGTCTTGCCAATATTTGGGTTTTCCTTCTGATTATCCTCATTTTTATCAACCATTACTTATTCTTTTTTTATGCTTCTTAAACATTACTCAAAAAAGCATCAAAGAGAAGCCGGTTGCGATGAAGCAGGCAGAGGCTGCCTGGCCGGACCGGTATTTGCCGCGGCAGTTATTCTTCCTGCCGATTTTGAAAATGAACTACTCAACGACTCCAAAAAACTCAGTGAGAAAAACCGGAATATTCTGCGCAAGATCATTGAAAAAGAAGCGCTGAGTTGGGCTGTAGCTTCTGTTTCTCCGGAAAAAATTGACGAAATCAATATCCTGAATGCTTCTATTCTGGCCATGCATCTTGCCATTGAGCAACTAAAAACAAAACCTGATTTTTTGCTGATTGACGGTAACCGGTTTAAAAAATACAAAGACATTCCACATTTGACCGTTGTAAAAGGAGACGGAAAATACATGTCGATTGCGGCGGCATCGATTTTGGCTAAAACCCACCGCGATGAATACATGCTCCGCATTCATCAGGAATTTCCGCAATACGATTGGGAACACAACAAAGGATATCCTACGCTGAAACACAAACTTTCCATTCAACAATTCGGATTATCTCCGCATCACCGGAAAAGTTTCCGGACAGCCATTCAAACCCGGCTTGAATTTTAATCGCTACATTTCTTAACAATATCTTGTTAAAGAAGAGTATTTCTGCCACTATTTAAAGGCAGAAAGTTTTCGTATTTTTGGTTTTTCAACAGGTGGTCTGGTATGCATAAAAGGTTTTACATTTATTTGTTTATTTTGCTCCTTGGAGTAGTTTCTGCCATTACGTGGTTGCTCAATACCCGTGAAGTACATCAGGGAAATCTTTGGCAGATGTTACCCAACACACCGGCTTTAATAATTCAAACTGACCATGCCGGAGAGTTTACAGACAAAATTT
The DNA here is from genome assembly GCF_020149915.1 of Candidatus Sulfidibacterium hydrothermale. Taxonomy (GTDB): domain Bacteria; phylum Bacteroidota; class Bacteroidia; order Bacteroidales; family F082; genus Sulfidibacterium; species Sulfidibacterium hydrothermale. Next base: position 2,264,811 of record NZ_CP083760.1, read on the forward strand.
CTAAAAGCAAAATAAGCCAGGGACTCATTCAAACAAAAGGCTTTCAACCTGTTTTTAAGCAACTTCAATTTGCTGATTCTATCCTGAACATCAACAAAAAATGGAGCAACACATTCCGTAACGGCGAATTTTTTATGGCTTTGTACCCGGGCAAGAACCAACTTTTGTTTTTGCTCCAGTCGGCCCACCTGCCCCACATTGAAACGCTGAAGAATTTTCTGGAATTACATCTCGGGAAAAAATATGTTGTTCTTTACAATCACCGGGGAAATATTCCGGTCACGGTGGTAAAAATTTTCAACACAGTGACTGAAAAATCATATTGGCTTTGGAAAATGGATAAAGCCTTGTTATTTACCTCCAGTGAAAAATTGATGGAAGCTTCCATTGCGGGTTATGCCATGCGCGAAATGCACTTCAGCGACAGTAAAAGTTTTAAAGCCGTGGCAAAAACAAGCGGCAAACGGGTAGATGCCCGCCTCTTTGTTTATTATCCGGTACTGGGACAATTTTTATCTCCTTTTATTCAACAAAAACACCCGTCTGTTGTCCGGGAAATCTCCCGTTTTGCCGGATGGAGCGAAACCGACCTGTTAATACAATCTGAAGATATCGTTTTTAGTGGTTACACCCAGGCGGATAAAAACACTTTGTTATCCCGTTTTTCCAGTCAACAACCGGCTTTATTTTCAGCATACCGGCTCTTCCCTTTCAACACCACCTACTCTGTTACCAAGGGTTTTTCGAATTTTGCCCAATATGCCTCCGGAAAGACAGCCGACCAGTTTAAACCCGCATATGCTGCCGATATCAAAAAGCTGATCCAATTAACAGGGAAAAATGTTTCTCTGGTTTCCAATGCCCTGAACGATAAAGAACTTGCGCAAAAAACATGGGCACTGATTCAGTTGAAAGATATTCCTTCTGCCACGCGTATTTTAAACAAGCTGGCCTTAAAAAGCGGAAGTTCAAAAGTTTACCGTATTGGCAACCATCTTGCAAGGAGAATTCGCATTAAAAACTTTCTGTCACGGATTTACGGGCAATCTTTTTCGACAATCAGCGAAAACTATTTTTGTGTAATAAACGGATATGCCGTTTTCGCCAATTCTATCACAGCATTGTCCAACTTTATCCGCTATGGAGAAACCGGAAAAACCCTTGATTTGGATGAAAACTACAAATCATTTTCCAATAACCTGGCCAACCAATCAAACTGGCTCGTTCAGTTTCAGCCAAGAACACTAACCGGATTCCTAAATGATTTCTTCACCCCGGCAACAGCAAAAAACCTTTTGCTTTACCTGCCGTTTATTAAAAATATTCAGGGAGTTGCTTTTCAATACAGTCATGACAATCCATTGTACTACACAAATTTCTATATCAAATACAACAACCGCTATCGTGATGAAAATTTATCCCTTTGGAAAGTCAAGTTAAACGATGTCATTACCGGAAAACCGTTTTTAATCAAAGATCATAACACCAACAAATATGATATCATTGTATTTGACCGGGCCAACCGTATGTATTTGATCTCGCCCAGCGGAAAAATAATCTGGACTTTGCAGCTCCCCGAGTCGCCTGTCAGCGCCATCTATCCGGTCGATTATTACAAAAACGGAAAAATCCAGTTTCTTTTTAACACGCAGAACAACATTTTTCTGATTGACAGAAAAGGCCGGTTTGTGGCAAATTATCCTATAGCCTTGCATCCGCCGGCTACCAACGGTTTAAGTTTATTTGATTATAACAACCGGAAAAACTACCGCATCCTGATTGCTCAAGCGGATAAACATATTTACAATTATAAAATAAACGGTGATGCCGTAAACGGATGGCACCGTCCGCAAATGCCGGATAAAGTTTCCCAGAAAGTAGTCCGCTTACTGGCCCGCCATAAAGATTATATTATCATCAACGATGATGGCAATCATGTTAAGATCGTTAATCGTCGCGGGCAACAACGTATTTATCTAAAAGCCCCGGTAAATAAAGCACAACATTCATCTTACTTTGTTAACAAAACCAATAACAAAGGGATTATCCTCACCACCAATACCTCCGGAAAACTGGTTTATATTTCTACCAACGGAAAACTGAGATATACCAACTTTGGGCATTTCTCACCTGAACATTATTTCCTTTATGATGATTTCAATGGTGATGGACACAAAGATTTTATCTTTGTGGATAAAAACAAACTAAAGGTCTTCGACCGTTTTAAAAAGCTGCTGTTTTCATACACATTTAACGAAAACATCACCATCCAACCCGAATTTTTCTCTCTGGGTGACCGCCAAAAAGTGTTGGGAATCGTCGCTTCCAAAGAAAAAACCATTTATTTATTCGACAATAAAGGCAATATTATCATTAATCATGGATTAACCGGAGAAATACCGTTTACCGTAGGAAGTTTAAATAACAACAACGAAGTAAATATTATAACCGCTACAGGGAATATTTTATACAACTACAAAATAAATTAAGCTAGCACAACTTTTTCCGTACCGACTGTAATCGACTCATTTTCTTTTAGTTTTAAAACACTTCGCAAAATTTATTTTCAACTATCCTTAAAAGCGGGATAATATCCTTTACAAGACAACCCAAAACTATTTTAAATTTTCATAAAAAATTTTTAAATTTGGCATAATAAAAAAACCATGCAACGAAAACTCCTTAATCTGATTACCCACCCTGTCTTTATTGCAGCATTACTTTCGTTGCTGGTCATTCCGTTTTTGCCTATTCAATATACTCCTTACGTTTTCAAATCCGATACTGCTGGCCTTACCAAATATAGTTTTCTTCCTTCCCAGATGATTATTTTTTCTGACCTAAACAGCGACGGAAATAGCGAGATCATCCGGTTTAAAAACAATACTAAAGGCAATGCTGCTTTTGTTATATACAAACCGACAGGAGAAATAATTGACCAGTATAATCTTCCCCACATGAAATTAAATACACAAACAGGAAAATTATTTCCGAATATTTATGTGGGTGATTATGACGGCAATGGGAAAAAGGAGATATACATCTTTGCCACTTCGCATGATAGCATTTTTTTGCATGTGGAAGAACCGTTGAACCATGATAAAATTATCATCAATAGAATGTTTATAACGACAATAGGAGTAAATACACACAAACAACCTTCATATGGCATCAAAATAAATGGTCTTGAAAAGATGAGTAACCAAGCTTCTTTCAAAAGCTTGATTTTCACAATTAATGGTTTTTTTGATTACAACACCCGTTTTTCCGCCCAAATAGACATTAAGAATAAGCGTATAATAAAAACAGAGGGGCTTCATTTTCCCCCATACATTTCTGCTATCTGCGACGTGGACAATGACGGGAGAAAAGAGGCCTTTATCTGGGGAGAAGTTCCAAGTAATACTTTTGACACCGTCCCTTTTTCAGACAGTAAAGCCTGGTTCATGATTTTAAACAATAAGATGAAATTTAAATACCCTCCGATTTCATTTCCCTCCCATTACGGAATATCTTTTAGCTTTCCCGTCGGATCACCGGGTAATTATAAAATTTATTTTTTCTATTCAAAAACAAGAAATTCTCTCTCAACACTATATCTATATGATACTTCAAAACACCAATTAAAAGATACCCACATAAAACTAAAAGTAAGCGCTAAAAGTCTAATAAAAACCGGACAAAATAGAACTTTAATTATCCGAACAAAAAAACGAAAGTTTTATTTACTATCAGAAACAGGAAAACTCAAAAAATTACCCAATTGCCCAAGTATTGTATTTCCGTATACAAAACGTTCTTTTCTATGCACTTTCAGGGGAAAACAAAGCTACTTTTTTCCCACGAAAAATCCATTGGGTTATATGCTACTTAATGATCACTTTGAAAAACTGGCTTTTTTAAAGTTAAACAATTCTTTCAACTATCACTATCATATTACTTTTTGGCGCATAATGCATGGTAAAAAGGTACAACTTCTTGTTTACAACGACGATAAACCTTTTCTGTTCAATATCTCACGAAATCCATATTATTACATTTGGCCGCTCATCTATCTTGCTGTATTCGGATTCTTTCTTGCCTTTGTATACGCCATCTCGTATTCTCAAAAACAGCGATTAAAGAAAAAAGAAGAACTGGAAAAGCGGATTCTCTCATTGCAATTAATTACCCTTAAAGGCCAGATACGTCCCCATTTTATTTTCAATGCGCTTAATGCCATTATGGCTAACATTAACCTGGGACAATATGATTTGGCTTACAAATATCTCGGAAAATTCAGCCGGCTGTTGCGCATGCTTTACGCCGAAGAAAATAAACTGGTGGTTTCCCTTCACCGGGAAATGGATTTCGTAAGAAATTATCTGGAAATTGAACATTTCCGTTTTAAAGAGAACCTAATATTTTCCATTACTATTGACGATGATATTAACCAAGACATACTCATTCCCAGAATGCTCATACAAATATTTGTAGAAAATGCGATCAAACACGGCATCAAGAATCTGAACAAACCAGGAAAAATAAATATCCACATTTATCAGGATAAAAAAAGTATCATCATAGAAATAGAAGACAATGGGATAGGCCGTAAAGCAGCTGCGAAAAAACCGGCAAACCAAAAAAGTGGCTATGGTCTGAAGGTTGTGAATGATATGATTGCTATTCATAAAAAGCAAACAGGTATTCAAGTGAACTATCATTATATAGACTTGTATTCACCTGACGGGAAAGCTGAGGGGACAAAAGTAGTCGTTCAAATTCTGAAACAAAGACACAAAAGACAAAAAAAATAAGCTCAGGCTATTTCTTTTTCTCTTTTTTACATAAAAAGAGAAAAATTGGAAAATAATGAATTTCTTCTTATATTTGGACAATCAACAAAAGAAAACATGCGACAAATAAAAGCAATTGTTGTCGATGATGAACCCGATGCTCGACGTAGTTTAAAAAAAGACATTCAACAAAACTTTCCGGAGATAAATGTTGTTTCTCTTGCCGAAAACTCAGAAAAAGCATTAGAAGCCATCGAGAAACATCAACCGGATGTGGTCTTTCTCGATGTGGAAATGCCGGGGAAGAACGGACTGGAGGTAGCCCGTAGTCTGAAAACACAGAACATAAAAACCACCATTATTTTTACTACCGCTTTTGACCATTATGCCATTGAAGCCATCCGGTATGCGGCTTTCGATTATCTGCTTAAACCGGTGGATATGGAAGAGCTGGGCGCTGTTCTTGAGCGGTATAAAACGGAACGGAACGGACACAGCCTGGAACACAAATTAGAACGTCTGGCAACCTGGCTCAGCCCCGACCGTATCCATTTTGATACCCCTAACGGTTTTATCTATATTCGTCCCACTGATATTATCTATTGCGAAAGCAATAAGAAGAAAGAAACCACCATCGCACTGGCAAACGGCCGTACCGAAAGGGTAAATATGAAACTTAAACAAATTGAAGCACTTTTACCGCCCCGTTTATTTGCACGGGTAAGTTCCTCGGTGATTATTGGACTGAATTACCTCGTCAAAGTGGATGACCAAACGAAAACGGTGTACCTGGAAAATATGCTGGTGGAATATGAATTTAAAATCGACTCAAAACACTTAAAAAAACTAATCTGATTTCCCACCCCAAAAAAACGGCTATTTTTTCGGGTAATTGATAATATCCCGGATATCGTTATACAACGGCTTTAACTTACGGTACATGCGACGATAAACGCGATTGAAAAGCTGATCGTAAACCTTTACATTTTCGGGAATCGGCTCAAAAGTTTCCCCGATATGACTCATGTTTTTAATGGCGGTTTCAAAATCGGGATACAGTTTTAATCCCACAAAAGCATTGATGGCAGCGCCGAGAGCCGAAGTTTCAAACGTGTGGGGTTTTTCCACTTTCATATTAAAAATATCAGCTGTCAGTTGCAGGGCATTTCGGCTTTGTGAGCCGCCTCCCGACACGCGGATTTTCTCAATTTTTACACCGGTCTTCCGTTCGGTGCGCAAAGCACCGTCTTTCAGGGCATAAGCAATACCTTCCAGAATCGACCGGTACAAATGGGCCCGCGTATGCACATCGCCAAAACCAATCACGGCGCCTTTGGCTTCAATGCCCGGCAGTTTGACACCCGGCGACCAGTAAGGCTGCAGGGTGAGTCCCATGGAACCCGGCGGGATGTCGGTAATCATCTCATCAAACAAGGCTTCAGGTTCCACATCCAGTTCCCGGGCACGTTCCACTTCACGGTAACCAAATTCGTTTTTAAACCATTTGATCATCCAAAAACCGCGGTAGATCATCACCTCGGTATTGAAATAATGCGGGATAGCGCTGGGATAAGCCGGAAACATGCGCACCACCTCCAGATAATGGTCGTTCACCGTCTGAATCGTAGCCGTGGTTCCGTAACTCAGGCAAGCCGTTTCGGGTGACAGGGCACCAGAACCCAGCACTTCGCAAGCCTTGTCGGAAGCCGCTGCAATAATGGGAAGTCCGGCCGGAATACCAGTCTGTACCGAAGCTTCCGGGGTAACCTCTCCTATCCGGTCAGAAGGAAAAACCAGGTCGGCCAGCTTTTCCCTTTCCACTGGGAACATCCGGGCATTGGGTTCGCGGCGTTTGGAATACCGATGTTTTTTGTAATCGAAAGGCAAAAAACCCACCATATTTCCCACCGAATCCACAAATTTTCCGGAAAGCCGGTAAGTGAGGAATCCCGAGAGCAATAAAAACTTATCGGTTTTTCCCCATATTTCCGGCTGGTTTTGCCGTATCCAGTTGGCTTCGCTTTCTTTTATCGCGTAAGTTACCGACTCGTACACCCCGGCAAGTTTCAGTGCTGCTTTGGTGATGCCTTTGGGCCAGTTTTCCACACGGGCTTTGCGCTGGTCGAGCCAAATGATGGCCGGCCGCAACGGTTTACCCTTTTTATCCAAATTAACCAATGTACCACGTTGGGTGGTCAGCGCCATGCCTTTGATATTTTCAACAGGAATGCGGCTGTTTTGAAACAAACGGCGGGTGGTTTCACAAAGTTTTTCCCAAAAATATTCCGGGTCCTGCTCGGCATAGCCGGGTTGCGTGGAAAAGTAAGCCTCAATGGGTGTTTTTTCAATTTCGCAAATGTTTCCGTTCCGGTCAATGAAAGAGGCCCGGATAGACTGGGTTCCTACATCAATCACCAACACGACTTTTTCACCAACTCCGGTATTTTCCATAAAACAAAAATACGTTTTTCCTGCCAAAAGCAAAAAGGAAAACCTTTCTCTTCCGGCACCACCAACACCAATACAAAAAAACACATCCAGCAGAAGGCCTTATGTAAAAAATCCTTTCCTTTGCAAAAAGAACCCAAAATAACGGAAATACTGTTTTTTTAATAAACAAAAACTTATGATTAACACCATTGCGCTTGTAGCACACGATAACCGGAAAAAAGACCTGATAGAATGGGTGGAATACAATTACGGCCGGCTGATGGACAAAAAACTGGTTTGCACCGGAACCACAGGCCGGCTGGTAAAAGAAACCCTTGAAAAACATTTGGAAGGCAAAAAGAAGAAAAAAATCAAGCTGCTAAAATCAGGGCCGCTGGGCGGTGACCAGCAACTGGGTGCCATGATTGCGGAAGGGAAAATTGACATGCTGATTTTTTTGTGGGATCCGATGGAACCCCAACCGCATGACGTGGACGTAAAAGCCCTGCTGCGCATTGCCGTGATGTACAACGTGCCCACAGCCAACAACCGCTCCACCGCCGACTTCTTAATTACTTCCGAGCTGTTCAATGCTGATTACAAACCGCTTTTAAAAGATTATTCGGCTTATATAAAACGGAATTTGAAATGAAAAACTACAAACAATACATCAAAATAGATGCAGAACCGGAAGATGTGTATGCCTGCCTGACCAATCCGTTTACCATTGAATTGTGGTCGGATATGAAAGCCAAAATGGAAGCCCGTGAAGGCACCGAATTTGAGCTGTTTGACGGCGACATCGCCGGAAAAATTCTGGAACTGGAACCCAACAAAAAGGTGGTGCAACAATGGTACTTCGGCGACCAGGAAACGCCTTCCATCGTCACTTTCAAAATCCATCCCGACAAGGGAAAAGTTTCCCTGGAACTTACCCACACCAACATCCCGGATGAAGTTTACGAAGAAATGGCCGAAGGATGGAAGAAATACTATCTTGGAAGAATCAAAGAATTCTTAGAATTAGATTAACCATCAAAAAGTTATACCAATTGTATTTTAAAATGCGCTAAAAGGGCATTTTAAAAACTACAATGGTAAGATATTAAATCAAAGCGCTTTTGGGATTAAAATGAACCAAAAGCGCATTTTGATTTTCAATCGGTATTACAGTTTTCCTTTTTCGATTAAACGGACAATCGCTTCGATTTGGGCATCTTTTCCGTGCGGGTCGTATCGTGTTTTCAGATTATATCCCCACAACCGGGCAAACGCCTGATAAAAAAAAGCAGTAAACTTCCCGCGCAGTTGCTGTAACAAACCGTACGAGGTGTTGCCGGTTTCCCTGTCAATCAGCTTAATTAAAATAATGCCCTGGGTAAAGGTCAATCGTTTTAACGAATTGCTGTACCGCGTTTTTATTTCCTGCTCAGCCTGTTTCATGATGCGTTTTCTTTCCGCATCATTTTTTGCCTTTTCCAGCCGGGCATCATAAATTTTCAGCAAAGCACCGGCCGTCTTGGCATAAGGATAAGCCACTTTCACATTATGAATCAAGCGGTTTAAACGCCAACGTCTCCAGGCCGAAATGCTGTTACGGCGTGAAATAATTTCGATTTCCTGAAGACTCACCGACGGGATGGTATCGGCTTTCTTTTGAATGAGCACCGTATCCTGCATAAAAACATAGCCGGCAGAAGCCTTTACGGAAAAAGCAGCCAACACAAACGTTATGACAAGCCACAGTTGTTTCATGGGATTGTAAAGCACAAAGATAATACCCAAAAAGGCAACAGCAGTCAAAAAAATCTTAAAAGAAAACCGGACCGTGGTTTTATACCGACCTATTTGTATTTAAAATGGGGTAATGCCGATACGAAATCGATATTACTTAAATCCGCGTTCTTTTTTTATGGCTTCGTAAGCTTCGTTAACTTTCAGGAATTTCTCTTCAGCCGCTTTTTTCACCTCTTCACCAAGATGGCTTACTTTATCAGGATGATATTTTTTGGCCATTTCGCGATAAGCGGTTTTCACTTCTTCGTCGGTAGCCGACGGACTGATTCCCAAAATCTTATATGCGCTTTCGGTATCTTTTACAAACATGGCTTTAATCGACTGGAAATCAGCCGCGCTCAGCCCCATTGCCATGGCAATTTGCTCAATCAGCTGCACTTCCGAATCGTCCACTCTGCCGTCAGCCATTGCCACTCCAAACAGATAATGCATCAGCTGCAAACGGGCCGAATAGTCCATAAACCGGCCTATCTGCCGGCTTACTTCCTGAACATCAAAATCTTTTTTAATGATTTCGCCGAGAATTTTGATATAATGGCGGGCCCCGTCAACGCCGAAATTGGCGATATAAAATTTCTTTACATATTCCAGTTCCGATTTTTTAACCGTCCCGTCGGCTTTCATAATGGCAGCCGTAAGCACCAGCAGGCTCACATTAAAATCACCGGTCATGGTGGGCATGCCCGGGCCGTAGTTAGGACCGCGTCGTGAAGCCTGTCCCTGAAACATCGAGCCCAGCGCATAGCCGAGGATGGCCCCTATCGGTCCACCAAAAGCCCAGCCGAGGCCGCCGCCTACCCATTTGGCATAATTTCCTCCGCCTCCCGTACCGGGACGACGGGCTGCGCCGCCCGCAGCATACGGTCCGGTGTCAAAATCCGCTGCAGAAGAAGCATCTCCGCCGCGGGATGTTCCCGGCGAGCGGCTCCATTTCATGACCAAATAAAAAGCAACCGACAGCAAAATAAACAGCAGGATAAAACTCATAGCAAAAAATTAAGACTGGTCTATCATATACTCTTTTTCGTCGAAAGAAATACCAAATTGTTTCAGTTCTTCCAAAATAGGTTCATACATATCTTTGTCCACCGGACGGTGAATCCCCGTTTTTTTGATTTTTCCGGTAGCCAGCAGTTTGGTGGCAATGGCCAGTGGCAGTCCCACCGTTTTCGCCATGGCCGTCCGCTCGCGGTTTTCGCCTTCCACCGCCATGGCCGAAATAATCATTTTTCGTTCATTACCCAGTTGATACTTAAATTCGTGCTGCATAATGAGCAGGTCCTTATCGTCGGGATCCATGGCCCATTTTTCCTGTATCAGTTTCTGTAAAATCTGCGCCGGCGTAGCATTTTTTAATCCAATTTTCCGGCGGTCGAAAATTCCCAGCCATTTAAGCTTCTCAAAAACCACCGGGTCGGCTGCATTTTCGCAATAATCCTGCAATTTTACTTCCACCGGCACATTGGGCTCGTACCGCATAAATGAATTGATAAAATCACGATAAGTCATGTTTTCCGAATCTTCCATGACAAACGTGTCGTCGGTGGCTCCCAGTTTGACAAACACATCCCATGCTTTGGCAAATCCCGGCCGGCGGATGGTTCCGCGAAACATGGAAGGAATATCTTTTAGTCCGTAAATTTCGCGATACGACAACGAATCGCGGTTGGCATAAATTTCAAACTCACCGTAGTCCAGTATTTTACGCGTCATCATCCGGTCGAACAGCCTGAAATAAGGAATGTATTTATAGCGTCCCTGCTGGATAAACTGCGAAACACCGTGTCCGGCCAAAACCACATTGCGCGGGTTCCAGGTGAGCTTGTAGTTCCAGGGATTGTTATCGCTTTCGGGGGCTACCAGTCCGCCGGTAAACGAGTTAAACGATAATATTTTGCCACCGGCTTTTTTTATCCGGTTAATGACTTTCATGGCCGACATATGGTCGATACCCGGATCGACGCCGAGTTCCATCAGAATAGGCACTCCGGCTTTTTTGGCCAACTCATCATATTCTTTTATCTCTTTGGTAACATACGAAGCCGTAAGCATGGGCTTACGCAAATCGATACACTTTTTAGCCACGAGATGATGCATAAAAGCCGGCAACATGGAAATGACGATATCGGCTTTTGCAATGGTCCGCCAGCTTTCCATATCGTCGTGAATGTCAAAAGTAATGGCTTTCCCGCGGGGATTTCCGTTTATTTTTTTCTGGGCCAGTTCTTCGTTGATGTCAGCAACAGTAATGTGCCAGTCATACTGTTCGGCATTTCCCAACAGGTATTCAATCAGACTCTGTGTGGATAAACCGGCTCCTAAAATAAGAATGTCTTTCATTTTTTATAAAATTTATAATTGTCCAAAACGAACAACAACCCGGGTTAACTTTTCAGGTATTGTTTTAAATATTGATAATCAGGCGTAAGCTCACCGTGATAAAGGATCATGGCCTTTTTCAGCGGGGCGGGAACCTGTAATTTTTCAAACGGCACTTCAAAATCGGCTTCTAACAGTCCGGGCAAAAACCGGATAAGTGCATCACTGAAAGCCTGCGAAGCTTCGCGCGGCAACTCGCTGGGCAAAATATCCACCGCCATCACCAGCACCCCTTCGCCGTCGAAACCCATCACCGGTTTTCGCGTTTCCGGATGATACACAAACACCGGATCTTCGATGGCGGTTCCTTTGTGGGTAATCTCCACCGAGCCGTCCGGATCGCAGGTAACATCTCCAATAACTTCCAGCTTTAAATCGTTATTTTTCCACAGGACTTCAAGATAATCTTTGGTAACGATCCGCGGATAACGGTCATCCCAGTACATGCAGTTCATCAGCACCGTTAAATGCGGAAGATACTGTTCAAAAATACCTTCAAACCGTTCGGGATGATGATAATATTCCTGCAGGTCAAATTCCATTCCCGCTTCTTTCGGACGGGCAAGGTGTTTCTCTTCAAACACCACTTTGTATAGCACGTTAGACGGCAGGTTTTTCTGTTTATGTAAGGTCAGCAAATCAGCCGGCGAAATTTCAATAACAGGCAACAGGTTCAAAATTTCCTGGGCACCTTTCGACACATTGCCGTAACCGGTAATACCGATGGCAATGGGTAACGTCAGTCCGGGTAAACCGTTTCGGGCTATTTCCTGACCCGCTGCCGACACAGCCGCTTTGGCTTCTTCCAGCGAATCGTAATGATGGGTTTGTTTTAATTTCGAAAGCGGTGTTTCCACTCCTTTCCGTTTAAGCCGTTCGCCCAGCGACCATAATGAGTTAATCATTCCGGCCAAACCGGCAAACCGGCCGAAAAAAATCAGTCTTCGTCCCTGCTCATCCACAATCCGCTCATAATCAATCAAATTGATTTTACTGTCTATCATATTTTGCAACAACGGCATATTGTAAGCCTGCCCTTTGATGGTATGGCTGAAAAAGATATAGGTTTTATGTGCTTTGAAATAGCCCAGAGGCATCTCTTTCACACCGAGAATCACATCGGCATCCAACGGTTCGTTCTTCAGTATGGCACCTGCTTTTTTGTATTCTTCGTCCTTAAAAACACGCTTTTCCGAAGGCACCACCTGCACTTCTACGCCCTTGTCAACCAGTTGTTTTACATGAGCCGGAACCAACGGAACCCGCCGTTCCATTTTATACTTGTCCTCGTAACGAATACCGATTTTGTGTTTCATTTTTTTACCTTTTTTATTGTTGGCAAACTTATAAAATAATGTGGGGATATGGAAATAAGGGTTTTACTGAATATGCCTCCTTTCAGAAAAAATAACATTTCTTTTCCGATTGCCAAAAAATTCAACAAACCGCGGTTTTTTTCTCCGTTTTCCGGCACGAAAAATTTGCTTCAAAAAGCAGGAATCTGCATTTTGCAAACGATTGAAAAGGCAACTTTTGCTTTTCTCTGTATTCGGTTTAAAATTTGACATTCGTTAACACGATAACGCTCCCCGAAACAAAAAAAAGAACGGTTTTTTTCGTATTTTTGTCATTCAAAATTTTGAACATAAATTTTTTATAACAAATTCTGATAAAAATGTCTAAAGCAAAGTATGTTTATCTTTTCGGCAATAAAGAAGCCGAAGGTAATGCAAAAATGAAAAACCTTTTGGGTGGCAAAGGTGCCAACCTCGCTGAAATGAACCTGATTGGTGTTCCGGTTCCTCCCGGATTTACCATCACCACTGAAATTTGTACCCTTTATAACGAAAAAGGCCGCGACTACGCTATTAACCTTATTAAAGACGATGTAGTTAAAGCGGTAGCTCATGTGGAAAACATCATGGGTATGAAATTCGGCGATAAAGAAAATCCGTTGCTGGTGTCGGTTCGTTCGGGGGCCCGTGCTTCCATGCCGGGAATGATGGATACCGTACTGAACCTCGGCCTGAACGACCTCGCCGTGGAAGGAATTGCTGCCAAATCAGGTAACCCGCGCTTTGCCTGGGATTCGTACCGTCGTTTTGTACAAATGTATGGCGATGTGGTACTCGGCATGAAACCCGAATCCAAAGAATCGGAAGATCCTTTCGAAATCATCATTGACGACATCAAGAAAAAACGCGGCGTGAAACTCGATACCGAACTCACCGCCGACGATATGAAAGAACTGGTAAAAGAATTTAAAGCCGCTGTTAAAAAACAAACCGGCAAAGATTTCCCGGACGACCCGTGGGAACAGCTCTGGGGCGCTATTATGGCCGTTTTCGACAGCTGGATGAACGAACGTGCCATTCTTTACCGTAAACTCAACAAAATTCCCGATGAGTGGGGTACTGCTGTCAACGTGCAGGCCATGGTATTCGGAAACATGGGCGAAGATTCTGCTACCGGTGTAGCTTTCACCCGCGATGCCGCCACCGGCGAAAACATCTTCAATGGCGAATACCTCATCAACGCACAGGGCGAAGATGTGGTAGCCGGTATCCGTACACCGCAACAAATCACCCTCGAAGGTTCGCGTCGTTGGGCTAAACTGGCCAACATTTCCGAAGAAGAAAGAAAAGAAAAATATCCTTCGCTGGAAGAAGCCATGCCGGAAGTGTACAAAGAACTGTACGAAGTACAGGACAAACTGGAAAAACACTACCGCGACATGCAGGATATGGAATTCACCATTCAGGACAGGAAACTGTGGCTGCTGCAAACCCGTAACGGGAAACGTACCGGTGCTGCCATGGTAAAAATTGCCATGGACATGCTGAAAGAAGGGCTGATTGATAAAGACGAAGCCATTATGCGCGTTGAGCCCAACAAGCTGGACGAACTGCTGCACCCGGTATTCGATAAAGATGCCGTGGCCAAAGCCAAAGTAGTGGCCAAAGGACTGCCGGCTTCACCCGGTGCTGCTGCCGGACAGGTTGTTTTCCATGCCGACGACGCCGAAAAATGGGCTGCTGAAGGTAAAAAAGTAGTTCTCGTTCGTATCGAAACTTCCCCCGAAGACCTCAAAGGGATGAACTCAGCCGAAGGTATCCTGACTGCCCGCGGCGGAATGACCTCGCATGCTGCTGTTGTAGCCCGCGGAATGGGTAAATGCTGCGTTTCCGGTGCCGGAAGTATCAAAGTTGATTACAAAGCCCGAACCCTCGAAATGGGTGGCCACAAATATAAAGAAGGAGATTACATTTCGTTGAACGGTTCCACCGGCGAAGTTTATGACGGACTGATCAAAACCGTTGATCCTGAGTTGAGTGGATATTTTGGACAACTCATGAAACTGGCCGACAAAAAAGCACGGCTCTACGTTCGCACCAATGCCGATACCCCGCACGATGCCCAGGTGGCCCGCGATTTCGGCGCAAAAGGTATCGGTCTCTGCCGTACCGAACACATGTTCTTCGGTGGCGATAAAATCATCGCCATGCGCGAAATGATTTTGGCCGAAGATGAAAAAGGCCGTCGTAAAGCACTCGAAAAACTGCTGCCCATGCAGCGTACCGACTTCGAAGGTATTTTCGAAGCCATGCAGGGACTACCTGTAACTGTTCGTCTGCTTGACCCGCCGTTGCACGAATTTGTTCCTCACGACGAAAAAGGTCAAAAAGAAATGGCCAAAGTTATGGGCGTTTCGGTAAGCACCATCAAAGCCAAAGTGGAAGAGCTCAGCGAGTTCAACCCCATGCTGGGTCACCGTGGCTGCCGTCTTGGAAACACTTACCCCGAGATTACCGAAATGCAAACCCGCGCCATCATCGAAGCGGCCATGAACCTTCGCGACAAAAAAATCGATGCCCGTCCCGAAATCATGATTCCGCTCACCGGCACACTGGCCGAGATGAAAATGCAGGAAAACATCGTTCGCGAAACGGCCGAAAAAGTATTCGAAGAAAGAGGCAAACGCATCGACTACCTCGTAGGAACCATGATTGAAGTTCCGCGTGCGGCCCTTACCGCCGACCAAATTGCCCAGTCGGCCGAGTTCTTCTCATTCGGCACCAACGACCTCACGCAGATGACCTTCGGCTACTCACGCGATGACGCTGGCAAATTCCTGCCGATCTACATCGAAAAAGGCATCCTGAAAAACGATCCGTTCCAGGTGCTCGACCAGGAAGGCGTTGGTCAACTGGTAGAAATGGCTGTGAAAAAAGGCCGCAAAACCCGCAAGAAAATCAAACTCGGTATCTGTGGCGAACACGGCGGCGAACCCAGTTCTATCGAATTTTGCCACCGCGTCGGCCTCGACTACGTCAGTTGCTCGCCTTACCGCGTGCCGATTGCCCGTCTGGCAGCCGCTCAGGCAAACATCATGAACAAACGAAGCTGGAAAAAGAAAAACAAATAATCCCGCTTCCCAAACATAAAAACCGGTTGAAAATCTTCAACCGGTTTTTTTATGTCCGTTACTTTTTTAGGGCGGGGCGGGCCTGCCCCACAGGCCGTCACGGGCTGTCCACTATAGTTGCGTTGCGGACAGCGGTGTTTCGTAAAGGCTTTCCACGAGTTTCCTTCGGTCGCTGTGGCCCGCCTACGGCACATCCGCTGCCGCTGCCGCAAGCTGCCGTTCCCATCCCTGCCGCAAAGTTCATCACCCCCAACCACTGGCGCTCGTTTCCAACGAGTGCCAGTGGTTGGTTTCAAACCATTCACGTTCAAAACATGAATAAAATCCATGCTATGCAAAAAATATGGATGCAATTGTTATGATCACATATAAGATAACCAAAAAGTTCCCTGTCCGTTTACTTCTCAATGATTCGTTTTTATACCGGTTTAATATACTTTGGGTCCTCTTTTTATTGAGAAACAAAACAGAATTTATAATAAAAAGAGTTGCATAGATTAGTATAATACCCATTTTATAACCATGATTAAAATTGCTTTTTGTTACAGGCAATACATTAACATAAGCCACTGATACATTCAAGCCAATCAGAAGAGATAATGCGTATATTACCCCCCAATCATTCTTTCCTTTTTTATTTAAAACTGCTGACAGCTTATAAAACAAATAATAATAAATATTCATAAGTGATAATGTAAGCTTTCACACACTGGTGCTCGTTTGCAACGAGTGCCAGTCAACTTTACTTATCCGCATTGCAAATCTCAGCGGGTTGTGGAAAAGGTAACCGTTGCCGTTTGGGGCGTTCATAATTTCAAAAGTAAAAAACTCTTCTCAATTTTTGATGCTTTAGCTGATTTTCAATTTCTTTCAAGACACACGAAATATTTATGTACCAGTAGGAGATTTAACCGGAAAAATATTTTGGGTTGTTTTTGTACAGCCCAAGTCTCGCTGACGCACAAGCCAATCCCGAAGACTTGCGCCAGATGAGGAGTGCCAGTGTTTGGTTCAAAACATGAATAAAACACTCATTATAAATCAAGCCTTTGAGCATACTGACATCAAATAATGTGATGTAAAATTAATGCTGTAAAAAACAGAACAACCAAAGGCAAAAAGAAAATAACGATTGCTATTATCTCTCCTACTTTGTCAGTAACCCCAAATTTCGGATCAGCCATTTCCAAAAGTTTCTGATACCTTCCTCTCTTTATATAAATCCTTTTTAACCAAAAATATTGAAATATTGTAACTGCTAAAAAAACGACCAAAGGTATTTTCGATACAAAACTATCAAACATATAATACTCAATAATCCCATCAAATATTACAATCCAAACTGCAGAACTAATAGAAATAGCATAGGACACCTGATCAGGATAAGATACCGTTTTCTTTTTTCGTCTGTCACTAATTTCAAGCCAATGTGCCAAATAATAAAATAAAAAGTCCAGCGCTTTCATGGATATTCTTGTTTATATTTTCCCAATGACATAGCATTGCCCGGATAAATACATCCGAGTTATTCCGAAAAAATGCATCACAGGCATTTATAAACCTCTGGCACAAAGGCGGATGAGACCGGATTTGTTTCAAGGGTCAATAGTCATTTCGTTCTCAAGCCAATGTACCATATAAAATAGCTGAAACAAACGCTAATATTACAATTGTAAAAGAATAAACCAGAACATATTTAAATTTAACATCCTTATATTTTTGTGTGATCTTCTCATATCTGTTATTATAAAAAATCAGATAGTAATTTAATATTCCAAATGGTAAAGCAAATTCAATTGTAAAAGCAAAAAAATCATTTAATAATTCACCCGGGAACACATTAATTATAATACACCCCAAAAACTGGACAACGAGTTAAGTTAGAAAAATTGATTAAACTTGTTGTTATGAAAAAGAGAAAAAAGTACACATCAAGGTTCAAAACGAAAGTAGTATTGGAAGCCCTGCAGGAAAGAGAAACGATTCAGGAACTGGGGAGGAAATACGGATTACACCCGAATCAGATTTCTACCTGGAAGAGCCAGTTTTTATCATCAGCATCATCGGTATTTGAAAAGGGTACTAAGAAAGAAGATGTTGAAAAAGAGAAAGAAGCCCTGTTTAAGAAAGTAGGCCAACTGCAAATGGAAGTTGACTTCTTAAAAAAAGTGTTGGGGAAATAGCCGGAAAAGCGAAACTTCAAAAAGTGAACAGGAAAGAAGAAATAAGCGTCAAACGGCAATGCGAACTTTTAGAAGTAAACCGCAGCAGCTTCTACTATGTTCCCCGACAAGAGGGTTCTTACAATCAGGAACTGATGAAGCTGATAGACAAGCAATACATGAAAACACCTTTTTATGGAGTCATGCGCATGACCACCTATCTGCGAAACATAGGGTATCCGGTCAATGCCAAACGCGTACGACGATTGTACCGGCTTATGGATTTGCAAGCCATCGGCCCACGTCCAAATACGAGCAAGCCCCATAAGGGGGAAGGCCATACGGTATTTCCCTATTTGTTGCGGAATTTAGAAATAACCCATTCCAACCAGGTCTGGGCGATGGATATTACCTATGTTCCCGTTGGCAACGGTTATATGTACCTTTTTGCCATCATAGACCTTTACAGCAGGTATATCGTAGGGTGGTCATTGTCGAATACCATGACAACCCAATGGTGCAAACAGACTTTGGAGCAAGCCATAAAGGATCATGGCAAACCTAAAATGATTAATACCGATCAGGGAAGCCAGTTTACAGCAACAGAATTTACGGAGTTTGTAACCGGTAAGGGGATTACTTTCAGTATGGATGGTAAAGGTCGAGCCATAGATAATATTTTTATAGAGAGGTTTTGGAGAAACATAAAATACGAAAAGTTATATTTGGAACCATCGGAAGACGGACTGGAATTATATGAGAAAATTAAAGATTACATAGAGTTCTACAACACGCAAAGACCCCATCAGTCATTAGCGTATAAAATGCCTGTAAAAGTGTTCAAACAGGCTGCTTAGGTTTTCTTTTAATATGATTAAACGAAGAAAGAAAATCTAATTTATTTTTGTAAAAGAGTTGTCTAAAGATGGGGAGTAGTTAAAATGTTGATTAGAGGAATATTAAGTATATCAAAGAACTTTAACCAAATAAAAATTATCCAAAAATTTAAAGCATGTATCCAAGTTACATGCATAAATAATTTAAATTTCCACTCTTTATTTGGATGATGCTTTTTGAAACTTAATATTGCATCAGCCCATATCATATAATATATATTCTTCATTAATACCACAATTTATTCAAACCATTTATAATCATTCTTGCCATACCATGTATATGGTCCATAAGTTTGTCCACCACTGGTGCTCGTTTCCAACGAGTGCCAGTCAACTTTACTTATCCGCATTGCAAATTCAGCGGGTTGTGGAAAAGGTAACCGTTGCTGTTTGGGGCATTCATAATTTCAAAAGTAAAAAACTCTTTTCAATTTTTGATGCTTTAGCTGATTTTCAATTTCTTTCAAGACACACGAAATATTTATGTACCAGTAGGAGATTTAACCGGAAAAATATTTTGGATTGTTTTTGTACAGCCCAAGTCTCGCTGACGCACAAGCCAATCCGGAAGGCTTGCGCCAGATGAGGGTGATACAAACGCCAAATATTTTTTTTAACAAATCTTTTCAATTTAATTTAGGGTTTCAATTTGTATTTTCTGAAAAAATAATAGGTTCCATTATTTCCTTTACGATAAACTTCAAAGACATACGATTTAGGTTTCTTTACTATGGAGTCCCCTATGCTTAAATCAAAGTTTTTCATTTCAGAACCTGATAAATCTATTTTTATTTTATTGTTCAAAATAAATGTTGTTACTCTCATTTGCCAATTGTTTCGTTTTACAATAATATTTTTTAATCCACTATTATAAAAATTATTTATTCTCTTTTCACCTTCCATTCGGGAATATAAAACGAAGCTAAGTACATGACAAAAATTGGAAGATATTGAACTCAGGAGTATAACTATCATTAAGAAAGCATTTTGTAATAAAGTCGAGACCTGTTTTAAAGATTGTTTTTGCTTTTCTACCGTGTTTTTTAATTTTAATCGGTTTGATATTTTGATGGATATGAATACCCACTTTGTAAACCCAGACAAAAGCAACCATAATCAACAAGACGAGTTTTTCAATTCTTTTGATATCTGAAAGGTGTGTTTTTTCAATATCGAAACCGCTTGATTTCATGGCTTTAAAGGTCATTTCTATTTGCCATCGTTGTTTATAGTAATCATCAGCCTTTTCCGGTTTGGTAAATGATACCAGAATTAGATATTCTCCGTTATGTAATTTGCTTCCGGACAAATAGCACAACTGTCCGTTTACTTCTACAATGTTGGGGTAATATACAAACTCATTTATCCTGAATGCATTGAATAACCAAAATGCCTTAATGGTTTTATTCTTTCTGGGAACAAAAACTTTAAAATTATTTCTGATACGAATATAATAGTGCAGGTTATTATTGTTAAGATACTTAAGCCATTTTTCACCAACAAATTCCCGGTCTGCAACAATACATTCTATCGTACCTTTTCCAAAAAGGTTGATGTATCGTTCAATCAGGTTTATCCTTTCCTGCGAATTGGAATTACCCCGTTTTTTTAACATACTGAACAATAATGGAAAGGCTACTCCCTGATACACTATGCCAAGCATAAAGATGTTTATGTCTGTTTTGCCAAACTTCCAATTGGTTCTGTCAATAGAAAGTGTTAATCGTTCTTTGTGGGGCAATAAACTGAAAATTAATTTTGCGATTAAATCAGAATCAAGAGAATAGGATGAGATAAATCGTTGGATACGGCGCAAGGAAGAACTTTCTTCTGCCTGAGTATCAAATCCCCTTGCCAGGCTCTCAAAATGAACAGTCCTTACTTTTGTTAAAGCAATAATGAATAATGATATGAATTTTATCCGGGCTAAATTCAGCCTGCCTTCAAAATGTTCCTTTAAAACTGAAACTAAATGACTATCTTTACTGCTGACATTGGTATTCTTCATCTGACAAATACTTGGTAAATATTCGTCTAAGATACTGAATACCAATGTTTTATCCAAACTTTTTAAGGGTTATTTTGCTGATTATCAGTGATTTATTTTTTGTCATGTACTAAGAAAACGAAGAATAAAAAAACTGAAACCATAAGCAACGGCAAAATATAACGAATATTATTTTTAATAAATCTTTTCATTTGTATTTAAGGTTTGTAAATAGTTAAAACAGAAGGAGTCCAGTGTACATTCATTTGGGTATTTGTTATTGTTGCACCACCTTCAATACCAATACCAATCATTTCGTTAAAATAAATAATCCCCCCTAGACGCAAGTCTTGTGCGCAAGCTCCGTGTGCAGCTGACTTGGGCCACTCATTAACCTCAAAACTACATAAATACATAAAACCCAATTATAGAATAATCTCAACATCAATCAACCCTTTTTCTCCGGTATAATTTGTCATACTACTCCATGGATAATCTTCCGGCCTGTTAACAAAACCCTACTCAACCGGATTGTTATGCACATAATCCAGTTTTTGATCCATCATTTTGTTTGATATCAGTTCAATAGGATGATTATCTTGCCTCCAGAACTGGTAATATTTATTATTCGGGTTTTCCCTTCCTTCAGTTTCAAAAATCTCAAGCATCCATTCTTTTCTGCTTTCGTAAGGATTTTCTTTTATTGCCTTAATCAGAGCAGATGAAGTAAACTTTTTAAAGTCCCGCAGAATATTTTCCAAAAGATTTTTTCCTTCCCTCGAAATGATCAAGTGAAGATGATTGGTCATAATAACATAAGCATGTAACCGTAATCCTTTTTCTTTTTGGCAGTATTTTAAACTGTCAAGTATGATCTCACGATAAATATCTCTTGTGAACACATCAACCCATCTGACAACGGCAAATGTTACAAAATAAATTCCGTCTGGATTATGGAATTTGTACTTGCTGCTCATGTTTCAAAGATAAAGAAATTTTGCCGGCTTTGGTTTTACCTCTTTAATATAAATCGGATTGTTAAGTTCGGCCCAAGTCTCGCCTGCGCTTTGGCCGGGCGGGAAGACCTGAGCCAGTTGGGGGAGGGTAAAATAATGAACTATATCAATTTAACAGGTTCTTTTTTATATAATCAAAATCACTTTCTGAAAAAAAATCTTTAACTAAATAAAAGATTTTGTCGGGTCCGGCTTTTATTGTATATCCTTCCTTTACTTCGTTTCTTCCGTACCATGGAAATTTGGATTTCACAACTTTAATAGCATTTTTAGGGAACTTATATTCGTTAGATTTCATCCATAGTGCAGAAAATACTTCTATTACAACATATCCTTCTCCAAAAGAAATCCTTTTTATTGTCTTATTATGCCTTTTGAGCATAACAATGGGAGCTATGATAATGAAAAATATCATCATTAGAATAAAAAAAGGAACCACAGCATAGAAAAAAGCTATCCATTTGGACATACTTAAATATGTGAGGAAAATCATAACAATAGAGTAAACAGGACCGATAATAAATATCTTCATGGCTTCCCGTTTTACATATTTGTCTCTTAAAATCCCTTTATTGTTTACTTTCATGGATTAGCTTTTTTCAAAGGATAAAAATCAAAAACCAGTCTAACTTAGTCAATTTAAGCTTAGTTTCAAAAGTACCCGTTTAAACTACCCCATTATCTCAAGACATCCATAATCTTCAGAAAGAAAAATCCGGATTAAATCCTGTTTATTCCGAAATAATCGCTCTAATTCATTTGTCGTTCTATTACCGGTCTTTAACCAGATTATTTTAGGCGGGAATCCTTTAACAATATTTAAATCACAGAAATCCGAATCAAAAGTCACAATAGCATAATCCTTCTTTTTCGCATAATTAAAAATCTCGAGGTCCGTCGCATTCTCGAGTCCTAATTCCCTGACTTGTTTAGATCCCGGAAACAAATCTGTAATTCGTTTTACCAGTCTGAAAGAGATATTTTGATCAAATAAAAGTTTCATGTGGCATACAATTGCCCTTGTTCTTTTTTAGCAGCAAAAGATAAACAGGCATTTATTTTTTCTATGGTCAATTCCGGATATTCACGAATAATATCTTCCCGCGTCATGCCATTAGATAACCACGACAATACGTCGTAAACAGAAATCCGTGTACCTTTAATAATCGGTTTTCCAAATCTTTTTTCAGGATTAATTTCAATATATTTATCAAACTGTACCATAGTTACAAAGGTAAAGATTTATTTTATTCCAAATACTAAACTCCGGCACTCGTTGGAAATGAGCGCCAGAATTTGGTTTCAAAGTATGCAAAACATTCACACGCCAATAGGAAAGAAAATAAAAACGGTCGGAGAAAGGTTCGTATCTTTGCCCGTCAAGCATACTTTCCATGGGATACAAACAAATTAACCTTAAACTGCCGCCGGATTACACACCGGAACAACTTCGCCATAAAATAGCCCAAACGCTGCACATCAACGAATTTTCGTTCCAAATTACACACAAAAGCCTCGATGCCCGCAAAAAAAACTTTATCCACTGGGAAATCCGGCTGCTGGTTCGTTCGCCCGAAATAAAAGGCGGCGAACCGGAAAAACAACCCGCTTTGGAAATCCCGTACAAAAAAAGAAAACAAAAAGCCATTGTGGTTGGCAGCGGCCCGGCCGGATTTTTTGCAGCCTTTGTCCTGCAAAAAGCCGGTCTGCAAACCACCCTTATCGAACGCGGCACCGAAATAGAAAAGCGGAGCCGCGAGATTGAACACTTCGAGAAAACGGCCACTTTTCACCCCAAAAGCAATTACGCTTTTGGCGAAGGCGGTGCCGGTACTTTTTCTGACGGCAAACTCACCTCACGCAGCAAACGCATCTCGCTCGAAAGACAGTTCATCCTGAAAAGCTATGTAGATGCCGGCGCGCCTGAAGAAATACTATACCTTGCCCACCCCCATCTCGGAACCGACAAGCTGAGAAAGATTGTCAAAAATCTGCGGCATTCGTTCGAAAATCTTGGCGGGCAACTGCTTTTCGAAACCCAAATGACCGACCTAAATATAAAAGATGGACGCGTTTTGGCCATTGAAACAGAAACAGGAACATTGGATGCCGACTACTTTATTCTTGCCACCGGACATTCCGCTTTCGAAACGTACCGCCTGCTCATTCGCAAAGGCGTTGGTTTCCATACCAAAAATTTCGCTATTGGCAGTCGCATGGAACATCCGCAAGAACTTATCAACCGGGCGCAGTGGGGCGTAAAACAACTCAAAGGAGTCAAAGCAGCCGAATACCGGCTTACTTCACCGGGCATCGAAGGACATCCGGTGTATAGCTTTTGCATGTGTCCGGGCGGCGTGGTAGTCCCGGCCACCGCATACGAAAATACCAACATTGTCAACGGCATGAGCCGGTACCTGCGCAACGGAAATTTTGCCAACGCCGCCTGCGTGGCCGCCCTTAACCTGAATCAGATGCTTCGACGGGAAGTGTCGGCACCGGAGGCCCTCGACTGGCTTGAAAAACTGGAGCAAAATTTCTACCGTTACACTTCGGGATATGCCGCCCCTTTTTGCAGCATCAAAGATTTTATCAGCCAAAAAATTACTTCGGCAAACAACCAAACAAGTTACCCCATGGGAATTGTACAGGCCCCTCTGTGGGAACTGCTTCCATCCGAAATAAGCCGTGCCATGCGAAAAGGGCTTACCGACTTTATCCGGAAAATGAAAGGTTTTGAAGAAGGTAACCTGCTGGGACTCGAAAGCAAAACCTCCGCTCCCATTCAGGCCGACCGCGACAAAAACGGACGCTGTTCCGGTTTCGAAAACCTATATATCGTCGGCGAAGGCAGCGGTTATGCCGGCGGTATTGTTTCCAGCGCTGCCGATGGGATCAAAGCCGCCATGAATATCCTATCCCGATGACATTCATTTTTATTCTATTAAAATTTATGACACAAAAACTGATAATAAGCGATTCATAACAACATCTGTCTTGTACAACCACTGTCTTGTACAACCACTGTCTTGTACAACCACTTAAACAACAAAAACATGAAACTTTTGATGTACTGAAAGTATCTTTGTTTTATTGCCCATTTCCACTGCATTCATGATGTGTCAATTACTTTGTGAAAAAAAAGATAGTGTTCGGAAAAACACCCATTGCGGGCGGGCTTCCCGAAACGGGCCGGCCGGCGCAGGCGTGAATGCCGGAAATCTTACAGCACCGTGCAAAAGCGCTTGCGTTTCGGTTGATAAACCGACTCTTTTGCCGGTGATGTTGATTTCCAGCAGAGCGGGCAGAAGCATACGTTTCGGGTCGCCTTCTTTGGTTCCCTGCCCGACAATGGTCAGGCGGGCTTTCTTGGCGGGACAAGAAAGGAACAAGAAAATAAAAAAACAAAATGGTATATATCTGACAATTAAGAACCTGAAAATATTTTTGTTGGATAGAACGTTTTCCGGTTTAAATCATTGAACCCCTTCGGGGTTCTGCTTCCCGTTATTTTTATCCCACGGGTGAAACCCGTGGTTAATCCCATTGAATCCCTTCGGGATTCCGTAAAACCATTTTGAAAAAAGGGGAAAAACCATAGCAAAAGCCTTTTTCTTCATCAAAACCTGATGGTATCGCATCAAAATAGGAATTAGCCCATGAAACATCCCGATAAATGGCAATAGTTATCTGTCCGGAACAACCTCCATGTATAATTATCAATACAAAAAGCCGAAAAGCCACAACGGGATTTTATTAAACACGCCATATTCAATATCGTCCGCAACAACAAACGCATTTTTAGAGTTTCCGATTTGTTTCCGGCTTTTTCTTTTACCACCTACTTCAAAAACATATTGATTATTTAGCAAAAAATCACCATTTTTTGGCAAAGTTATGACATGATTAATAGCTGTCTGACTAAAAAAGAAAATTTCGCGCAACGTTCCTTTGTCTATTCGTTCAGGTTCCAAAGCAAAAACAAAATTAGTATTCGAAATATAAAGTTTTTCAGGTTTGCGCAGAATAGTATTTCCTATTGCTTTTTGGCTAAGACTTCGCAACAATGTTGCTTTTTCCAGATAATCCAAATATCTCAATAGAGTCCGATGATCAGCAACCCCGATTTTTTCACCAAGAGCAGTCAGATTGGGAGTATATGGAGAAGATGTTGCCAGTACATGAAGTAATTTTTTCATTTTGTTCACGCTTACAAAAGGAATGTCCACCACGGAAGGGATATCAGATTCCAGAATAACGGCAATGATATTTTTCAACTTTTCAGAATATTTTTCTTTGTCTTCGTAAGAAAAAGCATAATATCCATACTTCAAATAATTCTGAAAAGCCCGAAGGATAATAATTCTTGACGAAATATCTTTGGCAATGGATTCATGACGACGAACAATATCTTCTATTTTAATGACATCATACCGGAAGTGTTGATCAAATTGAAGGAATTCTCTGAACGATAATCCGGGAAGAAAATAAGAACTAACCCGGCGACTCAAATCACCAATACCTTTATGCAGCCGAATAACCGAAGAGCCTGAAAATACAATTTTCAATCCCGGGTATCTGTCATAAATAGCTTTTATTTCACCGGACCAATCCGTATTTTTATACTTGGGTATATATTTATGCACCTCATCAATAAAAATATGACGTCCGCCATATTTAACAAACTTGTCAACAGTATCAACCATACTGTTCATATAAAAATAAGGATCATCAGCAGAAAAATAAAGTACAGAATGGTCATTTCTTTTGAAATTCAATTTTATATATTGTAACATCAATGTGGTTTTTCCCACCCCTCTCGGCCCGTTGATTTCAATAAGACGCGCATCCCAGTTCATTTTTTCAAAAAGCGAACGTTTAAATTCAACAGGTGTATTTTCTATCAGCCTGTTGTGTATCTCAAATAAAATGTCCATTCCAAAATCATTTTTAAAGTTTAAAGCAAAAATACAAAAATTGTAACGCATTACATTATTTTGCAGTAATATTTAGTAATACATTACATATTATTACAAACAAGCCTTGTAATTAACTACAATACAATTAACAAACGGTCAACTTTACACTCCCTATTTTCACCACTTTATTAAACACAAAATAAATAACCCAATATTTTTGAAATTTCTTTTGCAATATCAATTATTGAAATAAATTTGTGCCGTCATTCTTCAGGGCAGGGTGAAATTCCCGACCGGCGGTGAAAGTCCGCGACTCCCGATGAGAATCGGGACTGATTCCGTGAAATCCGGAAACCGACAGTATAGTCTGGATGGGAGAAGAAACGACAAACGGAAACACATGCTATGCATGCAAGTGCACTATGGAGTAGTGTGAAATGTTGTGTGTGGTGTTTTCTTTTATTACCTCTCTCCTTTTATGCCCTGATGAATACGGGCTTTTTTTTTACGTATTCATAAAATTAATTAAAGCATGAAAGGAAAATTTCTTTTTATTTTTTGGGTGAGTTTGTTTTCTTTTGTTCAATTACAAGCACAAACCTGGATCACTGGACGCATTATCAACGCAAATAAC
This sequence comes from Candidatus Sulfidibacterium hydrothermale, assembly GCF_020149915.1. Taxonomy (GTDB): domain Bacteria; phylum Bacteroidota; class Bacteroidia; order Bacteroidales; family F082; genus Sulfidibacterium; species Sulfidibacterium hydrothermale. The sequence goes on from NZ_CP083760.1 coordinate 2,292,232, forward strand.
CAGAAACCTGTCAGCAATGCCCACATTATTTTAAATAAGGGAAAAACGGGACAGATCAGCGGGGCCAATGGCACCTTCCGGTTCTTTTTTAAAAAGAAAAAAGGGGCTTTTATGGTAGAACACCTTGGTTTTAAAAAACAAACGGTTTTCTTTAAAGCGAACGGCGACACCACCCGCCTACCCGACATTCAGCTTCAGCCGGAAATTTACGCACTCAATGAAATTAATGTCAAAGCAGAAATTATTACCGATAAAAAAACACCGGTAAATGTAACTACCCTGTCGGCCCGGACCATCGAAAGCCGTATCGGCGACCAACCTCTTCCTTTGATTTTCAATTCAATACCCGGTGTTTTTAGTGTTCGCGAGGGAGGCGGCAGCGGCGATGCCCGTTTGTCTATCCGCGGCTTCCAACAAGATAATGTCGCCCTGCTGTTAAATGGTATTCCGATCAACGGCGGAGAAAACGGCTTGATCTACTGGAGTAACTGGCTGGGACTTTCAGAAGCAGCAGCAAACATTCAGGTTCAAAAAGGCCCCGGATTTTCTAACCTTACATCCAATGCCGTAGGAGGAAGTATTAATATTATCACCCGGACCAATCATCGGCCTAAAGGCGGAAGCATCACTTTTCAAATGACCGATTATGGCAATCAAAAAATAACACTTAACCTGAACAGTGGAAAGCTAAGCAACGGATGGAATTTTTCATTTCTTGGCTCCTATTACAGTGGAGATGGATATGTCGATGCCACTTACGTTCATGGATTTTCCTATTTCTTCAGCGCCAACAAACAAATTAATAAACGGAATCATTTGAATATTACCCTGCTTGGAGCCCCACAACATCATGGGCAACGGACACAACGCCTGACAAATCAGGAAGAAAACGAATATGGGAACAAATACAATAAAGACTGGGGCGGACTGGACGGAAAAATACTCAACGCTTCAGAAAACTTCTATCATAAACCGTTTTTAACCATAACCCACGACTTCAAAATTAATGCCACCAGCAAATGGTCTAATACGATTTTTGTAACTTATGGCTACGGAGGCGGGAAATGGTCCGAAGGATTTCATTATGCCCCATCAATCTTCACTTACCGAACTCCATCTGGTCAAATCGACTGGCAGACGATCTACGAACAAAATGCCACCAACCAGCAAAAATACGTACTGGCCAATGGGGATACCGTTACCGGATATTCGCTTCATGTTCTCACCGATTTTCTGGCCAGCCACATTCATACCGGTTTCACGAGTACCTATGAAAAACAATTTAGCCACAAATGGAAACTCACTACCGGTTTATATTACAGTTATCTCAATTCCTACCTGAGAGAAAAAATTACCGACCTAATGGGAGGAGACTTTTTTATTGAAGATTATGCCTGGTCGCTGAGCGGGGTAGCCGGCAGAAATCAAATTAAACATGTAGGAGATATTATTAAGGTAGATAACAACTCCATCATCCACCGCTTATCGGCTTATAGCCGGTTACTTTTTACAGATAAATCATGGCAAGGCTATCTGGCCGTCAATGGCAATAATCAATGGTACAGCCGCATAGACCGGTTTAATTACATTTCAAATACGAAAAGTCCGGTGGTCAGCCGCACAGGATTTGACTTACGGAGCGGATTAAGCTTTACGCCGTTTTTTCAACATAATTTTTATGTCAATGGAGCATTCATTTCGCGGGTACCTTATTTTAAATACGTTTTTGGAAATTTCAACAACACCCCCGTACAAGGACTCGAGAATGAACACATAAAAACCATTGAAACCGGATACCGATATCAAAATACGGCTTTTAAATCTTCAATTACACTTTTTTACACCCGATGGGAAAACGTATCGATGCTAAGTAATGAATATGTGCAGTTATCGGATAATTCACAATCGAGGGCAATGATTCACGGGTTAAACAGTGTACACAAAGGCATAGAAGTTTCTTTCCGGTATAAAGCCGGGAACAACGTCACACTAGGCGGAATAGCTTCTTTCGGAGATTACCGCTGGCAAAATGATGTCTCAGCAACATTAATTAATGATAACAACGTAGTGGTGGATACCGTTCATGTATATGCACGTAATTTATATGTGGGAGGTACGGCCCAACAACAGCTCCGGGCCTTTGCTGATTTCAAAATAGGGAAAACCTTTTCTGTTCATATCGACTGGAACTGGTATGACAAAATATTTGCTGATTTTGATCCGATAAACCGTACCGATCCTGCCGACCGTCAACAGCCATACGCATTTCCGGCATATCAGATAGTTAATGCGTCACTCTCTTTACCTTTCCGAATCGGAGAACTTCCCGCTTTATTCCGGCTGAACGGCTATAACCTGTTTAATCGGATACATATAGAAACCGGACAAGATGGTCTGCAACATGATTTAGATACTTTTACCGGCTTTTGGTCTTATGGAATTCACTTTAATTTAACATTGAAAATATATCTGTAACCACTTGCATCTCAAGTATTAGTAATTTTTTTAACCATTTCAGTACTTTTTTTTAACATTTTTTACAAATATAACTTATTGTTTCACATCTAATTACACCTGCAAGCAAGGCCAGACGGCTATTTCAGAATGTTTCTTAATTAAAAATTCATCAGAACGAGTCAAATAATTCCATATTTTCGCCCCATAAAATTTTTGGAACCTAATTTTAATTTAAAATTTTTGTTTTATGAAACGTACAAATTTACTATTAACCCTGCTGGTCAGCCTTGTTTTTGCAGGTGCTACCTTTGCCCAGGGTGTTGTACAGGGCATCGTGATGGATGCCAACAGCCATGAAACGCTTGTAGGCGCTACCGTGGTTGTTGAAGGAACGACGGCTGGTATTACGACCAACCTGGATGGAAGTTTTACGCTGATTGCCCCCGCCGGGAATCAGAAAATCAAGGTCAGCTATGTGGGTTATGAACCCAAAGAAATCAGCCTGACCATCAAAAACGGAGCTACCTACAATTTAGGTAAAATCAACCTGAAAAGCAGCTCCATCGGTTTGCAACAGGTAAACGTTCTGGCTTCTGTAGCTGTTGACAGAAAAACACCTGTAGCTGTATCCACCATCAATTCGAAAACCATTAGCAACAATTTAGGAACAAGAGATTTACCGGCTGTAATGGTAAATACTCCTAACGTCTATGTTACACCTACCGGCGGCGGTTATGGTGACTCTCGTATTAACGTTCGTGGTTTCGACCAGAGAAACGTTGCTGTATTAATTAACGGTATTCCGGTAAACGACATGGAAAATGGTTGGGTTTACTGGTCAAACTGGGCAGGTTTGGGTGATGCTACCCGTACCATTCAGATTCAGCGTGGTTTAGGTGCTTCTAAACTGGCTATCAACTCTGTAGGAGGTACTATCAACATCATTACCAAAACCTCTGACATGAACAAAGGTGGTTCCATTTACATGTCCACCACTGATTATGGTTTGACAAAAGAAATGTTGACCCTTTCTACTGGTAAACTGAAAAGCGGAACCTCCATTACTTTCGTGGGTTCACATACTTCAGGAACCAGCTACATTGACGCTACCTGGGTAAAAGCCTGGTCTTATTTCTTGTCGGTTTCACAGGAAATCAACAAAAACAACCAGTTGGTATTTACTTTGATTGGTGCTCCGCAGGAACACGGTCAACGTAACAGTTACTACATGCTGACTCAGGAAATGTATGACAAATACGGCCCCAAATACAACGAAAACTGGGGATGGCGTGGTGGCGAACTGTTGAACGAACGCGTCAACTATTACCACAAACCGCAAATGGCTTTGAACTGGTACTGGAAAATTAATGACAAAGCGCATTTAGCTACTTCAGCTTACTATTCATTTGGTACAGGTGGTGGTTCTGGTCCTTTGGGATATAACACTACCGGACACTACTACAAATATGAGCCGCCCAAGACTGCTTTTGGTCAATATGACTGGGATGCCATGGGAGAATGGAATGCTAACAACATTGATACAGCCAATGCCCGCGAAGTTGGTGCTTACACTGTATACAATGGTGACACAACCTTCATGGCCCGTTCACAGCACATCATTCGTAATTCTGTAAACAACCACCAGTGGTATGGTTTACTCTCCACTTTGAATTACAACTTCAGCGATATGTTGAAACTGACTGCCGGTATTGACTTCCGTCATTATAAAGGTGAACACTACCGCGAAGTAAGAGACTTGCTGGGTGGTGATTACTGGTATGATTATAAATTTGGTGCCACAAAAGTTGGTGACAAAATTGCTTACTGGAATGACGGTATCGTTACTTACGGTGGTTTGTTTGCTCAGTTAGAATACACAAAAGGTATTTTCAATGCTTTTGCTACCGGTACTTTCTCCAATACTTGGGATACCCGTGTTGACTATTATAACTACACTCCTGGTGTTGGTGAACGTAGTGAAACACTTTCCAACGTAGGTTATGACTTCAAATTGGGTGCCAACGTAAATATTTCGGAAAGAAGTAACTTCTTCTTGCATGGTGGATTTTATTCACGTGTACCTTTCTTCCGTTTCATGTTCCTGAATTACACCAATGAGGTGAATACAGAACTCAAAAACGAAAAGATTTCCGCTATTGAAGCCGGTTACAATTACATTGCACCTAAATTCACTGCTCGTGTTAATGTATACTACACCGTTTGGTCAGACATTTCACTGCTTACCGGTTTTGTTGCCGATAACGGAAGTTATGTAAACGCTTTCATGTCAAACCTGAAAGAAGTTCACAAAGGTATCGAAATCACAGGTACATGGAAAGCTAACCGCTGGATGCGTCTGGGTGGTATGATCAACTTAGGTGACTGGAGATATGCTAATGACGCTACCGCCAGACTGTATGATGATCAGACTCATCAACCGATTGGAACCGGAACCATTTATACCGATAACCTGAGAATTGGTGACCAACCGCAAAATTCTTTCGGTGCACACGGTTCTTTCAAAATCACCCGGAAAATCACGCTGAGTGCTCATTATCTGTATTATGCTAATTTGTATGCCCACTTTACACCGGAAACACGTAAAGATCCTAATGACCGTGCTCAGGCTTACAAACTGCCGAACTACGGTATGCTGAACATGCGTCTCGGTTGGGCTTTCAAAATTGCTGGTATGGATTCCTACTTCAACTGGAATGTATATAACGTAACTGACAACATTACCTTAGTTGAAGCAGAAGACCAATACGATGCAGCTACTGGAACCCACGTTTTCAAAAAAGGTTTCTGGAGCTGGGGACGTAACATGAACTTCTCACTGAAAATCAAATTCTAATTTGTTTTTCACAACACATAAAAAAGCCTCTTCTTCGGAAGGGGCTTTTTTTATACCTTTAAACCCGTTTTTATTTCTTTATTCATGAAAAAATTTTTACATCTTTTTATCGTCATTGCACTGTTATCCGGAACGTTTGTTTTTCCGTCATGTAATCAAAAAACAAATGAAAAACAGGCTGTTTCGACAAATACAACCCAAAAGCCCTATGTGATTATGCTGTCGCTTGACGGCTTCCGGTGGGATTATCCCAACCATGCTCACACCCCCGTATTAGATTCCCTGAAAAAAGTGGGGGTTTTTGGTGAAATCATTCCCTGCTTTCCATCCAAAACTTTTCCGAACCATTACAGTATGGCTACCGGACTCTATCCGGATCACCATGGCATTGTTTTGAATAATTTTTACGCTCCGGACTTAAAAATGCGGTATAGTATCTCTGACAGAAAATCAGTAGGTAATGGCGTTTTTTATGGCGGAGAACCCATTTGGGTAACCGCCAAAAAACAGGGCGTACACACGGCAACTCTTTACTGGGTGGGCTCTGAAGCTGCCATCGAAGGCATCCGCCCCGATATCTGGTATCCTTACAATCACACCCTTCCTTTTACGTCAAGGATCGACAGTTTGGTTCGCTGGCTATCGTTCCCTGAATCAAAACGTCCGCATCTTATTCTATGGTATTATCCTGAACCAGACGGCTATGGGCATCATTACGGACCAGGAGGAGAAAAAACAAAAGAAATGGTAGAACAATTAGACCGCTGGCTGGGACAGTTTTTCACGGCTATGCGCCGGCTTCCCATTTACAGCCAATTGAATTTTATCATTACTTCTGACCATGGTATGGGCCCCATTTCCAACAAGAGAGAAATTATTCTTGACCATTATATTGATACCGCAAACCTGCAGTATATAGACGGAAATAATCCGGTGTATAATTTTGGAGTAAAACCGGGAAAACTGGAAACAGTTTATACGAAGTTAAAAAACATTCCCCATCTCCAGGTTTGGAAACATGACAGTCTTCCTCTGCGCCTGCATTACGGAACCAATGTAAGAACCCACGATTTAACGGTTGCCGCCGATTCAAACTGGAGTATCTACTGGTCTTGGCATATCGGTCATGGAAAAGGAACACACGGCTACGATAACGCCTGGAGGGCCATGCACGCCATCTTTTATGCTGCGGGCCCAGCCTTTAAAAAAGGTTATCAACAAAAAAGTTTCGGAAATGTGGATCTTTATCCGCTAATCGCAAAAATCCTAAATCTGCAACCCGTAAAAACAGACGGACAGCTTTCGGATGTAAAAGGCATGTTGGAAAAATAAGCTGTCTTTCAGGGAGAAACAAAAAAAATTTCGCATTTAAGCATTGAAATATTAAAAATATTCCATACATTTGAGCATTGTTAACCCCCTAAATTTATTTCAAATGAAAAAACTTTCAATTTTAGCCACACTGATGCTTATTGCACTGATGGCTTTTCCTCAACAAAAGTATGAGTATAAAGTCGTCACCAGCGTCGAGTCCATTGTTCCTATGGGGCTTGGTCGTTCCCGCATTATAGAAACCAAAGAAGAACTCAATCCGGCAAACTACACCACCGAACGTACTAACGGGAAAAAAAGCCAGCAAAAAGGAGTAAAACGTTCCGGCTTAAAAGTAAACCGTTTTGCCGAAACCAAATTGCTCAACTTTTACAGTGGCGTAGGGATTAATTTTCAGAACATTGCATCTAACGACGCTTTAATTTCAGCAACCATTAACAAAATCATTAACGAGGGATGGCAATTGGCCTTTGTCGTAAGTGGAGTGGAAAGTGATGCCGGAAAAGGCGACGGAAAAGGAATTTTTATCACCCGTTATATTTTCAGAAGGCCCATACAATAAAGCCTAGCATTTCATAAAAAAAGCACCGTAGATTTCCTCTCACGGTGCTTTTTTATTTCTATGGAAAAAGATTATTCTTTGGGTAACAACGCTTTTTCCCATACTTCCAGCATTTCATCCACATAAACAAAATCTAATCCTTCAATATATTTTTCCGGGATTTCTTCAATGTCCGGTTTATTTTCAAGGGGAAGAAGAATGGTTTTGATTTTAGCCCGCTTAGCCGCCAATATTTTCTCTTTGATCCCCCCTACCGGCAACACTTTTCCTCTCAGGGTTATTTCACCCGTCATGGCCAAATACGGACGAACTTTTCTTTGGGTAAAAGCCGAAGCCAAGGCGGTTAACATTGTAACGCCTGCTGACGGGCCATCTTTAGGCGTAGCTCCTTCCGGAATATGAATATGCACATTCCATTTTTCAAAAACATCCGGCTCCAGCCCCAGCGTTTCCGCATGCGCTTTTAAAAACTCATAAGCCAACACAGCCGATTCTTTCATCACATCGCCCAGGTTTCCAGTTAACTTCAATTGTTTCCCATCCCCTTTACTCAGGCTCACTTCTACAAAAAGGATCTCGCCGCCAACCCGTGTCCAGGCCAGCCCGGTAACCACACCGGTTTTTTCATTAGAAACCAGCTGATCGCGTGTAAAACGTGGTTTTCCAAGGATATCGGGTAAATCCGACGGTTTTATTTTTGCATCAAACGGCTCGTCCATGGCAATAAACCGGGCCCTGTTCCGAACAACCTTGGCAATCTGTTTTTCCAGTAAACGAACGCCGGCTTCCCGGGTATATTGGTCAATAATGGTTTCTATTGTTTTCTTGGGAAAAACAAGCTGTTTCTTTTGAATACCATTTTCTTCAAAAATCTTCTTCAAAAGATGCCTCCGGGCAATCTCCACTTTTTCTTCCAATAAATATCCACTAAGCTCAATCACTTCCATCCGGTCAACCAAAGCCGGATGTACACCCGACAGGCTGTTGGCCGTGGCAATAAACATCACCTTCGACAAATCAAAATCCAGCTCAAGATAATTATCGTAGAAAGCATTATTTTGTTCCGGATCAAGAATCTCAAGCAAAGCAGCCTGTGGATCTCCGCTAAAATTATTACCACTTACTTTATCAATTTCATCCAGCATAAAAACCGGATTGGCCGATTGCGTTTTCTTCAGGTTTTGCAAAATCCGGCCGGGCATGGCACCGATATACGTTTTCCGGTGTCCCCGCAATTCCGATTCGTCACGCAATCCGCCCAACGACATGCGCACATATTTCCGGCCCAAAGCGCGGGCAATCGACCGTCCCAGCGATGTTTTTCCCACTCCGGGAGGGCCTACAAAACAAAGGATCGGTGCTTTCATGTCGTTTTTCAGTTTCAAAACGGCAAGATATTCGATAATTCGCTCTTTGATCTTTTCCAACCCGTAATGATCTTTATCCAAAATCTGACGGGCTCTTTTCAAATTCAAATGATCTTTGGTAAACTCGTTCCAGGGCAGATCCACCAAAAATTCCAGATAATTCATCTGGATAGAATATTCCGCTGCATTCGGATTCATCCGTTGCAATCGCGAAAGTTCCTGCTGAAAAGTTTCAGCTACTTCTTCCGGCCATTTTTTTCGTGCAGCTTTCTTTTCCAGTTTTTTAATATCCTGCTCATGAGGCGCACCGCCGAGTTCTTCTTGTATGGTTTTCAGCTGCTGATTCAGCAAATAATCGCGCTGTTGTTTATCCAAATCCACCTTTACTTTGGTTTGGATCTGATTTTTCAATTCCAGCACCTGTAACTCTTTGGTCAAGAGCTCCAGCACCTTGTTAGCCCGTTCTTCCAGACTGGTCATTTCCAGCAGCTGTTGTTTTTGTCCGTTATCTACATTCAGGTTGGACGAAACAAAATTGATGAGGAAAACCGGACTTTCAATATTATTGATGGCAAATGAAGACTCCGAAGGAATAACCGGAGACTTTTCAATAATCTGAATGGCCAAATCGCGAATAGAAGAGATCAATGCCTGAAAAACTTCATCATTGGGGATATCTTCCTGAGAACCGTAACTCTTCACTTTCGCCTTAAAATAAGGCTCTTCCTGAAGCATTTCTTCAATGACAAAACGACGTTTGCCCTGAATAATGGCCGTGGTATTCCCATCGGGCATCTGCAGAATTTTAATAATACGAGCCACGGTACCCACCGGATGCAGGTCTTTTTCTCCGGGATCTTCGGTTTCGGCATCTTTTTGAGCCACCACCCCGATAATTTTTGCTCCCTGATAAGCTTCGCGCAAAAGTTTCACACTTTTCTCCCGTCCGGCAGTAATAGGAATAACCACCCCGGGAAAAAGTACCATGTTGCGTAAAGGCAAAATAGGAAGCTCTTCCGGAATTTCTTCCTCGTTCATTTTCTTCTCATCTTCAGGCGACATCAACGGGAAAAATTCCGTATCACCATTTACAATATCATCCAGTGCAAAAATATTTTTCATGATTTTTTCTGTCTATTTGTCAGTATATCTTTCTCATCCCCCATCTTCCATTCTTTTCTTACCGGATAATTCGCTGGATCCCAAATTTTTCATCACGGCAGTCGAATTCCGGTACCTTTTTCAGGGCAATGACCGTACCATTTTTATTCCTTTTCTGTTTTGGCAGAAAAAATCCGATTAACGGCGTTTATCGAAAGTCATTTCAAAAATATGGGTCAGTATTTTTTTCTCCGTTTCATCAAAAGTTTTACCCCGGCGGGCAAAAACAGCTTCGGCCACCTGAAAAGCCTTTTTCAAATTATAATGAGACAGGCCATGCTTGCCGCCCCACGAGAACGACGGGATATAATTTCGCTGATAACCATCGCCAAAAATGTTTGCAAACACGCCTACAACTGTTCCTGTATTAAACATGGTATTAATCCCCGTTTTGGAATGATCGCCCATCATCAGTCCGCAAAACTGCCGGCCGGTATTCTCAAAATGTTCTGAAACACAAGACCAAAGCTTTACCGGTTCATAAGTATTTTTCAGATTGGAAACATTGGTATCGGCTCCCAAATTACACCATTCACCCAGCACCGAATTTCCCAGGAAACCATCATGCGCTTTATTGGAAAAGCCAAAAAGAACCGAATTATTGACCTCCCCGCCCACTTTACACTGCGGACCAATGGTTGTTCCACTATAAATTTTAGCATCCATTTTCACCATGGATTTTTCACCTAAAGCAAACGGTCCGCGGATCTTTGCCCCTTCCATAACGGTGGCATCTTTTCCTATGTATATAGGGCCATCCTGCACATTTAAAAAAGCAAATTCAACTTGTGCTCCTTCTTCTAAGAAAATCTGATCCGAATTTCCCAGAACAAAATTTGTTGAGCTTAACGGCTGCGATTTCCGTCCAGAGGTAATGGAATCAAAATCAAGACGAATCATTTCATGATTCATGGCAAAGATTTCCCATACGTGCTGCAAACGCCGCACCGGTTCCGGGTAAGGAACAGCTTCAGGAGCTGCATCGTCCAGATTTTCTATTTCGCGGGCATGAACAAACATCGCCAGCATTACATCATCTTTCACCAAAGCCTGTCCCGTTCGTAATTTTTGAATTTGTTTTATCAGATCCGGGTCAGGAACAACAGAGCCATTAATCAGTATGTTTTCTTCTTCAATCTGAACCGGAAACTTTTCGGAAAGATAATCACGCGTCAGCGTAGATGTTTTTTGCCGAAGCAACCTTTCCCATTTTTCACGCAAAGTGGTTATTCCCCAGCGGATATCAGCTACCGGACGGGTATAAGTAAAGGGCAGCAGGTGGTCTCTGCTGTCGCCATCAAAAAGGATGTAATTCATAATTTTTCGGTTTACAGGATAAAAAGCTAAGATACGATGAAAATCAATGCCGGCAATGGCTCCAGTACTTTAATTTGGGACTTTTCTAAACCAAAAAACCCCTGCCGTTAAGACCGACAAGGGTTCTTTTATTCACCGTTTCCGGTTATTGTTTTCTTTTTTCCTGAAATTTTTTGTAACGGTTGCGGAATTTATCCACACGACCAGCCGTATCTACCAGTTTCATCTTACCGGTAAAGAACGGATGTGATTTGTTAGAAATTTCAAGCTTAACCAAAGGATATTCCTTGCCATCTTCCCACACAATGGTATCTTTGGTATTTACGGTAGACCGCGTAATAAAAGCATAGTCGTTTGACATGTCTTTAAAAACAACCAGCCTGTAATTTTTAGGATGAATATCTTTCTTCATTTTTTTATGTTTTTCCTGTCAAATTTGGGGGTGCAAAAATAGCGGATAACTCTTTAACTTCCTAATTTTTTTCAATATTTTTTTCTCCATGTGAAAAGACAAGCTATTCTCATAATGCGATCAAAAATTTCAGGGTATCTACCCCGTCGGCATAATCCCATAATTCAGGAGATTGGCTCTTTCCAAACGGAACAGTATTCTTCAAAAAAGCAGCATCTGTTACCACACACTGTATCTGATCTGTATTTACCATCAGGTGATTCCGCAATCCGGTATCCGATGAATAATACTCATAATGCAAAACAGCAACCGGCGAAACCATCTTTTCATCTTCCACCAACAAAAGGTTCCCGGTATCAAGATGCGGCCGTTTGTTTACCAGGAAGATTGCTTTATTGTATTCGTAATTATTAAAATACTTATGGTTTTGGGTTATTTCTTTTTTTTCGGCAAAAATTCGGAGAAGGTGTTCAAAATCATAGTTTTCAGGCACATAAAGTTTAGCCACATTCCGGCAGCCCAGCCCGTAATAAAGAAAAACATCATCAGCCAGGGCACGTAACTGGTCGTCTGTTTCCTGTCCGGTAAGTACCGCTACCCCGTTTCTGTTTTTCCGGATGATGTTCGGATATTTTCCAAAGTAATATTCGAAATAACGGGATGTATTATTGCTTCCCGTAGCAATAATAGCATCAAAACCTTTTAGTATTTCTTCAGTAAAAGCAATATAATTTGCAAAACCTGGTTCAATTTCTTTCAGCACAGCAGCAATCGCCGGCATAAGCTTGTTATCTTCTGAGGATAAACGTGCCTGAATACGATGGCCGCTGATGAGTACACTTAAAAAATCATGAAACCCGACCGCCGGAACATTTCCCGCCATCACCACGCCCACCGTTTTCGGATTCACCGGCTCTAAACGCTTTTTATCATATACCGACAGCCATTGCTGAAGTTTTTCCGTTTCCAAGCTTTCACCCAAGGCATACAAAGCCCGGGAGACAAAATCAGGCGTAAACCATCCGTTGTATTGCTGTGCCCTGTCAGCTTCTTCCAAAAGTTTTTTGACCGGTTCGCTGCCTGGCGATGATATTTTTCGCGTTTCATCTCCAAAGGTTTCCCGCAAAATCCTTCCCAATTGGGCAAAAGCTTCCACTCTCTTTTCCAGCTCCATAAAACCATTATTTTTCGGCAAAATTAACAGGAAATTCCAAATACATCAACGAAACTTTCCGGACGATTCTTTTCCGGACAAAAAGCCATCAAAAAAAATTTCATTTCTCTTTTTCAAACCGGAACCTGTATAAATAATTCTCTGATCTTGTATCATGAAACCCCTGAACAACACAGAATAAAAGATTCATTACTTTTGTAAAAAGGGCATTCTTCTGCCACAAGATAAACTCCTGCTGATCCAGATAAACAAGAAACCAATGGATAAAATAGAACGCTTTTTACGGAAAAGGTTTAGCGACGGACAACTCGTTAAAGAAATACTGGCTAAAAGTAAGTTTATGGAAATCCCGGCCCACACACGCATACTCGAACAAGATGCTTATGTAGCCGTTGTTCCTTATGTTTACGAGGGGAGGATAAAAGTAATGCGCCGCGGCGAACAGGGAAAAGAAGTTTTGCTGTACTATATCCATCCTGGTGAGAGTTGCGCTTTATCGATCGTTGCAGGTCTCACTCGAACTCAAAGTGTGGCTTATGCCGAAACAGAATCTGACACCAAACTATTATCAATCCCGGTGGACGTTTTAAACGATTTACATACCCGTTTTCCACAATGCAATGAGTTTTTCTTAACGCTGTTCAGAGACCGCTTTCGCGAAATCGTATTTTTCATCGACTCCGTAGCCTTCAAAACAATGGATTTTAGGCTTGTACAGCTTTTGAAACAAAAACAAGAACAGGAACAAAATAACATGATCCCCGTTACCCATCAGCAACTGGCCAATGAATTAGGGACAGCCCGCGAAGTTGTCTCCCGCCTTTTAAAGCAATTGGAAAATGAAAGAAAAATAATACAACACCGCTCTTCAATTGAAATAAAAGCCCAATTGTAACATTTGTCACAGACTATCCCCTACGCTCCCTTTAATTTTGCAGCAAACAAAAATCATTTGCCATGACACAAAACATTGGAAAAATCGATCAGATCATCCGGATGATCCTGGGCATTGTTATTGCCATTTGGGGATTTTACACCAAAAACTGGTGGGGACTTATTGCCCTTGTTCCGCTCTTAACGGCTTTTATTCGTTTTTGTCCGTTTTATCCCCTTTTGGGCATCCGGACAAACAAAGAAAAATAGTCCCGGGACACTAAATCAGTGAAACTTAAACATCCTGAAGAAAGCGTTATCGACAAAAGCCGTTTTTTTACTTCTTCAAAACGGCTTTTGTTGTTTGATGTACTTCTGAAAGCCTTATCATTTCAGGGTTTTCAACAAAAAATGTTTAAAAAGTATTGACAACGACCGTTGTTTTCAACCCGCAATCTTCTATTTTTGCAGCAAAGGAAAAAATATGGCAGCAGAATATAATGATGATAGCATCCGGTCGCTCGACTGGAAAGAACATATCCGGCTGCGTCCGGGAATGTATATCGGAAAACTGGGAGACGGAAGTTCCCCGGATGATGGTATTTATGTCCTGCTGAAAGAGATCATGGATAATTCCATTGACGAATACGTCATGGGAAACGGAAAAGTGATTGAGGTAACCATTGAAGACAAACAGGTTACGGTTCGTGATTATGGCCGCGGGATGCCTTTGGGAAAAGTAAAAGCCTGTGTAAGCCAAATCAATACCGGTGCCAAATACGACTCGAAAGTTTTCAAAAAGTCGGTAGGACTGAACGGTGTAGGATCCAAAGCCGTCAACGCCCTTTCCTCTTATTTTTACACCCAATCCATCCGCGAGGGGAAAACGAAAATTGTAGAATATCACCGGGGCGAGCTTGTCCGCGATGAAGAAATAAAAGAGTGTGACGAAAAACAGGGAACACTGGTCAAATTTATCCCTGATGAGGAAATTTTCGGCAACATCCATTTCATCCTTGAATACGTGGAAGAGATGTTGTGGAATTATGTTTTCCTGAACAACGGGCTTACCATTGTTTTCAATGGACAGCGTATGCAAGCCAAAAATGGTTTGTTGGATCTTCTGGAACGCAATATCAACGGAAACGGTCCGCTGCGCTACCCGATTATTCATATTCAGGAAGGTGATTTCGAATGTGCTTTTTCGCACAGCTCCAGTTCCTACAGCGAAGAGTATTACTCTTTTGTCAACGGCCAGCACACTACACAAGGCGGAACCCATCAAAGTGCTTTCAGAGAAGCACTGGTGAAAACCATCCGCGAATTTTACGGTAAAGATTTTGACACCAGTGATATCCGTACTTCGCTGCTGGCCACACTCAGCATCAAAGTTTCGGAACCGGTGTTTGAATCACAAACCAAAACCAAGCTGGGATCGCAATACATGGAACCGGGCGGACAAACCATCCGCAATTATATCAATGATATTGTAAAACGAAATCTCGACAACTATCTGCATATTCATACCGAAACAGCTGAAGCTTTATACAAAAAGATTCTGCAATCGGAGAAAGAGCGAAAAGAGATGGCCGGCATTAAAAAACTGGCCCGCGAAAGTGTAAAAAAAGCCAGCCTGCACAACAAAAAACTTCGTGACTGCCGGATCCATCTGAACACCAATCATGAAAAACGGCTGGAAACCACCCTGTTCATCACGGAGGGCGACTCGGCCAGTGGCTCGATCACCAAATCGCGTGATGTCCAGACACAAGCCGTTTTCAGCTTAAAGGGGAAACCCCTGAACAGTTACGGTTTAAGTAAAAAGATCGTTTATCAAAACGAAGAATTTAACCTGTTACAAGCCGCTTTAAACATCGACGAAAGTTTAGAGAATCTCCGTTATAACAACATTGTCATTGCTACCGATGCCGATGTGGACGGCATGCACATCCGGCTGTTGCTGCTGACTTTTTTCCTGCAGTTTTATCCGGACCTGGTGAAAACCGGACATTTATACATTCTGCAAACCCCGCTGTTCCGCGTTAGGAATAAAAAAGAAACGCTCTATTGCTATTCCGACGAGGAACGCCTTGCAGCCATCGAAAAACTGAAGCCTAATCCGGAAATTACCCGGTTTAAAGGTTTAGGAGAAATTTCCCCCGGTGAATTCCGTCATTTTATTGGGAAAAACATCCGGTTAGATCCGGTCATTCTGAAAAGAGAAGCTTCCGTAGCCGAAACACTGGCTTTTTACATGGGGAAAAACACGCCCAAGCGACAGGAGTTCATCATGGACAATCTCCGGATTGAAGAAGACGTGGTGGAAGAAATGCTTTAGGCCGGTTACAATCCTACCCCAAAACCGACACGGACCAAAGGATTACTGTACGGGGTATACTGGTCCTCCAGAAAGTTATAGAGAACGGACACATACATAAAAGCCCTTCCTCCCATGCTTTGCATAAAGCCCAGACCGGCAAAAAAGCTGTTTATCGTTCGTGAGGCATCCTGGTCAGCCGAATAATAATCAGGAACACTCAAAACTTCATATTCTGCCTGAGCATAAAGCGATTTCCAGAAAATATACCGCACAAACAAACTTCCGCCGTAAATATCATAATTGTATTTGTTATTCATATAATCTTTATACCACTGATGCATATATGTCAATCGTGTTCCCACCTGAAACTGGGAAGTTACACGATAACCAATAATTGGTGTAATTTGGATATAAGAACTATATGTGGAATAACCGCCTCCCAAACCACCGCCAAAGAAAAAGCCACCGCCATTTGAACTCCGGGCTTTTTTCCCATATGGTGAGATGCGTTCTACCTGGCCAACATGTTGTGTGTTTTTAGATGAATCACTGTGCGTTAGATTTTGATATTGTGCTGCAGCCGGAAAGGAAAAAAACAAAACTCCCGCCACAGTCAAAAAGAGAATACGAGCATAACTTTTCATAGAACATCATTTTTTTGCAATGTTACAATATTTTTTCTTATCTGTCGTCTATTCAATAGTTGGTTATCTTTGTCCCAAAAATAAGCTTCATTGGCATTTATTAAACGCTATAAACAAAATTTTCTTTTTCTCCGGGCCACCTTTTTGGTGCTTGTGGGAGTATTATGGATTTTTTCATCCTGTACAAAAGACACGGTGGATACCAGTCCGGATATCAAGCTCGCCTTTTCAAACGACACCATTTTATTTGATACCGTCTTTACCTCCTTAGGCTCGGCTACACACCGGCTGATGGTGTATAATCCATCATCATCAAAAATTATCATTTCCGATATCCGGCTCGAAAAAGGCACCGCATCTCCTTTTCGCATCAACATTGACGGCGAGGCCACATTTGACGGTAAAGATGTGGAAATCAGAGGCAACGACAGCCTGTTTATTTTTGCCCGCGTTACCATTGACCCCAATGATGCCACTACGCCTTTTGTGGTAGAAGATCAGCTACTTTTCACGATCAACGGAAATCAGCAAGTTGTCAAGCTGGTGGCCTGGGGGAAAAATGCCTATTACATTCTGGCCGATCATCATCCGGAAGGATTCCCTGCCTATAAAATCATAGCTGACAGCTTGCAAAATGTAGTATGGAAAAACGATAAACCGATCGTGATTTATGGATTCGCGGTAGTAAATTCATATGGAAGCCTGACAATTGACGCAGGAACAAAAATTTATTTTCACAAAAATTCTGGTTTATGGATTTATTCTGACGGGCAGCTTACTGTTTCCGGAACACAAAGCCAACCGGTTATTTTTCAAGGCGATCGTTTAGAACAAGATTATGCTGACCTCCCCGGACAATGGGACCGCATCTGGATTATGGAAGGAAGAAAAGGCTATGATGATAAAATTGAAAACGCCATTATTAAAAATAGTTTTATCGGCATTCAGGCAGAGTCTTTTTTTCATAAAAACGAAAACCGCCTGTTATTGAATAATGTTCAAATTTATAATACAAACGGCGCATCCATCCTGTCCAAAAATTACACCATCGACGCCCAAAACCTGGTTGCAGCCAACAGTGGAGGATACTGCCTGGCACTTACCGGAGGCGGCGATTACCAGTTCTTGCAAAGTACGCTGGCTAATTACTGGACCTATTCTATCCGTAATGCACCAACAGTTATACTTACAAATTACTTAAAAGACACCAACGATCTTCCTATTCCATATCCAATGCACTTCTTCCTGGGAAACAGCATTATTTACGGCTATAACGAGAATGAATTTGAGACATCGATGGTTTCCGGAGCAGACTCTTCTTACCTGTTAGATCATTGTCTTGTAAAAACCACTTTAAGAATGGATAATCCCGATTATTTCCGTTCTATCATCAAAAATAAAGATCCGAAATTTCTTGATCTGGAAACGAATGATTACCGTATCGATACCCTTTCGCCGGCTATCGGAGCAGGCGATCCGGCTATCGGAGCAAAAGTTCCGTTGGATATTTTAGGAAACCCACGCGGGCAAACACCAGATTTAGGAGCTTATCAATTTATTCCCGGTCAAAGTGAAAAGTCAAAATAAACTCCTATTTTTGCCGCATATTCAGCAATTACAAATACATCTATGATCATTGGAATTGGAGGAGTGAGCAATGCCGGAAAAACCACCCTGGCCAACCGGCTGAAAGCCGCTCTGAATCCGTTGCGTGTTCTCATCTTATGCCAAGACGATTTTGCCCGTCCCGAAAATGAGATTCCCCGTATCAACGGACATATCGACTGGGAAATTCCCGAATCCATCGACCTGGCAAAATATTACCGGCATCTGTTAAAAGCCAAGGAAGAATACGACATTGTTATTGCAGAAGGATTATTTGCTTTTTGCGATAAACATATTTACAGCCAATACGATAAAAAGATCTTTCTGACCATCAGCAAGCAAACATTCTGGCGGCGGAAATCAAAAGACCTGCGCTGGGGAAAAGAACCCGACTGGTACATGGAACATATCTGGGCAAGTCATTTCAAATGCGGCATGTTACAGGAAATAGACAGCCAGACCCTTATCCTTTCCGGCGAAGAAACCATTGATCTTGATCCCCTGATCCGGTTTCTGGAAATTGAAAAATACACCTCTGAAATCACCTTATAGCCAAATGTCTCCCTCCAAAAAAATAAAAATCCTTTTCTATCTTGAAAACGAAACAATTATTCTGGCCGAAGTAAAACGAACGGATCTGAAGAACGAAACAGATAAAAGCAAAATCTTTTTCTGGCTGCAGATTCACAAACTATCCGGGAAAATAGAAAAGCTGACCTTTGTTTCCATGAAATCAGAAAAAGAAACGGAAGAAAGAGTTTTTCAGGAAGGAAAATTAACATTCAACACCCAAACCGGCTTGTTCTCTCAAAAAAACCGGCAGCCACAGAAACTACAAAACAAAAGCGGCTCCCTTTTCCCGCCAATGCAACGCCAACAAATTGCACAATTTCTGAAAATTTAAAACCTTATTACTTTCTATTTTCTTCAAACAGTTTCTGAAGGCAAAAATCTACTTTTCTGGAATCAGACCAATGGCCATCAATCCAGTGGATTGTAATCCCTTTTTTCTCCATTCGTCTAAACCAGGTCATTTGCCGTTTTGAGAACTGGTGAATGGCCGTATTCAGCTTAGCAAACATCTCATCATAAGTCAATTCACCCGTAACATACCGGGTAACATAGCGATATTCAAGCCCATAAAAAGTAAGCTGTTCCGGAGTCAGGCCTTCCGACAAAAGCCTTTTCACCTCTTCAATCATCCCATTTTGCAACCGCGATTTCAGTCTTTCGGTAATCCGTGCCCGCACTTCCTGACGGGGAAAAAACATTCCGAAAACCACGGCATCAGGACGAGGAGGCACGTTGGCTTGCTGTGGATTTTCCTTTTCATATTGTTTAATCTCAATGGCCCGAATCGTCCGTTCACGGGAAGTAACATCAGTTGTATTATGCAAAGGACCATAACTTTTTAAAACAACAACCAGCTCTTCCTGCGACAGATTCTCCAGTTTGTGGCGAAGTAACGGATTCTCCGGAACCGTCCATAAACGATAGCCCAACAAAACCGATTCGATATAAAGTCCGGTTCCCCCACACAGCACAGGGAAATTTCCTCTTTTTCTTATGGCTTCGTATGCTGCATAAAAATCCTTTTGAAAAGCGTACACATTGTATTCTTCACCCGGCTGGGCAATATCCACCAAGTGGCAAGGGATTCGCCGGTTTTTCACAATATAATCGTCCCAATCTTTTCCGGTACCAATATCCATCCCCCGGTAAACCTGCCGTGAATCGGCACTGATGACTTCTCCATTCATTTCGGATGCCAAGAGTGCTGCCAGCCGCGTTTTTCCGGTTGCCGTGGGCCCCAGTATTACTGCCAACTCTTTATTTGTTACTTTTTCCACACTGCGAAAATAAACATTCTGCTTGCTTCATCGAAACATGCTGTTTTTTTGTTGCTTCAAACAATGATTTACTACTTTTGTAGTTCTATTGTAAAGGGAAAAAGGAAGACGCTTTTATGACGGAAAAAATGACAACTAACCGGGGGGAAGAACGATCTTTTGTTAAGCTTTTGCTTTTCCTGATCATCCTGTTTTCAGGAGGATACAGTACGCTTACAGCACAGCAAATGACCGGATTAGGCTTCGACAACTATAATGGCGCTGCCGGAGCTATGCTCAACCCGGCTTTTTTATCCAACTCAAAGGTTTATCTGGATGCTAATTTAATTACCACCGATGTTTTCGCAGAAAATAACATGGGGTATTTTGACAAAGACACTACCAGTTTTTGGGATTTAGTACGCATGGTTACCAAACCATCTTACCAGGGACCGGATGCATACTCCGTACTTTATGAAAATCATGATAAAAAGAATTTCTACGTTTCCTCAAGAATTCAAGGACCTTCTTTTATGCTTCAGGACGGGCGTCAAGCCTTTGCCATTGGCATTACCGTACGCAGTGTCAGTTCGGCTGTAGACATTCCTTATGAGATTGTTTTATCCAAAGGCCGGCTTTCTGACAGTTCGTTGGTAAATAACAGCTTTGATGATAAAAATTTCAGTTTTTCCTCTCTAAACTGGGCCGAACTCAACCTGAGTTATGCTTATGACCTGATTGACCGGGGCAATACCAAACTCACAGTAGGCGGAACATTCAAAATCTTATTCGGAATTGGCGGAGCTTACAGTACCGTCAATCAAGTAAAATATAATGTTCCAGATAGAACTACTTTAGATATTGAAAATTTTGACAGCAAAGTTGCCTTTGCGCTTCCTATTGATTACAACGATTATGAAACAACGGTTTTGGATCCGCTATTTAAGGGACATGGCGTAGGAATGGATATCGGTATTCTTTACACTAAACTCAAAACTTTTACCGACCCGGGAGAAAAGCGCTTGTGTGCCAAGCCTTATGCCGATTACATTTACAAAATAGGTATTTCGCTGATGGACATCGGAGGAATCCGGTTCAATCATCATGCCGAAGTACACTCTTTTGATAACGTAAACGCCAAATGGGAACAATTTGATACGGTTTCCACCCCTAACGTACGGGTAACTATGCAAACATTAAGTTCTGTTTTTTATGGTAGTCCGAACCAATCACTTACTGATACTTCGTTTTTTATGAGCCTGCCCACCACCTTGAGCATTCAATACGATTACCATTTCAATGGTAATTTCTATCTGGCGGGTTACTGGCAGCAGCCTTTACGTTTCAGATTGCGGACAGTGCGCCTGGCACCGGTTTTAGCTGTTATTCCGCGTTATGAAACCCGGATCTTTGGAGCCAGCCTGCCGGTAACATTTTACAACTACGAAAAATTACGTGTCGGTGCATCTCTCCGGTTTTATTCCGTTACCATTGGGACAGAAAAGCTGGGTACTTTTCTTGGCATCGGCGATCTTACCGGAATGGATTTCTATTTTTCAATACGGTTTAACCTTGATAAAGGACGCTGTATGAGCTATTTTAAAGGAGCTTGCAGCAATGCCCGTTTTGGTGCGAAATAAAATTCTTTTTACACCAGCGAAAGGGCATGATCCAAATCGGCAATAATGTCCTCCACATCTTCAATTCCTACCGAAAGGCGTACCAGTCCGTCTGTGATACCGGCCTCTTCACGCTCTTCTTTCGACAGTTTTGAGTGGGTCATGGATGCCGGATGCTGAATCAGTGTTTCAATGCCTCCCAAAGAAACAGCCAGCAAAGCCAAATGAACATTATCCATTACGGTTTTTCCGGCTTTTAAACCGCCTTTTACGCCAAAAGACATCATAGAACCCGGACCAGCCATCTGTTTTTTAGCCAGTTCGTACTGAGGATGTGATTCCAGACCCGGATAAAGAATCCATTCTATTTTCGGGTGTTTTTCCAAAAAAGCAGCTACTTTCCGGGCATTTTCCTGTGCTCTTTCAATACGAATAGAAAGGGTTTTTAAGCCACGCCGGGTAAGCCAAGCCTGATGCGGATCCATATTGAATCCCACATTTTTCATCACATAAGCCACCTTATCGTAAAGCTCCTTGTTGCGGGTAACCACACAACCGCCCACAATATCCGCATGTCCGTTAATAAATTTGGTCATGGAATGCAAAACGATATCGGCTCCCAAGTCCAATGGTTTTTGAATATACGGGCTGCAAAAAGTATTATCCACACATACCAGCATGCCATGCTGATGGGCAATTTCAACCGCTTTAGCAATATCGGTAATGCCCATGGTAGGATTGGCCGGTGTTTCCAGATACAACAGTTTGGAATTGGAACGAATGGCTTTTTCTATGTTTGCAGGATCGGTGCAATCCACGTAAGTGCTTTCCACCCCAAAATTCGGATACAGTTTTTCCATCACTCCCCGTGAAGGACCATATACCGAATTATGGCTCACCATATGGCTTCCGGCTCCCAAAAAGGCCAGATAAACCGTATTTACCGCCGCCATTCCGGAAGCGGTCACCACCGCACCATAACCATTTTCAAGTTCGGCAAGGGTGTTTTCAAGGTCTTCTATGGTTGGATTTCCCAATCGGGTATAAATATATCCTTTCTCTTCGCCGGAGAAACAACGGGCGCCATGATCGGCATCTTTAAACCGGAAAGTGGATGTCTGGTAAATCGGAGTTACCGCACTACCCAGTGCATCTTCAATACCTCCGGCATGAATGAGTTTTGAGTTAAAGCCTGCTTTTTTTGTGTCCATTTTTTATGATTTTAATTGTTTTTAATGATGACAATAATTTTGTCCGAATTTCAAATCGCCGTTGATAAAATCCAATGCCAGATTCATGGCTTCGTCCACCGCTACGCCCACGTAAACATTAATTCCATTATTGTAAAGGATTTCCACCGCTTTAGGTCCGATACCGCCTACAAGAATATCCGTTACTGCATTCTGAGCCAGCCAGCGGGGAATAGTTCCTTCGGCATGCGGCGGGGGTTCCAGGCGATATTCTTTTTTAATTTTATTGTCTTCTATTTCAAAAAAGGCAAATTCACGGCTGTGGCCAAAATGTTGAGCCAGAAAGCCATTTTCCAAAGGCATCGCTAATTTTTTCATCGACATATTTTCTATTGTTTTTTACGTTTATTTAAAATCATCTGATAATGTTCTGAATCTTCGCGGATCATACGAATATTGCACCGCGGACATAACATACTGCCACAAGGAACGCCGGCGGTATGTTCTACTTTATAATCGCATCGGGGACAAATACAATAACCGGCTACACCCCGGCCACCATGAAAACGTCCGCTGCCATGCCGTCCACCGCCTCTTCTTTCGGGAAATGAATTCACCGCTTCCTGAAGAGAAACAAGATGATCATCACCACATACAGGACAATGGTCCACTTTTCGGCCGGCTTTTTGTTTAAATACCGAACTGCAGTTCTCGCACCGATACCAGTCGGCATCAAATTCCACATGCCCCCCTTCAATAGAAAGGCGTTTGTTTTCCACAAAAGCTTTGGCTACTTTTTTCCGGGCCGCATCATAAATACGAGTAAATGTCGGTCGCGAAACGTGCATCCTTTTTGATGCTTCAAGCTGCGACAGTCCTTCATAATCGGCCAGCCGGATGGCTTCATATTCTTCAAAATGCAACAAAACCGCATCTGTGGTCGAGAAATCACCACTTTCCGGAATAAACCCGGTAACATGTGGCGGCTCACTAAGTACTCTTCTTCTTTTCGGACGTGGTGACATACCGGCAAAACTTTTCGCAAATATATTGAACATTTGTTCAGGCTCAAAGCCTTTCCTGTGAAGAAAAAAACATTTTACCGGCTTTTTAAAAGAAGCAGGAATAAATGTAATTTTGTAATGAAAAAATATGGAAATAAAATAACATTCGCTTATGTACCCCAAACTTAGCGATCTGATCAATGCCGTTTTCGGCACACACATCAACCTGCCGATCATGAGTTACGGCTTTTTTGTTGCGCTTGCTTTTCTGGCAGGTTCTTATCTTTTGTATCTGGAGCTGATCCGGAAAGAAAAAGAGGGACTGATTAAACCGACGAAGAAAAAAATTGTTGTAGGAAAACCGGCTTCCGCCACAGAATTACTATTCAGTTTTTTACTGGGATTTCTTCTTGCATTTAAGATTGCCGCTGCTATCACTGACTACCAGCACTTTGCCAATGATCCGCAAGATTTCTTATTTTCCGGAGAAGGCTCGGTATGGGCAGGCCTGGTATTCGGTTTTTTGTATGCTGCCTACGTTTGGTACGACAAAAACAAACAAAAGCTCGAACATCCGGTAGAAAAAGAAATTCTGGTTCCTGCGCATGAACAAACCTGGATGATCGTCCTGATTGCTGCCGTTTTCGGAATCATCGGAGCCAAAATTTTTGATCAACTGGAAAACTGGCAGGCTTTTTTGGCGAATCCGCTGGGAGAGCTTTTCTCTTTTAGCGGACTCACTTTTTATGGCGGGCTGATCATTGCAGCCATTGCGGTGGTCTGGTATGGCGAAAAAAACGGGATTCCTGTTAAACCCATGGCCGACAGCTTTGCTCCCGGACTGGCTCTGGCTTACGGCATCGGACGAATCGGCTGTCAGGTATCCGGCGACGGCGACTGGGGCATTGTCAATCATTGGGCCAAACCCCATTGGCTTTCTTTTTTGCCGGACTGGTTATGGAAATACAACTATCCCCACAACATCATTAATGAAGGCGTTCCTATCCCGGGATGTACCGGAGCCCATTGCATGCAACTTCCGCATGGAGTTTTCCCTACACCGGTTTACGAAACCATCATGATGATCATCGTCTTTATTATTCTTTGGTCTATTCGCAAAAAAATAAAAACTCCCGGTGTTTTATTTTCCATTTATTTGATATTTAACGGGGTAGAGCGTTTTTTCATTGAACACATCCGTGTAAACAACACCTACGACATCTTCGGACATCACATCACTCAGGCAGAAATCATCTCTCCTATTTTGGTTCTTATCGGTATTTTCGGATGGTATTATTTAGAAAAGCAGGCCCGGAAAAAGAAAATTGCATCATGAAAAAAATCGCTTTACTGATCTTTCTTCTTCTTGGATTTTTCTTTACAGGATGTCATGAGAACGTAAAAAAAAGTTCTCCACATTTAAAGATCGCAGAAAATACCACGATAAAGTATGCAAAAGGTTTTGCTGTATTCAAACAAAACGGTAAAACCAAAGTAGTGGTTTACAATCCTTGGAAAAAAGGGAAAAAAATATTGGCTGCTTTTGTTCTTGTTCGAAACAACCCCGGCAAAGGCGAAATTAAAGTTCCGCTGAAAAAGGTTGCCGTATTTTCAGCTACACAGCTGGATGCATTAGAAAAGCTAGGGCTTTTAAACCGTGTAACCGGCATTTCGGAAGCCCGTTTTATTTCCAATCCAAACGTTAAAAAGGCACTGGCAAAAGGAAAGATTACCGAAATGGCTGCCGGAGGCAATTATTTTATCGAAACCATTTTGAAACACCGGCCGGATGCGATTTTTTATTCTCCTTTTCAGGGGAATACCCAGCTTCCCCAAACACTTTCTTCCATTTTGGCCATTCCCTATCTTGATTATACCGAAATGAACCCGTTGGGAAGAGCCGAATGGATTAAATTCTCCGCACTCTTTTTCGGAAAAGAAAAACAAGCCGACAGCATCTTCCGTAACATCACCAAACAATATTTTAAGCTAAAAAAGTTAGTCGATACCGTTTCGGTACGTCCCACCGTTTTTTCTGACAAGTTTTTCAACGGGCAGTGGTACATTGCCGGTGGTCGCAGCTACATTGCCCGTTTGTTTAAAGATGCCGGAGCTCATTACCTGTGGGAAAACGACAGACATACGGCCAGTTTTCCCCTGAGTTTTGAAACCGTGTTCCAAAAAGCCCGGAACGCAGACTACTGGCGTATTGTGGGAACCTTCGGACATCAACCGTCGTATGCTGAAATTGCAAAAGAAAATGCACTTTACACACAATTCAAAGCCTTCAAACAACATCACATTCTATACTGCGATCCGCAAAAAACCGCTTATTTTGAGAAAAGTGCCATGGAACCCCAATGGATTTTAGCCGATTTTATAAAAGCTTTTCATCCGGAACTTCTCCCGCATTATCATCCTGTTTTCTATCATCTGATTCCTTAGCAGCCCTGAAAATTACATTGGGAAACTACTTTTTCTCTGAACAAAACGGGGTTTGACACAAAAAAGAAAGGATTTCATCCAGCGAAAGTACGCGGTGGGGATTTGCCTTTTCCAGTGCAGCACGCGGCATAGCCGGGCTTTCAGCATCATCGGGATGCTGTACCACAGTATACCCGCCTTTTTTTTTGATATACGACAAGCCGGCAGCTCCGTCGGCGTTGGCTCCGGTAAGCACAATTCCCATTAAATGCGGACCATAAGCATCTGCAGCCGTTTCGAACAGCACATCAATGGCCGGTCGTGAATAATTTACCTTTTCTTCTACCGACAACGACAGGGTAAAATCACTTTCCACCAGCAAATGATAATCCGGCGGGGCAAAATAAGCTGTTCCCGGTAAAACCGGTTCTTTTTCATCGGCTTCTTTCACCCGGATATTCGAAAGCTGATCCAGCATTTTCACCATGTAATTATCCGAATGAGGACTCATATGCTGAACCACCAATAACGGGCAGGGAAAAGAAGCCGGCAAAGCCGGAAGCAGTTTCTTTAAAGCGTATAGCCCGCCTGCTGATGCGCCCATCACAACAGCCTGTATGTCATGTGGTTCATTCATACTTTTTCTTGAAGATCTTTTGTTTGGCATCAATCACTTTGTATTTCTTCTCGTCGGAAGAAAACATCAGCGATTCTTTGGTTCCCAAAGCCAAAAAACCACCGGTCACCAGGCTCTCATGCAACAAATGCAACACTTTATTTTGAAGTTCCCGATTGAAGTAGATCAATACATTCCGGCAAACAATCATATTCACTTCAGCAAAAACCCCGTCAGTTACCAGATTATGCTCAGCAAAAATCATATTTTTGGACAGGTTTTTGTTAAAGATCACCCATTCATCATTGGCGTGGTAATAATCAGAAAACGATTCTCTTCCTCCGGCCTTCTGGTAATTCGCCGTATATTCTTTGATATAACGAATCGGGAAAATTCCCTTCCGGGCCTGTTCGATCACGTAAGGATTAAAATCAGTGGCATAAATCTGGGTTCGTTCCAACAATCCTTCTTCATGCAACAGGATAGCAAAAGAAAAAACCTCTTCGCCCGTAGCACATCCGGCATGCCAGATCTTCAAATACGGATAAGTTTTTAAAACCGGGATTACTTTTTTCCGGACGCTTTTATAAAAATCAGGATTCCGGAACATTTCCGTTACATTAATGGAAAGATCGCGGACCAGCCGGTCAAAAACTTCCGGACGGTGAAGAATTTCATTTTGCAATTCGGAAATACTGCGGAGTCCTTCCTGTGCCACACGATGTTTCACCCTGCGCTTTACATGCGCCCGGCTGTATTCGCGAAAATCATAACCATACTGCAGAAAAATAGCCTGCAACAACAGTTCCAGCTCTATATTTTCAATGTTCACATCTTCTTTCTCTCCCATCATCACCCGGAAAATTTTTATTTATACAACCAAACGCGAAGCATGGAGATCAGTTTGTCTTTTTCAACCGGTTTCGAAAGATATTCATTAGCCCCAGCGGCAATACATTTTTCACGATCACCTTTCATTGCCTTGGCTGTTAAGGCAATAATGGGCAATTTTTCAAACTTCTTCTCTTTCCGGATACGCTCCATGGCTTCATAGCCATTCATTTCCGGCATCATAATATCCATCAGGATAAGGTCTATTTCGTCGGCATGCTGATGCAGTTTTTCAATGGCTTCTTTTCCGTTTTTCCCGACAATGACTTTCATATCATAACTTTCCAGCACACTGGAAAGGGCAAACACATTTCGCATATCATCATCCACCAGCAGGATGGTTTTTCCTTTCAGAATATTTTCATTTCTCATTTTCTCGCTCATCTTCTTTTTCACACCGGTAAACTCACTTTCCACCTGGTGCAGGAAAAGTGTTGTTTCATCCAACAAGCGTTCAAAAGAATGAGCCCCTTTTAAGATAATGCTATTGCTGTATTTTTTCAGTTTTTCGTCTTCTTCGCGCGAAAGCTCACCCGAAGTATAAATAATCACCGGAACCTGCGACGCTTTTTCATCCCCCTGAATTTTCTCAAGCACATCAAAGCCGCTCATATCACGAAGTCCCAGATCAAGAATCATACAATCGAACGACTGTTCCTTGAGCAATTTAACGGCTTCTTCTCCCGATCCCGTCGACGTAATTTCTACCGTATCATCTTTGAGCAACTTTTCAATGCTTTTTCGGGTAATTTCTTCATCTTCCACCACAAGCAATTTCTTCAACGGTTTCTCATTGATTTGCTCAATTTTTTCGAAAACGGCATCCACCTGTTCCTTGGTTACCGGTTTCGACAGGAACCCAATCGCGCCTTTTTTCATGATATCAATATCAAAATCAGACGCTGAAATCACATGCACCGGGATCGAACGCGTTTTCACGTTCGCTTTCAGATGATCAATCACCTCTTCACCGTCAATTCCGGGCAATCCCAAATCAAGGATAATGGCATCCGGTTGATAATAATCGGCATGATAAAGTCCGATTTCACCATCCAGGGCCACAATAGCTTTATAACCGTGTTCGTGAGCCAGGTCTCGCAACACTTTGGCAAAATTCACATCATCCTCGATGATCAAAATTTTCTTGTCTCCTTCTTTCAGGTTTTCGCGATCATCTTCCACCTCAGGAATATCTGCCGGAGCAGTAGGAACATGGGAAAATGAAGATTCTTCTGTATCAGCCTTTTTGTCTTTTTCTGCTGCAGACTTTTTATCCGACGAGGCCGGTTTGTCCTTTTTATCCTTTGCCGTTTCCGGTGAAGGTGCCTGCCAGGGCAGATACAAGGTAAAAGTAGTCCCTTTTCCTTCAGTACTTTCAAGTCCCACAGCACCACCCAACAACCGGGAAAAACTCTTAGAAATACTCAGTCCTAATCCTGTTCCACCGTATTTCCGGCTGGTTGTACCATCGGCCTGTTTAAACGCTTCAAAAATCACGTTCTGTTTTTCTTTGGGAATTCCAATTCCGGTATCAATGACCGAAAGGGCCAGGGCATCATCAGCCTGCACACCCAGCTTTTTCAATTTTTCCGCATCGGTACAACGAGACAGTTTAAAGGTAATGCTCCCTTTTTCTGTAAACTTAATGGCATTGGAAATCAAATTTTTGATCACCTGCTCCACCCGTTGCGAATCTGTTTCAATATATTCCGGCAGTCCTTTTTCCTTGTCAATCTTCAGTTTCAGCCCTTTTTCTTCAATCACGGGTTTGAAGCTGGTTTCCACAAAAGTAATCAGATCATCCAGGTACATCCGTTCAACATTAATCTCTACCTTCCCTGACTCTACTTTGGAAAGATCCAAAATATCATTGATCAGGTTCAACAAATCGGTACCGGATGAATTGATGGTCCGGGCAAACTCTTTTTCTTTCTCACTCAGGTTATTATTCTTATTCTCTCCGAGCAGTTGAGAAAGCACAATGATGCTGTTAAGCGGCGTACGCAATTCATGCGACATGTTAGCCAAAAACTCCGATTTATAGCGGCTGGCTGTTTCGAGATCTTTGGCTTTCTTTTCAATTTCCTTACGGGCTTCTTCCAGTTCTTTATTTTTCCGCTTAATGGCATCGCGCTGGATTTCAAGTGCTTTTGTCCGTTCTTCCAGCTCTTCGTTGGTTACTTTCAGTTCTTCCTGCTGGGTTTGCAGGTTTTCTTCCGAACGTTTCAGGGCTTCGGTTTGTTCTTGCAGCTCTTCATTAGCCTGTCGCAATTCTTCCTGTTGTACTTCCAGAATCTTAGCCTGCTCCTGGGTTTGTTCCAACAATTTGCGCACTTTCAGGTGAGAATGAAGCGTAATTACAGCCAAAGCCAGATCTTGTACAGCCAAATCAAGGAAGCTGAGCTGTAATTTAGTAAATGCATTCACCGAACCTATTTCCATTACGCCTACTACCTGATCTTCAAACGAGAAAGGCACTACAGCCAATGTGCGGGGCGAACGTTCTCCCAACCCCATATCGATCAGTGGCGTATCGCCATCTTTTTCCGTAACGATCAGTCGTTTCTTATCATTAAACACCTGTCCCACAAGGCCTTCTCCCGGATGATACACTTTTCTCAGATTTTTATCATCCGGAGAAACGGCATAAGTCGCCGACAGTTTCAGCGCTTTTTCCTCTTCATCGTAAAGATAAATAAGTCCTACCTGCGCTTCGAGATAAGTAGCAAAAAAGCGGATAATCCCTTCACTGAGTTCCTGTAGATTTTCTTTTCCTTTCAGCACGGCATCCAGCTGATTCAATCCGGTTTTCAGCCAATCTTCGTTGCGGAATTTTTCGGCATTTTTCCGCAGTGTTTCCGTCATTTTATACAATGCTTTGCCAAGCGCATCATTTTCACTGCGGGGTTTAATCAACGTATTGTAATCGCCATTGGCGATACGGTCGGCCTGTTCCACTACTTTCCGGAAACTCACCACCATCTTATTGATAGACTGAGCCAGCACATCATCTTTGCTCCGAACTTCCACCTGGCGACTAAAATCGCCTTTGGCGACCAGTTGGGCAATATCCGAATAGGTTTTCAGCGCCGTTACCAATTGATTAAAGGTGTCTTTCATTTCACCGATTTCATTTTTCGGTGCTTTGATATCTTTCTGTTCCAGTTTTCCGGTAGAAATCTCTTTTCCCCACGACGAGAGCAATTTAATCGGGTTCACAAACCAGCGGGTCACCAAAATCGAAATAAGAACAACCACCAAAATGGTAATGATAAAGCTGATTTTAGCAATGTTAGACAAACGGCGGGCAAAAGCAAAAGCTTCTTTATGAGAAATTTGTTCGATAAGAGCCCAGTGCACGCCGTATTTTTCCAACTGGTTCAGGTTCCGGTAAATTCCCAAAACCCAGTCGCCTTTTCCGTCAGCATCGTATGTGGTTACGCGTTCCTGGTCCAGCTCGTTGGCTTTCAGATAAGCTTTATCATCACGATGGGTCAGAAAATCCTTCCATTCCAGCGTTTTTTTGTTGACAATCCGTTTCCGCAAAATTTCCGATTCATCGCCAAAACGGGTAGCCGACCGCAAATACAAATCCGAGCCTATCAAAAACGCTTCTCCGGTTTTTCCGTAACCGGCTTCCTGCTGTATCATATTGTTAATGGCCTGCATTGTAATTTGCAGGGCAAAAACACCAATCACTTTCCCCTTTTGATCGGTTACTGCCTGAACAAAAAAACCGGAAATGATCCCCATACTCGGAGCATAACGTTCCAGATCAGAAAAAAGCATTTTATGTTCGCTCAAGCATTTTTTTACTGTGCGCGAAAAACGGGTATCCCGTTTCTTGCCTTTAAAAATATTGGTTCCCAGATCGCTTTCTTCGCGTGTACTAAAAAGGACATCTCCCTTTTTATCAACAAACAAAAAATCATAAAAGTTTTGCAATTTCAATGATGGCTTGATCTCAGGAAACAGCGGTTTGGTAATCTCTTTCCACGCTGCACTCTTCACAAAAGCTTCAGGAGTCATTTTACTTTCCTGGAAAGCGGTAACCAGTTTTTCAAACTGCCGTTTTTTTTGAACCGAACTGATATTGATTTCCAAAAAATCGCTGGCTTCGTTAAAGTAAGTGTAAATATATTTCAACCGTAACTGGGAAGAGGCATTCAACGATTTTTCCGCCACAATGGTCAGTCCCTGATAAGCCGTCAGGAAATTAATAAAACTCACGGCCGCCAGCGGGATAAACGAAATGGCCAAAAACCAAATAAAAAGAGACTTCCCTACGCCGATATTTCGCCAGGTTCGTAACGAATATTTAAAACGTTCCCACTTGGTGGCTTCGTTATAATCGATATAATCTTTTTTTTCTGCCATAATAAAAAATGCAAAAGGGTAAAAATCTAATGCTGGGTATATTTTTCCACAATACTGTACAACTCTCCGGGGTTCACAGGTTTAGAAAGGTAGGAATCCATTCCGGCAGCAATACATTTTTCTTTATCGCCTTTCATGGCATGGGCTGTCATGGCCACAATAGGAATATGTCGTTTGGTTTGTGCTTCCGCTTCTCTGATTTTCTGGGTCGCTTCATAACCATCCATCACAGGCATTTGTACATCCATTAAGATTAAGGAAAAACGTTTGGGATGCTGGGTTATCATTTCTACAGCCTGCTTTCCGTTTTCCACCACTTCTACATGCCATCCTTTCCTTTCAAGGAACTGGCGAATCACTTTCCGGTTAATCAGCTGGTCTTCGGCTACAAGAATCTCAATACCGTCACCAAAAGGAAGGGTAATCTGTTTTCCTTCCGGACTTTTCTCTTCCGGTTTACCTTTTCCGGATGTACTACGATCATGCGGGGTAATTCCTTCAAGAAGATCTCTTATATCACGCTGTAATACCGGTTTATTGATAAAGCTGTATTTTCCCATTTGTTTTAACCGGTCAATTTCCGGGCTGGCAATTTCTTTATACAGGAAAACGATACGCATATCCGGAAATTCTGTGTGAAGTTCAGCCGTTTGTTTTTCCACATCGGATTCTCCGGCATTAAAGTCCACAAAGAAAACATCGAAAGGATCTTTTTTCAGGACTTCACGGGCATTGGCCATACTTTCAGCCTGAACCATTTCAATATTCCAGAAAAGCAAGATTTTCCGTAAGGTATCGGCAATTTCAGGATAAGGAGTCATTATGAGCACCCGGTTGTGTTTCAACGGAGGTTTCGGAGAAAGTTTTTCCGGCTCACAATCCTGATCACCGGTAATCAGGTTAATGGTGAAATAAAATTTACTGCCTACTCCCACTTCGCTTTCCAGTTCTATTTTTCCGCCCATCAGCTCCACCAGTTTACGGGCAATGTTCAGGCCCAAACCGGTACCGCCATATTTCCGGGTAGTTGAAACATCGGCCTGCGTATATTTCTCAAACAACAGGTCTTGTTTTTCCTTGGGAATTCCTGATCCGGTATCTTCCACACAAAAGCGCAACCGAATCTGTTCTTCAATCAAATCAATCATTCCGATACTCAGTTCCACATGGCCTTTCTCGGTAAATTTCACCGCATTATTCAATAAGTTGGTTAAAACCTGACGAATCCGCAGTTGGTCGCCGATTAAAACATCCGGAATATCCGGATCCATATCCACCACCAGGTTCAGATCTTTATTCTGAGCAAAAACGCTGATGATTTTAAATACTTTATCCAGCATTTCACGAATACTGAATTCAGCTTCCTCCAGTTCAAGCTTTCCGGCTTCGATTTTGGAGATATCCAGAATATCATTAATGATTTCAAGCAAATTTTGACCGGATGTTTTAATATCGAGAAAACGCTCGGCCTGTAACGGACTCAAATCCTTATCCATCAAACCCAACTCAGCAATACCTATAATTCCGTTAAGCGGGGTTCTGATTTCATGACTCATGGAAGCCAGAAAAGAACTTTTAGCCTGCGTAGCTTCTTCTGCGGCTATTTTAGCATCGTGCAACTCTTCCACCGTTTTTTGCAACTTGGCCGTGGTTTCTTCCAATGAGGTTTTATATTTGAAGAGATCAATAAACGCTGAAATTTTACTCTTCAGGATTTCCATATCCAGCGGTTTGTACAAATAATCCACGGCACCCGTTTCATACCCTCTGAAAATATGTTTTCGCTGCTTGCTGATAGCCGTTACAAAGATGATGGGAATATGCTTTGTACGTTCGCTGCTCCGCATGATCTCAGCTGTTTCAAAC
This sequence comes from Candidatus Sulfidibacterium hydrothermale, assembly GCF_020149915.1. Taxonomy (GTDB): domain Bacteria; phylum Bacteroidota; class Bacteroidia; order Bacteroidales; family F082; genus Sulfidibacterium; species Sulfidibacterium hydrothermale. The sequence goes on from NZ_CP083760.1 coordinate 2,326,126, forward strand.
CCGTCCATGCCGGGCATTTGCACATCCATGAGTACCAAAGCCACTTCATATTCCAAAAGCAGACCCAACGCTTCATTACCCGAATGGGCTTTAATAATGTTGAGTTCAGGACTTTCAAGAATACTTTCAAGTGTAAGCAAATTTTCAGGACGGTCATCAACAATCAGAATATTGTACTTCTTTTCCTTTTCCATTGCATTAAGAGTTAAGTATGCCAACAAGACCTTTCCGGTACTAAATCAAAACCTGCTTTCTATTTAAGTCCTTTTAATTTAAGACCGGTATTCACCCATTTTAATATAAAATTACGTTTTTGACGCATTTTTAAACCCAACAGGTGTAATAAGCAAAAATAATAAAATTCATATATTGACAGAAGACCAGGAAGGACAAACTTCTCGACGTTTTTTCCACGATAAAGAAAATTATTTTCGGTTACAAAGCCCTTTGTAATCGCAATATTCACACACTTTTGGGTTTTCTGTTTGACAAAACGGAATGGTTTCATCCAATATTTCTCCAATCAATTCACTCAACAAATTTTCTGTTTGCTCCATCATTTCTTTTTGTGAAGCATCTTCCGGAAAAGAAACCGGTAAAAAGGCCCCATCAGCTCTTCTCAGACTAATAATCCCAGGTTGTACTTTTTTATCACTCCCATCCTGTTTCAAAAAAAGCCAGGAATAAACCAAAACCTGAAAAGCTTTGGAATAATCAGTGTTCTCAAGCAAAACGTCCCACGATGCAGGTTTCAAATACCGCGGTTCGGTTTTTCCGGTTTTATAATCAATAATCCGGTAAACGGCTTCGCCGGTTTTCCGGTCAACACGGTCCATAACCCCTTTTAATTTTACCGTTTTATCTTTTACAGAAAGCCGGGCAAAAACCTTTTGTTCCAGTCCTTCCAAAACTCTGGGCTCTTTTTCCAGGGCTTTCACATCGTTTTTTATAAACCGTTCAAGATACCTTTTGGCCACATGATAAATCAACAAATCCCGGCCGTTACTCAGGTCACGCGGGCCATAAATTTCAAGAAACTTTTCCTGCAATAGTTTATCCGGATCTTTTAAGAAATACCGGAGCAGTTCGTCCGGCCGGACAGGTTGTCCCAAAAACGGACGATACAGCGTTTCCAACACGCTGTGCAACACGCTGCCGAAGACATCAGACTGTATGGAAACCTGCGGCTCGTCCGGAAGCCGGATTTGCGCTACATGCCGATAATAAAACTGTAATGGACAACGGATATAAACATTCAGTGCAGAAGGAGACAGCCCATTGGCCATCAACATATCCATACGCTCACGCACCAAAGCTGTTTTTTGTATTTCGGTTTCTGCATGCAGGGTCACATCCGGCAAAGGCACATAAACCATTTTTTTCTGCAACCTGAAACGGGGATTTTTTTCTGCAATCTCATTTTCAAGCTGAAGCAGGAAACGGCTCATCTCGCCACCTCCCAGCACATCCGGTTCAGAATTATACACAAAAACCGCCTGCCGGGCATGCTGTAAAAGCCGGAAAAAATAATAGGACATCACGGATGCTTCCGAATTTTGCAGCGGCAAGCGATGTGCCCGGCGCAAATCGTACGGAATAAACGATTCGTGAAATCCGTTTTTGGGCAAGATTCCTTCATTGGCTCCCAAAACAATAATCCGGTCAAAATCCAGGTTACGGGTTTCCAGTATTCCCATTACCTGGATTCCTTTCAGGGGTTCACCTTTCAGGCTTACTTCACGCCGGCGGAGCAGTTGCAGGAATATCTTCTGTAACCCTTCAAAATCAGGAATATGACTTTGTCCCTGAAAAAGATTCTCAACCAGCTTCACCACCTGCATGACCAGGATCAGCTGATTTTGCAAAAGCCGGTTTTCCGGAGCAGAAAATACAGGAAGTTGTTTCAACGCCTGCAAAAATATTTTTAAACGGGATGGAAAAACGGAAGGATCTTTTCCTACGGAAAAAAGGTTTCCCAAAAAGGTTTTCAGCCTCTCATCATCTGCTGCAGCAAGCACCGATGAAACCGGGGCATAAACCGATTGAACCGGGTAAAAATCAGCAAGTTGTTTACCCGTCAGCATCTGCACCAGCGGGTTTTGCATCAAAATTTCCAGATCTTCTGACAAAACCCGGATCTCCTGACTTTGTCCGTTTTTTTGTACCTGAAAAAGTTTCAGCCAACGATACACCAAATCATAAAACGGGCTGTATTCCAATGAGTAACCCATGGTCACATTGTAATGCACCGGCTGGTTATAAACCGACGAAGGAACTGAATCAAGCAAGGGAATCAGCAGATGTTCATCTGCCAGAATGATGGCTGTTTTTTCATCCGGAGTACCTTCTTCAAGCCATTCACTCAAAATCTGTCCGGCCAGTTTCACTTGCCGGGTTTGTCCGGGTACCCCATAAATTTTCACCTCTTTTTCGGTAGTAAGCAACCGGTTATCCACCCATAAAGGATTGGATATTTTAAGATACCGGACCATTTCACGCAGAAAACGTCCGGCTTCATGATAAGTTTTTTTCTCCGGCGAAAAATAAAAGTGATCGGCATGAATAAAATAATGCAGTTCTGCTTTTTCCGACAAGGCTGCCGTAACCCGTTTCTCCGCTTCCGTCAGCGCATTAAAGCCCACAAAAACAAACCGTTTCCATTGAAAAAACAGCTCTTTTTCGTCCTTTACCTTTTCGGCTGCCAGCCGGTAAGCCATGGCTTTATAAGCGGCATTTTTTTTGAGCAGCCGCATCTGCAACGTTTCGTAATAGGCATACAAAGAATGGAAAAAAGAGAGATAATCTTTTTGCATCTCGGTAAGCGGACGTTCACCGAGATTCCACTCTTCCAACACTTTGGCTTCCGAAAGTTCGTGAAATAACCGGTAAGCATCGGCAAGCGAATAGTCAATATCACTGAAATCATTCAGCATGAGCGGAGCCCACGAAAAAAACTCATCCAGTGTACGCACCTGCTCTTTTTCCTGTTCAAGATGAATCTGATACAACTCAAAATAAGCGAGAAGAGGATCGACCACAGAAACACCGGAAAGCTGTACCATCAAATCGTCAATGGTCATCATTTGCGGAAGCCAGAAATCTTTTTCCGCAGCACGCAAAATGGCCTGTTTTAAAAACAGTTGTGAACGCTTATTCGGAAAAACCACCAGTGTCTCCGCCCCCTCGGACGGTTTCAATTGCAACAGAAATCCGGCTACTCTTTCGAGGAAGACAGGCGTATCATTCATAAATACAAAATAATTGTTTGCTGTTCAACACAACAACAAAAACCAACAAAAGTTTAGGTAAAAAACTATTGATATAAAAACCGTTTAATACTCTGCTTCGGTGTTTTTTCGAAAGGCTCTGAATGGACCACAATCCGCGAAATCGCCATATAAGCCGGAAATTCCTTGTTCATTTCTTTACGGTATGCTTCCAGTTTTTCTTCCAGTTCCTGGTGTGTCAGCCCCATACTTTTTACGGCCTCTTCATCCGGATAAATCAAGGCGATTAATTTTCCGTCACGCTGAATCACTACCGACTCGGCCACACAAGCCCGGTTGTTCAGCACCGATTCGATTTCTTCAGGATAAATATTTTGTCCGGACGGACCGAGGATCATGCTCTTACTCCGCCCTTTGATAAAAATAAAACCGTCTTTATCCATCAGGCCCAAATCGCCCGAATGCAGCCACCCCTCTTCGTCCAATACCATTTTGGTGGCTTCTTCATTCCGATAATATCCCACCATTACGTTTTCGCCCCGCATCAGGATCTCTCCCACTTCATTTTCCGGGTCGTTGGAGTCAATTCGTACTTCAAGGGTATCCACCGGCCGGCCACAGGAACCGATTTTGGCTTCTTTTGCCGGAGCATAAGCTATCAACGGACCACATTCTGTCATTCCGTATCCTACCGTAATCGGAAATCCGATGGTCCGGAAAAAAGTTTCTATTTCATGGCTCAAAGCTGCACCACCTACTACCACTTCCACAAAATTCCCACCGAAACCTTCTTTTACTCCGGCCAGTACTTTCTTGTAAATCAATTTATTCAATAATGGCGTTTTCAGCATCCAGTTTACCGGCGATTTTCTGATTACCGGTAAAATTTTCTTCTTATAAATTTTTTCGATCACCAGCGGCACCGATAAAATCAGCCGCGGACGAATCTCCTGAAATGCTTTGGTAATAATCTGCGGGCTGGGTGTTTTTGTCAGAAAAGTAATATGACATCCCAGCGAAAAAGGAAACAAAAACTCAAAAGCCAATCCATACGCATGGGCCAACGGCAAAAAAGAAACGATCTTATCCCCCGGTTTCAGCGGCATGTGGGCTCTGGCAAAACGCACATTAGCCGCCAGGCTGTTGTGTAACAGCATCACCCCTTTGGAAAAGCCGGTAGTTCCGGAGGTATAACTGATTTCTCCCAGTTGGTCGTTACCGGTTTCCGGTAAATGAAATTTCGTCCCATCCAAACCTTCCGGGAATTTTTCCTGCATAAAACCATTTAATGAATGGATTACTTCATCCAGGTGTTCTGTCCGCGAAAAAAGCGGCATCAGTTCTTCCAGCCCGATAACATATTTTAGTTCTGTCATCTGCCCTGCATCCAGCGTACTCCAAATGGAAGAAGCTGAAAACAAAACTTTCGACTCCGAATGGGTTACAATATAATGTACATCCTTAGGCAAAAAGTCGGGTAAGATAGGAACGATCACAGCGCCATAAGTAATCACCGAGAGATAAGCCACCGCCCAATGGGCCGAATTTTTCCCGATCAGGGCAATTTTATCCCCTCTTTTCAGGCCGGTTTTCTCAAAAATAAGATGAAATTTTTGGATGGACTCTCCTACATCTTTAAACGTCAGTGTTTTCCCGTTGTAATCAGAAACCGATGGCTTTTCCCAGTTCTCTTTGATAGCCGTTTCAAAATACTTCACAAGATTTTCATCGATCATAGTATCATGGTTTTTGTTTCGGGCTTAAAGATAATAAAAGATAGCAAACCGTACCCTTTTCTTGCCGAAAGCATTCTGTTGCACAAATTCTCGTTCTACACATTGGGAATATAAAAACACGGGGATTTTTACCTGAATCAACTTTCACCAACTTGATAATCCATTAAAAATAGCAACCATTGATATTCCATGTCCCATTCATTTATTCCGATATTGCAGTAGACACCTTGTTTTTTAATGATATTCATTGATTCCGGCAGAATTACTTTTTTACTTGAATTGAAAAAGAATTTTTAAAGTGTTTTCTGTTCCTTTCTTGTCCTCGTCAAGAAAGCCCGCCTGACCATTATCGAGCAGGCCCGCCGTTTCGGTAAGCCTGCCCGCAGTTTATACATCATTCAATCTTTAGCCTTTAAGAAAAATAAACCTACAGAAGTTAAATACCTGGCAAACGATGAACAGACACAAAATAATTCTTGTACAAACAGGGGAAATTTAATTTTCCATTTCTTCTTCAAGCTGATTTAAAAGGCCGCTAATACGCTGGCATTCTCCCTTTTTTTCCTCATTCCGGTACAACCGGAAACGTCCATCATGCCAATCAACTTTCCAACACAATCCGGACATATCAGCTTTTGTTTCACAGGCATATCCCTTTCGCTCCAATGCCCTTTTCAACCATTGCATTTCGACAGAATCTGTTTTTTCCAAAACAACCCGGCGACCGGTTTCTTGTTTTTGCCGAACTTTTACAAAACGTCCTTTGGATTTATCAAACACCAAAGCCGTCCGTTTTAAATAATGCTCCACCTGGCCATCTAAAACAAGATCTTCCGGAATTCCGGTCAACAGCGGTTTTTCGCGGTGCAAAAGCCAAAGACAGTCGGTATACTGCAAAGCGGTTTCCATATCATGAGTCGTCAGCAAGACTGCTTTTTTTTCTTCGTGCGCCAACGCAAGCAACAGTTCCATAATTTCGATCCGGCCGGGAGAATCGATAAAAGCCACCGGCTCATCCAGCAACAAAAAAGGCGTATCCTGTACCAGCGCACGGGCAATTAATACCTTTTGTTTCTCCCCATCGCTCAGTTCATGAAACAGTTTTTCCTTAAACTGCACAATTCCTAACTTCTCCATGGCCCGCGTAATCTGCATCCGGTCCGATGGCGACAGTTTTCCCCAAAAAGATAAATACGGAAATCTTCCGGTCCGTATCACATCAAAAACAGTAAGATAAGGCTCAGAAAAACGGTCAGTCAGCACCACAGCAATCAAACGGGACAATTTTTTAAAATCACGGAAATCCACCGGAGTTTCGTTGATCAGAATTTCTCCCGACAACGGTTTTTGAAATCCGGCCAATGTACGTAACAACGTGGACTTACCGGCTCCATTGGCTCCCAGGATGCCAATGAGCTGCCCGCTTTTTAATTGTGCATTCATCTCCTGTTGCAGGATGAGCGGTTTTCTGCTGGCAGGCGAATACCCCGTAGTCAGATGGCTGATTTGTAATCTGTTTTCCATCTAGTCCGTTTTTAAATGCCTGTTTTTCATAATTACCGCAATAATGACCGGAGCTCCCACCAACGAAGTAACCGCATTGATGGGCAATGAAACATCATATCCGGGGAGCTTGGCCACCAGGTTACAAAACAAGGCTAACACAGCTCCTGATAAAACCGTAGCCGGAAGCAACACTTCATGACGCGATGTTTTAAAAAGACTCCGTGCAAGATGAGGCACCGCCAGCCCCAAAAAAGCAATCGGACCGGTAAAAGCCGTTCCCGCTGCAATAAATAATCCGGTGAGCAATATCAATCGCTTTTGAATACGGACAGGGTGAAAACCAATACTTTGCGCATAGCGTTCTCCCAACAGCAATGCATTGAGCGGTTGAACATAAAAAAGTAAAATCACCATTCCGGCAAAAGCCATCTCCAATAACCGGAACGATTGGATTACCGTAGTTTTCGAAAAGCTTCCCAATCCCCACAACACATAGGCATGTAAATCTTCCGAACCACTAAAAAACTGCAACACACTCACCACAGCCGAAACCACATAACCTAACATGATTCCGATAATCAACACGGTAACCACATTTGAAACACGCGACGAGACAAACAGGATCAGGGCCAAAACACCCAATGCACCTAAAAAAGCCGCAACGACTATTCCAAAGTCACTGGCAGCAGCCGGAAGTTGCCACCCGAAAACACTTCCGGATAACAATACCAATGCCACTCCCAAACTGGCTCCTGAGCTGATTCCCAAAACCGATGGTCCGGCCAAAGGATTCCTGAAAAGCGTCTGCAGAACCAGCCCGGACATACTCAATAAAATTCCGGTAGCCACTGCCGTAACCGCTTGCGGAAGACGATAGTCATGAACAATAACCCAAGCCGTATTTCCGGATGATGACAGTCCAAACAAAGCCCGCAGCACCTGTTTCCAGGGAAGCATCACCGATCCCATCCCCAGATTGGCTACAAAAAGTAAAGCCAGTAACACCACCAGCCCCACAAACCACACTTTATTTCGACTATTGTGTTGCATTTGTTTTCGACAATAAAAATAAACCTTTTTAAAAGAATCCTGTCTTACTGAAAACAAAAAAAAAGGCTGTCCCCCTCCATCGGACAGCCTTGTTCTTGTGCCCGCTAAAATTCCCGGACACGAAAAAAATTAAAATAAATTCAAAATCAATGTTTATGCCTGCTCTTTCACCACTTTGCTTACCAGCTCAGCAGCTTCCTGCAGTTTAATGGCCGAAAGTACTTTCAAGCCCGATTTGTCAATCAGCTCTTTACCTTCTTCGGCATTGGTACCCTGCAAACGTACAATAATCGGCACTTTAATATCGCCGATGCTGTGATAAGCATCCACAATACCCTGAGCCACACGGTCGCAACGTACAATACCGCCGAAAATGTTTACCAAGATCGCTTTTACGCTCGGGTCTTTCAAAATAATACGGAAAGCCGCTTCCACCCGTTTGGCATCGGCTGTACCGCCCACATCGAGGAAGTTGGCCGGTTCACCGCCCGACATTTTAATCATATCCATGGTAGCCATGGCCAGTCCGGCGCCGTTCACCATACAGCCCACATTTCCGTCCAGTTTCACAAAGTTCAGGTCATATTTTCCGGCTTCCACTTCCGTCGGATCTTCTTCCTGAATATCACGCATGTCGGCAATATCTTTATGACGGAACAAAGCGTTGTTGTCCACCACTACTTTCGAGTCAGCAGCAAAAATCTTTCCGTCGGCAGCTTTAATCACCGGGTTAATTTCAAACAGGCTGGCATCAATACTTTCGTAAGCCTTGTACAAAGCCGATACAAATTTTACCATCTCTTTAAAAGCCACACCACTCAGGCCAAGATTAAAAGCAATCCGGCGTGCCTGAAAGCCCTGCAAACCTACTTTCGGATCAATAATTTCGTGATAAATTTCATCCGGCGTCTCTTCAGCCACCTGCTCAATGTTCATTCCGCCGCGGGGCGAGTACATCACCATGTTACGACCCTGGTCGCGGTTCAGCAAAATACTCATGTAATATTCTTCCACCTTTTCCGGACCGGGATAGTAAATATTTTGTTCGATCAGCACCCGTCTCACCAGTTTTCCCTCTTTTTTGGTCTGAGGAGTTACCAGGCGCATTCCGATAATCTGATCGGCATATTTTTTAACTTCGTCAAGACTTTTGGCAATTTTCACTCCGCCGCCTTTTCCGCGGCCACCGGCGTGTACCTGTGCTTTTACCGCCCACTTGTCCGAGCCGGTTAATTTCTGAATCTCTTTGGCAGCCTTCACCGCCTCTTCGGGTGAGTTGGCCACAATGCCTGTGGGAACCGATACCCCGTAACCTTTTAAAATGGATTTCCCTTGATATTCGTGTAAGTTCATACGATTTAACTTTTATAGATTCATGAATGAAGTCCCAAAAGTAGGATTTTTATGTTTTCGTTATTAAAAAACAGCCCACAAATATCCGGCATAACCAAATATTTAGAACCATTTTGAAAAAGAATTGGCTTTTCCCGATACAATTTTTCAGGGCGGGCCTGCCCGAACAATCCTATTGGGCGGGTTTCCCCGAATTTTTTACAAGGGCGGGCAAACGCACAGGCTTTCACGGGCTGGTTGCTCATAGTCCTCGTTCCGGTGCCGCAGCGGCTAAACGCCGGCGGGGGCTTTGCTTGTCGCCCCGCCTCCGCAAGCCTTTCGTCGGCACCGGCCCTGCGGGCTATCCGCACCATCCCTGCCGCAGACAGAAATCTTAAAGGCAAGCACCAAAAAACAAAAAAGCAAATGACAAAAAAATCCCAAAAGCCAACTTCTTTTGTCCTTCTGAGCATAGCGAAGAATCTATTTTAACACTGCCCGTCTTTTGAGATCCTTCACTTCGCTTCGCTCCGTTCAGGATGGCAGTAAAATAGTAATAAAACATTGAAAATCAATCACTCATCGTTCTGCATTTATCATTCATTCTTCCCAATCACCAGTGACCAATGACCAAAATTTGAAATCCCAAAAAGCAATACGCAAAAAAAAAATCACAAACGTTCAAACGCAAAACGCAGGACCCTAAACCACTTAAAATCAACTAATCGCCAATGACTAATGACCAGGTTTAAAATCGCAAAAAAATCACAAATTTCAAAAATCAACCGGTTCATCACTATCACTCTACATTCATCGTTCATCCATCTCCCCATCTCCCCATCGCACATCGAAAATTCTCCATCCTCCCATCCCCACATCATCCACCCAAACATCCTCCCATCCTACATCAAAAAACCGTAGCTTTGCCCCTGAATTTACAATGTTAACAAACATCCCATGGAATTAAACCTGAAACGCCCCCTTGCCTTTTTCGATATCGAAAGCACCGGACTCAATGTATCCAAAGACCGCATCATTGAGCTTTGCATTATCAAAGTCAACCCCAACGGCACCACCGAAACCAAAACCTGGCTGCTCAATCCCGATTATCCCATTTCGGAAGAAGCCCAAAAAGTTCACGGCATTTCAGCCGAAGATGTCAAAGACAAACCTACGTTCAAACAGGTAGCGAAAGATATTCACCGTTTTCTTGCCAACTGCGACCTTGCCGGCTACAACTCCAACCGGTTCGATATTCCCATGCTGGTGGAAGAGTTTTTGCGCGCCGGCGTGGACTTCGAAGTGGAAAACCGCCGTTTCATTGACGTACAAAACATTTTTATGAAAATGGAACCCCGCACCCTGAAAGCCGCCTACCGCTTTTACCTGCAAAAGGAACTCGAAAACGCCCATTCGGCCACCGCCGACGTACAGGCTACTTACGAAATTCTGAAAGCCCAGCTCGACCGTTACGCCGACACAACTTACACCGACAAAGAAGGAGAAACCGATACCCCGGTAAAAAACGATGTGGATGCCCTCGCCCGGTTCTCAACCCACCACCGCAATGCTGATATGATGGGACAAATCATCTACAACGAAAAAGGCGAAGAAGTTTTTAATTTTGGCAAACACAAAGGCAAAACCGTGGAAGAAGTCTTCCGCAAAGAACCGTCATACTACGACTGGATGCAAAAAGCCGACTTCCCGCTCTATACCAAAAAACTGCTCACCAAAATCAAACTGCGCATGCTCGGAAAATAATTTTATACAAATTCGTCTGCGTTTACAGCGGATGAATAAAGTTGCAACAGATGAGTAAACAACGAAAAAAGGAAATAAGAAACAATAAAATTATAATCCCATGAAAATCATTTGTATCGGACGTAATTACCGCGAACATGCCAAAGAACTGAACAATCCCGTGCCGGAAAAACCGGTCTTTTTTATGAAACCCGACACGGCACTGTTGCAAAAAAACAACCCGTTTTTTTACCCTGATTTTTCAAACGAAGTACATTACGAAACCGAAATCGTACTAAAAATCAACCGCAACGGCAAGCATATCGAAGAACGTTTCGCCCATAAATATTTTGACGAAATCGGCATCGGCATCGACTTCACCGCCCGCGACCTACAAGCCGAACAAAAGAAAAAAGGCCTTCCGTGGGAAATCGCCAAAGCTTTCGACGGCGCAGCGCCCGTCGGGAAATTTGTAAGCACCAGTCGTTATCCCGACATCCACAACCTGCATTTTTCGCTGAAAATCAACGGCGAACTGCGGCAATCAGGTACCACTACCGACATGATGTTCAGCTTCGAAAAAATCATTGCTTACGTGTCGCAGTTCATTTCGCTGAAAATGGGCGATTTGATTTTCACCGGAACCCCTTCAGGCGTCGGCCCAACGAAAATCGGCGATCATTTTGAAGCTTTTATCGAAGACGAAAAGCTGCTGGAGTTTAATGTGAAATAAAGTACTGTTCTATTTTAGATTATATTCTTGTAATATTTCCAACAGGCGCCCATTATTAATTTTTATTTTAGCCTTTTTAGTACTAAAGAACAGCAAGTAATAATCATGAAAAAAAGGACAGATTCTGGTATCCCAGTGGGAGGACGAATAGTTCTCATTATTTTTACTTACATTTTAATAACTGGGATAGCCCAGTATATTGGCGCCATAGTTGCCGGAATTCCTTCTCCGACAAAAAAAATAATTGAGAACCTGTCACTCCGGCAAATTCTCATTTTACAGCTGTTTACTTTTTTCTCAACCATTTTGGTGGTATTTTTTTTCAGAAAATATGTTGACGGAAAATCTATCATGTCCATTGGGCTTTCACTCAGAAACAGAGCCAGCGATCTACTTTCCGGTTTTTTTATTGCATTATTTATTATGGGAGGTGGATTCCTTATCCTGTATTTTGGAAAATATATTCAGATCTTAAATGTTCAATTACACTTTTCAAAGATTCTTTTAAATTTTTTCATCCTCTTTCTTGCTGCATTTGAAGAAGAAATTTTTATACGGGGCTACATTCTGAACAACTTAATGGACTTGACAAACAAATATATTGCGTTGATCATAAGTTCCATAATTTTTTCACTCTTTCATATCCTGAATTTTGATATTTCATGGTTCTCCCTAATAAACCTGTTTCTTGCCGGAATTTTATTTGGTATTATCTACCTGTTTACCAAAAACCTTTGGCTTCCGATAAGCCTGCACCTGTTTTGGAACTTTTTTCAGGGACCCGTATTCGGATTTTCTGTAAGCGGTCAGAAATTCCCACCTGTCTTTACTATCAATGAACTGGGAAGCTCTTTTATCAACGGAGGTAAATTTGGTTTTGAAGGTTCCGTATTATGTACTATTGCTCTGATTCTTACCATATTATTGGCTTTTCTGTTTTATAAAAACAGATTCAAAATCAATATCCCGATACGGCAATAACAACCATGGTTACTTTTCTCTTCCTCTTTATTCTTCATTTCCCTGTCCCAGCAAAGCCGCCCCCAATGCTCCGCTGTACTGTGAAAAGGGTGTGGTTTCAATTTTGGTATCCAGTATCTTTTCCAGCGCATCCACCAGTCCCACATTCAGCGCCACGCCACCGCTCATAGCCACCGGCGGAACCATTCCCAGCCGTTTCACCATGGAAGCGATCCGCCGGGCAATGGACAAATGAATGCCCGAGGTGATGTCTTCGCGGTTTTCGCCTTTGGCTACCAGCGAAATGATTTCCGACTCGGCAAAAACCGTACACACGCTGCTGATTTTCGACGGGTTTTTCGACTGCAACGACAACAATCCGAACTCGTGAATTTCCGTTTCCATGGCACGGGCCATCACATCCAAAAAACGGCCGGTACCCGCAGCACACTTATCATTCATCACAAAATTGGCCACATTACCGTTTTTGTCCAGCACAATGACCTTGCTGTCCTGTCCGCCAATGTCAATAATGGTACGGATATGCGGCATCTGGTAATGAATACCTTTGCCATGACAGATAATTTCCGTAACCGCCCGGTCGGCAAAGTCGATGCTGTTACGACCGTAACCCGTGGAAACGATTTTACCGATATCTTCGCGTTTTATCCCGGCTTTCTGCAGCAACTCTTCCAGCAGTTTCTCCCCTGCCTTTTTTGAATTGTATCCTACTGGTATCAGGTGTTTTTCAACAATTTTACTACCGTCGTATAAAACGGCTTTGGCGGTTAACGAACCGATATCTATTCCCAATGAAATCACTTCTGTTTCTCCTTTTTTCGTTGTTTAATCACTTCCATAAATGCATCAATGCGGGCTTCAGCCTGACTTTCCGAAAACTTCCGTTCGTCGGTCATGTCAGCTTCAATCATCAAAACCGGGATATCCTCTTCCTGTAACAGGTTTTGAATATCGTACTGGCCAAAAGAATAAGGCTTGCAACTACGGTTAGAGTGCATTACCAATCCGTCCACATCGTACTGCCGGATAAACTTTTTGATGGTATCGGCCATCTGGTCCACGCCCACATTCAAATGAATCCGTGTGTAAGCCTCGCCCATGCTGCTCAAAAAATCATCTTCGTTCACGTAATCAATCACACCGCACCACGCCTGGGTATATGTGTCGGCTACCAGCGCCGCCTGATGTGAGGCAAATTTTTCGGACAGCCAGCGCATGCGGTACCAAATGGGCAAATTGTCCCACAGCAACCGGTATTTTTCGTTGTCCACTGCACCGATGTTCTGCCGGTTACGTTCTTCCAGTTCTTCCAGCAATTGCCGGTAATATTTCACCACCACCTTTTTCCCGCGCAGCGTAACAATCAGCGCCAAATGAAAAAAAGCATCGAAAGCCGTCATGGGACTGGGCTTATGTTCCGCCGTCTCCAGCACCTTCTTCCAGAGTTTCATAGCCTCAAGCGAAAGCTTACCCACTTTTTTCATCTTTTTGTAATTGAACTTTTTACCCGTGTGTTTTTCCAAAAACCGGATGTATTCCTTGGTTTGTTCGTTTACATATTCACGGGCTTCGTCGGTAAACTCAGTATGCACAAACGGCGTATCGTAAATAAAAAGCGGCACATTAAATTTGCGCGCCTGAATTTCGTACCACTTAAGCACCGTCCCGCAAATGTTATTACTGCAAATAAGCATGTCGGGAGCCGGTAATCCGCCTATGGGACTCTCTTTGGTAATGGATGACGTGATATCGTTTTTGGTATATGAACACACATCGGACGAATAGCCGAGGCCTTCGGCAAACTCCGACATTTTCCCGCCCATTTTGGAAGCCCCGATCATGGCGCCGTGGTTTTCGGGATATATCGGGATAATGTTCATGGCAATGAGTGGTTCTACCGGTCCGCCGCTGGTAATCCAGGCAATTTTCTTCCCGAGAAAACGGGCATATTTGGCTTCGATGTAATACCACTTCATGATATTTTTCATCCGCTTCGTCGCTTTCAGTCGTCCTGCCATGTTATATATTTTATATCAAATTTTTATTTTACACACTTTAAAAAACACTACATCAAAATCTCACATCCTACATCTAACATCTCACATCCTACATCCCTACAGTATTTCGAGCATGGTATCAATTCTTGTCCGCATCTGTTCGTCCACTTCGTTGTGACGATCCATCTCTACCAGCAAAAACGGAATTTCCATTTTTTCCAGTTCGGTTTTGATATCGGGATAATCAAATGAAAAAGGTTCACAGAATTTCAGCAACATGAACAAAATACCGTCAATATGGTGTTGTTTTATCAGCATCTTCAGGTTTTCCATCTGAAATTTTACGCCGAGATGCTTGGCCGGGCAGACATATCTTTCGGTAAACCGGCCGGCAATAGCCTGCACCGGTTCTGTATCTTCATCGGCCAGGCCTTCGAAATACCGTGAGCCGCTGCATAAGTCATCCCAAACCACTACTGCTCCTTTATTTTCAATCATTTCGTAAATATCCGGATGGCTGCAAACACTACCGGAGATCAGAATACGCTTGATCTTTTTTTCAGTAAACGATGTTTCAAGAACATCGATAAGTTCTGCCAGTCTGTTTGCCGCTTCCTGTTTATCCATTACCATACAGGCTTTTACCACTGCCGAAAGGTCGCTGCCGGAGAGGATTCCGGGTTTTTCGGATTGTAATTCGTACAAACGCTTCAACCGGCTGCGCATCCGGTTCATTAAAATGATGCTTTCTTTTAGTGCAGTTTCAGAAATCACTACGTCGAGTGTCTTTTCCAAATCTTTCCGAAACCTTTCGAGCACTTTTACAAAATAAGATTGGGCCAGCGGGGTATCTAGTTTTACCGGCAACAACACATCAAAATGCAGCGACGGGATATTCAGCCGCCAGATGTCCGACAGCCGCTGGATAGAATCGCAGGCATGCGGAAACACCACGCCATCCAGAAAGTCAAGCTTTCCCGAAAGACCGTCTTCGAGCATGCCGCGCACCATGGAACATCCATACGCCTGGATATGCGCATCGGCGCCCGACAGGCTCTCCGACTCACCAAAAATGCGAAAAGGATGCGCCCCGGCAGCTATGATAAACTCTTCGGGCGTAAAAGCACAGGTGGAACCGATCATTTTCTTACCGGTTTCCGTCTTCTGTTTTCGTAAATAATCGTAAGGATTTTCAGCTATCTCCCTGAACAGGTTAATGACCTTTTTGTTTTGCATATTCAATTTCTTCCAGTTTTCTAAAATCCACTTTTCCTATCTTGGTCAAAGGTAATTTTTCCATAAATTCGATTTCGCGCGGACAGCTCCATTTTATCAACCGTTTTCGCACAAAGGCGATGATCTCTTCTTCTTTTTCCCTGCCGGCCACTTCCGGATGATGCAACTCCACAAAAGCTTTGATACGGGTCATCTGATGCGCATCTTCCACGCCGATAACACAGGCAAATTTCACATCTTCGTGCTGACAAATCACATTTTCCACTTCCGAAGGATAGACATTCATTCCCGAAGATTTAATCATGCGTTTCAGGCGTTGTTTGAAATAGAAAAAGCCATCGGCATCACGGTAACCCAAATCGCCGGTATGCAACCATATTTCCCCGTCGTCATGTACTTTCAGTGTAGCAGCCGTTTCTTCCGGATTGTTCAGATAGCCTTTCATCACCGCCGGCCCGTGGATGACGATCTCTCCGATTTCGCCGTGAGGCATTTCCTGATAGCTCTCCGGATCCACAATTTTCACATCCATATCGGGGAACGGCAGTCCGATGGAACCTTCGCGGTACTCGTGTGCCGGCAGCGCCATGATAGCCGTCACCGCTTCGGTAAGTCCATAACCTTCAAGCAGCACCGATTTTCCGCCGTTTTTCCGAACAGTTTCGTCAAAGGCTTCTTTCAGGTTACGCGGCAACGTATCGGCACCGGAAAAAGACATTTTCAAGAAACTCAAATCGGAATTACGGAACGATTTCTCATCCAGCAGGGCTTTAAACAGCGTGGGTACACCAATGAGAAAAGTCGGCTTTTTCTTCTTAATCAACCGGGCTACATCTTTCACAGTAAATTTAGGAATCAGTACCGTTTTGGCGCCGGCCAACAAAGCGGCATTTACGCACACACTCAGCCCGAAGCCGTGAAAAATGGGCAAAATAGCCAGTATGGTATCCGATTCATCCAGTTTTCCCCAGGCAGCCACCATCATTCCTTCCGACACAATGTTTTTGTTGGTAAGCATGACGCCTTTGGGAACACCGGTTGTACCTCCACTGAACAAAATGACGGCAAGCGCATCACTCTCCATGTTCGCTGTAGACACAGGCTTTTCGCAGGCTGCTGCTGTTTTTTCCAACCACAGTGTCCATGTTTTATCTGTTTTCACCCTTTTCGGAAGAGTTATCAGACGATAAGCCAGTTTTTTAACCGGTGGCATATAATCGGAGATGTGCGTAACAAAAAGTTTTTCCAGTGGAACTTCATTTTTGATATGGGCTATTTTTTCATAAAAGATATCCAGTGTAAGCGCAAAACGGGATTGGCTCAGCGTGAGGTAATGTTTTAATTCTTCCTCTGTGGAAAGCGGATGGATAAAGGCAGCCACACCGCCCAGTTTATTCACGGCATAAAATGCCAGGATTCCCTGTGGTGACGTAGGCATAATAATGCTCATGGTATCGCCCCTGCGAAACCCGGCTTTATGAAACTGACAGGCCAACGCGTCAATTTGTTTCCCCAACTCGGTATAAGTGGCCGTTTTGTCTAAAAAATCGTAAGCTACGGCATGAGGATGTTCGTCAATACTTTTTTTCAGTAATTGGTAAAGCGATCCTTCGGGATAATGCAGGCTATGCGGCACATCACCGTAAAATCCAAACCAGTCTTTCTTCTCCATGTCAAATATTTTTGTTGTGAAAATTAAACAAATTCGGGAAACCCATCGCAATGCCCCCGCAAAAAAGAAAAAATAGGAAATAAAATTGTGGTATACGCTATCATTGAATACTTAACAAAAGGGAGGGATTATGCAACAAGCCCGTGAAACAATACATCCAATAACCGTTTCAATTTAGGAAGAAACGTTCGCACATCTCCCTCGGCAAAAAAAGGAATTTCAAGTGTCTTCATGGTCAGCGAGAGCGTAAGTGCCATCAGTTCTACTTCAGAATCCTGAATTCTGAATTCTTTACTTTTCACCCCCTGACGGATAATTTCTGCAATAAACTGACGTTCCAGCTCATCATACTGTTGACGGTATTTATCCACAAAACGGGCATTATGGATAAATTCCTGGCGCATGGTCTGGTATCTCCGGCCCAGTTTTTCAAATTCTTTCCAGCGGGTCAGGATATAATCTTCCAGTTTCTGGCGTGCAGTCCGGCGAGGATCTTGTACTATCTTCAAGAGTTTTTTCCGTAATATTTCTCCTTCGAGCTGCACAACTTCCTGAAAAGCTTCTTTTTTACTTTCGAAATAATAATACAAGGTACTTTTGGCTTTCCCGGTAGCTTGCGCAATATCATCCATGGTGGTTCCCGTATAACCCTTTGCCATAAAAGCCGTTGCCGCTGCTTTAATCAAGTCTTTCCTTACTTTTTCTTTTTTAGTGAGCATAGAAACCTCTTTTTAGCATCAGGCTAATATATAAAATTTTCAGTCATGCATGCACGCTGTCCTGCACTCTTTTCAGCGCAAAAGAGCAACGTCTTTTAGAAAAGCAAAAAGTATAAGGAAGAATTATACCGGTTTTATTTCACCATTCCGGTAAAGCCCATAAATGCCAGGGCTAAGATACCCGCAGTTACCAAAGCGATGGGAATACCGCGCATTCCTTTCGGAACTTCAATCAGGTCGAGATGCTCACGAATACCGGCAAAGATCACCAGCGCCATGGTATAACCTACCGCCGTAGCCATCGCAAACACCACGCCTTGCATCAGGTCAAAGTGTTTTTGTACCGTCAGGATCGCCACACCCAGTACCGCACAGTTTGTTGTAATCAAAGGAAGGAAAATTCCCAGAGCCTGATACAACGACGGGCTGATTTTTTTCAAAATGATCTCGACCATCTGAACCAAAGCCGCAATGACCAAAATAAAAACAATGGTTTGCATAAAAACCAATCCCATCGGCTCCAGGACATAGTATTGGAAAATCCATGTTACGATGGTTGCCAGTGTCATCACAAACAAAACAGCCCCTCCCATTCCTACGGAAGTGGAAATTTTTGTGGAAACACCAAGAAAAGGACATATTCCAAGAAACTGGGTCAGTACAATATTACTAACAAATATGGCAGATACAATGATTACAAAATAATCCATGGCTTATTTTTTTAAGCTGTTTTTTTATTCAAACGATTAATAACGGCAATGATATATCCGAGAGCAATAAAAGCGCCCGGTGCCAGAATAAAGACCAACATTCCGTCGCCTTTAATTAAATGAACACCAAAAATGGCTCCGCTTCCCAGCAATTCTCTGACACTTCCCAAAATGGTCAAAGCAAAAGCAAAACCCAATCCCATTCCGAGACCGTCCACCACCGACGACCACACTGTATTTTTCGATGCAAATGCTTCGGCACGTCCTAACACAATACAGTTCACAACGATCAACGGAATGAAAAGTCCGAGTTGTTCATACAAAGCCGGAGTATAGGCCTGCATGGTCAGCTCCACAATGGTTACAAAGGTGGCGATGATGACAATGAACGAAGGAATACGCACCTTGTCAGGAATAAAATTTTTCACCAGAGAAACCACAAAATTGGATCCAACCAATACAAAAGCAGTAGCCAGCCCCATTCCCAGGCCATTGATAGCCGAAGTGGTAGTCCCCAGCGTGGGGCACATTCCCAGCAACAGGACAAATACCGGATTTTCTTTAATAAATCCTTTGGTGAAATTTTGTATCTGATTCATATGAAATACTATTTCAACTATTTAAAAATCTTTTTCGTCGGGGAAACTCACTCCCATCTTCCTTTTTCTTTTTCAAATGTATCGTATGCGCGCTGTACCGCATCGCAAAAAGCTCTTGAACTAATGGTAGCCGCCGTAATGGCATCCACATCTCCCCCATCTTTTTTCACTTTCAGTTTAAAGGTTTTTGGATTTTTTCCTCTGAACTGATCCGGGAAATCCGACTTTGACTTTTCTAACTTTGTTCCCAAACCGGGTGTTTCTTTCAAACTTAAAATGGAGGTGTTGTAAATGGTACCATCCGGCAAAAAGCCCACCATGGCATCAATACGTCCGCCAAATCCTTTATCGGTATAAGTATTCACGGCCACGCCCACCAACTTTCCGTTTTTTGTCGCCACATTCATCAGCAACGAATCCTTTCCATCCGCATCAGGTACCTTTATTGCTTTCACCTGGTCAAAAGCGGGTAATACCGCTTTGATTGCTGCTTCTTGTTTTTTCTTTTGCGCCAGGGCAATCGGTGCTTTGGTCACCACATACACACTTCCCAACGCCAGGGCAGCTACAATCGCCACCACCGACAGGGTCAGCACCATATTTAAAAAACTCGATTCCCTTTTTGAAGCCATGGTTTTCTATTTATTATAATTTTTCTGATCAATTATTTTACAGTTGCTGCTTTTACTTTTCCAAAACGTCGCGGTTTAAATCCCCGGTTAATCAGAGGAACTACGGAATTCATCAGCAAAATGGCAAAAGAAACGCCTTCGGGATAAGCTCCCCACACACGAATCAGCATGGTAATCAATCCGATACCAAAACCAAAAAGCAATTGCCCGCCACGGGTCATGGGCGAAGTCACCATATCGGTAGCCATAAAAACAGCCCCAAGCATCACCCCACCGGTCAGCAAATTAAAAACCGGATCCATATAATGTTGCGGATTAATCAGCCACAAGATCCCCGAGAAAACAAAAACCGTGAGTAACATGGAAACCGGAATTTCCCAGGTAATAATTTTTTTCCACAGCATATAAATCCCGCCAAGGAGAATGGCAAGTGCCGAAACTTCCCCGAGAGAGCCTCCCATTTGCCCCATCAGCTGCTGGGCATACGAAGGAAGATGCGGAATAAGTTCGGAGAGCGTTTTACCGGCCCCCAGTCCTTCTTTAATGTATCCCAAAGGAGTCGGCCCGGTAACGGTGTCCACCAGGACTTTCGTTATCGGATGCGGTTTGGGCCAGGATGTCATTGCTACCGGAAAGGATACCAACAAGAAAACACGCGATACCAAAGCGGGATTAAAGATATTTTTTCCCAAGCCGCCAAAAGACATTTTACCAATCCCAATGGCCACCAGCGCACCAATAATTACCATCCACCAGGGTAAATTGGACGGGACATTAAAAGCCAGCAAGATACCGGTAACAACAGCCGATCCATCGGTGATGGTAAGCGGACCTTTTATCAGATATTTTTGTATCAGCCATTCAAAAAAGACGCTGAAAAACACTGATAAAACAATGACTTCCAAAGCACCCAATCCAAAATAGTAAACGGCTACCAACATGGCGGGCAGCAAAGCCACCACTACACCAAACATAATCTTCCGGGTGGAATTGTCGCTATGCAGATGCGGAGAACCGGAAATTGTCAACATATTCATTGTTATTCTTTTCCTTTTTGTTAAAAAACAATCCTTTTATTTTTTTGATCGTGCACGGATGAGTGCTCCTACTTTATTTTTCCCCAGTCGTAAATAATCGAGCAACGGGATATGTGCCGGACAAGTGTACTGACAAGAGCCACATTCGATACAATCCATCACTTTTTCTTTTTCGGCGTCTTCAAATCTTCCCATCCGGGACAAGCGCGAAAGCAGGAAAGGCTCCAGGCCCATCGGGCAAACCTGGGTACATTTGGAACAACGGATACAAGGGCTTTCCGGCAAACGGTGCGATTCTGCTTCGCGCATCAGCAAAACGCCCGAGGTTCCTTTGACCACCGGAACATCCAACGTAGCCAGTGCTTTTCCCATCATGGGGCCGCCACCAATAACTTTGCCTGTATCTTCCGGTAATCCTCCGGCTTCTTCTACCAAAAATTTTATAGGCGTTCCTATTCTGACCTTCAGGTTAGACGGGTTAGACAATGCTTTTCCTGTAACCGTCACCACTCTTTCTATCAGCGGTTTGTTTTTCATTACCGCTTCATAAACAGCAAATGTCGTTCCCACATTTTGTACGACACACCCCACTTCAACAGGAAGTTTTCCGGAGGGCACTTCACGTCCGGTCACAGCTTTAATCAATTGTTTTTCGCCTCCTTGCGGATATTTTACTTTCAACGGCTGAACCGTAATTCCTTCTTCTTTGGCAGCCAGCTCGGTCATCTGCCGGATAGCATCAGGCTTATTATTTTCAATACCGATAACGGCTTTTTTCACCTTTAAAGCTTTCATCAGCAGCCGGGTTCCCACGATGATTTCTGCTCCTTTTTCCAGCATCAGCTGATGATCAGCCGTCAAATACGGCTCACACTCCACGCCATTAATTAACAAATAATCAGCCGATTTTCCGGGGGGTGGCATCAATTTTACGTGAGTAGGGAAAGTAGCCCCTCCCATTCCGACGATTCCTGCATCTTTTACCTTTTCGATAATCTCTTCCGGTGAAAAATTGATTTCGGTTACCAGGGTATCCGACCGGTCGATATCTTCCATCCATTCATCCCCATCCACTTTAATGATCACCGCCGTCCTGCGATAACCCGACATATCCATCACCTGGTCAATCTTAAAAACCGTTCCGGACACCGGCGAATGAATACGGGCAGAGATAAAGCCTCCGGCCTCGGCAATCAACTGGCCGGTTTTTACTTTATCGCCTCTTTTCACCACCGGTTTGGAAGGTGCTCCAAGATTTTGCCCCATGGGAACGACCACCTGATCCGGAACTTTCAGCGTACGGACGGGCTGTCCTGCAGAGAGCTTATTTTCCGGCGGATGAATACCTCCCAACACAAAAGTTTTTAAAAGCCCCATATTATTTTTCGGATTTTTTTGTGTTTACACTTTTTTCAGCTACAGATGTTTTCTCAACCGGTTTTTTTGCTGCTTCCGGTTTTTTAGCCGTTTCTTTCTTTTCCGGTTCTTTAATTACTTTGGGTTTTCGCGGTTTAAAATTCACTTCCCAGATGGAATTGGTGGGACAAACTTCCACACATTTCCGACAAAGCCGGCATTTATCAAAGTCGATATAAGAAAGAAAGCTGGTGATGGTAATGGCATCAAATTCACAGACTTTTTCGCACTTACCACACCCGATACAAGCCACATCACAGTTTTTAATGGCAATGGCTCCTTTTTCTTTGTTCACACAAGAAACAAAGATGCGTTTATCTTTCGGGCCTTTTTTGCGCAATTCGATGATATCACGCGGACAAGCAATCACACAGGCTCCGCAAGCGGTACATTTATCGCTAACCACCGGCAATCCGGTTTCCGGATTCATGTGGATCGCATCAAACTCACATGCCGCCACACAATCGCCCAGGCCAAGACAGCCATACTGGCATCCGCCTTCGCCGGCATAAAGGGCATGCGCAAAAGCGCAGGAAGTAACGCCCTCAAATTTCACTTTTCCCGGAGAATGTGCATACGAGCCATTGCAACGCACCACCGCAATCATGGGATCTTTTTCTT
The DNA here is from genome assembly GCF_020149915.1 of Candidatus Sulfidibacterium hydrothermale. Taxonomy (GTDB): domain Bacteria; phylum Bacteroidota; class Bacteroidia; order Bacteroidales; family F082; genus Sulfidibacterium; species Sulfidibacterium hydrothermale. Next base: position 2,349,073 of record NZ_CP083760.1, read on the forward strand.
CAATTTCGAGACCCAAGATCCCGGCTACTTTTTGCATGACTTCATTTCCACCCACCGGGCAGAAAAAACCTTCAAGCGAATGATTTTTGCTGGCACTTTTTGTAGCATTTTCAGCAAAAGCCCGGCAACCCGGATAACCACAGCCACCACAGTTGGCACTGGGCAGAGCAGCCTCCACTTCATCGATTTTCGGATCTTCGTACACCTTAAATTTACTGGCTACGAAATACAAAATTACAGCCGATACCAGGCCCAGTATTCCGAGAACCACCACTGAAATAATGACGATATGATTCACAAGTATTTATGTTGGTTACACATAAAATTTTATACGGATTACAAAAGTATAATATTTAAACTTTTTTTATTCGTTTTCGGCCTTCCGGAGCGGGTGCTTTCCGACCTATTTTTACCTGACAAATAATAACAATTCGATTCACTAAACAATCTACATATAATAATTATTGATTCTCAAAACGTTACAAAAATAACAACGCATTTGACGAAAGAAAAAAAAGGTTATTTAGAAACTTTTAAAATTTCTATTTTGTCAAAAAAAGGATAAAACAGGCACAAAAAAACCCGTCAAAACTTCATACTAACGTGATAATAAGTAATATTCGGAGGAGCAAATAGGTTGGCTAATTCTGGATATGATAACGAAAACGTTTTTTAAAATAGCCACGCATCAGGTATAAAATACCATAATAAGGGGCCAGCAAAGCGATGGATAGAATGCCTGCCAGCCCTTGGTCAAGACCAAGGTGTAAAAACAGCATCAAACCAAAAAACAGCACAAGAAAAGGAAAGAAATAGCCCAGCAATACCGCCCAGGTGCCGTACGATTGCTTCATTTCCACCACAACGCTTTCGCCTTCATGATGTCCTCCCAAATCGGCAATATCCACCTCAATGATCTTTTCTTTCATATCACTCACGGAACAGACATTCTTCAGCGAACAGGAAATACAGCTGGCTTTGGATATCACAGAAATCTCCGCTTTATCCCCTTCAATTTTTTTCACTACTCCCGGATGGGTTACCGTTTCTTCGCCCATGGCCATTTTTTCAACTTTTTAGAAAACAAAAGTAATGATTTTTCCACCCCGTTTGTCTTTGCTTCAGGGTGTACTAACAGAAACCGGCAAAATCTTTCCATTAAAAAAACGGTTTCCTGTAAGCGTAAAATCGGCCACAAAGCCAGCCATCTCCGGAGCTGTCAGCGGAGCTTTATATCCCGGGAAAGCCGCCGAAAGCATTTCGGTTTGTACCGCTCCCAAAGCCAGGGCATTGACAAAAATGTGATCTTCAGAAAATTCAGCGGCCATACTTTCTGTAAGTACAGACAAGGCCCCTTTTGATGCACTGTAAGCCGACAATCCCGGAAATTTCACGCTTCCCTGAAAACCACCCATGCTGGTTATATTTACAATGTGCGTTCCGGGAACCATCAACGGAAAAAGATGTTGGATCAACGGGAAAAGTACCATCACATTCACACGGAACAGGTTTTCAGCTTCGTCATACGCAGTTTCAAGAAAAGGTTTATTCAGCAGCATCCCGGCATTATTCACCATCCGGGTAACTTTTCCTAAAGTAGCACTTACTTTTCCGGCCAATGACGAAAAATCGCCGGAGAGCAGGTCGAATGAGGTAAAATAAAAATGGCCGCAAGTACGACAGGAAGCCATTTTTTGATGAAGGGCCTGTAATTTTTCCTCAGAACGGGCAAAAGCAAACACATCATGCCCCTGGCGAAGAAATGTTTCCACCAAAGCTTTTCCCAGCCCGCTGCTGCCACCTGAAATCACAATTTTCTCCGTCATCGGCCTGCCGGTTTTAAACTTCGCATTTCTTTTTCCATTTTCACGGCATCAGTAGCCGTAATGGTTAAAACGCCCGAGGCATCTACGGTAATAGCAATGTTGTAATTCGAATGGCTACTCCGCCCACCGGGTTCAAAATTCATATAAACCGCTCCTTTTAAGATCTCATCGCCATATTTTCTTTTCATTTCCATGGCCGTACGATACTCGGGAGTTAACGGCACGTTAGCATGGGCCGCAATTTTCCGGGCTTCGGCCATAGCCTGCCGATAACTTCCTTTGTAAACCAGGGTAAGAGAGTTATATCCCCCTCCATTTTGATCTTCGGAAGTGATTTGCGAAAGCGATTTATCCAAAACCATTTTTTGCGGTTCCATCAACCCAATGGCCTTAGCCCATTTGGGCAATCCTTTTCCGGGAACGGCTGTTGACTCACCGGAAATTTTACGGTTAAACTGATTGTTAATGGCTGCCAATCGCCGACGGGCCTCAGCTTCGGTAATTCTTCCTGATCGGTAATCAGCTTCTACCAGCGCCTTCCGGGCTGCCATGGCATCCATCAAATCCAGGGTTTTATCCGCTTTTCGCAAGCTCCGGTTAAATTTGTTCAACCGGACGTCAAATTTTTTCTTTGGATTCGACTGCGGTGATCCGCAGGAGAAAAGAGAGAACATAATCATCCCCCAAACCAGTGACATCAGCAGAGCAGAAAAGCGTTTCATACCATTCAGTTTGAAAATTTTTTCAAATGTAACATAAAACCATAAGGCCACTCTTACCCGCGAAAAAAGATTTCAACAGACAAACGTAAATTTCGTATTTTTGGCTGCAATTTTCAACGAAACCAAAATGGCCAAACTGTTGTTATACCTTCTTTTTTTAGGGCTGCTACCGGTAGCACAGGCTCCGAATACACAACAGATGAAAAAAGATTTTACAGCAGCTTTTTCCAAAGGAGATACCAGCCCATTGCAAAACTATTTTAAAGGTTTCGTCAATGTGAATATTCCGGGAAACAACGGTTTTTTCTCCGAAACAAAAGCCCAATGGCTGCTACAAGATTTTTTTAAGAAAAATAAAGTTTCGGGATTCAGCCTAAAAGAAGAAGGTTTTGCGGGTGTAAATTACTATTTTATCGGACTTTATCACAGCCATCAAACCCGCTGGAATATCTATTTTTTATTCAGTCCCGGCAACAATGGGTTTCAAATTCAGCAAATTGACATAGAGGAAAGCGATTCATGACCATAAAAGAAATTATTGCAAAAGCACTGGAGGAAGATCTGGGAAACGGCGATCATACTTCGCTGGCCACCATCGATGAAGAAGCAAAAGGAACAGCTGTTATGCTGGCCAAAGGTTACGGAATTATTGCCGGAACAGAAATTGTCCGGGAAGTTTTTGAACTACTGGACCCGGAAACGAAAATCCATATTTTCATTCCTGACGGAAATCCGGTTCAGCCGGGCGATAAAATCATGACCATCAGTGGCAAATCACGTATTTTACTTTCCGGCGAACGGACGGCTTTAAATTATATCCAACGGATGAGTGGCATTGCCACCACTACTGCGGCAGTGGTTTCCAAATTAAAAGGGTTACATACCAAGGTGCTGGATACCCGAAAGACAACACCCTGTAACCGGGTTTTTGAAAAAATGGCCGTAAAAGCCGGTGGTGGCGAAAATCATCGCTTTGGACTTTATGACATGATCATGATCAAAGACAATCACATCGATTTTGCCGGCGGTATCGAAAAAGCCATCGAAAAAACCCATCAATACCTGAAAAAACATCATCTCGATCTGAAAATTGAAATCGAAGTCCGGAATTTTGATGAACTGGAACAAGTGCTACAATATGGTGGTATCCACCGGATTATGCTGGACAACTTTACTCCGGATGATATCCGAAGAGCCTTACAAAAAATTGCCGGGAAATACGAAACGGAAGCTTCTGGCGGAATCACCCCCGAAACCATCCGGACTTATGCCGAAACCGGAGTAGATTACATCTCGATGGGAGCGCTCACGCATCAAATTAAAAGCATGGATATCAGCTTAAAAGCCATTAACGACTAAACTGCTTTACCTTGCACAAAATCAAAAGAAAATACATTCATTACCATCTCCGGCTCAAGAAGTTGCTGCGGGTCATTGTTTTACCCGGTTTCGACGGGATGCCGCTGTACGATGTACTGGTTTTTTTCTTCCGCGGATTGTTTAAAGGCGTGCTGACCTACCGGGCTTCGGCCATTGCCTACAACTTTTTTTTGGCTCTCATCCCGTTCATCATGTTTTTGTTTACCCTGATTCCGTTTGTTACCGGCGAACATTACCAGACCTATCTACTGGACCTGATTCAGGAACTGATTCCGGCCAATATTTACTCTATGGTAAAAAATACGGTGGAAGAAATTATCAGCCGTCCGCACCAGGGATTGCTGTCAGCAGGTTTTTTCATGGCGATTTACTTTGCGACCAACGGAGTAGATGCCATTTTGGAAGGTTTTAACCAAAGCTATCATGCCATGGAAACACGACCATGGTGGAAACAAAAGCTGGTGGCTTTTGGCTTGATGCTTATTTTGTCCGTGCTTTTGTTTATCTCGTTTGTACTTTTGGGTTTTGGCGAACTTTCCATCCGGCTATTAACAGAGCACCATCTGCTTACCAGCGATTTGTCCATTTTCTCCTTACAACTTTTGCGTTGGATTATTATTCTCTTTTTCACCTTCTTAAGCACATCTCTTTTGTATTATTTCGGGCAGTTAAAAACCGGGAAAGAGAAAGTCCGGTATCGCTTTTTTTCGGCCGGTTCCATTCTGGCTACCAGTTTATTCATTGTAGGCGGAATAATTATCAAGCTTTATTTTGAAAACTTTTCACGCTATAACATTTTGTACGGATCTATCGGATCGTTGATTATCCTGTTGGTCTGGATATATTACAATGCATTTATCATTCTCATCGGATTTGAACTGAACACCAGCATCCGCCGTTCGCGATTAGAAGCATTGAAAAAAAAGGATGAGCAAATTGGTCGTTAACCCTCCGGTTTTCTGTTACCCGGCAGGCCGGGAAAAATATTAAATTTGCGCCTGATATGGCCTCCAATTCAAAAAATACCATTATTTACGTTGCCCCTTCACTCAGTTCTTTTGTGAAAAGCGATATTGCATTGCTTTCAACCCAATACCGCGTTTTCGTCAACACTTACAACTGGCAGAAAAAATTTTTAACGCCTTTTTATCTCATTCATCAGTTTTTTTTTCTTTTTAAACACATCCGAACCACTAAAAAAATTGTGGTTTCTTTTGGCGGCTACTGGTCGCTGTTACCGGCTGTTATAGGGAAAATAACGGGCACCAAAGTTTACATCATTCTCAACGGAACCGATTGTGCGGCAATTCCGCCGTTACATTACGGCAATTTGCGCAAACAACCGCTCAAATGGTTCTGCAAACAATCATACCAAACAGCTACTTTATTATTACCCGTAAGCGATTCTTTGATCTACACCCGAAACACTTATTTTTCTGATAATCAATGGAGTTTTCAAGGGATCCGGCACTTCTTCCCCAAACTAAAAACTCCCATCCAGGTACTTCCCAACGGCTGTGACGAAGACTTCTGGAAACCGGAGGAAAACGTTTCAAGAAAACCCAAAACATTTCTTTCTGTTTTCTCCGCTTCACAGTTTATTCTTAAAGGAGGCGACCGGATTGTTGAGCTGGCCGAAAAGCTAAAAGATTGTTCTTTTTCCATTGCCGGAATGGAAAAACCGGCAGCATTGACTTCCTGCCCGCCCAATCTTTCTTTCTTGGGGAAATTACCACCGGAAACTTTAAAACAGCTCTATTCAAAGAGCACTTTTTATCTTCAGCTTTCCATTTTCGAAGGTTTTGGATGTGCATTAAGCGAAGCAATGTTATGCCAGTGTATTCCCATTGGCTCGTCGGTAAATAATATTCCCGAAATTATTGGCGAAACCGGATTCATTGTCAAAAAGCGAGAAACAGAAGAAATTGAAAAAGTGATTCGACAGGCACTGGCCGCTGAGAACAAGGAAGTATTGGGAAAAGAAGCAAGAAAACGAATCGTTACGCGGTATCCGCTAAAAAAGCGGGAGAAAAAGCTGCTTTCGCTGATGGCGGAAAATTAAGAATAGAATTTGACAGAAAAGATTATGTGCGGAATTAACGGAATTTTCTCAAAAACAAAAATCGAAGCCATTGATCAACGGCTTACCAAAATGAACGAAGCCATTCGCCATCGCGGACCGGATGCCGGAGGAATCTTTTCTGAAAAAGAGAGAACGGGCTTGGGGCACCGCCGCCTGTCCATTATCGATACCCGCGAACAAGCTAACCAGCCCATGTTTTCCCATTCGGGAAGATGGGTAATTGTTTTCAATGGCGAAATCTATAACTTCCAGGAAATCAAAAAACAACTACACTACCCTTTCCAAACGGCTTCCGATACCGAAGTCATTTTAGCCGCTGTAGAAGAAAACGGCATCGACTGGTTTCTACAGCAAGCCAATGGCATGTTTGCCATTGCCCTGTTCGACCGGTCTCGTTCCGAACTCTTTCTCATCCGCGACCGGATGGGCATCAAGCCACTTTATTTTTCTTTTGATGGAACTACTTTTGTTTTTTCATCAGAAATCAAAGGACTGTTAAACAGCGGATTGATTGATGCAATATTTAATGATCAGGCAGTAGATGAATATCTTGCCAACCGTTATATCCGTTCACCTTATACATTTTTCAAGTCGATCTATCAGGTGGAACCCGGAACTTTCCTGAGGTTAAACAACGATCTTCAAATAAAAAAGACAACCTACTGGGATCTGCCTTCTGAATTCAATACTCAAACGGTTTTTGATGAAAAGGCATTGCTGCACCGCTTTGATGAAGCCATTACCCGGGCCATTCGTTACCGGCTGATTGCGGATGTTCCGCTGGGAACTTACCTGAGCGGCGGAGTAGATTCCAGCCTGATCACCGCCATTACAGCCCGGTACAAACAGGAGGCTGTTAACACTTATACCATTGGATTTCCCGAGCTCAACGAGTTCGATTACTCGGAAATCGTAGCGAAAAAATATCATACCATTCATCACAAAATTATATTTCGCATTCACGATTATCTTTCCCGCTGGGAACAACTGATCACCTTTAAAGATGCGCCATTGGGTGTTCCCAATGAAATTCCGCTGGCTTTCATGTCGGAAAAACTGAAAGAAAAAATCACCGTAGTGCTGTCTGGCGAAGGAGCTGACGAATTAATGGGTGGTTACGGAAGAATCTTCCGATCGCCGTTTGATTATACCCACCATCCGACCAAAACAGACTTTTACGATTATTTCATTTCTCAATACGATTATGTTCCACGCCACATGCGCGATACCCTGCTAACAACGCCCTCCGACTACCGGAAAGAATTTGACGAAAAAATCCGGGAAGAATTTAAAAACAAAGCCAATGAAGAGAACGTGTTCCGGTTTTTTCACCGCTACCACGTAAAAGGTTTACTGCAGCGGGTAGATACCACCACCATGCAAACGGCCGTTGAAGCCCGTGTTCCTTTTCTTGACCATCAGCTGATTGAATTTACGTATCGTGAAATTCCCTATGCTTTAAAACTGCACTGGAAAAATAAAGAAGCCCGCGAAAAAGCCAAAGCCCAAACCGCTGACGCATACAGCGAAAAGCTGGATATTCCCAAATATCTGCTACGACAAACTGCCCGTAAATATTTACCTCCGGAGATTATCGACCGGAAAAAGGTAGGATTTCCTGTTCCGTTAACCCAATGGTTTTCAGAATTGGAACAGCTGGCACGGGAGCTGCTGCCACAGGCTGACTGGCTCAAAAATGACGCTTTAAACGAACTCATTGAAAAAAGTAAAAACGAATCGCGGGCAGGCCAAATATTGTGGATGTTTATCAATATTGAAATCTTCCGGAAAAATTATTTCCGGAAATCATGGAAATGGTAATTTTAACCTTTCAAATCAAGACAAACCATAAAAAACAAAAGATATGTTTAAACGAGGGGATGAAAAAATGGTAATCGGTTACACCTCTGGTGTTTTTGACCTGTTCCACATCGGTCACCTGAACCTGTTAAAAAACGCCAAAGGCTTATGCGACAAGCTTATCGTTGGGGTCACCAGCGATGAATTGGTGGCCTATAAAAACAAAAAAGCCGTAATTCCGCATCAGGAGCGCATGGAAATTGTCCGGAATATAAAATATGTGGATGCCGTTGTTCCGCAATACGACATGGACAAATTTAAGATGTGGGAACGGCTGAAATTTGATGTGATGTTTGTAGGCGATGACTGGTTTGAAACCGACAAATGGAAAAAATTCGACGAACAATTCAAAGCGGTCGGAGTAAAAATCATTTACTTCCCCTACACCAAAGGGGTTTCTTCTACGCTCATCAACGAGATTCTTGAAAAACAACGAAACGCAAAATAAAAACGATCGCCTTTTTTAATCCATTGCCATGGAACAATTCATTACGCTCTTTTTAAGACCCTTTGTTAAAGCGATTTACCGTTTGGCCTGTCAATGGACTAAAGAAGATAATGCCGTAATCATTGCCGGACACGGTGCAAAGTATTTTACCGGAAATAACCAATATTTTTTTCAATATCTCTGTCAAATTCAACCGGTTTTTCCTTTTTTCTTTTTTACGAAAGACAAAAAAACCTACCAAAATCTTCAGAAAAAATATCCCGGAAAGATTTTATACGCCTACCATGCGAAAACATTCGTCCGAATGGCAAAAGCAAAAGTGTTGATGGTCACCACCGGGCCGGATGATTTTTTCCCTTTTCCGCTTTCTCCGAAAAAAAAGATTATCAATTTATGGCACGGAACCCCATTGAAAAATATCGGCCTTTTGGCTCCTGACGCCGACACGAAAAGTCTTAGTGCTTTTTCTGAAGCCATTGATTATTTTTGTGTTTCTTCCGGTTTTGAAGGAAAAATCATGCAAAAGGCTTTCCGGTTACCGGAACAAAAGATTTTTATTTCCGGATTACCCAAAAACGATTTTATCCGGCACGACCATTCATCATTTCTTCATCAGCATCCTGTTCTTCGTGAAAAAATCATTTTGTATGCGCCCACTTTTCGGGAAAAAGAGATGGCCCAAAAATCTTTGGCCGAACTTTTTCCGCTGGAAAAATTGCAGCAATTATTAGAAGAACAACACGCCCGGTTTTTATATCGCAGCCATATCAACACCACCGATTTACAAGCAATTGAAGGTTTTGACCGGATTCTTTCGGCTTCTCCGTCAATATTTCCTGATCCTCAGCCATTGCTTTATTTCACCGATATGCTCATTACCGACTATTCGGGTATTTATTTTGATTACCTGTTGCTAAACCGTCCCATTATTTTCTATAATTATGATGATGCAGAATACCGGGCAAAACGAAACTTTTTATTTCATTACGAAGAAAACACACCCGGGCCAAAAGTTCAAAACCGGGAAGAGCTTTTAAAAGTCATCCGCCGGTATTTTGAGTATCCTGACCAGGATGCTGAACAACGGGAAAAAATCAAAAATAAATTTCATACTTTCACCGACGGGAAAGCCTGCGAGAGAATTTATCAAAAGATAACCAAACTATTGTAATGGGCATTGTACTTCGACAAGGATTTAAAAACACCATTTTCATTTATTTGGGTTTTCTTATCGGCGGCATTTATACCGTGCTGCTGGTTCCAAGAGTATTCAGCGCCCATCCAGAACACTGGGGGACAGCCCGTTATCTGGTTTCCTACGCCATGATTATTGTTCCGTGGGCACAGCTGAGCTTGCCGAATATCATCATTCGTTATTTTCCGGTTTTTAAGACAAAACGAGAAAAAGATTTTCTGTTTTTCGTTCTTTTTTGGACCGCCGTAGGTATTGGAGTGGCTTCTCTGGTTATCCTTGTCTTTTCAAAATATTGGTTTGGGAAAGAAAATAACCCGCTGCTTTTAGAAAACAAAATGTTGGTTTTTCCTATCCTTTTCGGTTTTGTTCTTTTTGAAATCGGAGCAGCACTTTCCAAATCTCATTTTAAATCAACCGTTCCCGTTTTTTTAAAAGAGCTGCTTCTCCGAGGCAATGTAATGATTCTCATTCTTTTATATTGGTACAATATCATTGCCTTTCCTCTTTTCATTAAACTTTTTGCTTTCAACTATTTGCTGGTTTTTTTGCTGCTTTTCGGTTATCTGTTGCATTTGCGGGCTTTCCGGTTTACTATCCGTTTCAGGCTCATTGCTGATAAAGAATTCAGGCCGCTATACATTTATGCCGCTTTCAGCATTTTAAGCATGGGGGCCGCCATGATATTACTGAATGTTGACACACTGATGATTAACCATTATCTGAACCTTGCCGATGTAGCCATTTACGGTCCGTCATTGTTTATTGCCGGTTCTATTCTTATTCCGTCAAGGGCTTTACAATCCATTATTGCCCCGGTAGTGGCCAATGGCTGGGCAACAAATGATACCGATAACATCAAAACGTTATACAAAAAATCAGCCATCGCCCCTTTGACCATATCCATCTTTTTGTTTTTGCTTATATGGATAAATATCGACCTGGTAATGAGTTATTTCGGAAAAACTTTCGGCCAGGGGAAATACATTATTCTTTTTCTTTCCATAGGAAACATCATTAATATTGCCACGGGCATCAACGGCACCATCATCAACACATCAAAATACTACCGGGCCGACTTATATTTTCAGGTGGCCCTGGTTTTTCTCACCATTATCCTTAATATCATTTTCATTCCACTTTACGGACTGAACGGGGCTGCCCTGGCTACAGCCATTACGCTGAGTTTGCATAATTCGTTAAAATCACTTTTTGTGTTTTACCGTTTTAAAATGCATCCTTTCAGTATGAAAACGCCGCTTATTTTATTTATCGGTATTTTATTTTTTGTCATTATTCATTATTTACCTTCTCTGCATAACCTTTTGATTAGTTCCCTTATCTACACTTTTGGGGTAAGTATTTTTTACTGGCTCATCGTTTTCCGGCTGCAAATTTCCGAGGACATTAACAAACAGATCATTCAGGTAACAGAAAAAATATGGAGTAGACGAACCCATTAAATTGAATCTTGACAGACTCCTGTTCTTAGCCTATCCGTAAAAGATTCAATAATTGTTGTAAATCAAATCCTTAAAAATAAAAAATGGCATAAAGTCAAACCAAAAAATCATTTTGATTTGTAATCGGCAGTATATAATAATCACCAAAAAACATAACTATCAGTGAATTTATTCACGAAAAACAGTATCTTTGCAAGAAAAAAAGATGTATTTAAGATATTTAGAACCCGTTATCAAAAATAAAATCGGGTCAGGAAAAGCAATTGTTTTAATGGGGCCAAGGCAAGTCGGAAAAACAACCCTGATAGAAAAAATCCTGAAAAACAAAGATTATTTGCTGCTTGACGGGGACGATCCCAAAACCAGAACTTTATTGACGGAACCAAATACCGAACAAATTCGTTCCATTTTGGGCAAGCATAAATATGTTTTCATTGATGAAGCCCAAAGGATAAAAGGTATTGGACTTACAATGAAAATAATTACAGACCGATTTAAGGATGTTCAATTACTTACAAGCGGATCATCTTCTTTTGATTTATCCAACCAAATAAACGAACCATTAACTGGTCGGAAATGGGAATATCGGTTATTTCCTATTTCGTGGGAGGAATACGAAGAACATCACGGCTATTTGTATGCCGAGCAACAACTTGAAAACAGATTGTTATACGGGCTTTATCCGGATGTTTTAAATCATCCGGATGACGAAATTGGCGTACTACGAAATTTAGTGAACAGTTATCTGTATAAAGATATTCTTTCGTTTGCCAATATACAGAAACCCGATGTCCTGGATAAATTGGTTCAGGCACTGGCGCTACAAATAGGAAGTGAAGTAAACTATTCCGAGCTGGCACAAATTGTAAATGTGGATAAAAATACCATAAGTAAATACATTGACATTCTTCAAAAAGGATTTATAATCTTTAAGTTGGGAAGTTTTAGCCGTAACCTTCGTAACGAAATAAAAACGAATAAGAAAATTTATTTCTATGATAACGGCATTCGTAATATGATAATAGGAAACTTCAATCCCCTTGAATTACGAACCGATAAAGGAGCATTGTGGGAAAACTTTTTGATTTCAGAAAGAATAAAACAAATTGAATATAAACAGAGGCTTGCACGCATTTATTTTTGGAGAACCAAACAACAACAGGAAGTAGATTTTGTAGAAGAATACAGCGGGAAAATATATGGATTTGAATTTAAATGGAATAACCGGAAAAAAGCACGGTTACCAAAGACTTTTATTGAAACTTATAACGCCGAAAGTAAAGTTATTGACAGGAATAATTTCAGAGAATTTATAAAGATATGAAAACAGACCTTAATTTATGACACATTTTGCTCGATAAACCATTAAACCGGATATTTGGGGATTCATCTGACGCAATTTTCATTTCCTGCAGTGTAGTTCGGGTTAATTTCTGATATTTGCAAACCATCAATCAATAAAACAGGCCGTGGGCGTTATTCAAAAGCAAAGTATTTCAGGAACAGTTTATTCCTATCTCGGCGTAGTGCTGGGATTTATTACCACCGGATGGCTTTTCCCACGGATACTTTCTACCGAACAGGTGGGTTTGTTACGTATTTTGGTATCCTATTCAGTACTTTTTGCCCAGTTTGCCAGTTTGGGAATTAATACGGTCAGCGTTAAGCTTTTCCCCTATTTTCGTGATCCGGAAAAGAAACACCACGGCTATCTCGGGCTCACGCTGTTGGTAGGACTTACCGGTTTTGTGCTGGCTACCGGAATTTATCTTCTGCTTAAACCGCTTTTCATCGCCCGGGCTGCCGGAAAATCATCGCTGTTTCTCGACTATTTTTATTACGTCATTCCGCTGATCCTGTTTACCCTGCTGTTTAGTCTCTTTGATACCTACTACCGGGTTTTATACAATGCCGTAAAAGGGATCGTTTATAAAGAAGTAGTACAACGGCTGCTTATTCTTGCTGCTATTTTGCTTTATTTCTTTAAGATTATCGACTTTCAGTGGTTGGTAATTTTATATGTGCTGGCTTTCATTTCGCCGGCGCTGTTTTTGGCCGGTACACTGATTAAAGACAAAATGTTTTTTGTCAAACCCGATTTCGGTTTTATTGATAAAAAAATGGCGCGCGAAATGATCAGCGTGGCCTTTTTTGGTATTCTGGCCAGTTTCTCCGGTGTTTTGGTACTGAATATCGATGTCATCATGGTCAATCAGTATCTTGGACTGGCAGCTGCGGGTGTTTATACTATCGCTTTTTTCTTTGGCACACTTATTCTGGTTCCCTCACGAACCATGGGAAAAATCAGTTCGGTGGTAATTGCCGATGCCTGGAAAAACGACGACCGCAAAACCGTAATGGACATTTACCGCAAAAGTTCTATCAGTTTAAGCGTTATTGGTTTTCTGCTTTTTATCGGTGTTTGGGGAAACCTCGACAATATTTTTCATATTGTGGGAAAAGATTACACCGCTGGTAAATTCGTCATTTTGTTTATCGGACTGGCCAATCTTTCCGATTTATTTATGGGCGTAAGTGCCCACGTGATCCTGAATTCGAAATATTACCGGTGGCTGTCGTATCTGTTATTTGTTTTCGCCCTATTGCTCATTGTTACCAACCTGCTGCTGATTCCTGTTTTGGGAATAACCGGAGCGGCATTGGCCTCTCTTATTTCAAAATACATTTACAACGGACTGAAATACCTGCTTTTATATAAAAAGTTCAAATTCCAGCCGTTCAGTTTCAAGCATATTGAAATTGTTGTATTTGCATTTTTGGCCTGGTATCTTTCCACGTTTATTCCTGTTCTGAATCATTTTATTTTGGATTTAATTGTACGAAGTACGTTCCTCACGCTGGCTTTTCTGGTACCGATATACTTTTTCAGGGTTTCGGAAGATATTAACCAAAAAATCCGGCAGGTTTTCAGACAAATTTTCAAGGTCATCCGCTAATCCTTCACAACAAAAATAGTTTACAGCCAAATAATTCCTAATTTTGCAGATGAAAAAGATTGATTTATGCCCAAATCGTTAAAAATATGTCTGGTGGGAAGCGGGGCCATTTCCACGGCTTTTGCACAAGTACTGGGAAAAAAGGAACAGCACACCATCGACATTCTTTCCATTGAAGAAGAAGTTATTTACTCTATTAATCAGCATCATGTAAATCATAAATATTTTCCGACCATTCCGCTGAATGAGAATATAAGAGCAACAGCCGATAAAGAAATCTTAAAAGAATCGGATGTGATCTTTTTCGGCATCCCGTCCACTGCTATCATTGATTATGTTACGGAAAATAAAAAATTCATCAATCCGGATGCATTATTGGTTAACCTGGCCAAAGGTTTTGGAAACCAGAACAACACCATTCCGCAAAACCTTGAGCGCATTGTAAACCAACCTGTTATTAGCTTAAAAGGACCTTCATTCGCCCGCGAAATCATCAACTTGGTTCCTACGGGCATGACGGTAGCTTCCAAAAACAGTAAATATTTTGATTTCTTCAAAGACCTTTTTCAGGATACCAACATTTTTCTTGATTTTACCAATGATGTGGTCGGCGTGGAGCTGTCCAGCATTTTAAAAAATATTTACGCCATTATCATCGGCATTGTAGATGCCCATTATGACTCGCCGAACCTGCGTTCGCTCGTCCTCACCCGTTCCATCAACGAGATGCGTTATCTGCTTTCCCGCTTCGGAGGGAAAGAAAAAACTATTTTTAACTATTGTGGTTTTGGTGATTTTAGTCTGACTGCACTCAACGATATGAGCCGGAACCGCACACTGGGATTGCTGATTGGCAAAGGCTTTTTTACCGAATATATCTCTGAAAAAGTGGTGCTGGAAGGAAAAATCGCCACCAATGTTTTTGTGGAAAAAATTGCCACCAAACGCAATATCCGCACACAGGATTTGATGATGAAAGAGCTTTACCGCGTATTTAACGAGAAAGATTACGACATCTCTAATTTTGTAAAAAACATCCTGGCGGCTAAGCCCATCAAAGAAGATTTGTTTACCTGGTTTTAGTGGTTATCTCATCGAGAACAGCCGCCATTTGAGCGGTCAGGTTTTTTCTTTCGTAACGTTCCACTTCCCGGCATTCCTGTTTTTCGGTTCGTTCTGTAAACGACCGGTATAACAAAAGCAATTGTTTTTTCAGCTTTTCGGTTTCATCAAAATCAAAAACCGTCCCGCAACCTGTTTCTGTAACAATGCGGGCAGCATCTCCGTCAGGCGGACCAATACAAATCACCGGACGTTTAGAGGCAATGTATTCAAAAAGTTTACCGGTAAGGATCAATTTTGCATTGGGGGTACGATTGATAAAAAGTAAAAGTACCGCCGCTTTGTTCTGTTCGGCAATTACCTGATCATGTGGCAGATAATCTACTCTGTGCAAATATTTTTCCAGTCCGTATTTTCGTATGGACTCTACAGCATCCACATCAATTTTCCCCACATTTCTGATTTCCAGCTTACGGGCAAATTCGGGAAACTCCCGGGTAAGTTCATTGAGAACTTTCCAAAGATTTTCGGCATTACGGGTCTTGGTCAGTGAACCGATATGCGCCAGCACAAAACGAGAAGGATCAGGAACTACCGGCTTATCCAACCGGAGATCTTCAGCATCAAAACCATTGGGAATAACATGATACGTACGTTTTGTTACCCGGAGAAAATCTTTTTTCATTCCCGGGCTTACCACTGTAACCGCCGGAGCCAGGGTCAGCACCTGTTTTTCCAGACGATGGTGTTTCCGGTCGGCCCGCTTGCCAAGTTTTAATTGTTCGTAAAAATCAATATTGGTCCACGGATCACGGAAATCGGCCAGCCACGGGATTCCTAGCTTTTGATGGAGCTGCATGCCAATCAAATGCATACTATGCGGCGGACCGGTAGTGACAATGGCATCTACCGGATGTTCTTTCAAAAAAGCGGTTAACTTTTTAACGGAAGGCCGAATCCAGAATTTCCGGGCATCCGGGATAAACAGGTTGCCACGAATCCATACGGCCACATTCTCCAATACCGAAATCTTTTGTTTTTTTTCAGACAAAAAAGCGGTTTGAATTTTTTCTTGTGGTTTTTTCCCGGTAAAAACCTTGTAAAAAGTATAGGGTTCAAAGATTTTACTTTTCACCACCTGAACATTTTCAGGAACTTCTTTCAACAACGACTCATCCACAGAAGGCATTTCCGGATTGACAGGCGTATAAACCACCGGCTCCCACCGATACAGGCGAAGATATTTTACAAATTTCAGCCACCTTTGCACCCCGCCGCCCCCACTGGGCGGCCAGTAGTAGGTAATAATCAGCACTTTTTTTAACGCCACAATCCTCTATTTTTTAGGTTTTCCCCAAACTTTTTTGGCCGTATAAAACAAATAAACAGCCAAAAGAAGCAGTAAAACAAGAGAAGCTATTAAAGAAATCGTCTCTCCCACTTTCCAGGCTTTGGGCGAAAAAGTAAATACAATTTGATGATGACCAGCAGGTACCACCATCGCCCGCAACAAATAATCAGCTCTGAAATAAGGTGATTCTTTCCCGTCGATAAAGGCTTTCCACCCTTTGGGATAATAAATCTCAGAAAATACCACCAGCTGCGGAGCTTTCGACTGAAAATCATAAACAAGGTGGTTAGGAGCATACGAAACCAGCTTGATCTGCGCCGAAGCATCCAAGGGGAATTGTTTTTGTTGCAGTAATCCGGCAAACTGTTTTACCACCACCACTTCCGAATGCAAATCTGTTTTTCCTAAAGCAGCAATCGCTTCATCGGCATTTTTCACCATTTTCACCGATTGCACCGGCCATGCATTCCCAAAAGCATAAGTGTTCAATATGGGTTCAACCTTCGGATTGTAAATAATGTATTTTGTATTAAGCATATTGAGAACCTGCTCTCTTTGCAAAGCCGCTTCAACCCGATCAGGAGTCGGTTTTGATGCAAATACATGACGTAAGTCGGTAATCTCCGCCATCAGATACTCATCAATAAGATCCTGATAACGTTGTAGTTTAGCTCCATGATAACCGCCAATGGAAAAATGGAAATAGGAAGTGCTGGCATCGTTAAAAACATTTTTTGTCAAATCAAGCACCCGGAAATCGGGTGTTTTATCACGGAAAACATAACGATCGGCTACCGTTGGCTGGAACGGTTTTTCTGCTTTCCGGGCCGGTTCAAAATTATTGTCATTCAAATAGCGGTGATCAACCCCGGCCAGATCAGCAAGGATAAGCACCCCAAGGATCATCAAAAACCACCCTTTTTTCAATTTTCCAAGAGCAAAAAGATAAAGTGCTGCAGCACCAAGTAAGATGTAAACCATGCTACGCAATACATCTGCCCGGAAAATAGCGATGCGTACATCTTTCAGGCTATTGATAAACAAAGTTACCTGCGCCGGATTATTATCCAGTTTCAACCGGGCAAACTGCTGCGTTTCATATTTACTGAAAAAGGTAAAAAATGTATCCGGGAACAAATAAAACAGGATGCCCAAACCCGCTGTCAGTCCTAATGAAATTAAAAAGGCTTTTTTTCTTTTCAACAACAATCCGGGTTCTTTTATGATCCGGTTCAGGGTAAGAATAGCAAGTAACGGGATCGTCAGCTCGGCAATAACCAGAATCATGGATACCGCCCGGAACTTGTTGTATCCGGGCAAATAATCAATTAGCAAATTGGTGAGCCCCATAAAGTTTTTTCCCCACGAAAAAAGAATCGCGATTACCGTTGCCGCAAAAAGAGCCCATTTTAGTTTGTCGTCCAGAATAAACATTCCCAAAACAAAAAGGAAGACAATGATCGCTCCAACATAAACGGGACCGGAAGTTCCGGGCTGATTACCCCAATAAGCATTTTGCTGGGCAATTATCCGGCGAAAATTCGGATCTGCTTTGTCCAGCGCCTTGTTTTCAAAACCGATGTATCCGGAGGCACCGCCCTTTACATCCGGAATCATCAACGACCAGGTTTCCCCGATACCATAACTCCAGGCCGTAATATAATCCCGGTCGAGTCCGCTGGACTTATTTTCTTTTTCTTTGGTTAACACCGGTTTACCACGCATGGTATATTTTCCATATTGCGCTGTCCCCCAAAGAGGCGTAATGTTTACCGCTACCGCAATACCCGCCGCTGCCAACAGAACCAACGTGGCTTTTACAAAATAAGCCATCTGTTTTTCCTGCCACGATTTAATCAGCTGATAAACACCGTAAATTACAACCAGAATCAACAAATAATAGGTAATCTGCAAATGGCCGGCAATAATCTCAAGGGAGAGAGCCACCGCCGTAAGCAACGCTCCCGGCCACAACTTTCCTCGATAGGTCAGGATAATTCCGGCCAGTACCGGCGCCATATAGCCAATAGCATGGGCTTTGGAAGTATGTCCCGCACCAAGAATAATAAAAAAGTACGAAGAAAGGGCAAATGCAATCGCCCCCACGATACTCAGCCACGGGTCAACCCGCAGAACAAGCAAAAGAACAAAGAATCCCAAAAAATAAAGGAATACATAACTGGCCGAAGGAGGTAAATCGAGCCGTAAAATTTTATCGACAGCACGGAAAAGATTGGCTTTATATATCACTGAAATTTGCCAGGCCGGCATCCCGCCAAACATAGAGTTGGTCCACAGCGGCTCCTGACCGGTTTTGTCCCTAAAATCAACAATCTCTTTCGACATGCCTTTATACATGGCAATATCATGTTGTTTCAGTTTTTGTCCTTCGAACAGCGGAGAAAAATACACCACCGTGATCGAAAGGAATATAAACAGCGCAGCCAGAAAAGGAGCCGCTTTTTTCAGCCAATTATTTTTCATCTTTCTCGTTTTGATCCGGTTTTATTTCTTCAAAATCAACATACTCTCCAAATTCGCCATCATCTTTTCGCCTTTCGGCAGAATGTTTCACTTTTATTTTTATCTCTCCTTCCTTGCCTGCCGGCATATCCGGTTCCGCTCCAAAGCCATGCTTTCTTAAAAAACGGAGAAGTACTTTGGGAAGTAAATATTTAAATATCAACTTTATACCATACCAAACAAGAAAAAGTATAAAAATAACTTTGAGTATGCCCATGTGAATAACTTTTAGCCTTGCGAAAGTATTGATTTTTTACGGACTGTCAGATATTTTTACAAGAAAACGACCGGAAACCAACAGACAAGCTTCTCTTTTTTACGGTAAGTCCAACAAAAAAGCACCTGCCGATAAAGGCAGATGCTTAAACCAACAATTATGAAAACCCTATGGGCAGAACGCCCTAAAAGATGGTTCAAAAGTACAAAAAATTTTAATCGAAAGTCAAATTTAAAAAAAATTTTGTGGAAATAAATTCTACCCACAAATACATTTCATTTTGAAAGTTAAACAAAATGAATATTTTTGCACTCAAATATTTAAATAAATAAAACCATCTCCAAGATAGTTTCCACACAACAAACCAACTTAAAACATTATAAACTAACACTTAACACAATGAGAAAGTTATTTGCTCTAATTTTTGTACTGGGTTCGTTAACGACCTTTGGACAACAAAATCTCCCTTTTCCTTATCCAAAATCGGCAAGTAAGGCCGGACTCACACTCAAAGATTCTGAACATCACTGGAGAAAAATGCCACACCGGCTTCCAAAAGATGCGCCGAATATCATTATTTTCATGACCGATGATACGGGCTTCGGTAATCCGGAAACTTTCGGCGGACCAATACATACTCCGACGCTCAACAAACTGGCTGAAGAGGGCATCAGCTACAATATGTTTCACACGACAGCCATGTGCTCCCCTACGCGCGCTGCATTACTCACCGGCCGCAATCAGCATCATGTAGGTTACGGACAAATATCCGAATTTGCTGCAGACTGGGACGGATACATTGGCCGGATTCCAAAAAATGCGGCAACCATGGCCCAGATACTGAAAGCATACGGCTATAAAACAGCTGCCTTTGGCAAATGGCATAACACGCCAACTACCGATATCACAAAAAATGGTCCGTTTGATCAATGGCCACTGGGACTGGGATTCGATTACTTTTATGGATTTATCGCAGGGGAAACATCACAATGGGAACCGGCCCTTTGGGAAAACACAACCCCCGTTACCATCAAACACGGCGAACACCTTACCGAGGCTATGGCTGACAAAGCCATTGAATTCATACACTCTGTAAAATCGCTGACCCCAGATAAACCTTTTTTTGTCTGGTTCACCCCCGGAGCAGTTCATGGTCCCCATCATGTAGCAAAAGAATGGGCTGACAAATACAAAGGCAAATTTGACATGGGCTGGGAAGAATTGCGGAAACAAACTTTTGAACGCCAGAAAAAAATGGGAATTATCCCTGAAGATGCCGAGCTTACCCCCATTGATCCTACCATGCAAAAATGGAGTGACATTCCGGAAGATCAACGCGCTTTTCAAACGCGTCTGATGGAAATATATGCCGGATTTCTTGAACATACCGATGTACAATACGGACGGATTGTCGAAGAATTGGAAAAAATGGGGATTGCCGACAACACCCTGATCATTTACATTAATGGGGATAATGGTTCATCTGCTGAAGGAATCAACGGAAGTATCTCTGAGCTGCTGGCACAAAATGCTATGCCCAGTACCATTGAAGAACAAATTGAAGTGCTGAACAGGGATTACGGCGGAATGAAAGCGCTGGGCGGCCCCAAGTTGGAAAACATGTACCATCATGGCTGGGCCTGGGCCGGCAGCACTCCGTTCAAAAGCACCAAACTTGTAGCCGAACATTTTGGCGGAACACGCAACCCCATGGTCATTGTCTGGCCGAAAAAAATAAAACACGACGGGAAAATGCGTTCCCAGTTTACTCATGTAATCGATGTTGCTCCTACAATTTATGAGATTCTCGGAATTACCCCTCCAGATTTTTACAATGGCGTTGCCCAGGATGATATTGATGGTGTATCTTTTGCTTACACTTTTGATCATCCGGAAGAACCGGAAAAACACACCTTACAGTATTTTGAAGTGATGGGCAGCCGGGCCATTTATAAAGATGGGTGGATTGCCGGTGTATTTGGACCGCGTAACCCGTGGAATCCCGCAGCAAGCCATTTCAAAAACTGGGATCCTGAAAAAGACACCTGGGAATTATATCATGTAGCCGAAGACTTCTCTCAGGCACATAATGTAGCGGATAAGTACCCCGAAAAACTGAAAGAGCTAAAAGAGTATTTCCTTGTTCAGGCTGAAAAAAACAACGTATTCCCTATCGGAGGAGGACTTTACACGGTAATTTACCATCCTGACGAAATAAAAGCCAGTCCGCTGAAAGAGTGGAACCTGTATGAAGGCATGAACCGTATTCCCGAGTCACAAGCGCCCAAGTTCATGAGCGGATTTTCTACACATTCCACCATAAAGGTAGATGTCCCGGCTAATGCAAGTGGTGTTATATATGCGGTAGGAGGCGTCTCTGCCGGTTTTACAGTTTATATGGATCACGGTTATCTGAGAGCCGAATACAACGCCATGACCCTTAATCGCTACAAAGTAAAATCAAATAAAAAAGTACCGGCAGGAAAACATACGCTTGAAGTACTATTCAAAGCGAAAGATAAAAAACGCCTTGCCCCTGCAACCATGACATTACTCATTGACGGTAAAAAAGTTGGTACTGCTGAAGTAGGCCGTACTGTTCCCGCCGTATTCACCGCTTCAGAAACTTTTGACGTAGGCGAAGACCTGATGTCTCCGGTTTCGCTTGATTATTACGACAGGGCACCATTTAAATTTAACGGCAAGATTGAAAAAATCAATATAAAATATATTGAATGATCCTGTCGTAAAATCTACAATGGTAAATACCCACGAACATGTAGAGGCTGTCCTACCGGACAGCCTCTTTTTTTTATATCATTCGACTGGATTCAACGCAGAAAAAGCGTAATTGAAATAAGACGAGACCTTTACCCATTAAAAGCCAAAACAGTTTCTGGACTTTTACAAAGGTCTCAATCCCTTATCAACCAAATTTATAAGCAATACCAAAACCTCCGCGCGGATAACGCCAATCGATATTATCGCAGGCAATACGGCAGGTTCCGCACTCGACGCAGGCTTCGTAATTTACTTCTATCTGTCCGGTGTTTTCATTTTGTTCATACACCGCACAGGGGCAAACATACAAACACTGTTTCAATGCACACGAGCGGCATACCGACGGATCTTTGATAATAAGATGTGAGCCACCGGTTTCATCGGTCTTATAACCGTCGAGGTATAATTTATCTTCTAATCTCATCCTAAATCCCTCCATAATTTAAACAGGTCTTTCACCAAATGGCCAATGCCAATTTCCTTTTTCACACTTTTCCAGATCAGTTTTTCTTTATCCTTTTTAGGAACGCCATCTACTTTCAGCATTTCAAAAGCAGCATTATTCAACAACTTGGGATATTTCTGCAAAAGCGCTTTATTGGTATGAAGCAGTTCGGGAGCTCTTTTATATTTTTTCAGGTCTTTCAGCACAAAACTGTCTTCAAGTTTTTTCACGTACAACGACAGGGTTTTTTCAGAGAAATCACCTTTTTTGGCTGCTTCCAGATAAGTTTCGGCAGCCAGTTTCCCGGATGTGACAGCCAGGTTCGAACCTTCCCGGTGAATTGAATCCACCATCATGGCCGCATCACCGGCAATCATTCCTCCGTCAAAAACCAGCTTGGGCAGGGCTTTGTATCCGCCTTCGGGAATCAAATGCGCCAGATATTCCTTGGTTTCGCCCCCCTCGATAAGTGGCGCTACCGACGGATGTTTTTTCAGGTGTTCGATCAAATCGTTGGGATTCACTTTATTTTCAATCATATCACTCAGAATCATCCCCACTCCGAGCGACAACGATTTTTTATTGGTATAAAGAAAAGCCATGGTTTCGCCATTGAAATAACTACCGGTCATTTCAATGGTTACCCCTTCGCCGTCACGGACATTAAAACGGTCGTTAATCACTTTCTCGTCCAGACCAATTACTTCCTTCACGGCAAGCGCCACATGAGCAGGCACAATTTTCTTTCTAAGTCCAAGCGATTTAGAGAATAACGAGTTAACCCCGTCGGCAACAATCACACAATCGGCATAAACATCTCCCTGCGGCCGGTCGGTTCTCACGCCGACAACTTTGCCGTCGGCCATCAGCGGCTCTTTCACCACCGTATTGTTAATGATAAGCGCACCGGCTTTTTCGGCTTCGCCGGCCAGCCAGCGGTCGAATTTTGCTCTGAAAACGGTAAAGCAGTTATACGGCTCCTGATTAAACCGGTCGTTTTTGTGGCTGAATCCCACCGAGGCTCCATCGTCAAGCATCCAGATACGCTGTTCGATAATATGCCGTTCAACAGGGGCGCCTTCCGGAAAATTATCCACAACACCTTTCATACAATCGCTGTAAAAAACGCCACCCATTACATTTTTGGCTCCGGGAAAACGGCCGCGTTCAATCACAATGACACGAACCCCTGCCCTGGCAAGCACAATAGCGGCAGAAAGACCGGCAGGTCCTGCTCCCACCACTACAACATCATATTTTAATTTTTCACTCATTTTTTTACGGTCTTGGTTTTTGTTCTTAATTCAGCAATCAGTCTTGGAACAAATTTTAACGCATCTTCCACAATGCAATAGGTCGAAACGTCAAATATGGGAGCATTTTCATCAATGTTGATGGAAATAATGGTATCGGAAGTCTGCATCCCGACAAGATGCTGGATAGCCCCCGAAATACCACAGGCGATATACAGTTTGGGATGTACGGTTTGTCCGGTTTGTCCAACCTGCCGGGTTTGTGGCACGAACCCCAGTTCAACCGCCTTACGCGAGCCGGCCCAGGTACCGCCGAGCAAATCAGCCAGTTCGATGAGCATTTCAAAATTATCTTTATTACCCATTCCTTTTCCACCGGCCACAATCACATCGTAAAAGCCCAGGTTCACCACATTATCGGAAGAAACTACTTTTTGCAGAATCTTTTTAACCACCTGTTCTTCCGTAATTTTCGTTTCTTCTCTAATGATTTTTCCCTGCTTGGGTTTGTCAAGCGGTTCGGCTTTAAAAACCCCCGGTCTGACAGTGGACATTTGCGGACGATGGTCAGGACAAATAATGGTTGCCATCAGGCTTCCGCCAAAAGTAGGCCGGGTCATCAGCAGCAAGCCGGTTTCAGGGTCAATTTCCTGTTTGGTGGTGTCGGCTGTCAGCCCGGTTTTTAATTCTGTAGCCACCGTACCCGAAAGGTCACGTCCCTGGGTAGTCGCTCCGATAAGAAAAATTTCGGGCTTGTATTTTCGCACCAGGTCAGAGAGAGCATCCCGGAAAGGTTCAGTCCGGTAACTTTCAAACACATCATTTTCAATGACATAAAATTTATCGGCACCATATTTAAAAACCTCATCAGCAAGGTGAGAAACCGATTTTCCGATAGAAACAGCGGCTACTTCGCAGCCAATTTTTCCGGCCAGCTCACGGGCTTTGGTCAAAAGCTCAAACGATACCGGCTGTGCCACACCGTCGGTTTGTTCCACAAAAACCCACACATCCTTATACTGTGCTTTTTCCGTTTCCCGGCCGGATGTATCTTTTTTATTTTCCATATTACAAATCCTTTTTCAAAAACGGCATTAAAATTTCCGAAGTTTTATCAATGAGTTCCACTACAGAACCTGTCAGCGTTTCGCCCCGTTGTCTTTTTTCGGGAGTAAACGCTTTCTTCACCTTTGTGGGCGAATGTCGCAATCCGCATTGTTCTCTGTCGAGCGTTACGTTTTCGCTGGAGAGTCTTTCAATCTTTGTCTGTGCCGCCCGGATAAGCCACGGCAAAGGAGCATGTGAAAGTTCATTCAGACTTTCTTCCACCGTGAAAAATGCAGGCAACGGTACTTTTAACGTTTCCTGACCAAATTCAGTCAACCGGGTAGCCACGGCATATTTCTTTTCAAAATTCAACTCGTCCATTTTGATCAGATAAGTAACGAGCGGAATTTCAAAGCGGGTGGCAATTCCCGGACCAGTTTGTGCCGTATCGCCGTCGATGGCCTGTTTTCCGGCAAAGAAAAGGTCGACAGGACCTTCCAGTTCAATAATCTTCCGGGCACCTTCGTAAAGCGCATACGAAGTCGCCAACGTATCCGAACCGGCAAAAGCACGGTCGGACAACAGGTAAGCTTTATCGGCCCCCATCGACAAACACTCTTTCAGTGCTTCGGTCGCCTGAGGAGGCCCCATGGATATTACGGTTACTTTACCGCCAAATTTCTCCCTGATTCTTACGGCTTCTTCCACCGCATGAGCTTCAAAAGGGTTCAAAATAGCGGGAACCCCTTCCCTGATGAGTGTTCCCGTCTCATAATTTACCCGAACCTGCGAAGCATCGGGAACCTGTTTAACAAATACTAAAGCATGCATATTCCTGTTTTAAAATCTGTGATAGCAAAGCTGTTTATAAATTAACAAGTGCAAATTTAGAAAAGTTATTCCTGGAAATTCGATTTATGCAAGGTTTTGCTGTATTTTAGGCTCAGTAAAAATAACAACGCCGGCATGCCCCAGTAAAATTTAAGATTCGGAAAAACGGGCAACCCAAAAAGGAATTCTGCCCCCGGTTGATCCATTCTGGTGATTCAAATTTCTCTTTGTACTGAATATTTTTAGAGATTTATCCTACCGGATGTCAATGTGAAGACAAAAAAAGATTCATTTTTCAACCGGATGCCTAAAAAGCAAAAAGCCCTGAAAAGCGTTGCTTTTCAGGGCTTAATCTCGTGATCCCGGCAGGATTCGAACCTGCAACCTCCTGATCCGTAGTCAGGTGCACTATCCAATTATGCTACGGGACCTCCGTTTGAGGGTGCAAAAATACAATATTTTTGAAACAGCCAAACACCAATACCGATTTTTCTCTTTTTTTCTAAAAAATTTTTACCCGTCCTGCCTGTTATCCGTATTTTAAGCGTCCGTTTTTCACGGAGCAAACATATTAAATACAGCTATTTAACTACTGATAACTAATAAGTTACAAATAAACCCATTTTCTGTTTTTTCTTCACAAAACTTTTTTATTTCTTCTCCACACCAAACCTAATTTATACTATCTTTGCACCGCATTTATTAAGACAGTTTATAAATAATATGAAAAAGATTATTCCCCTACTGGTACTCATTATCGGAATTGTATTTTCCGGGTGCACCAGCATTAAAGGAAATCAGGAAAAAGACAGTGCGACAATTGTAAAAGACAGCAGTAACAATGTTCAGGTTGTTCCTGAACATTTAACCTATGCTACTTTTATTAAAAAAATCTGGAATTTTGAGAAACATCCCCAGCAATGGGTTTACGAAGGCGACGGTCCTTGTGTCATTGACTTTTACGCCGACTGGTGTGGTCCTTGTCGCCGGGTAGCTCCCATCATGCAGGAAATGGCCAATAAATACAAAGGGAAAGTCACTATTTACAAAGTAAATGTGGACAAAGAAAACAAACTGGCTTCCATATTGGGAATCCAGAATATTCCAGCCGTTCTGTTTATTCCGAAAACAGGAAAACCAATGATGCAAGTCGGGTCGCTTCCGCGCGATACCTATGTGCAAATCATCAACGAACAACTGCTTCATATTAAACCGAAAGCAAAAAAATAACACCTTTAAATAACAGATATCATTAAAAATGGAACATTTAACAAAACAAACCTTCTTAGAAAAAGTATTTAATTACGAAAAAAATCAAGAATGGAAATTCGAAGGCAAACTGCCTTGTATTATTGACTTTTATGCCGATTGGTGCCAACCTTGTAAAATTGTGGCTCCTATTTTGGAAGAACTCGCCGAAGAGTTTAAAGGCAAAATTGATATTTACAAGGTAAATACCGAGCAGGAAGTAGAATTGGCTTCTGCCTTTGGTATCCGCAGCATTCCTTCGATGCTTTTTTGCCCGGCAGACGGACAACCTCAGATGGCTGTAGGCGCTCTTCCCAAAGAAACCCTGATTCAGGCCATCAACGATGTCCTGCTGAAAGATCAAAAAACAGAAAAAGAAAAGTAATTTCAACGGGAAAACGTATAAGGCTGCATCTCCTTTTCAGGTATGCAGCCTTTTTTGTTACCCTTATATTTGCATAAGTTATGGTTCATCAGCAAAATCCCATACTTTTATCGACCGCATGGTTTCCACCTGCCGGATGGTTTTCACTTTTGCCGGAACATCCAGTTCTGATAGAAGCTTTTGAAACCTATCCGAAACAGACTTACCGAAACCGGTGTCATATTTTTTCGGAACGGGGCGTACTTCCGTTATCCGTTCCGGTAAAACAACCCAAAGGCCATCATACACCGATTACCGAGGTCACTGTTTTCAACGATGAAAAATGGTTTTTGAAACATTGGCGGGCCATTCATTCTGCCTACCAGGGTTCTCCTTATTTTTTGTATTACGCCGATGAGATCAAACCTTTCTTTTCTGGAGAATTTGATAATCTTTTTCAGATGAACCGAATGATTATCGAAAAACTTTGCGAACTCATCGAAATTCCTTTTGTTTGGCAAACCACTTCCTACTTTGAGAAACAAGTAACCGACGCATCCGATTTCCGGGATGCATTTTCGCCCAAGAAAAAACAGGAAGGAATTTTTCCGGAATATGTTCAGGTTTTTTCTGACCGCCATCCTTTCCAGGCTAACCTCAGCATTTTGGATGTTCTTTTTAATCTGGGCCCCGAAACCAAAGATTATCTTTCGCGTATCCGGCTTTTCTTTTAATCCGGATAAGCAATCCGGACATGATGAATATTCAACAGCTTTTTCTTCAGTACCTTTTTGGCCTGCGTAATCTCTTTTAGGGTAATCGGCGCATTGTTAAACTGCTGAGATTCCATCATGGAATTGACAATCAGTTCAACCAAATCATTAATTTTTTGCTCGGTAGGACTTACCAAGCTCCGGGATGCCGCTTCTACCGAATCGGCCATCATCACCACGGCTGTTTCCCGTGAGAACGGTACCGGACCATGATATCTGAATTCGGTTTCATTGACTTCCATCCCCGGATTTTGTCTTCTCTCAAGACGATAAAAATACTCTACCCGCCGTGTTCCGTGGTGCGTCCGGATAAAATCAATAATCTGTTCCGGCAACCGGGCTTTCCGCGCCATTTCAATGCCGGTTAAAACATGGCCGACAATGATCCGGGCACTCTCTTCATAGCTCAGTTCATCGTGTGGATTATAGCCTTCCGGCTGATTCTCCACAAAGAACAGCGGATGTTTCATCTTTCCAATATCGTGATATAGCGAACCGGTACGGGCCAGCAAAGCATCTCCGCCAATCACATAAAGCACTTCGGAAGCCAGATTAGCCACTTGCATGGAGTGCTGAAAAGTTCCCGGGGCTTTTTCTGCCAGCTCACGCAACAGCGGATTGTTGGTATTGGAAAGTTCCAGCATGGTCAGTTGTGTTACCAAACCAAAAAGTTTTTCGTACACAAAGATCAGCGGAAAAGCCAGCAAAGTTAGCAGCGAACTACCGGCCAGCATCAAAACAAAGCGGGAAGAAATACTGGACAAAGAAGCTTCCTGAACGAGCAACATGCTAATATACACCAACATGTAGGTTACAAAAACCAAAATAGAATTCCTGACCAGATACCACCGCTTCGACAGTTGTCCGACAGAAAATACCGCTACGAATCCGGCTGTAAACTGGGTATAGAAAAACTCAAAGCTGTTAGGCGCATAAAAGCCCAAAAGCATCAGTGTAATCAGATAAACCACCAGAGCACCGCGCCGGTCAAGAAAAGCCGCCCCGATAATGGGCAAAATAGCATACGGGATGATGTAGCTCCAGTTGGGAAAATGAGAAAAGATATAAAACGCCACCATGAGTAATGCCACCTGCGTTCCCACCAACAGGTGCAATTTCCGGAGATCGTTATAAATAGAGGGCATGAACGAATACAAGAACATCATCTCCACAAAGAACAACAGCGAAATCAGGATAAGTCGCCCGGCGTAGACATATTTCCACGACTTTGAATTCCCTACTTCCTGCTCATATTCTCTTTTCAGAGAAATCAGCTGCTGGTATTTTTCCGGCGTCACCAATTCTCCCTGCGAAATGATCAGCTCGCCTTTCTGAACCAGCCCGAGTGTAGGCGATATCTTTGACAGCAGCTCTTTTCGCACCAATTCATTCTTCTTCTTATCGTATATTACATTTTGTACCAACGAGTTATTTATCAGCTTAAACAGCATTAAGCTATCCGGACTTTTCAGCTGCCGCAAATAGTTGATGGCATAATCATCGGCTTCTTTTACTGTATAAAGCTGCGAGAGATTATAATCTTTTACCTTGTTGTTTTTTATCAGCCGAATCTGGAAGGTTTTGTCTTTTCCTTCCAGTACCGGATCAAGGCGGATAATTCCGCGCTCTACCTGATCGTACACCGCAAGCAAAGCATCCAGATAAGTAATCGAATCCTGCCGACTGATCTCCGGATTCATGTGGCGACTGATAAAATGCCAGTTTTCTCCAAAACTCTTGATCAGCAAAGCACGTCCGGCTTTGGTGGCCTTCTCGTCATATTGAAAATAGGGTTTCAGATTTTTTAAAGCCTGTTGGCGCTCCTGTGCCAACTGTTTTTCGGTTTTTAAAATAGAAAAATTAAACGGAGCATATAAATCTTTATGTTTCCAGGGCTTGCCTATACTAAACTCATACTTAAAAATTCTTTCGCGCGGACTCACAGAAACCACGATAATCACTGCCACGACAAAAGTCAGAATTTTTAGCAGGTCGTACGAATATTGTTGTAATTTTGGAAAAAATGACTTCATCACCGTTTTTTAACGGATACAAAAATAAGAAATCCCTGATTTCTATCATTTATTCGAGAAATTATGGACAAAGGAATCTGCACACTTTCCACCATTCCGGTGAGAGAAAAGCCATCGGACAGGAGCCAGATGATAAATCAATTACTTTTTGGTGATCTGGTACAGATTAAAGACCGTTATCTTTCGTGGCTGTTTATCGAAACTTTACACGATGATTATGCCGGATGGGTTGATGAGAAACAACTCTCGTTTTATCCGGAATCTTATTTTGAACAACTCATCAACGAGCAGCCAGTTTATTTGGCGGAAAAATTTGTAGAAGCACGAAACAAAAAAGACGGAAAATTGCTTTACCTGACCGCAGGAAGCCGGTTACCGTTGTTTAACGGCAACAGTTTCCGTTTGCATAATGCGGAATATACCTTTCAAAAAGAAGTATCCGTACTTACGGGACAACAATCCACCGAAAAGCTTTTGGAAACTGCCCGGCAATATCTGGGAGCCCCTTATCTTTGGGGTGGACGTTCTTTTTTCGGGAATGATTGTTCCGGATTTACACAGATTATTTTCAGAATGTGCGGTTACGATCTTTTGCGTGACGCTTCGCAACAAGCCGAACGGGGTACACTTATCGGTTTTGTGGAAGAAGCCCGTCCGGCCGATTTAGCTTTCTTTGAAAATGAAGAAGGACGGATTGTTCATGTAGGCATCCTGCTCAATAACCATGAAATTATCCACTCATCAGGTCAGGTACGTATTGATGCTATTGATCATGAAGGAATCTATAACCAAACATTGAAAAAATACACCCATAAATTGCGTTTTATCAAACGGATTTTATCCTAAAAACAAAAAAGCCCGGATTTACCGGGCTTTTTTATTCTCTGTTTTCTGTTTTTATTCGTCAAGAATAACTATCTCGTGGTGAATTTCCGCAGCACGACGCAACATTTCAGTTACTCCGCAATAACGGTCTTGCGAAAGGTTCACTGCTTTTTCCAGTTTATCCATAGGAAGGTCTTTTCCTTTGAAAATGTATTTAATCCGGATGGTATGATAATATTTCGGGTGGACATCGGTAAGTTCTCCTTCCACTTCCACATCAAAAAAATCGGGTTTTACCCGCATTTTGCCAAGAATAGAAATCACATCCATAGCGGTACATCCGGCCAGTGAAACCAGCGACAAAGGTTTGGGTTGAGGTCCCCGGTTTTTACCGCCTACAGCTTCCACCGCATCCAGGGTAAAATGAAATCCGCCTACCTTGGCTTCGAAAGCCATACCATCAATCCATGTTGTGTGCACTTTTTCTGCCATAATCTTTTTCTTTTTTAAATTTGAACAAAAATAAGTGTTTTTTCCAAATGAGCGGTCCCGTATTTCACGGGGACTTCATTTCCTAAAAACTTCCCATTTTAAAAGCCCAGATCTGTCGGCGCACTTTGCTGCGAACCGGCATTCCGCCGCTGTTTTTGTTTGTAATTATTAATTACGTAAGCAATATTCAATAATACAATGGGAGATTCTCGCCGGAAAATAGAATGAGAATGGAATCCTTCGCCAGTGGCTGTTGACTCATATTGTGCCGTACCAAGAATATCCCGGGCAGAAAGAGTCAAATTCAATTTGTGCTTAAGAAAATCTTTCCGGACGGCCAGGTTGGTATAAAACATGCCTTTTCGGGTACCCTGCAACGTAACCGTTTTACTCCGGTATATTCCCATCCATTGAATCCGAAGGCTCTTTTTTATAGAAAAAGAAGCCGTCATACGTCCTGACCAGTTTGTGGAGTTCGAAGCCACATCCTCTCCTTCAATGCTTCCTTCCAGCTTATAATGATATATATTAAAACTGGCATTCATGCTAAACCAGCTTACCAGTCTGAGATTTGCCATAAGCTCAGCACCAAGCGAATAATCTTTGTCCACATTTTCTCTTGTATGGATAATGATTCCCGCCGTATCCAGCAATCGCACACGGGTAATCCGGTTAGAGGTAACCCGATAATACGATTCAAACGAAATAAACGATTTAGCAAAAATCTTCTGTGCTCCAAATTCGTAAGAATCAATCTTTTCAGGTTCCAGCTTTGGATTCCCCACCCGGATATTATAAGGATCGATAATCATGGGAAACGGATTCAGACTCCACTGGTCAGGCCGGTTAATCCGCCGGCTATAACTGGTATAAACCTGATAATTATCCGGTAGCTGATACGATAAATGCACAGTAGGGAAAAAATCAAATTGCTGTATCACAAACGCGGGCTTGTCATCATGATTATCCACACTGCGGTCGGTATATTCTGTCCGGAATCCCAGCTCGTATCCAAAACTGTTACGGACATTTTTAAAACTAATATATGCCGAATGAATGTTTCTTTTAAAATCGACCAGGCTCTGATAATTCTCGTTTGAATACCATTGTCCGGTAGCGGTATCAAAAACTTCATAAGCATACTCGCCGTTTTCGTTGTAAAACCGGCTCTGATAGCCTGCCTCCAATTTTCCCTTTTTCCCGACAGGCAAACTGTAATCTACTTTTACTCTTATATCATTTGATGAATCAATGGTCCGGGTGCGGATACCAGACGACAAATCACCAATATCATTCCATTGGGGATCCGTAAAATAATCGGATTGAACTTCCGTTTCGTCATCATTCTTTCCAGAGAAATAGACGAAAAATTCCAATTGATGCCCATGGTCATTAAATTTCTGAAGATAATCACTTTGTAGGCTGTAATAGTTTCCCCAGCTACTGGAATGGCTAAAAGATTTTGAATAAATATCTTCATAAGCGGGAACAGTATAAATATTACGCCGGCTTGTATTATCCATTCCGAATCCTCTTCCACCATATTTACCGGAGAAGGTCAATGTTGCCTTTTTGCTCAAATAATAATCCAAGCCGCCTCCCACGCCATAACCATTCCGGTTTCTGACAAGGTCTATCAGGCTATGACGGTAATTTATCGTATCCGGCAGATAGGTTTCATCATCGGTAGTCACGTACATGTTCATGTCACGATAACTTCCCTCTGCAGTAATAAAAGCATTCAACTTTTTGGTACGGTATCCTACCAATGCATTTCCCCGGTACTTATTATTAGACCCCACAGAACCATTGATCAGGCCGTTAATTCCCAGGTTTTTACCTTTTTTCAGAATAATATTCAGGATTCCTCCCACGCCTTCCGGATCGTATTTAGCGGAAGGATTGGTAATGATTTCTATTCTTTGAATGGAAGACGCCGGTATTTGCTGAAGCGCATCATTTCCTTCCAGCACACTGGGACGGCCATTAATCAGAACCGTAAAGTTGGAAGAGCCTCGCAAAGAAACATTTCCTTCCAAATCTACATCAATCGATGGCACATTTTCCAGCACATCAATGGCCGAACCCGCCGAAGCCATCAGGTCTTTGGTTACATTCACCACTTTTTTGTCCACCTGATAAGTAAT
This sequence comes from Candidatus Sulfidibacterium hydrothermale, assembly GCF_020149915.1. Lineage (GTDB taxonomy): Bacteria > Bacteroidota > Bacteroidia > Bacteroidales > F082 > Sulfidibacterium > Sulfidibacterium hydrothermale. Next base: position 2,382,396 of record NZ_CP083760.1, read on the forward strand.
ACGCGAACGGCTGGCTTTTACTTCCACGTCGCGCAACGTAGAGGCTACCGGATCCAAATAAATGGCTGGTAATTTTACCTCTCTTTTTTGAGGCGAAATGACGATATTTCCTATTGTCTTTACCTGAAATCCTATGAAATGAATTTTCAAATAATAGCGGCCATTTTTCAGGCCTGTAAATTTAAAAACTCCTTCGTGGTTTGTAATCGTACCATTTACCATCGTCGAATCGGGCAAACGATACAACACAACATTCGTATATTGCATCGGAACGTTTTCGTTCCTGTCTTTTACCTTCCCAACAATACTTCCTCCTTCAGATGTTGACGAAGTATTTGCAGAAGGTCTTTGGGCTTTCAGGATTTCTTTTCCACCCAATAAGAGGAAAAGGGCAACGAGAAACACCCGTAAAGATCCGGTCATTATCGGAGAATATTAATTACTGGTGACTAAGATATACCGTTTTTATTTTCAACCGCGAGGGCTCAGCCATTTGCTGCATCATGGCCATACGAGACGGGTCAGGGCGTTGTCCGCCCATTCCGCCACCGCCGCCCATGCCGCCACCCATGCCGCCGCCCATTCCGCCGCCGCCACCCATGCGGCCACCCATACCACCGTGTGGCATTCGCGACATATCCATTTTCATGTATCCGGTTTCCAGGATCAGTGAGAATGGCTTGTTATCTTTCAGGTACTCTTCCGGATTTTTAAATACCAGATTCAACGGAATACGGGCTTCATAGATCAACTGGCCAAGCGTATCCATCCTGAGCAGTACATCAATCCCGTCATCACCACCAATAGCGGGGTGAAATCCCTGTTTTTCAAAACCAATAAAGTCAGGAATTTCATTGGCAAAACGTTCGTTAAACATTTTTATCTGTTCAGGAGTCGGTTTTCCTCCTGCCTGCTGTCCGGGTCTTCCACCACTTCCCGGACGATGTCCTTGCTGCTGTGAAGAACGGGCTCCGGGTTTTTGTTGATTCATCCGGCCTTGCGGATACTTAACGCCCAACGCATGTTTTCCCTTTCCGGCAGGATCTATCCACAAGGTAAAACCGGTAAGCAAAGCTTTCATATTTACCATCCGGTTTAAAAGTTTCATCTGTACATACAGATTTTTATCATCGTTGCTAAAAGCGTAAGCAAACCCTGTTTTAGGATCATACCGAAGCGAATCAACATTCCAGTCGTTTAGTTTTCCGTCAACAACAAATTTCTGTGTTTGTTTTTGGCAATGGATTCCGTGTTTTTTCTTAGCGGAAGCGTAAGATATTAGTAAAACAACAGAAAGAAAAGTGATAATTATTTTTTTCATCGTTCGTGTTTTTTCTATTTCTTATTCTTAAATGAGGGAATATCCCCTTTTTTCTAAGGTTACCGTGCAAAGTTCCGATAACTTTTCAGGGGAAAAAAATATTTTCTACAAAAAGTACTTCTCAAAAGATAAACCGGATGATAAATCCGACAAACCTATGAAACAAAAAAGCCTCTGTCCTCCCTTACGTAGGAAAAACAAAGGCTTTTTACACTGAAGCCGGATAAAAAATTATTTCTGTCCCATAATTTCGTTATCCATGGCTACAGCAGACTTCTCAATGGTCATTTTAGTCCCTTGTGTTCCCACTTCGATAACCACGGTTCTCTCTTTTACTTCCACGATTTTACCATGAATTCCGCCAATCGTAACAATTTTATCTCCTTTTTTCAGCCCTTCGCGAAATTTTTTCAGGGCTTTGTTTTTCTTCGATTGGGGCATGATAAAAAAGAAGTAAAATACCACAAGGATTAAAAGTAACGGTAAAAGGCTCATCAGGGAACTCTGCCCCTGAGGTGCGGCCAGTAATACGAATAATGTATTCATTTGCTTAGATGATTTTGATTATAATGGTTAAAATTAATTTCTTATTTCTTGTCTTTTGGTATTACTACCACTGCTTTAATGTGTAATACCGTACGGGCCGGCTTGGTATTGGCCAGCAACATAATGCTTTTGTTTTGATAGCCAAATTTATATTTTGTGTTAAAAGTAACCACAATATCTCCTCCTTCGCCGGGTTTTATCGGCTGATGCGGATATTTCCCCACGGTACAACCACAGCTGGTGCTTACATGCGAGATCTTTAAATCGGACTTACCGGTATTGGTAAAATGGAAAGTATATTTCACAATATCGCCCTGTGTCAGTTTTCCAAAATCATGTTCGGTTTCCGAAAAAGTCATTACCGGAGCATCTCCCGTATCCGTTTTTTTAATTACTGCCGGTGTAGCCGATTTTTGGGCTGTACTTTTCTTTTGTGATGCATTCTGACAAGCGCCGAAAAATAATATGCCGGACAAAATCAGAATCAGCGAAATACTTTTCTTTATCATTTTTTTATTTTTTTCCTGCAAAAATAGTAACAGAACCTTTATAAACCACATTTTTATCTTGATATCCCTGACATTTCAGGACATAAAAATAGGTTCCATCCGGTAATCCGCCACCATCCCAGTCGTTTTTATAATCGTACGACTCAAAAACTTTTCTTCCAAGACGGTTAAAAATAACCAGATGCGTTTTTTCGTAATAATCATTGAGTGGTCTATAGCTATCTGTACCCGAAACAGCAGATGTACTTTTGGTTCCACTGTCGTTGGCATCTTTTGCTTTGATCACAAAATAATCGTTATACCCATCGCCGTTGGGAGTAAAAACATTGGGAATAAACAGCTGAACCGGAAAAATATCCACTACGTGGGTAAAGAGCGTATCACATCCCTGAGGATTATAAACGGTCAAATAGGCCGTATAGGTTCCCACTTCATCAAAGGTATGGGTGATTTCCTTTTCGGGATAGGAATTTTGATCTTTATCAAATTCCCAATAACTATTGGAAATTTTCAGGGTATCTTCCGATAAATTTTCATACGAAAAAGTAATGTGCGGGTTTTGAATGTAAGCCGTATCCGGAGTGGCTGTGATCTTGACTACCGGATTGGGATAAGCACGGGTATAAAAAGTATCAACCGATGCACAACCGTCAGGCGCAGTTACCCGGATAGAATAATACTGATGCGCCCTTAACCCGACAGCCAGCGAAGGATCGCTTGGTGAAATCTGGATGGGTTTAACATTCCAGAAATAGCTGTATTCATCAGGCGAATAAGCACCGGATGCTGTTGCTTTTACCTGGGCTGTATTTCCAATATCCTGGCTGGCATCAGTACAAGTAAGCTGTAACTGGGTAAACGAAACATTAATTTTTGGCCGGACATCCATGTGAAAAGGAGCACTGGAACAAACAGCGCCGGTAACCGGATCGGTAACCGTTACCGTAAAGTCGGCAGGAGCCGTTAAACGTACGGTAATAGAAGCGGTAGTATCTCCTGTATTCCACTGGTATTTCAACCCATTTTGTTCCTGCACCGAAAGGGTGAAAGGCGTATCATAACAAACCGGAGAAGTTGCACTGGAGGTAATGGTGCAGGGAAGCTGTCCCCATGCGGATTCCACCGGCAAAAGCATCAAGCTGCCCCCCATAAACCAAGCCAACAAAACAGAAAAAAATACGTTTTTACTCATGAAAAATGATTCTTTCATCCCGTACGATAATGAAACGCAAATGTATGAATATTATTGGATGACACGTTACCGGGATCACGATTCTAAATTCTCTTTTTCATCTTCTGCCACAGAGAGAAAAACGGACATTTGCCTGCTTCCGGCGGAGTCCGGTCAAAAGCGTTATCTTTGCCGCGAACATGAAAAAGTTATTCTTCTTTATTCTGCTGGCTCCTGTTTTATTATTCGGGCAGCAACAAAACGCCGGAAAGAACGTGCAAAAAGTAAAGTTAAGTGAAAAAGAGTGGATGCAAAAACTAAGTCCGCAACAGTATCAGGTGATGCGGGCCTGTGGTACAGAACCTCCTTTCACCGGGAAATATATTTATAACAAAAAGAACGGAAATTATTACTGTGCTGCCTGTGGGGCTTTGCTTTTTTCATCCGATACCAAATATGATTCCGGATCGGGATGGCCCAGTTTTTATGCTCCGGCCAACAATAAAAATATTATTGAAGTACCGGATACCAGCCACGGGATGAACCGGATAGAAATAAAATGCGCCCATTGCGGAAGCCACCTCGGCCATGTTTTTCCGGATGGCCCCCGTCCCACAGGATTACGTTACTGTGTTAATTCTCTGGCATTAGACTTTCGCGAAACACCGCCTAAAAAACAGGAAAAGAAAAAATAGATCCGGCTATTTTTTGTGCTCCATCAAAAAATCAATCAGTTCCTGCGGATCATTTTTTACCGGAATACTCCTTTTTTTGTGATTCAACCGGACAGACAAGCGTTCTGGAAGCGGTACTTTTACCCCAATCTCTTTTTCCACTACCGTATAAAACTTGGCCGGGTGGGCTGTTTCAAGGAAAATACCACAATCATCCGGATGCTGTTTCATGTATTCCGAAAGTCCGAGCCAGGCTACAGCACCATGCGGATCCAACATGTAACTGGTTTTCCGGTAAACAGTAGCTATAGCCTGCCGGGTTTCATCATCGGTAAAATGAAACGGAACGATAGCCTGACGGGCATCTTCGTAAGAATGGCCATATAACTCCTGAATACGCACAAAATTGCTGGGATTTCCCACATCCATGGCATTGGAAATAGTCGGTACCGAAGCCCTTGTTTTCAAAACCCCGGTCTCAAGATATTGCTGAAAAACATTATTTCTGTTTCCGGCAGCTATAAATTGTTTTACCGGCAAACCGGCACGTTTCGCCAGCAACCCGGCATTCAGGTTACCCAAATTACCCGTCGGAACAGAAATCACCACCGGTTTATTCTGACGGGCTACTTTTCCATAGGCATAAAAATAATAGATGGCCTGCGGCAACAAACGGGCTATATTGATGGAATTGGCCGACGACAGCCGCATTTTCCGGTTCAGTTCATCGTGCGCAAAAGCCGTCTTCACCATCCGTTGGCAATCGTCAAAAGTACCTTCTACTTCAAGTGCTGTGATATTTTGTCCCAGGGTAGTAAATTGCTTTTCCTGCAACCGGCTTACCTTGTTTTTGGGATACAAAACCACCACATCCACATGAGGAATACCAAGAAATCCTTGTGCTACCGCACTACCGGTATCGCCGGAAGTAGCCACAAGGATGGTGGTTTTATCCTGTCCGGAAAAAAGGGCCATAAAACGGGCTAAAGTTCGTGCCCCCACATCTTTAAAAGCCAAAGTAGGGCCATGAAAAAGCTCCAGTGCATATTGATTTTCTGCGACCTCTGCCAACGGCGTATCAAAAGAAAAAACCGCTTCCATACTCTTTTTCAACGCCTCGTCAGAAAGATCACCATCCACATAAGGCTTTAGAAAATGATAACCTATCTCCGGCAAAGAAAGCGCTGGTAATTTTTCGAAAAAGCTTTTTTCCATCACCGGAATCTTTTCCGGAAAATATAATCCTTTATCCGGTGCCAAACCGGTTAAAACAGCCGTTTTAAAAGAAACTTCAGGTGATTGACGATGGGTACTATAATATTTCATTTTCAGACAATTTTTTTAATGATGATAAATTTACGAATGAATGACCCGGCAACCTGATGAAGCAATTCCGGAAGTAAATGTCTCAAAAGGAACATCAATATTCTGGTAAATTTCATACATGACACGGGTAACTTTTTCAGCGGTTTCCTTATCCGCTGACAGGGCAAAAACAGAGGGGCCGGAACCGGAAATACTACATCCGAGTGCTCCGGCATTGAGCGCCGCCTGTTTCAGCTCATCAAACTTGGGGATAAGCATCGAACGAACCGGTTCTACAATTCCGTCGTGCATCGATCGTGCAATCAATTCAAAATCTCCGGTAAACAACCCGGCCGTCAATGCTGCCACATTTCCCCACTGGGTAACCGCATCTTTTAACAAGATAGATTTCTTCAGAATATTCCGTGCATTTTGGGTTTTTACTTCGATCAATGGATGAATCAAACTAACCGACAAGCCGTCGGGAACCGGCAGCGGGATCACATCCAGCGGATGGGTACTACGCACAAGAGCAAAACCACCAAAAAGATTGGGAGCTACATTATCGGCATGCGCCACACCGGAGGCCAACGCTTCGCCCAACATAGCAAACCCGATCAGTTCGTTCTGGTCAAAAGGTTCGCCCAGCAATTGGTTTACTCCAAAGGCTGCTCCACCAGCGCTGGCTCCGCTGGAGCCCATCCCGCTGCCGGGAAGAATTCCTTTTTCCATCTCGATGGAAATACCAAAATCAGGATCCGCCTTTTTCAGCATGGCCAAAGCCACTACCCCGGCCACATTTTTTTCCGGCTCTACCGGAAGTTCCCGGAAATTTTTCATTCGCAAACGCACTCCTTTTTCTTTTGTTTTGCGAAAGATCATACGGTCGCCGGCATTTTCAACGGCAAACCCCATTACATCAAATGCACAGGAAACATTGGCTACCGTAGCAGGAGAAAAAATTGTTATTGCATTCATTTTTTATTGATTTACTATGGAAATAATATCGGCGAAAACACCGGAAGCAGTCACGGCAGCACCGGCACCGGCACCTTTTATTACCAGCGGCTGCTCGTCATAACGCTGCGAAAAGATAAGGACGATATTATCTTTTCCGTCAAGCTGATAATACGGCTGGTCCGGATCAACCATTTGAAGTCCTACTTGTGCTTTACCCCGGTTAAACTCCGCCACATAACGCAGCTTTTTTTGATTTTTTTCGGCCTTTTGGCGTTGCTTTTCCAAGCTATTGTTTTGTTTTTCAAGCTCTTCCATAAACTTCTCCACAGAATCGGCTTTCATTAAATGCTCCGGCAAAAACGGAACCACGGAAACCTCATCCGGTTCTAACGGATAACCGCTTTCGCGTGCAAGGATCAGAATTTTCCGCATCACATCCTGTCCGCTCAAATCAATACGCGGATCGGGCTCGGTATAACCTTCTTCTCTTGCCAGTTTCACAATTTCCGAAAAAGGAGTTTCTCCGGTAAAATGATTGAAAATAAAATTCAGGCTACCGGACAAAACCGCTTGAATCCGGAAAATCTTGTCTCCACTTTTACGCATATCCCTAATGGTTTTCAGAACCGGCAAACCGGCTCCCACATTGGTTTCGTAAAGGAACTTCTTTTTCATGGACAACGCAGTATCGTTGAGCTTTTTATACGTTGAGTAGGAACCGGATGCCGCTATTTTGTTGGAAGCCACAACACTGATACTCGCTTTCAATATCTTTTCGTACAACAGGGCGATAGAATGACTTGCGGTATTATCCACAAAAATGGAATTTCGCAAGTTCATGGCTTTCATTTTTTGTACAAAAAGTTCTTTGTTCATAGGAGTTCCCTGCGCCGCCAGTTGTTTTTTCCAGTTTCCTAATTCAATTCCCGAATCATCAAAAGCCATCAGCCGGCTGTTGGCCACCGCCATTACTTTTATTTCCAATGCATATTCTTTTTTCAGACAGGAATACTGGCGCTGAATTTGCTCTAACAAAGCACTTCCCACATTTCCAACCCCAACCATAAACAGGTGAACTTTTTTAAAAGGAGACAAAAAGAAACGTTCGTGCAAAACATTCAAAGTTTTAACAACATCGTTTTCCTTTACCACAAAAGAGACATTTTTCTCTGTAGACCCCTGGGCTATGGCCCGGATATTGATTCCGTTTTTCCCTAAGGCATCAAACGCTTTTCCGCTTAATCCCAAAGAGGATTTCATTTTATCGCCCACCAAAGCAACAATCGACAAGCCGTTTTCTATAAGCAGACGATCTATTAATCCCAATTTCCGTTCGGCAGCAAACTCATTTTCGATGGCTTTTGTGGCTTTCTCCGCATCTTCCTGACTGACGGCCAGGGTAATAGAATGCTCTGACGATGCCTGTGTAATAAAAATAACGTTTACATTTTGTTGTGACAAACAAGAAAAAAGCCGTGCAGCAGTTCCGGTAACACCGACCATTCCTCCACCCGTAATAGTGAGTAACACAATGCCTTCAATATGAGAAAGTCCTTTTACCGGATGTCCGTTTTCCGTTCCATCCGCATCAATCAATGTTCCCGGAACTTCCGGATGAAATGTATTTTTAATCCATACCGGGATATTTTTTTTCATTACCGGCTGGATACTGGGGGGGAAAATAACCTTTGCCCCAAAATGCGACATTTCCATCAATTCGCTGTAAGACAATTTCGATAACGGCATGGCACTTTCCACCAACGCCGGGTCGGCTGTCATCACACCGTCCACATCTGTCCATATTTCAAGGGCACGGCTACCGGTCATCGCAGCCAGTAAAGCGGCGGTATAATCAGAGCCTCCGCGTCCCAACGTGCTGGGAATCCCCGACCGGGTTGATGCAATAAAACCGGGAACATAAACCGGAAAGGAAGCATTTTTCAGTTGCCGGTCAATTCTCTTTTGGGTTTCAGAAAAATCAACCTGTATGCGTTCCCAGTTTTCTTCTGTGATAATCAATTCCCGGGCATCCTGATAATTAATTGGAATACCCTGTAAACGAAAAGCTTCTGAAATAATCTTTCCGGACAATCTTTCGCCAAAAGAGAGCAACCGGTCATGGACACGCCGGTTCATTTCCTGCAACAAGAAAATCCCAAAACAAATGTCTTCGAGTTCATTCAAGATCATTTTTACGGAAGCCTTTATCTCTCCCTGATTTTTAAACGGGAAAAGACCTTCTATCATCGTCATGTGCCGGGTTTCTATCGTGGCAAGGAAAGATTTATATTCTTCCGAACCGCTCCGGGCCTTCTCTCCACTTTTGTCAAGGAGATTGGTAATTCCGCCAAATGCCGATGCCACAACAATTAACGAAGGTTCTTCTTTGATTTTATCACGAACAATTTCTATGACTCTTTTCACATTTTCGGCCGTAGCTACCGAGCTTCCGCCAAATTTTAAAACCAGCATTTTCTTTCTTTTTCATTTAAACCTTAAAACTTTTCGGGGAAAGACAAGCATAAAAGATGTCCATTCAAAACCTTTTGCTTTGTAAACAGGGAAAAATCCCCCCGGGAATATTATGAAAACATTAACCCCCTAAGGGGTTGTGGTGGTAGTACCGGTAACAACAGACACCAAACGCCCGTGCCCTGAAAAACAGGAGCCTGAAGCAGGAATATGGATGACGGACAATGGTAACATTTTTTATCTGTTATTTACGGGGGTAAATGTAGAAAAAATTCTTTTGAACCTACAAGGAATGAAAAAAAATTCTTTCAGCTATTTGAATTTTGGTTCAAATGAGTCGTAGCTTAACGGCAATTTGGTAAACTGAACAAAATAATTTCCGATATCCGTATAATTATTGTTATTGGCAATAAAAGCATATGACAGCCCGCCTTTCAGTGCCAGCGTGTCTGCACTTTCAATAATAAATGTAGTTCCTTCCTGCGGGTTCACGGCTTTAAAGATCACTTTGCCGGCGCCCAGCTTTTCAATGAGCCACACCGCACTGTCTTTAAAGGTCACATTCGCTATTTTATCGCCATAGGTACTTAAATTATACGCTACTTGGAACGTATCCGGCGGATCAATAATCGGATCAAGATAACTATACAAAGGAATTTCAGGACCTGTGGACGCTTTATTACAATCGGCACCCGAGAAAACAAAGAGGATGGCCACACCAAGTAATAAAAGGCTGACGTAGTTCTTCATGAGAAAGAAAATTGGTTGTTCACAAAAATAACAATTCTTCCTCTCCTTTATACGTTTCTGCCACAACAGTTTTTATATTTTTTTCCACTTCCGCACGGACAAGGATCATTTCGTCCTACTTTTTTGGCCACCCGGACCGGCTGAGGTTTTACCTTTTGCTGGGTATCGGCATTTGCCTGTGACAGCATGTCGCCGCGTTGCTCACGAATCTTGGAACGATCAATTCCGCGGTTGATGTGGGCTTCTTTAAACATCTGCTGGTTCGGATTGTAAATATCGGCACGAACCAGGAAGGAAACCACCTCGCGATTAATCTTTTCAATCATCTGTTTAAAAAGATTAAACGACTCAAATTTATATACCAACAGCGGATCTTTCTGCTCGTACGAAGCATTTTGCACCGATTGTTTCAGGTCGTCCATTTCACGAAGCTGCTCTTTCCAGGCATCATCAATGGTACTCAGCACAATGCCTTTTTCAAAGGCCAGCGGAATTTCTTTTCCTTCCGATTCAACTGCTTTTTTCAGGTTGGCAATAATTTGCACCTGTTTCTGTCCGTCGTAAAACGGAATGGCAATATTTTCGTACTGTGTCTGGTTTTCGTACACATCTTTTACTACCGGCAACGTTTGCTCAATGATCCGGTTTCGTTTAAGCAGGTACGATTTATAAACCTTATCGTACAGTTTTTCGGTAATTTCTGTGGCAGGAAGTGCCAAAAACTCTTTTTCGGTAACTACCGGCTCTGTAGAAAGCATCCGGAGTAACTGCATTTTAAAGTTTTCATAATCGGCATTTTCCTGATTTTCCGTTACAATTTGCTCGCACAAATCGTACATCATATTGGAAATATCCATGGCCAGCCGGTCACCAAAGAGGGCATGACGCCTTTTTTTATAGATGACCTCACGCTGGGTATTCATGATATCGTCGTACTCCAGCAACCGTTTCCGGATACCAAAGTTGTTTTCTTCCACTTTTTTCTGTGCCCTTTCGATGGACTTGGTGATCATGGAGTGCTGAATCACTTCACCTTCTTTCAACCCCAGGCGGTCCATGATTCCGGCCACACGCCCGGAGCTGAACATTCGCATCAGGTCGTCTTCCAACGAAACATAAAACTGTGAGCTTCCCGGGTCACCCTGACGACCGGCACGTCCGCGCAACTGACGGTCAACCCGCCGTGAATCATGCCGTTCGGTACCAATAATAGCCAATCCGCCGGCTTCCACTACGCCGGGTCCCAGTTTAATATCGGTACCACGACCCGCCATGTTGGTGGCAATGGTTACTCTTCCGGCCTGTCCGGCTTCTTTAATGATTTGTGCCTCTTTAAAGTGCAATTTAGCATTCAGAATATTATGATCGATATGCCGACGTGTCAGCATCTTACTCAACAACTCCGAAGTTTCCACCGAGGTTGTCCCCACCAATACCGGACGTTTTTGATTGACCAGATTTTCAATTTCATCAATCACAGCGGCATATTTCTCACGCTTGGTTTTATAAACCAAATCGTCTTTATCTTCGCGGATTACCGGCTTGTTGGTAGGAATTACCACCACATCCAGCTTATAAATATCCCAAAACTCACCGGCTTCCGTTTCAGCTGTACCGGTCATACCGGCCAACTTCTTGTACATCCTGAAATAATTCTGCAACGTAATGGTTGCATACGTTTGGGTGGCTGCTTCCACTTTGACATTTTCCTTGGCTTCAATAGCCTGATGCAACCCGTCGGAATACCGCCGGCCTTCCATAATACGGCCGGTTTGCTCGTCAACGATTTTTACTTTGTTATCAATAATTACATATTCCACATCTTTTTCGAAAAGGGTGTATGCTTTCAGCAGCTGAATAACCGTATGCACCCTTTCCGACTTGATGGAATAGTCGTTGATCATTTCATTCTTTTTCTCCAGCAAATCTTTTTCATCGAGCCCCATATTTTCCAGCTCGGCAATCTTTTCGCCAATGTTGGGCAAAATGAAAAAGTCCGGATCGTTGTATGATTTGGTCAGCAGGTCGATTCCTTTTTCCGTTAAATCGGCCGTATTGTTCTTTTCATCAATCACAAAATAAAGCTCATCATCAATGATGTGCATATTCTTTGCCTGCTCCTGCAAATAAAAGCTTTCGCGTTTTTGCATCAGGGCTTTGTTTCCTTCTTCGCTCAATAATTTGATCAGCGCATGGTTTTTAGGCAATCCGCGGTAAGCGCGGAAAATCAGATCGCCGGCTTTATTCAGCTCATCACCTTTAGGATTGGTTTTTAATATCTTACGCGCATCGGCAATCAGATGGGAAACCAGATTTTTTTGGGCATTGTAGAGTTTTTCCACATCCCCCTTCAGTTTATCAAACTCATGTTTTTCACCGGAAGGTGTAGGTCCTGAAATAATCAACGGAGTACGGGCATCATCAATTAATACCGAGTCCACTTCGTCCACAATGCTGTAATACGGTTCGCGTTGCACCATTTCATCGGGTTCACCTGTCATGTTGTCACGCAAATAGTCAAAACCGAACTCATTGTTGGTTCCGTAAGTTACATCAGCCAAATAAGCTTGGCGACGTTCGTGAGAACTGGGTTCATGTTTGTCAATACAATCTACACGCAGTCCGTGAAATTCCAGCAACATCCCCATCCACTCGGCATCACGTTTAGCCAGGTAATCATTCACCGTTACCACATGTACTCCTTTACCGGGAAGAGCATTCAGATAAACCGGCAGGGTAGCTACCAATGTTTTTCCTTCACCGGTAGCCATTTCGGCAATTTTACCCTGATGAAGTACCACGCCACCAAAAAGCTGCACATCGTAATGCACCATATCCCAGGTAATCAGGTTTCCACCGGCCATCCACTGATTTTTATAATAGGCTTTATCACCTTCAATGCGCACATTATCCATGATTGTGGCCAGATGGCGGTCATACTCATTAGCGGTTACTTCTACTTCATCATTATCCTTAAACCGGCGGGCCGTCTCTTTCATCACAGCAAAGGCTTCAGGAAGAAGTTCATCCAATACTTCCTGTGTTTTGTCGTATATATGAGACGATAGTTTGTCAATGCGGTCATAAATTTTTTCCTTTTCATGCATGGGCATGTCCAGGTTGTTTTCAATTTGTTGCTTGAGAGTATTCAGCTCTTTTTCTTCCTCCGCAATATTGGCAGCAATTTTTTGTTTAAACTCCTGTGTTTTGGCTCTTAGCTCATCATTACTGAGGGTTTTGATACTTTCGTAAGCCTCTTTTACTTTATTGACAATAGGATTGATGGCTTTTCTGTCTCGTGAAGCCTTGTCTCCTATAATCTTTTTAATAAAACCTATCATAATTTAATATCGTTGAGATCTCTTATTATCAATTATTGTTCCGAAATAAATGAACGGTTGTTATCCATTCGTATTTATCAACGTAAAATCTGATGCAAAGGTATTGAATAGCCGTCTAATTTTGTAATCTTTTTTTATAGGCATTAATTACGGAATGAATCCGCTGTTCCAGATTTTCATCCGGCATGGGAGCCGGAGCCATGATAATACGTCCAGCAGGGCCAATTAAAACATATGCCGGGTAATTTACGATTTGATATTTCTCGAGCAGTAGAATATCTTTTCCAAGCAACAGAAAAGGCCATTGCCGTTGTAAAGGCTTGGCATTCTGTATAAAATCAGATGTTACTTTACCGGAAACTATGGTTAAGTTGGTAAAATCAATGAGGTTTTGCTGTAAACTTTTCAGCTGGTTAAGCTGAAAATTACACACCGGACAATGCGTTCCGATAAAGCTTATCAAAACAAATTTTCCTCTAAAATCTTTTAAAGAAAATTCTTTTCCGGTAAAATCAGGCAGCCGGAAAGCCGGAGCTGGTGTTCCGGGTTGCATTTGACGAAGTTTTACCCGGTAATCTTCTGCTATTTTCCTGTTTTCGGCAAAAGGACTTTTGATCTCCATTTGCCGGAAAAGGGCCTCGATATCGCTGGGATCAAATCCGGGCTGATGATAAAGCGATGCCCATTGCACCATTTCGGCAAGCTCTCTCACCCGCCTGTCAGAATTTAAAGCCGGTGCCTGAGCATACAAAGCATCCAGTTTCTGTAAATTATGTTCAGGAATCAGTTGTTGCAATTTATCAAGGGTAACCGGTTTTTTTACCGTTGACTGAAAATAAGCCTGAAAAAAATCGGTAAAAAAGTTCGTGTATTGGATGTTGTTATATAAAACCGGATGACCAGCAAATTCATTCTGTACTATTTCCGGTAACGAGCGCATTCGACCGCCCCACTCCATAGAAGCCAGTGAATAATGAATATACTGCTTAACATACGGATTCTCCACCTGAGAAAAACGCGCTTTTACCTGTTGCTTAAACTGATTGAAAATTTGCCGGTTATGAAATTGATAAACATCACGAAAATGACGATTAATAAACTGGCTGAACAAATCATCGTAACGTTCGATAAAAGCATTTAAGCTGTCATCAGAAGCCTGAAAGGTTGCCTGCAAAGGCGCATAAAACGAATGAAACTGACGGGCTGCCGAATCCTGTGTAATCTGAAAATGATAAACAGCTCCTGGCTGCAGATAAAAAGAAGTTTGTTTCAGATTAACATCCAATAAAGCAAAAGTGGTTTTTTTTAACGGAAACGACAATTCAAAAAATCCTGCCGAATCAGTCCGTACAGCGGCCATCGTTTTTTTTAAGCGTGAAAACTGATCGGCATAAACCCGCACCCGCACCAGACTTCCCGGTTCAAATCCTGAAACCTTTCCTGAAATTTTAACCGTTTGTGCCTGCAGCCATCCTGAAAAAAGCAATAAAAAAGATACACAACCGATTTGAATCTGTCTTCTCATGTTCAACCTGTCTTTTCTTCTCGGGTATAACGCCGTTTTTTCACAGATATTCTGCTTTTTGCCTTTTTAAGAACCTTTTCCAAAAAAACGGTTTTTACAGAACAATTTCCATCGGCACCATTCCGCTGATATCTCCACCATGACGATACACATCACGTACCACCGAAGAAGATATGGGCGTATATTCGGGTTCGGTCAGGATAAAAACGGTGTCAATTTCGGGATACAACCTGCGGTTTATCTGGCCAATGCTCCGTTCAAACTCAAAATCGGCCGATGTACGCAACCCGCGCAAAATAAAGCGGGCATTTATTCTTTTGCAAAAATCTACCGTAAGGCCGGTGTACGTTTGCACTTCCACTGCCGGTTCATCCTTAAATACTTCTTCTATCCAGGCTTTCCGCTTGGTCAAAGAGAACATCTGCTTTTTTTCTGAATTTTTGCCGATAGCAATAACGATCTTGTCAAACAGAGGCAAAGCACGACGAATCACCGATACATGCCCCAAGGTGATGGGGTCAAAAGAACCAGGAAACAGGGCTATTTTTTCCATTTTTCTAAATTAAATTTGAAAGGGTAAAGATAACAAGAGTTCTCCTTCCGGAGAAAAAAGTTTCCAGACATTTACATTTCTAAGCATATAAACGGCAAACCGGATCTTGTAAATTATCCCGCAATGACCGGTATGTTTGGCGAAAAGCCTCACGGCATTCTTCAGCACTCAGCCATTTCACTTCCGAAATATCCTCTTCAAGCTGAGGCTTCAAGGCACCATTGTATTCCGTTTCCATCCAAAACCAAAACGTTTTTTTCAAATATAATTTCTCTTTGTAGTAATAAAAATGAAAACTCGATGGTAGCTTACCGGTAATCTGTAATCCGGAAACACCAGTCTCTTCTTCTACTTCGCGCAAAGCACAATGTTCTGCCGCTTCCTTTCCATCTACTTTACCTTTGGGCAAGTCCCAGATATTCCAGCGGCGGATAAACAGCAGCTGATTCTCGCGATTGCGTACCACACCGCCGGCAGCTTCAACATAATGAAATTGTTTTTTCAGGTCATGAAACAATTTCTTTTCTCCTGCTCCCGTAATGGCCACATCTTTTCGCTGATTTTCTTCATCAATCCAGTTTTTCACAAACCGGATGAAAGCTTTTTTATCCTGAAATTCTATGGGAGCTTCCGGATATTCATCTTTTTCATCTAATAAAAACAACACATTATCAAGATAATAAATGGGTATCATGGCATAATTTTTTTACAAAAATAAGCATTCTTTGTCCAGCGGGTTCTTTTGTCGGAATCGGAAAAAGTTTTACTACAAAAAATTTTATTTTTGTTGCATGGTATTCAATTCGGAAACGGCAGAGCAAACGGCCCGGAAATTACTGGAAACAGATGCTATTCGGTTACAACCGGAACATCCTTTCACCTGGGCTTCCGGTTTGCACTCGCCCATTTACTGTGACAACAGACGCACACTCTCCTATCCGGCCATCAGAACATACATCCGGCAGGAGTTATCCCGGGCTATAAAACAATTCTTTGAGAATGTCCAAATAATTGCCGGTGTAGCCACAGCAGGCATTCCGCAAGGGGTGCTGGTGGCCCAGGAACTGGATCTGCCCTTTATTTATGTAAGGTCTTCGGCCAAAAACCACGGACTAACCAATCAAATTGAAGGCCATTGGGAAAAAGGTCAAACTGCAGTTGTTGTAGAAGATTTAGTCTCTACCGGCAAAAGCAGTCTGGCTGCCGTTAAAGCACTAAGAGAAGCCGGAATCCGGGTAGCCGGAATGGTTTCCATATTTACTTATGATCTGCCTGTAGCAGATGAAAACTTCCGGGCAGCGCAATGCAAACTGATTTCTCTTTCTGATTATCACTATCTGATACAAACGGCACTCGAAGAAAATAAAATCACAAAAAAGATGATCAATTCATTACAAGAATGGCGAAAAGACCCGGAAAAATGGAGTCAGGCCCATTCATAACCTTTTTTATTTAAAAATATAAACAGATGAAAATAGACGGAAAAGAAGCTCATGTGGGAGCAAGTCAAAATAAGGTTTTTGAGTTCTTGAGCAATTTTAACAATTACGAAGCATTAATGCCCGAACAAATTGTCAATTGGCAATCATCAGAAGAAACCTGTTCTTTTACCATCAAAGGAATTGCTGACATTAAACTAAAATTTGCCCGCAAGGAGCACCCCTCTTTACTGGAACTTGTTCCTGATGGCAAAAGTCCGGTAAACTTCAGTCTGTTGGTAAAAATTTCTCCCGACACTTTAAATGAACAACACAGCACGGTCCAGGTACATGTAGATGCCGACCTGAATCCGATGCTGGCCATGTTTGCCCGGAAACCTTTTGAAAATCTGGCCAATACTATTTCTATGGAGTTAGAAAAGGTTTTTGCCAACCAATAAATTTGCCCGGTATCAGAAATTTTGCTTTTCTGTTTCGATGTTCATATTTTTCCTAAGATAATAGGAAAAAGGAATAACATATTGTACGAAAAATGGAATAGTATAGAATAGACTATTCCAAAACGCATCCGGATATATCCTAATACCAAGCCAGCAAAAAGTTGGGGTAAAACTAACAAAGGTCCCCAAAAAAGGAGCGACCAGGATAAAGGGGAAAAATTGCCAATATGCAGCATCCCAAAAAGCAAACAACTCAAATAAAAAAACAGTCTAAAATGCTTTAAAAACCACTTCTGAAATCTTTTTAACCCATTTCTTTTCACTAATAAAATGGCGGGTACCAATAATAAACCTGCCAGAAATATCATTCCCTTTGTTTTTCCTAATAAAAGATCAAAAATGAAGACAGCGGAAAAAAAGGAAACATACCAAACCAAATTTTTCACAGAAGGCTTCAACAACAACCGAAACAAGAATTCCTCCAACACAGGGGCTGTTATGGCCAGGAAAAGTATTTTTAGCAACGATTTTCCCTTTAACATATCCAGTAAATTATGCAGATGCAACGCTTTCATCAATCCATAAGAAAGAATATTTAAAGGAATGCTGTAAAACCAAACGAAAAAAAATAAAAAGAAAAATAATTTCCACTTTATCTTTTCTCTTTTCAAATAAACCGGATTCTTAAAATAGGCAACCAAATTTTTTGTAACAGCATACATCACAAGGTCTCTTTGAAACGAGTTTATTTACACACAACAAAAGTACTCTCTTTAAATTCTTTTTCAAAAACAAGCTCCCGGTTTCAATATGAATTTGGGTTAAAATTTCTTAATTTTTTTAATTCTTAGAAAGGTATCCTTTACCTTTGTACCTTATAATAAAGGCCGTGATTTAGGCGACAAAAATTTTGGACACATTACCATGAACCAAAAAACCCAAAAAATAATTTTTAAACATTTTATCATGAAAAAAAACAGCTTATTTCGACTCATTCTTCTGCTGTTTCTCAGTGGAAGTACAGTAGCTGCCTTTTCAGCTACTCCGGAGCAAAATCATCTGCTCTGTCGTTTTCCCACCCTGCACAACAACACCATTGTGTTTGAAGCAGCCGGTAACTTATGGAAAGTAAACCGGGAGGGAGGCACCGCCGTCCGGCTGACAACTGACGGAGGGTATGACATGATGCCCCGGTTTTCACCCGATGGTAAAACCATTGCCTTTACCGGACAATACGACGGAAATGTAGATGTTTACACCATCCCGGCGGATGGTGGCCCAGCAAAAAGACTCACCTACCATTCTGACGTAGTAAAAAAGGCTCCTACCCGCTGGGGACCGAATAACATGGTGGTTACCTGGACACCCGACGGAAAAGATATCGTTTTTCTTTCCAGAAGAAACACCTGGAATTCCTGGTTTGGCCAATTGTTTGAAGTCAATAAATTAGGAGGACTTCCCCAACAACTCCCGTTGCCCAAAGGCGGAGTACTTTCCTACAGCCCTGATGGCAGCAAGATTGCTTACAATCGTATTTTCAGGAACTTTCGTACCTGGAAACATTATAACGGAGGACTGGCCCAGAACATCTGGATATATGATTTAAAAACACATGCCATTCAGCAGGTTACCAATTGGAAAGGAACCGAAACCTATCCCATGTGGTACAAAAACACCATTTATTTTGCATCCGATCATGGTCCGGCCAACCGGCTGAATATCTGGGCTTACAATACGCAAACCAAAACGTTCAGACAAGTTACCCATTTTAAAGACTACGATGTGGATTGGCCTTCTCTTGGCAATAACGGTATTGTTTTTCAGGAAGGAGGAAACCTTTATGTACTGGATCTTCCATCGGAACAACTGCATAAAATCAATGTAACCGTTCCTGCTGACGGCGTACGTACCCGGCCACGTTGGGTAAACGTAAGCAAACAAATCCGCAGTTTTGATATTGCCCCTAATGGCAAAAGAGCCCTTTTTGATGCCCGTGGCGACCTTTTCACGGTTCCGGCCAAACATGGCGCTATTCGCAATCTTACCCATAGCTCAGGAGCACAAGAACAATATGCCAGCTGGTCTCCTAACGGCAAATGGATTGCTTACATGACCGACAGAACCGGAGAGAATGAACTGGCTATCCGGCCTTCGGACGGATCCGGTAAAGAAGAAATTCTTACCCATTTCAAAACCGGTTATTTTCTGCATCCGGTATGGAGTCCGGGAAGTGCTAAAATTGCTTTTTCCGATAACATGCATCAACTTTGGTACATCTCACTGAAAGACAAAAAAGCAGTTCGTATTGACCAGGACAAACTGAATCCGATTAGAAGCTACAGTTGGTCGCCTGATGGTAAATGGATTGCTTATACTAAAACCAACAAAAGCGGTCTGCAACAAATCTATTTTTACAATTTGGATAATAAAAAAATCACCAAAGTAAGTACGGGGATGTACAACGACAATGATCCCGTGTTCTCGCCTGATGGAAAATATCTCTATTTTGTTTCAGCCCGTCATGAGAATCCCACTTTCAGCGAAACGGAATTTAATATTGCCACGCTGAAAATGACCGGAATTTATGTGGCTACACTGCAAAAAGGTGAAAAATCACCGTTTGCTCCGAAATCAGACGAAGGTATTCCTTCAACACAAAAGAAAAAATCATCCGCTGCCGGTCCGTGGAAACCGGAGGCTTCTGCTCCTATTCATATTGATCTGAACGGATTGATGCAAAGAGCAGTATCACTTCCCATTGAAGCCAATGACTACGGAAATCTTCAGGTTTTCGGAAATAATATTTATTTCCAAACCTACCCGCTGCAAACCATCGAAGGGCCTTTGCCAGGAAGTGGAGAAAGCGCACTAAAAGTCTACCATCTTAACAAGAAAAAAGAAACTACGATTCTGAAAAACCACGTGGGAGCTTACGTACTTAGTGCCGATGGAAGTACAATTCTGTATACGGAAAAAGGGAAATTTTATATGATTCCGTCAAAGGCCACAAACGGAAAAGATGCCCACATGCTGGCAACCGCAAATATGAAAACACAAATCAATCCCAAAGCCGAATGGGATGAAATGTATCATCAGTCATGGCGACTTTTCCGCGATTACTTCTATAATTCTAAAATGAACGGAGTAAACTGGGAAGAAATCGGAAATCGCTATGCCAAACTACTTCCCCAATTGGGTTCTCGTGAAGATCTGAATTACCTGATTGGCGAAATGATTGGCGAATTGGGCAATTCACATACTTATGTTTGGGGTGGTGATGATGATTACACCGGCAAATACAATCCTACCGGATTACTGGGAGTAGATTTTGGCTTAAATAAAGCATCCGGACGATATTACTTCAAAAAGATCTACCAGGGCGATAACACCCGAGAAGGTTATCATTCTCCGCTTACACAACCTGGTGTAAATGTAAAACAAGGGGATTATCTTCTTGCCGTAAACGGACAGCCTTTAAAAGCACCGGTTAATCCTTACAGCTTGTTTGTTAACACGGTAGGAAAACAGGTAACCCTTACCGTAGCCAGCGATCCTGCCGGAAAAAATAAACATGACGTAGTTGTTAAACCTATTTCCAGTGAACTGAATCTGCGTTTATTAAACTGGATCCGCACCAAACGGCAATACGTCAATAAAAAATCAGACGGAAAAATCGGCTACATTTACCTGTCCGACATGGAAGCCTTGGGAATGGATCAATTTGTCCATCAATTTTACCCGCAAATCAGCAAACAAGGGTTGATCATCGACGATCGCTTTAATGGTGGTGGATTTATCGACCAGATTGTTCTTGAACGGCTCAGAAGAGTGCTCATCGGGATGAGCACTGACCGGGTACGTGGCGCACTGCGTTATCCAGCTCAAGTACTTAACGGACCGAAAGTCACGCTGATTAATCACTATTCTGCTTCTGACGGCGACATGTTCCCCTATTACTTCCGCAAATACGGTTTAGGTCCACTGATCGGAACCAGAACTTGGGGAGGAGTAAGAGGTTATAGCAATGTATGGACACTCATTGACGGTGGTAGTCTGGTCGTTTCTCAAAACAGTATTTACGGACTGGATTCGAAATGGATCATTGAAAATCACGGTGTCAGTCCGGATATCCGGGTCGATGATTTGCCAGGAGATGTTATGGCTGGAAAAGACAAACAACTGGATACAGCCATCGATTATCTCATGAAGAAAATCAAAGAACATCCGGAAAATCTTCCGCAACCACCAAAAGAAATGCCGGCTTATCCATCAGGAAAAGATGCATCAGGCACCAATCCTGCTAATCCATAAAATCAATTCAATGCGCTTTGCAACGGCTGTTTCTTTTACAGAAACAGCCGTTTTTTTACTCTAAATAAAGGCATTGTATCTGCCTGATTAACAACATTAAGACAGCTGTTATAATCCTGTACCGCCACTTCCATTGTTCCCTGTACAATTTTCCAGCTTAGCACATATTTATGACGCATCAAGTTACCTACTCATCGTAATAATTGTTCTTTTCTATATTTTAAATGTTCCGAAACTTTTATATTACAGTCCTTTAATCAAGCAGAACAAGCAAAAAGCAAATTTTTAGATAAAACAGCCTAAAAAAAAACATTTAACTTTGATAAAAAATTAAAAACCGTTATGAAATATTTTTCCCTTGCGGCAGGTTTTGTTTTGCTAAGTCTAATGGTTTCTGCCCAGACGTATCAAACCCAGACTAATCTTGTACTGGAAAAGTTCGCTGCAGATTATTCCAATTTGTCTATCACCAAAGGCCCCACAGAAATAATTATCAACGATACATCTTATGCCGTGGCAGGAGCGATATCAAACGGCAGTATGGTGGTGGCTATTTCGTGGAAGGGACAAAAAGTACCTGGTCAAAATACAGCTATATACACTTTTTTGCAGTACGATACCACATCTATATCTATTACAGCTTTTGGGACGAAGTTATTTGAAGATATTGCTGCACAATTTAATTTGTCTGGGGTCAACAATGCGAAAAAGCTAAGTCCTGGCCAAGTGTTTCCCAATCCTTCTGCAGGTCGCTTTACGTTCGTGCTTCCTGATCAAACAGGTGAATGCATAATCCGAATTTTTGATAACTCTGGAAAATGCATCAGGCAAAAGAAAGATATTCTTACCGCAGGCCATATCAATATCAACCTAACCGATCTGGTGGCAGGAAACTACCTTGCAAAAGTTCACACCCTACATAAAATTTATATTTTTCATTTACTTATCATCCAGCCTATTGCCGATTAGTGATAACAAAATCCAATGAAAAATATTTGAAGCAAATGGAGATAGTTAAAGCTTTCTCATGAGTTTATAAATACATCGCATTTTACTGAACCAGAATTGCTTTGTATTGATCTATCTTTAAATAATTTCATATTTTTTATTCAGGAAATAATACCTACCCAATTAACACAGATGTTGTCAACAGCGCCATTCAGGCAGGCTTAATCTCTTATACCCACAAAAAAAAGCCCCAACACAATGTGCTGAGGCTTTTAAAAATTCGGCGACGGCCTACTTTCCCACCTGGTATGGCAGTATCATCGGCGCTGGCAGGCTTAACTTCTCTGTTCGGAATGGGAAGAGGTGGTCCTTGCCGCTATAGTCACCCTAAGATCTTGATGTTTGATGGTGAATATTATCAGATGTCTTATCTCCTTTCTTCTGACTTCCGTCTTCTCTCTTCCAACTTCTGTCTCCCATCTCCCATCGCCAATATCTTTGACATCATTCGAAAAAACATACAACTTAGCTCTAAAACCGGTAAAAGGTGAATCGCAGTTAAAAAGTCTTCGGGTAATTAGTACTGCTCGGCTTTGACATTACTGCCTTTACACCTGCAGCCTATCTACGTCATCGTCTCTAACGACCCTTATAGGAAGCCTCATCTTGAGGTGAGTTTCGCGCTTAGATGCTTTCAGCGCTTATCTCGTCCAAACTTAGCTACCCTGCGATGCAGCTGGCGCCACAGCAGGTCCACCAGAGGTTTGTCCAACCCGGTCCTCTCGTACTAGGGTCAGGTCCTCTCAAGCTTCCAACGCCCACAACAGATAGGGACCGAACTGTCTCGCGACGTTCTGAACCCAGCTCGCGTGCCATTTTAATGGGCGAACAGCCCAACCCTTGGGACCTTCTCCAGCCCCAGGATATGACGAGCCGACATCGAGGTGCCAAACCACTCCGTCGATGTGAGCTCTTGGGAGTGATCAGCCTGTTATCCCCGGAGTACCTTTTATCCTTTGAGCGATGGCCCTTCCATGCGGAACCACCGGATCACTATGCCCTACTTTCGTACCTGCTCGACTTGTTGGTCTCACAGTCAAGCACCCTTATGCCATTGCACTCTACGTACGGTTACCAACCGTACTGAGGGTACCTTTGGAAGCCTCCGTTACTCTTTTGGAGGCGACCACCCCAGTCAAACTACCCACCAAACACTGTCTCCGCCTTCCGGCGGATTAGGCGCCAAATAAGCAAAGGGTGGTATTTCAAGGGCGACTCCACGAAACCTGGCGGCTCCGCTTCACAGTCTCCCACCTATCCTACACATTACTTATTCAGCGTCAATGTTAAGCTGTAGTGAAGGTTCACGGGGTCTTTCCGTCCCGTTGCGGGTAAACGGCATCTTCACCGTTACTACAATTTCACCGAGCTCATGGCTGAGACAGTGCCCAGATCGTTGCACCATTCGTGCAGGTCGGAACTTACCCGACAAGGAATTTCGCTACCTTAGGACCGTTATAGTTACGGCCGCCGTTTACCGGGGCTTCAATTCAGAGCTTCTCAGACAAGACGAATCCCGTCTGATGACCCCTCCTCTTAACCTTCCGGCACCGGGCAGGTGTCAGGCCTTATACCTCATCTTTCAATTTTGCAAAGCCATGTGTTTTTGATAAACAGTCGCCTGGGCCATTTCTCTGCGGCCTGCCTTTCGACAGGCGCCCCTTCTCCCGAAGTTACGGGGCCATTTTGCCTAGTTCCTTAGCCATGAATCACTCGAGCACCTTTGGATCCTCTCCTCGACTACCTGTGTCGGTTTGCGGTACGGGCATCTTATATCTGACGCTTAGAGGTTTTTCTTGGAAGTAGGATTAGGGCCACTATCCACGCATCCGAAGATTTGTGGTACTATCCACTTTCAGCAAGCTCTGCGGATTTGCCTACAGAGCCTATACCTACGGTGTTTAACGTACTATTCCGTCAGTACGCGGGCCTTTCACTCCTCCGTCTCCCCATCGCAATATAAGATGGTATCGGAATGTTGACCGATTGTCCATCGACTTCCCCTTTCGGGTTCGCCTTAGGTCCCGACTAACCCTGATCCGATTAGCGTTGATCAGGAAACCTTAGTCTTCCGGTGTGCGGGTTTCTCACCCGCATTATCGTTACTTATGCCTACATTTGCTTTTCCAGACACTCCAACAGGCCTTACAACCCATCTTCAACGTAACTGGAATGCTCCCCTACCAATAAATAATTACTTACTTATTCCATAGCTTCGGTAATGTGCTTGATGCCCGATTATCATCCATGCCAAACCGCTCGACTAGTGAGCTGTTACGCACTCTTTAAATGAATGGCTGCTTCCAAGCCAACATCCTAGCTGTCTCTGCAGTCTGACCTCGTTATGTCAACTTAGCACATATTTGGGGACCTTAGCTGATGGTCTGGGTTCTTTCCCTCTCGGACACGGACCTTAGCACCCATGCCCTCACTGCTGGTAATCATGTCATAGCATTCGGAGTTTGTCAGGGTTTGGTAGGCGGTGAAGCCCCCTAGCCCAATCAGTAGCTCTACCTCTATGACACTAGTACCAACGCTGCTCCTAAAAGCATTTCGGGGAGTACGAGCTATCTCTCAGTTTGATTGGCCTTTCACCCCTACCCACAGCTCATCCAAAGACTTTTCAACGTCTACTGGTTCGGTCCTCCACCCCGTGTTACCGGGGCTTCAACCTGGCCATGGGTAGATCACCAAGTTTCGCGTCTACCCCCACTGACTCTTTCGCCCTGTTCAGACTCGCTTTCGCTCCGGCTGCTCCGCTTTAACGGATTAACCTCGCCAGTGAGGAGTAACTCGTAGGCTCATTATGCAAAAGGCACGCCGTCATCCGCCAGTTGGCGGACTCCGACCGCTTGTAAGCGCACGGTTTCAGGTTCTATTTCACCCTCCTGCTCGGAGTACTTTTCACCTTTCCCTCACGGTACTTGTCCACTATCGGTCTCTCAGGAGTATTTAGCCTTGCCGGATGGTGCCGGCCGATTCAGACAGGATTTCACCGGTCCCGCCCTACTCAGGATACCACTACGCCGATAAATCAATTTCGCTTACGGGACTATCACCCCCTACGGTCCATCTTTCCAGATGTGTTCTGCTATCAATTTATCGTCCGATATCGTGGTCCTACTACCCCAATATTGCCGTAACAATACTGGTTTGGGCTCCTCCGCGTTCGCTCGCCACTACTTACGGAATCACTATTGTTTTCTTCTCCTCCGGCTACTTAGATGTTTCAGTTCACCGGGTTCGCCTCCGCCAATTGGCGGATGATACCGCTTCACGGTACCGGGTTGCCCCATTCGGAAATCTCCGGATCAAAGGTTATTTGCACCTCCCCGAAGCTTATCGCAGCTTGTCACGTCCTTCATCGCCTCTGAGAGCCTAGGCATCCACCGTACGCTCTTAGTAACTTTTTTAACTTTCCTCTTTTACTCGATTCTCTAGTAAAATTGTATGCTTTTTCTCATGATGTCAATGAACTCTTCCGGAGCTGACCTTTACATGTCTATTGCTTGCGTCGGCTGACTCTGCATGTAAACGGCCTTTCTGCTCGCTTCCATTACCAATCATCCTTCATATCTGGTAGTATATACCTTCAACCTTCCGGATGCTTAGTAACTCAATATCTTTATGAACTTTTCTCGTCTTCAAACTTCCAACTTCCGTCTTCCGCTTTCCAACTTCTTGTGGAGAATAAGGGAGTCGAACCCTTGACCTCCAGAATGCAAATCTGGCGCTCTAGCCAACTGAGCTAATCCCCCTCAGAACGTTTCGGATGTTCGATGTTTGATGTTTGATTTTAGATGCTTGATGTTCTTTTGGATGGTTGATGTTTAAATTCCTACCATCTAACATCCCTCATCTGACATCTTATATCATCCATCCCCACATCCGCTCTGTAGTCCCGCGCAGACTTGAACTGCGGACCCCTACATTATCAGTGTAGTGCTCTAACCAACTGAGCTACGGGACTGTTTGGATTGATTAATGTCGAATGATAAATGCTGAAGGCTTCTCAAATGAAGTAATCTTACCACCATTTGCCATTCATCATTAATCCTTCTTCATTCCCAAAACCGCCCCTTAACAAAGTTCTCTGTTAGTGAGCAGTAAACCTTTGCTCTAAAGGGTTGACAGAGAAAGAAAATACTTCAAATACCTGAAGTGTGAAGTACTTGAAATTTGAAGTGCTTTAGGCACTTCTAACTTCAAACTTCCTTCTTCCATCTCTCTGTGGATTCTCCTCATTATGTTTAACAAAAATAAAGCACGCCAATGAAAAGGTACAACTTTCGGTCCTTCTCCCTGTGTAACAGTCTAAGAATCTCTCCAGAAAGGAGGTATTCCAGCCACACCTTCCGGTACGGCTACCTTGTTACGACTTAGCCCCAGTCACTGGTTTTACCCTAGGCAGCTCCTTGCGGTTACCGACTTCAGGTACCCCCAGCTTCCATGGCTTGACGGGCGGTGTGTACAAGGCCCGGGAACGTATTCACCGCGCCATGGCTGATGCGCGATTACTAGCGATTCCAGCTTCACGAAGTCGGGTTGCAGACTTCGATCCGAACTGAGACCGGCTTTCGAGATTCGCTCCCCCTCACGGGGTGGCTGCCCTCTGTACCGGCCATTGTAGCACGTGTGTAGCCCTGGACGTAAGGGCCGTGCTGATTTGACGTCATCCCCACCTTCCTCTCTACTTGCGTAGGCAGTTCCCTTAGAGTCCCCAGCTTTACCTGATGGCAACTAAGGGTAGGGGTTGCGCTCGTTATGGGACTTAACCCGACACCTCACGGCACGAGCTGACGACAACCATGCAGCACCTTGCAGGATGTCCGAAGAAATACCGGTTTCCCGGTACGTCATCCTGCATTTGAGCCCAGGTAAGGTTCCTCGCGTATCATCGAATTAAACCACATGCTCCACCGCTTGTGCGGGCCCCCGTCAATTCCTTTGAGTTTCAACCTTGCGATCGTACTCCCCAGGTGGATAACTTATCGCTTTCGCTTAGTCGCTGACTGTATATCGCCAACAACGAGTTATCATCGTTTACGGCGTGGACTACCAGGGTATCTAATCCTGTTCGCTCCCCACGCTTTCGTGCCTGAGCGTCAATGTCGGCTTAGTGAGCTGCCTTCGCGATCGGTGTTCTGTAGCATCTCTATGCATTTCACCGCTACATGCTACATTCCGCCCACTCCAACCGAATTCTAGATGACCAGTATCAATGGCAGTTCCGAAGTTGAGCCCCGGGATTTCACCACTGACTTAATCATCCGCCTGCGCACCCTTTAAACCCAATGAATCCGGATAACGCTTGCACCCTCCGTATTACCGCGGCTGCTGGCACGGAGTTAGCCGGTGCTTATTCATTTGGTACCTTCAGCCCTGTTCGCAAACAGGGGTTTATTCCCAAATAAAAGCAGTTTACAACCCATAAGGCCGTCTTCCTGCACGCGGCATGGCTGCGTCAGAGTTGCCTCCATTGCGCAATATTCCTTACTGCTGCCTCCCGTAGGAGTCTGGTCCGTGTCTCAGTACCAGTGTGGGGGATCATCCTCTCAGAACCCCTAGACATCGTAGCCTTGGTGAGCCGTTACCTCACCAACTAGCTAATGTCACGCATGCCCATCTCTAACCGCCGGAGCTTTAAATTACATCCCATGCGAAATGTAATTATTATGAGGTATTAATCCCGATTTCTCGGGGCTATCCCCCTGTTAGAGGTAGGTTGCATACGCGTTACGCACCCGTGCGCCGGTCGTGTCACCACCGAAGTGGTGCTTACCCCTCGACTTGCATGTATTAAGCCTGCCGCTAGCGTTCATCCTGAGCCAGGATCAAACTCTTCGTTGTATAAGTATTTTTCAAAAAATTTATACCTTCAAGATCCTGACTGTTTACTCAAAGTCCTGTCTTTTGACAGGGGACTTCCTGCTGTTCCTTTTCTCTTGGCTGTGCTTCATTATGTCTATGAACTTTCTTTCTTTTTCCGTCTCTTCCAAAACGGGAGTGCAAAAGTAATACCTTTTTTTATTCTCGCAAGCCTTTTTTTACTTTTTTTAAAAAAATTTTTGCTCTACTCTGCATCTCCGTCAAAACGCTTTAAATCACTTGCTTATATAATAAACAACCTTAAGCGCCTTCCCCTTCTCATCTTCTCTATGTACTCCCGCAAAAACGGACTGCAAAAATAGTAAGTTTTTATTCCCTGGCAACATTTTTGACAAAATTTTTTTGTGTTTTTTTTACTGCCTGTTTTAACCTATTTATTATCAGTCATTAAATAAATAATTTTTTTATACAGTTCTTTTTTTTCTCCGTGAACACCAAAGAAAAAGCCCCGAAATAATCATCCCGGGGCTGGAAAAATGTTTTAAATCTATCTTATTTCTTTTTTTCGTTCAACGGTTTCACCGGATAGTTTTCCATGATCTTGGCCACAGCACGTTTGATCCGCTCTTCACGCCCTTCCGGTTTTTCTTTTAATACATCGGTAGCAATACCTTCCCATATCAACTTTTTGGCTTTGGCATCAAAAACATTGACGATGAGTGTACCTTCTTTATATTCGTGCTGTGTATAGGTAGTCGTGGAATAAGTGAATCCTGGTCCCCATCCCCAACGCGGGCCATAACCATAATAACCACCATAATAGCCGCCATAAACGCCTGCTCCGGTAGTATGGGCTGTTGTTTCGGTCTTTTCACGGGTAACAAAGAACAGAGAAACAATCAAATCTCCATGATCTTTTACATAGGTCATTCCCCGTTTTTTAAATTCATTCACAAAAGCTTTCTGAACACGTTCTCTATCGAGCGAATTGATATTTTTTTCCGAACCTTTTGCCCACCCATAAAATTCATAGGTTTTGTACTGGTCAAAGTTTACATTTTTATCATAATCGTAATTTACCTTTAAGGTGGAACACCCGGGGAGGAAAATCATTCCCATAAGAACCCCTAACAAAATCAAAGATAGTCTTTTCATTTTTTTAGCATTTAATTTATAATGAACAAAAATAATTATATTTCGGTAAAGATTTACAAAAATCAGACCATTCTTTCTTAAACTTTTCTAAAGATTTGCAAGCGGATTTGGGGAAACAATGGGTATAAAAAAACGGATGTCATACCTATGACATCCGTTTTTCTTTAATCGTTCAACAAAAAGAATGGCTATTCTTCCTTTTTGTTCTCGTCTTTTTTCTCGCCCTTTTCTTCCTGTTTCTTCTCGCTTTTAGGTTCTTTCTTTTCTTCTTTCACTTCGGATTTGGGGGCTTCTTCTTTTTTTGTTTCGGCAGCCGGAGCTTCCTCTTTCTTTTCTGCTACTTTTTCAACCGGCTTTTCTTCCACTTTTTCTTCTTTTTTCACTTCTGCTTCTTTAGCTGTTTCTTTGGCGGTATCAGCAGGAGCTTCTTTCTGTGCCGTTGCAGTTGATTTCTTTTTTCCACCGCGGCGACGCCGTGTAGATTTTGCCTTAGTAGCTGATTTTTCAGCCAACAGGGTTTCGTTAAAGTCAACCAGTTCCATCATGGCCAATTCAGCATTATCGCCTACACGGTTTCCCAATTTAATGATGCGGGTATATCCGCCCGGACGATCAGCCACTTTTTTAGCCACTTCACGGAAAAGTTCCGTTACCGCTTCTTTACTTTGCAAATAGCTAAATACAATACGACGTGAATGGGTTGTATCGTCTTTTGAACGGGTAATCAAAGGCTCAACATAGCTTCTCAAAGCTTTGGCTTTGGCTACCGTAGTGGTAATTCTTTTATGTAAGATCAGGGAAGTGGCCATATTCGCCAACATAGCTTTCCGGTGCGAACTGGTTCTTCCGAGATGATTAAAACTCTTTCTGTGTCTCATGGTTCTTAATCCTTATCTAATTTATATTTTGCTACATTCATTCCAAACTCCAAGTTCTTCGACTCAACCAGTTGTTCCAGCTCAGTTAAAGACTTCTTACCAAAATTTCTAAATTTCAACAAATCACTTTTGTTATAGGAAACCAGATCACCTAATGTATCCACATCGGCTGCTTTAAGGCAGTTGAGGGCACGAACAGACAAATCCAGGTCAACCAATTTGGTTTTCAACAGCTGACGAATATGCAATGTATTTTCATCAAACTCTTCCGAAACGGATTTTTCTTCTGAATCAATGGAAATTTTCTCATCGGAGAACAGCATAAAGTGCTGGATCAGAATCTTTGCCGCTTCTTTTAAAGCATCTTTAGGATGAATTGAACCATCCGTAATGATTTCGAGAATCAGTTTTTCATAGTCGGTTTTCTGTTCGACACGATAATTTTCGATGCTGTATTTCACATTTTTAATCGGCGTGTGAATGGAGTCGATGGCAATAGTACCCACCGGTGCGTCGGGATCTTTATTTTCTTCTGCCGGCACGTATCCTCTTCCTTTACCGATGGTAATTTCCATACTCAGTTTTACCGACGGGTCGAGGTGGCAAATCATTTCGTCCGTATTCAGTACCTGAAAAACAGAAAGGAATTTATTAATATCACCGGCTTTAAACTCGCTCTGATCACCAATAACGATATTTACTTTTTCCGTATTTTCATCAGGAATTTGCTGTTTAAACCGTACTTTCTTCAGGTTGAGGATAATATCGGTAACATCTTCAATGACTCCGTCAATAGAAGAAAATTCGTGTACAACGCCCGCAATTTTAACGTTTGTAATGGCAAAACCTTCGAGCGAGGAAAGAAGAATTCTCCGCAAGGCATTGCCAATAGTAATTCCAAAACCTGGTTCGAGAGGACGAAATTCAAATACGCCTCTGAAGCCATCGGTTTCATTCATAATCACCTTATCAGGCTTTTGAAATGCTAATATCGCCATAGTATCAGTTTAACTTTTTTATTAAAAACAGCAGTAAAATATTATTTAGAGTACAACTCAACAATGAGGTTTTCCTTGATATTTTCAGGAATCTCATCGCGTTCGGGATAGTTCAGAAACTTTCCTTCCATTTTGGCATCATCCCATTCCAGCCACGAAAACGACCGGTTATTGGCGGCCAGGGATTCGGTAATTACTTCCAGGTTTTTCGATTTTTCGCGTACTCCTACGACATCGCCAGCTCGCAAAGAATAAGAGGGAATATTCACCACTTTTCCGTTAACCAAAATATGACGATGAGAAACCAGCTGACGAGCAGCAGCTCGGGTAGGTGCAATACCCAAACGGAAAACTGTATTATCCAAACGGGCTTCGGCCAGTTTCAAGAGATTTTCACCCGTAATTCCCTTACGCTGGGAAGCTTTATGAAAAAGGTTACGAAACTGTTTTTCCAGGATGCCATAAGTATATTTGGCTTTTTGTTTTTCCTGAAGCTGCATTCCGTACTCCGATTGTTTTTTTCTTCTGCGCATTTGGCCATGCTGTCCCGGAGCATAATTCTTTTTCTCGAGATATTTGTCTGCACCGAAAATAGGTTCACCGAATTTCCGTGCAATTTTTGATTTTGGGCCAATATATCTTGCCATAATCTATATAAATTTGTCTGTTTCGTCTTACAATAATTATACTCTTCTTCTTTTGGGCGGACGGCAACCATTATGCGGGATCGGTGTTACATCAATAATTTCAGTAACCTGGATACCCGATGAGTTAATGGTTCTGATAGCCGATTCACGACCGGCACCGGGGCCTTTTACATAAACTTTTACTTTACGCAGACCTAAGCCATAAGCCACTTTGGCACAATCTTCGGCTGACATTTGTGCTGCGTAAGGTGTATTTTTTTTGGATCCTTTAAAGCCCATTTTTCCCGATGATGACCATGAGATAACCTGTCCGGCATCATTGGTAAGGGAAATAATGATGTTGTTAAAAGTAGCCTGAATATAAGCACGTCCTACCGGATCTACTTTGACTACACGTTTTTTTGTATTTCTGGTCCTTTTTGCCATTTTTCGTTTTATTTCGAAATATTAAATCCTATTTATTACTTGGTAGCTTTCTTTTTATTGGCAACGGTTTTCTTACGACCTTTACGGGTACGGGCATTATTTTTGGTTTTCTGCCCGCGAAGAGGAAGGCCGATACGGTGACGAATTCCGCGATAAGTTCCGATGTCCATCAGTCGTTTGATGTTCATCTGTACTTCTGAGCGGAGTTCTCCTTCGACTTTCATTTCACTGATGATCGAACGAATTTTGTTCTGTTCATCATCATCCCAGTCTTTAACCTTTTTATCCCAATCGATACCGGCTTCGGTTAAAATTTTCTGAGCAGTACTTCTGCCAATTCCATAAATGTAAGTTAAACCGATTTCGCCTCTTTTATTTTGGGGAATGTCAACTCCAGCAATTCTTGCCATAATTCTTGTTATTAATTGATTAAAAAAGGATTAACCCTGTCTTTGTTTGTACTTTGGATTCTTTTTATTAATGATATACAATCTTCCTTTCCGACGAACCATTTTGTCCTCGGGTGATCTCTTCTTAATTGATGCACGTATTTTCATGATGTTTCTATTTATATCTAAATGTTATTCTTCCTTTAGTTAAATCGTAAGGAGACATCTCCAGTTTTACTCTGTCACCCGGCAAAATTTTGATGTAATGCATCCGCATTTTACCGGAAATATGCGCGATAATCGTATGCCCGTTTTCCAATTCCACACGAAACATGGCGTTGCCCAACGATTCAATTACCGTGCCATCTTGTTCTATTGACTGTTGTTTTGCCATAATGAACGACTATTTATTATTTAAAACTTTTTCTATCTCCTCAAAACTGGATAAAATATCCGCTTTACCCTGCCTGATGGCTACATCGTGTTCGAAATGTGCCGATGGTTTACCATCAGCCGTACGAATCGTCCATCCATCAGCTTCCTGATACACTTCTTTCACCCCGAGGTTAATCATGGGTTCAATGGCGATACACATTCCGGCTTTCAGTTTAGGACCGGTACCCCGCCGTCCGTAATTAGGCACTTCGGGTTCTTCATGCAGATTTCTCCCCACACCGTGTCCTACCAAATCTCTCACTACGCCATAGCCAAAACTTTCAACATAAGTTTGAATGGCATAACCAATATCCCGGACACGTTTTCCGGCCACTGCCTGCTCAATTCCGAGATAAAGTGCTTTTTTCGTCCGTTCGAGCAATAAAAGCACTTCTTCGTCCACTTCGCCTACCGGAAAAGTGTAAGCTGAGTCGCCATAAAATCCGCCCCAGATTGTTCCGCAGTCGATGGAAACAATGTCTCCATCTTTTAACTCGGTTTCATCCGGAATACCATGTACCACTGCATCGTTTACAGAGATACAAAGGGTAGCGGGGAAACCGCCATATCCTTTAAAACCAGGAACGGCACCGTTATCGCGAATAAACTCTTCGGCAATACGGTCCAACGTAATGGTTTTTACTCCGGGCCGGATATGTTTTGCCACTTCGGCAAGTGTTTTTCCAACAAGTAAAGAACTGTGTCTTTGTATTTCTATTTCTTCGTCTGTTTTAATCGGTATCATCACGAAGAAAAATTACATTCCGCCAAATGCCGACGGTCTTCCCTTAATTCTTCCTGACTTGGTCAGTCCGTCATAATGGCGCATCAACAAATAACTTTCGATTTGCTGCAGGGTATCCAAAACCACTCCCACAAGAATCAACAACGATGTTCCGCCATAGAACGCAGCAAACCCACTGTTTACTCCGATAAGCCGGGCAAAAAGAGGCAAAATAGCAATCAGACCGAGGAAAATAGATCCTGGCAATGTAATCCGCGATAAAATATTATCGAGATACTCAGCTGTTTTACGCCCCGGTTTTACACCCGGAATAAATCCGCCATTTTTCTTCAAATCCTCTGCCATCTGGTTTGGATTAATGGTAATGGCGGTATAAAAGTAAGTAAACAGAATGATCATGATAAAGAAAGTGAAATTGTACCAGAAACCATTAAAATCGGTAAAGGCAGCAGCAATTCCACTTAAGGTATCACTATTGGCAAATCCTACCAAAGTAAGCGGTAAAAACATAATGGCCTGTGCAAAAATGATCGGCATTACACCGGCAGCATTCACTTTCAACGGTAAATACTGACGCACGCCACCATATTGTTTGTTTCCAACAATTCTTTTGGCATATTGAACCGGTACTTTTCGGGTTCCCTGTACCAACAAGATGGTAAACAGGATCACCAGCACCAGCATTAAGATTTCGAGAAGGAAGTAAACCATTCCACCATTGGTTTCCACAATA
The DNA here is from genome assembly GCF_020149915.1 of Candidatus Sulfidibacterium hydrothermale. Taxonomy (GTDB): domain Bacteria; phylum Bacteroidota; class Bacteroidia; order Bacteroidales; family F082; genus Sulfidibacterium; species Sulfidibacterium hydrothermale. Next base: position 2,416,956 of record NZ_CP083760.1, read on the forward strand.
CGGGAAACGAATTCCTGGAACAAGGCACCGGGGAGCCGGGCAATGATACCAATCATAATGATGAGGGAGATTCCGTTGCCGACACCTTTATCGGTAATTTTTTCGCCAAGCCACATCACGAACAGGGTACCTGAAATCAGGATAATGGTGGACGAAACCCAGAAAAAGACCGGGGGATGTGTCACAGCAGGATTAAAAGGAGTAATGGCCTGCGGTGGCACCTGCGAAACCAGGTTGGCAATATAAGCCGGAGCCTGAAAAGCAACAATAGCTACGGTCAAATAACGGGTAATCTGATTAATTTTCCGTGTACCGCTTTCTCCTTCGCGCTGCAAGCGTTGAAAATAAGGAATTGCCATTCCGAGCAACTGGATCACAATCGAAGCCGAAATATAAGGCATAATCCCCAGTGCAAAAATGGATGCATGCGAGAAAGCACCACCGGAAAACATGTTTAACAGTCCCATTAGGCCGGAGCTACCCTGATTTTGCAGATTGGTAAGCATATTAGGATCCACACCCGGAAGCACTACATACGAACCAAGACGGTAAATCGCAATGATTCCGAGAGTATAGAGGATACGCTTACGGAGCTCCTCAATCTTATAAATGTTTCTTATGGTTTCTATAAATTTTTTCATTCCATCTTAAATTATAATGGCCTGACCTCCCTGTGCTTCGATAGCGGTTTTAGCAGTTTTAGTAAAAGCATGAGCAGAAACTTCCAGTTTAGCTTTCAGTTCGCCACGGCCCAAAATTTTGATTAAATCATTTTTCGATACAAGACCGTTTTCAATTAAAACTTCCTGATTAATCACCGTAAGGTTTTTTTCATCGGCAAGTTTCTGAAGAACGTCAAGGTTAACGCCCTGATATTCTTTACGGTTTATATTTTTAAAACCAAATTTCGGAACCCTTCTAAAGAGAGGCATTTGTCCGCCTTCGAAACCACTTTTTTGCTTATAGCCGGACCTTGACTGGGCACCTTTGTGTCCGCGTGTAGAAGTACCGCCTCTACCGGAACCTTGTCCCCTGCCAATTCTCTTTTTGTTCTTTACAGAACCTTTTGCCGGTTTAAGATTGCTTAAATCCATTGTTTTTCCTTGTTTTAAATTTCTTCAACCTTCAATAAATGTTTCACTTTTTCAATCATTCCCAGCACCTGAGGGGTAGATTCTACCTCTTTCGGGCGGTTCAGTTTTTTCAGTCCGAGCGCTTCCAATGTTTTTTTCTGACGCAAGGGTCTGTTAATAGCGCTTCTCACCTGAGTAATTCTCAACTTTGTCATATCTCTCAATGCTCCTATCCGTTAAAAACAGTATCTAATTCTACCCCTCTTACTTGTGCAACAGTAATGGGGTCGCGCAATTTAGTTAACGCATCAATGGTTGCTTTCACCACAGAGTGAGGATTCGACGAACCTTTTGATTTGGCCAATACGTTTTTCACGCCGACACTTTCCAGTACGGCACGCATAGCACCACCGGCGATAACACCGGTACCGGGAGCAGCCGGTTGGATATAAACCCGGGCGCCGCTGTATTTTCCGGTTTGTTCGTGCGGGATGGTACCTTTCAGCACAGGAACTTTTACCAGGTGTTTTTTGGCATCATCAATTCCTTTGGCAATAGCAGCAGTAACTTCCTTTGCTTTACCCAGTCCATAGCCTACTACACCGTTTTCGTTTCCTACAACCACAATGGCAGAGAAGCTGAAAGTCCGTCCTCCTTTGGTCACTTTCGTCACTCTTTGGATACTCACCAGCCTGTCTTTAAATTCGATATCGCTGGATTTAATCTTTTTTACGTTTGCGTTTGACATAATTTTCTAAAATTTAAGTCCTCCTTCTCTGGCAGCATCAGCAAGTGCTTTTACTCTGCCATGGTACAGATAACCGTTTCTATCGAAAACAACTGTTGTAATTCCGGCAGCTAAGGCCCGTTCGGCGGCCAGCTTACCTACTTTATTCGCTTGTTCTATCTTGGTCATTTTTTGTCCTTCCAGACTCTTGTCGGCGGATGATGCAGAAACCAATGTTTTTTGTGCCAGGTCGTCAATCAACTGAACATAAATTTGTTTGTTGCTTCTGAAGACACTCATACGGGGACGTTCAGCAGTCCCTTTGATGGTCTTCCTGACCCGCATCTTAATCCTGTTTCTACGAAATACTTTTTTATTCTTAATAGCCATCTCTTTAATGGATTTTTCAGTTTATGAATGCGTCTGCAATTATTTTTTCTCTGCTGATTTACCGGCTTTACGTCTGAGTTCTTCACCCTGGAACCGGATTCCTTTACCTTTATACGGCTCGGGTTTACGGAAAGAGCGGATTTTAGCAGCCACCTGACCCAGCAGTTGTTTATCGGCAGAGGTCATTTTAATCTGTGGATTTTTCCCTCGCTCAGAAACCGTTTCGATTTTAATTTCGGAAGGGATTTCCATAAAGATATTATGAGAATAACCCAGAGACAGTTCAAGGAGCTGACCTTTGGCTTCGGCTTTAAAACCCACACCGACCAATTCCTGCACCGTTGTAAAACCCTGGCTAACTCCTGTAATCATATTATTCAGCAACGAGCGGTACAAACCATGTTTTGATTTGTGCTCTTTGCTTTCAGTAGCTCTGGAGAGTACCACACGGCCGTCTTCCACTTTCACAGTAATGGCAGGGTCAACAACCTGAGTCAGTTCGCCCAGTTTTCCTTTTACGGTAACTACATTGTTATCGCTCACCTTTACTTCCACTCCCTGCGGGATGGTTATCGGTAATCTTCCTATTCTTGACATTGCTCTTTCTCCTGTATTAACTTACGTAACAAATAACTTCGCCGCCCACATTCAGTTTCCGAGCTTCTTTATCGGTAATTACACCGGCAGAAGTGGACAAAATAGCGATACCCAGTCCGTTGATCACACGCGGGAGATCTCTGGCTCCCACATATTTCCGCAAACCAGGTGTCGAAGCACGCTGAATGGTATTGATAGCGGGCATTTTGGTAACGGGATGATATTTCAGGGCAATTTTAATGGTTTCAAATTTGCCTGAATCATCGAATTTATAATTCAGTATATATCCTTTTTCATAAAGGATTTTTGTAATGTTCTTTTTCAGGTTAGAAGCGGGTATTTCCACCATACGGTGTCCGGCTGCTACGGCGTTCCTGATTCTTGTCAAATAGTCTGCTATTGGATCGGTATTCATCTTCCTTAATTTTTTAACTACCAACTGGCTTTTTTAATTCCGGGAATAAGGCCTTTGAGAGCCATTTCTCTGAATTCAATACGTGAAATTCCAAACTGTCTCATATACCCTTTCGGTCTTCCGGAGAGCTGACAACGGTTGTGTAAACGAACGGGAGACGAGTTTTTGGGTAATTTTTGCAAACCTTCGTAATCTCCGGCAGCTTTCAAGGCAGCACGTTTAGCCGCATATTTCTCCACCATTTTTTGTCTTTTGCGCTCCCGCGCTTTCATCGACTCTTTTGCCATGTTTGCTTATTTTTTTTGATTTTTAAATGGTAATCCAAATTCTTTCAACAAAGCGAAAGCTTCTTCGTCGGTTCTGGCCGATGTTACAAAAGTAATGTCCATACCGTTAATACGCATCACATTGTCGATATTAATTTCAGGGAAAATGATTTGTTCGGGAACACCAAAGGTGTAATTTCCGTGGCCATCAAATCCTTTATCGTTAATGCCTTTAAAGTCGCGTACACGCGGCAGGGCTACGGCAATAAGTTTATCCAGAAACTCGTACATTTTGTCACCACGCAGGGTTACCCGAACTCCAATGGGGTTTCCTCTTCTCAGTTTAAAATTGGAAACGTCTCTTTTAGAGATCGTCGGCACTGCTTTTTGTCCGGTAATAGCGGTCATTTCAGCAATACCGGCATCGATCAGTTTCTTGTCGGTAAGCGCAGCACCAATTCCCTGGTTAATTGCAATTTTCTCCAACTTGGGAACCTGCATAATGGTTTTGTAACCAAATTTTTTGGTTAATGCAGGAATAATTTCCTCAAAGTATTGTTTCTTTAATCTAGGTTGATATTCCATTACTTAATTACCTCCCCTGATTTTTTTGAGTAACGAACTGATTTACCGGTCTTCTCATCCAATTTACGTCCCACACGGGTAGGATTACCGGAAGGGTCAATCACTTTCAGGTTAGAAAGATGAATGGGCGCTTCCTTTTTAATAATCCCTCCATTGGGGTAATCGGCATTGGGCTTCGTATGTTTAGCAATCATATTCACACCTTCCACAATTGCCCTGTTTTTCTCGGCGATAACTTCCAGCACTTTACCAGAGCGACCTTTGTCGTTTCCGGCAATGACCATCACATTATCCCCTTTTTTTATATGCAACTTTGCCATATCTAACTTTTTTCTGGGTTTAAAGCACCTCAGGTGCCAGTGAAACAATTTTCATATATTGTTTTTCACGCAATTCACGGGCAACGGGACCGAAGATACGGGTTCCCATCATTTCGCCGGAGGCATTCAGCAACACACAGGCGTTATCATCAAAACGAATATAAGACCCGTCGCTCCTTCTGATTTCCTTTTTAGTTCTGACTACAACAGCTTTGGCAACAGCGCCTTTTTTCACGTTTCCGGAAGGGATAGCGTTTTTAACGGTTACCACAATCTGGTCACCTACCGATGCATATCTTTTCCGTGTACCGCCTAAAACCCGGATAACCAGCACTTCTCTGGCTCCGCTGTTGTCAGCAACCGTAAGTCTTGATTCTTGTTGTACCATGATTATTTCGCTCTTTCAATAATTTCTACTAATCTCCAATTTTTTCTTTTGCTCAGAGGACGTGTTTCCATAATGCGAACGGTATCACCGATATTGCATTCATTGTTCTCGTCGTGGGCAATAAATTTTTTGGTCTTCTTGACAAATTTTCCATAAATGGGATGTTTAAAACGGCGTTCGATTCTAACCACAATCGATTTGTCCATTTTATTGCTAACGACAAGACCAATTCTTTCTTTTCTAAGATTTCTCTTTTCCATTGTAGCGTTTACTTATTGTTTTTTTCCTCTTCTAATTCTCTTCTTCTGAGCTCTGTGAGCATACGGGCAATTGTTTTTTTACTTTCAACAATTACCTGCGGATTTTCCAACGGAGAAACGGCATGATTGAGTTTCAGACGGGTAAGATGTTTTCTTTCTTCTACCAGTCTGTCCTGCAGATCGGCCGTACTCATTTCTTTGACAACTTCCTGTTTCATAGTTCTTTCTAATTTTCGACGTAATCACGTCTAACCACAAATTTAGTTTTTACAGGCAATTTTTGGGCTGCCAAGCGCATAGCTTCCCGCGCAATTTCCAACGGAACGCCATCAGCTTCGAATAAAATCCGGCCCGGAGTAATCCGTGCAACAAAATATTCGGGAGCCCCTTTTCCTTTACCCATACGTACCTCAGCCGGTTTTTTGGTTACCGGTTTATCGGGAAAAATACGAATCCAGATTTGCCCCTGACGTTTCATGTAACGGGTAACAGCCTGACGGGCAGCTTCAATCTGACGACCGGTGATCCAGGCTTGCTCAAGGGTTTTAATGCCGTAAGAGCCAAAAGCCAGCTGGGCACCTCTTTGGGCATTCCCTTTCATCCGGCCCTTTTGCTGCTTTCTATATTTAGTTTTTTTCGGTTGTAACATTTTTCGTTTCCTTTAAAATATTATCAATGCTCTGTTATCTTCTTCTTCTCGGGCGTCCGCCACCACGTACAGGACCTCTCTGACGACCGGAGTTTTTATCTTCAACGGAAACCAAATCGGGACGTCCGTAAATTTCTCCTTTAAAGATCCAGACTTTAATACCAATTCGTCCGTAAGTGGTATGGGCTTCTACCAAAGCATAGTCGATATCGGCACGCAAGGTATGCAAAGGAATCCGTCCTTCTTTATACATTTCGCTCCGCGCCATTTCGGCACCACCCACACGGCCGGAAATAATGACTTTAATACCACCGGCACCCAAACGCATGCTGGAGGCAATAGCTGTTTTGATAGCCCGGCGGAAAGAAACACGTCCTTCAATCTGACGGGCAATGTTGGTGGCCACCAAACGGGCATCCAGCTCCGGACGTCTGATTTCGGAAATATTGATTTGTACCTCTTTCCGGGTCAGTTTTTTCAATTCTTCTTTCAGTTTATCCACTTCGGCACCGCCTTTTCCAATAATAATACCCGGCCGGGCCGTAAAAATAGTTACGGTAACCATTTTCAGGGTACGCTGAATCATAATCTTGGAAATCCCGGCTTTAGCCAAACGGGCATTCAGGTACTTACGGATTTCGTTGTCTTCAATGAGTTTTTCAGAGAAGTTTTTACCGCCGTACCAGTACGAGTCCCATCCTTTGATGATTCCTAATCTGAGTCCTATTGGATTAGTTTTTTGTCCCATTTAATCTATACTGTTAAAGATGTTAATTATTCGTTATTTGCTGTTTCAGCAGCCACTTCTTCGGTTGCTTTCATTTCTTCCGTACGGTTACCGAGAATCAGCGTAACATGGTTTGAGCGTTTCCGGATACGGTGTGCTCTACCCTGCGGTGCCGGTTGAATTCGTTTCAACATGCGGCCGCCGTCAACCATAATTTGTTTAATGTAAAGCTGATTATCTTCGATACGGGCACCTTCGTTTTTCACTTCCCAGTTGGCAATAGCCGAACGCAAGAGTTTATAAAGGCTGCCTGCAGCTTCTTTTTGCGTATGCTGAAGGACATGAAGAGCCTGTTCGGCATCCATTCCGCGAACCAGATCGGCTACGAGACGCATTTTACGCGGTGAAGCGGGAACATTCCGCAACCGTGCAATATACTGGGTTTTACGCTCTTCTTTACGCTTTTCAGCACTATTATGTTTTCTAGATCCCATTTTTCTTGTGCTTTATTTTCTACCTTTATCTTTTTTACCGGCATGTCCGCGAAAAATGCGGGTAGGAGCAAATTCTCCCAGTTTATGCCCAACCATATTTTCTGTAATATACACAGGAATAAATTTATTCCCGTTATGAACGGCGATGGTTTGCCCTACAAAGTCAGGTGAAATCATGGAAGCACGTGACCAGGTTTTGATCACCGTCTTCTTTCCTGACTCAACATTGGCCAACACCTTCTTTTCCAGTTTATAATGAATGTATGGTCCTTTTTTTAATGAACGGCTCATATTCGTATCCTTTTAATTCAGCTTAGATTACTTTCTTTTATCAATGATATATTTGTTGGAAGCCTTTTTCTTGGAACGGGTTTTGTAACCTTTAGCAGGAAGGCCTTTTCTCGAACGCGGATGTCCACCCGAAGCACGACCTTCGCCACCACCCATGGGGTGATCAACCGGGTTCATAGCCACACCACGAACACGCGGGCGACGGCCTAACCAACGGCTACGACCTGCTTTTCCTGATTTCTCCAGCTGATGGTCACTATTGGAAACCATTCCAATGGTTGCCTTACAAGTTTGCAAAATCATCCGGGTTTCACCAGAAGGCATCTTAATGATGGCAAATTTACCGTCACGCGACATCAACTGAGCATAAGCACCGGCACTACGGGCCATTTTGGCACCCTGTCCGGGACGCAATTCAATATTATGAATAATCGTTCCGAAAGGCACTTCACTCAGGTACATGGTATTTCCCACTTCAGGAGAAACGCCTTTACCAGAGATAACCTGTTGTCCGACTTTCAAACCCTGCGGGGCAATAATGTAGCGCTTTTCACCATCGGCATAATGCACCAAAGCGATACGTGCAGTACGATTCGGATCATACTCAATGGTCTTCACCGTACCCGGAATGCCCTCTTTATCGCGTTTGAAATCGATAATTCTATATTTCTTTTTATGACCACCGCCAATATTACGCACGGTCATTTTTCCTTCGCTGTTTCGTCCACCTGAACTTTTTTTACCCACCAATAAACTTTTTTCAGGTTTACTGGTAGTAATGTCGTCAAAAGCGCTGATTATTTTAAAGCGCTGACCTGGTGTCGTCGGTTTATATTTCTTTAGAGCCATGTCTTTCGTCTAGATGTTGCTAAAAAAATCAATTGTATCTCCTTCGGCAAGCGTCACCACCGCTTTTTTATACGCTTTGGTCTTGCCGGATATCACACCGGATTTTGTAAACCTTGATTTACTTTTTCCGGAATAATTCATCGTATTTACGGAAAGAACCTGCACATTGTATAAATCTTCAATCTCTTTCCTAATTTGGATCTTGTTGGCTCTTTTGTCAACAATAAAACCAAATTGATTGAGCTTATCGCCTTTGGCAGTCATTTTTTCCGTAATCACCGGTTTCAATATTACACCCATCTTCTTCGGATTTATATTTTTTAAAATATTTCTTCGGTTGCTTTCACCGCGCTTTCGGTAAAAATCAATGTACCGCCGTTTAAAATATCGTAAGTATTTAAGGAGGCAGCACGCATTACTCTGGCATTCGGCAAATTACGCACCGAAAGGTAGAGGTTTTGATCGCTATCGGTAACGATGAGCAAAGATTTCCCGTCTTTCACTTTCAATTGATCCAGAATTTTGAGATAATCTTTGGTTTTGGGGGCATCCAATTTAAAATCTTCCACCACCAAAATTTCGTTATCCTTTGCTTTGTAGGTTAAAGCCGATTTGCGGGCCAACCGTTTTACTTTTTTGTTCAGTTTAAAAGAGTAATCGCGGGGATGCGGTCCAAAAACGCGTCCGCCACCACGGAACAAGGGATTTTTAATATCACCGGCACGAGCTGTTCCTGTTCCCTTTTGTCTTTTAATTTTCCGGGTACTTCCGCTAACATCACTCCGCTCTCTGGTGTCGTGAGTTCCCTGACGACGATTGGCCATAATCTGCTTCACATCCAAATAAATGGCGTGGTCGTTAGGTTCGATACCAAAAATAGTATCGGGCAGTACCACTCTACGGCCGGTATCTTCTCCTTGAATATTTACAACTGCTAATTCCATCTTTCTACAATTACGTATGAATTATTGGGACCGGGAACGGCACCTTTTACAACTAATAAATTCTTTTCAGGAATAATTTTCATCACACGCAGGTTAATCATTTTCACCCGGTCACCACCGGTACGTCCTGCCATGCGCATTCCTTTAAAAACCCTCGAAGGATAAGAAGATGCGCCCAATGAACCGGGAGCTCTCATCCGGTTATGCTGACCGTGTGTAGCATCATTAACCCCACGGAAACCATGACGTTTTACCACACCCTGAAAACCTTTTCCTTTGGAAGTGCCTACCACATCCACAAATTCGCCTTCCGTAAAAACTTCAACGGTAACCGTTTCGCCCAGTTCTTTCTTTTCCTGAAAACGGGTAAACTCGGCAACCACTTTTTTAGGCGTTGTGTTGGCCTTGGCAAAATGTCCTTTTAAAGCTTTGGTTGTATGCTTTTCTTTTTTCTCTCCATAGGCCAGCTGGATAGCCGAGTAACCGTCATTTTCCACGGTACGTACCTGGGTAACCACACACGGCCCGGCTTCAATGACGGTACAGGGAATATTTTTCCCGTTTTCGTCATAGATGCTGGTCATCCCTATTTTTTTTCCAATTATTCCTGACATTGCTTTATCTCTTTAAGCCGTTAATAGTTTATATCAAACTTTGATTTCTACTTCCACACCACTGGGCAGCTCCAGTTTCATGAGCGCATCAATGGTTTTCGAAGTGGAATTATACACATCCATCAACCTTTTATAAGTGTCCAGCTCAAACTGTTCACGCGATTTTTTATTCACAAAGGTCGAACGGTTAACCGTGTAAATTTTCTTATGGGTCGGTAAAGGAATGGGACCGCTTACTACGGCTCCGGTTGATTTTACCGTTTTTACGATCTTCTCGGCCGATTTGTCAACCAGGTTATGATCGTACGATTTGAGTTTTATTCTGATTCTTTGGCTCACTTTATATAGTTTTTACTAAACAATACCTTTTATCTTTTTTATCACTTCTTCGGCAATATTCGCCGGTGTTTCAGCATAACTATGAAATTCCATAGTGGACGAAGCTCTTCCCGAAGTTAACGTCCGCAATGCGGTAACATAACCAAACATTTCGGACAACGGCACTTTGGCTTTTACCACCTGGAATCCCAGTTTCGTCGTGATGTCTTCCAAAATAGCCCGTCTTTTATTCAGATCACCGGTTACATCACCCACATACTCATCCGGGGTAACCACCTCAAGACGCATAATGGGCTCCAGCAATACGGCTTTGGCTTTACGTGCAGCGGCTTTGAAACCGAGCTTGGCTGCCATCTCAAACGAGAGCTGATCGGAATCTACCGGATGGTAACTTCCGTCAAACAACCGGACACGCATGCTTTCCACCGGGTAACCAGCCAAAACTCCATTTTGCATGGCCATTTCGAAACCTTTTTTCACCGAGGGGATAAACTCTTTCGGAATATTTCCGCCTTTGACTTCATCCACAAATTCAAGTCCTTCTTCGGTGCCTTCGGCAGGACCAAGCTCAAACTGAATATCGGCAAATTTACCCCGGCCACCTGTTTGTTTTTTATAGACTTCACGGTGAGTAACCGACGATGTAAGCGCTTCTTTATAAGCCACCTGCGGATTACCCACTTTGCATTCTACTTTAAACTCACGTTTCAGCCGGTCGATAAGAATATCCAAATGCAATTCGCCCATACCGGAAATAATGGTCTGGCCCGAATTTTCATCAGAACGCACACGGAAAGTCGGGTCTTCCTCAGCCAGTTTGGCCAATGCAGCGCCCATTTTATCCATATCGCCCTGTGTTTTGGGCTCAATGGCCACACTGATCACCGGATCAGGGAAAGTCATGGACTCCAGAATAATCGGATGTTTTTCGTCGGTCAGCGTATCTCCTGTACGGATAGTTTTAAATCCAACAGCTGCACCAATGTCTCCGGCTTCGATCTTATCGAGCGGATTTTGCTTGTTGGCATGCATCTGCATGATCCGGCTAATCCGTTCTTTCTTACCCGTAGAGACATTCAGTACGTACGAACCCGATTTTAAGGTTCCCGAATAAACACGGAAAAAACAAAGACGTCCCATATACGGGTCAGTGGCAATTTTAAAAGCCAAAGCCGCAAAATGATCGTTGGGATCAGGACTGCGATACTCTTCTTTTTCCGTTTTCGGATTAATTCCTTTAATGGCATCAATATCCAACGGGCTGGGCAAAAACTCAATAATGGCGTTCAAAAGCATTTGAACCCCTTTATTTTTGAAAGCCGAGCCGCACATTACCGGAGTAATTCGCATTTCAAGCGTTGCTTTCCGGATTACTTCGATCATTTCCTGCTCGGTAATGGAATCGGGGTCATCCATGAATTTCTCCAGCAACTCATCGCTTTCTTCTGCCACACCTTCAATCAGTTTCATACGGTAATCATAAACCGTATCTTCCAGATCTTCAGGAATGGGTATTTCAATAATTTTGGTTCCTTTGGTGGAATCATCCCACACAAAGGCTTTATTTTTCACCAGATCAACTACGCCCTGAAAATCTTCTTCCGCTCCGATAGGAATCTGAATCGGCACCGGATTAGCTCCCAGGCGATCTTTAATCTGATCAATCACGCCAAAGAAATCGGCTCCGGCGCGGTCCATCTTATTCACAAAACTAATACGCGGAACTTTGTACTTATCGGCTTGCCGCCAAACGGTTTCCGATTGAGGTTCCACACCGCCTACAGCACAAAACAACGCTACGGCGCCATCCAGCACACGCAACGAACGTTCTACTTCCACGGTAAAGTCAACGTGTCCGGGAGTATCAATAATATTGATTTTATGCTTTTTACCTTCCAGCTCCCAAAAAACGGTTGTGGCAGCTGATGTAATGGTAATTCCCCGCTCCTGCTCCTGAACCATCCAGTCCATAGTGGCAGCTCCCTCGTGTACTTCACCAATTTTGTAATTCTTTCCGGTATAGAAAAGAATACGTTCGGTAACAGTGGTTTTACCGGCGTCGATATGCGCCATAATCCCAATGTTCCGGGTGAATCTTAACTTGTTATTTTTTTCGGGTGTTGCCATCTTATCTCTTCGTAATCTGCATCAATACACTAAAACCTGAAATGAGAGAAAGCTTTGTTGGCTTCAGCCATACGGTGGGTGTCTTCCTTTTTCTTGAAAGCAGCCCCTTCTTCACGGTAAGCAGCCAAAATTTCACCGGCCAGTTTTTGCCCCATGGTTTTTTCATGACGTTTACGGGCAAAACCGATAAGGTTTTTCATTCCGATAGACTGTTTACGGGCCGGACGAATTTCAGAAGGAATCTGAAAAGTAGCACCACCAATACGGCGACTTCTAACCTCAACCGATGGAGTAACATTGGCCAAGGCTTTTTTCCAAACATCCAAAGCATTTTCTTCTTCCCCGATTTTCGAAGCTACAATATCCATAGCATCGTAAAAAATCTTAAAAGCAAGGCTTTTCTTCCCCTCCAACATGATGTTGTTCACAAACTTGGTGACCAACACATCGTTATAACGCGGGTCGGGCAGAATAATTCGTTTTTTAGGTTTTGCTTTTCTCATTATATCTTGAGCTTAAAATACTTGTCTAATTTTTTTTATTTTTTCTTAGGCCGTTTGGTACCATATTTTGAACGGCGTTGTGTACGACCTTCCACACCGGAAGTATCCAGTGCCCCACGGATAATGTGATAACGCACACCCGGGAGGTCTTTTACACGACCGCCACGGATCATCACAATAGAGTGCTCCTGCAAGTTATGACCTTCGCCGGGAATATAGGCATTCACCTCTTTTCCATTGGTCAAACGTACCCTGGCCACTTTACGCATGGCAGAGTTAGGTTTTTTCGGTGTAGTGGTATAAACCCTTACACAAACTCCACGACGTTGCGGACATGAATCCAACGCAGGTGATTTGCTTTTATCAACCAGCTTGTTGCGTCCTTTTCTTACTAACTGTTGTATTGTAGGCATATCAAACTTTAATTAATTCTTTTTATCCTCATTTTTTGGAGGCGCAAAAGTATAAAATATTTCAATCCAAAATACTTTTTACTAAAATTAAAGTTGAAGGAAAATTGAAAAGGTAAGCTATTCAAAACAACAGCGGTAAATTTCAGATTCTTTACCGATGCCGAACCTATAACGTTTTACCTTATCAGGTTCCTTTAACTTCGTCTGTTTCAGTAGTTTTTACTACTTTTACCGTCCAAAACGGGGTGCAAAGGTAAAAAGTTTTTTTGAATTGACAAGAAAATCACTGAAAATCAGAAAAAATATTTACTCCAAAGCTATTCTTTTTGGTTTCCCTGAATAAATTCGGAACAAAAGAATCTTAATCATACCCAATTCCCACTTCTCCCAACACGCCAGTACTTCAAGTACTTAAAATGCCTAAAGTTTGAAGTGCGCTAAAGTGGGAAATCACAAAAGACAAATCCAAAAAAATATCAAACGCCAAAAACCAACTGTTTTGTCCTGTTGAACGCAGTGAAACATCTCTTTTAAAGCCGTGGTTATTTTTGAGATCCTTCGCTCCGCTCAGGAGGACAGTAATACAACAATAAACCAATGATAACTAATAACTCATCCTTCTACATTCATCGTTCTACACTTATCGTTCATCATTTGCCATTCTCTCTGAATAAATTCGAAACAAAAGAATCTTAATCATACCCAATTCCTACCTTACCCAACACGCCAGTACTTCAAGTGACTAAAATTAGAAGTGCCTAAAGTTTGAAATCGCAAAAGACAAATCCAAAAAAATATCAAACGCCAAAAACCAACTGTTTTGTCCTGTTGAACGCAGTGAAACATCTCTTTTAATAATCGTGGTTATTTTTGAAATCCTTCGCTGTACCCGGAACAGATCCCAACCCCATTTATCATTCTACACTCATCGCTGACATCAAACATCCTTCTATCCCAACATTCTCCATCCATCCTTGGAGATCCTTCGCTCCGCTCAGGATGGAAAAGAGCAAAAAAAAGTCCGGACCCTACCAGCCCGGACTTTGCTTACAAAGCTTCTATAAACATTATTTTTTCTTTTTCGATTTTGCTTTTTTCTGATTCATCTTGGCTTCCCTTTCTTCAATTTTCTTGTCTTCGCGGGCACCATGCAGCAGGTCGTATGCAATGGGGCTGGCCGTAAAGACCGAAGAATAAGTACCAATGGTAATCCCTACCAGCAAAGCAAACACGAAACCACGAATGACTTCTCCACCGAAAATAAAGATCACCAACAATACCACTAACGTAGTACCTGATGTATTCATTGTACGGGCCAAAGTCTGGTTCAAACCTTCATTCATATTTCGTTTCAACGTATGCCGCGGGAAAAGGTTCACATTTTCACGAATACGGTCAAAGATAATTACCGTATCGTTAATGGAGTACCCGATGATGGTCAAAATAGCTGCTATAAACGATTGGTCCACCTGCATACTAAAGGGCATAATACCGTTAAACAACGAGAAGACCCCTATCGTAATTAAGGTATCGTGGAACAACGCGGCCACACCTCCCACGCCATATTGCCAGTTTTTAAACCGGATGGCAACATAAATAAAGATGATGAGCAGCGCAAAGAAGATCGCAAAATAGGCTTTCTCCCGAATGTCGTAAGCAATCGTCGGCCCAAATTTTTGCGAGCTCAAAATACCCAGTAATTTGTTTTCTCCTTCAGTATCTGAAGTAAATGCCTTAAATGAGATCGGTTTTTTATAGAATTTCTTCAGGCCGTTGTACAATTTGGTCTGTAAGATAGAATCCACATTGTCACGGTTATCATCGATCAAATATTTGGTGACAATTTTTATTTGGTTATCCGGACCAAACGTTTTCACAATCGGAGCCTGGTTGTCAAATTCAGCCGTAAGGGCTTTCCGGATGGCTTCAGTATTTACATTTTGGTCAAAGCGCACCACAAAAGTACGTCCCCCGGTGAAGTCAACCCCAAAGTTCAGCCCTTTGGTAAATAATGAAATCAAACCAACTAAAATCAGTGTTCCGGAGAAGATATAGGCTTTTTTCCGCATCCCGATAAAATCGAAATGGGTGTTCGAAAGGGTATTCGCCGTCCATTTATAAGAGAAGGTAATCTTTTTGTTTTTCTTCAGCATCCCTTCAAAGATGATACGGGAGATGAAGATAGCGGTAAAGAGAGACGAAAGCAGACCGATAATCAAGGTGGTAGCAAATCCCTGAATAGGACCGGTACCAAACACATACAATACTACACCGGTCAGCAACGTGGTCACGTTACCGTCGATAATAGCCGAATAAGCATTTCTATATCCGTCGGTCAATGCAAGGCGTAGTCCTTTTCCTGCCCGCATTTCTTCTTTAATACGCTCGTAAATAATTACGTTAGCATCCACCGCCATACCTAGCGTCAGCACAATACCGGCAATACCTGGAAGCGTCAGTACCGCACCCAGTGAGGCCAGCACGCCTAACAAGAAAAATACGTTGACAATCAAAGCCAAACTGGCTACCCAACCGGCTTTGTTGTAGTACACGATCATATAAACCAGCACCACAATGAAAGCCAAAATAAAGCTGTTCATACCGGCACGTACCGCTTCGCGTCCCAAAGAAGGACCCACCACGGCTTCTTCCACAATTTTGGCCGGAGCAGGCAATTTACCGGCTTTCAGAATATTTGCCAGGTCTTTGGCTTCTTCTACCGTCATGCCCCCACCGGAAATAGAAGAACGTCCGTTGGGAATCTGATCGTTAACCACCGGATAAGAGTAAACATAACCATCAAGAACAATGGCAATTTGTTTACCAATATTTTCACCGGTAAGCCGTTTCCATATCTTAGCCCCTTCGCTGTTCATCTGCAGGTCAACCGTTACCCGGCCGTTTTGGTCAAAATCCTGACGGGCGTCAGAGATCACATCACCGCCAAGGGCTGCACTTCCGTCACGTGAACTGGCTTTTAATGCAATTAAAGCCAAATAATTCGGCGTATGCGGATCGGGTTTAACCGCCCAGGCCAGTTTCAGGTCACGCGGGAAAATATTTTTCACCATTTTCAGCATCCGGTTCACACGGGCCGTATCTTTAATGGCTACCAATCCCACACGGGCCGTGTTGGCCGGATAGTAACGGCCGTCTTTTCCCTGAATATAGGACGGATGCAAATAAGCATATAACGGATTTTTCTTTGCATACGTAGAAAAAGAAGCGTTTTCATTTTGTCCTTTGGTAGTATCCTTGGCAATTTTGTTCAGCAAGCTGTTTGTAGCTGTATCCGAAACGGCTTTGGTCGTTTTATTTCCGGTTGCCGTTGCTTTTTGCGAAGCTGCCGTTTTAGTAGAATCGGACAGTAAGTTTTCTTCTGCACGCAGTTTAGCATTGGCTTCATCAAAATAAGTGTGAATATCTGCGAAGCTATATGTTTCCCAAAACTGGAGTTTTGCGGTTCCCTGCAGCAGTTTCCGCACCCGTTCAGGATCTTTAATTCCCGGAAGCTCCACCAAAATACGTCCGCTGGTAGCCAGTTTCTGAATATTCGGCTGGGCTACCCCAAAACGGTCAATACGGGTTCGCAAAATCTGGAAAGTACGATCCACCGCACCATCGGTTTCTTTTTTCAGCACTTTCAGTACTTCAGCATTGGACGATGTGGTTGTAATTCCCTTATCTTTAAATTCATACAAAAAAATGGAAGCCAGGCGACCATTGGGATCCACTTTATGAAAAGCTTCTCCAAAAAGCGTAACAAAGTCTTTATTGCTGTGTTTTTGCATTTCGGTAGCCAGTTTCATGGCTTTCCGGAAAGCCGGGTCTTTACTATGGCCGGCAAGTGCATCAACAATATCCTGCACTTTTACTTCGAGCACTACGTTCATTCCGCCTTTCAGGTCAAGGCCAAGGTTCAGCTCTCTTTCTTTTACCTGTTTGTAAGTGTATTTTCCAATGCCCAGGTTGTACACCACTTCGTTATTCACACTGTCGAGATAATATTTCTCACGTGCTTTGGCAATTGAATCAAGATAATACACTTCTTTGGCTTCATTTCCCTTAGCCAGCTCTTTTGCCAGACGGACCGCCTCTTTGTTGTGTGCATAAGCCTTTGCTTTTTTCTCCACCCGGGCTGCCACATACGTAAAACTCAGCTGATACAGGCATACCAGGCCAAAGGCAATAGCAAAAAACTTGATAGCTCCTTTGTTTTGCATTTGAAATTAGATATTTATAATTTTACTTTCATTTTAAGAGGGTGCAAAAATAGAATAATATTTCATACATCCCAATAACGCTTCCCGACATTACAGCCGATTTATCAATTTTTTCTCTTCTTTTTTGTCAAAAACAATTCCGCAAAAGAAAACCGGAAAATAAAATACCAGCCACTAAAACGGTAAACTCAAACTAATCAATACCTTAACCATTTCCACAAATCGGAATACCCTACTTTCTTTCCATAAACAAGAATACCGATACGATAAATTTTTCCGGCCAAAAAAGTGGCAAATAAAAAAGTAATCACCAAAATAGCTGCCGAGAGCCCAATTTGCCAATACGGAACCCCAAAAGGAATCCGCATCATCATAATTACCGGCGAAGTAAACGGAATCATCGACATCCACAGGGCCAGCGGCCCGTCAGGCTGGTTGGCCACCACACTAATCATCACCATCGAAAAAATCAGCGGAATGGAAATGGGAAACATAAACTGCTGGGCATCGGTATCGTGATCGATAGCCCCGCCAACAGCTGCAAACAGTGAAGCATACAGCAGATATCCTCCCAAAAAATAAAAGAGAAAACTTAAAATCATCACCTTAAAATTAACCGCCGACAAAAAGCCGGAAACCGCCGTCATTACCGCATTTGTCTTGTCCGGTGATGCAGTAGCTGCCGGAACAGCCATCGTCTGTTCGGTCATGGTTTGTACCTGATGAACAACACGTTTCTCGCTAAAAATATGACTCTGAAATGCTCCTACAAACCCCATAGTGAGCATCACCCACAGCAAAAACTGGGTTAATCCCACCAATCCGACTCCGATGATTTTTCCCACCATCAGCTGAAACGGTTTTACCGAAGAAATGATCAGTTCCACAATCCGGTTTTGTTTCTCTTCCATCACCCCTCGCATCACCTGTGCACCGTACATAAAAACGAAAAAATAAATCAAAAACCCGGAAAAAACTGCCAATCCGGTTTCCAGGCCGGTATTGGTCTTTTTTTCTGTTCCTTCTTCCGACACTTTTATGGTTGCCAGGTGAATATGTGCTTTGATGGATTTCAACACATTAGGATCAATCCCTTTGGCCAGCATTTTTTTATCTTCGACCACCTGTCGCATCACCGTTTTGATATAATTCTCCACAAAAACACCGGGTTGCTTGACAGAAAACAATTCGGCATTTTCAGGAAGATTGAGCCGGGTAAGCGGAATATACAGCAGCATATCTCCTTTGGACAACGCTTCGGCTTTTGCCTGTTCCAGACTTTTGTACACATAATAAAACTGCACTTTTCCCTGGCTGTGAAATTTCTGATAAAACCATCCGGTTTCGTCCAATACGGCAATTTTTGCGGAAGGCGCAGCATTTTCCGTCAAGTAAACCGGTAAAATGACCAACGCCGCCATCAAAACTGGACCAAGAATGGTCATAATCAAAAATGATTTTTTCCGGACCCGGGTTAAATATTCCCGCTGAATGATGAGCAAAATTTTTTTCATATCGCAACGAAAGGCTGAAATGCATGCAAATATCCGAAAAATTCAACTGCTGCCGATTTTTATCTTTACAAAACAATCTCCGGTTAAACCTTCAATAAAAATGGGCATTCACAACCGGAAGAAATCCGGATTTTTTTTATTTTTGACAGGTATCATTAAAAACTATATCTGTTGCCTTTTAAAAATCTATCAACGGTTGTTCTTTTTATCGTTTAACCTTAAAAATCAGATCTATGCTTGAAAAATACTTTCAACTGGAAGCCCATAAAACCAACGTAAAAACAGAAGTTATTGCCGGGATCACCACTTTTTTAACCATGGCCTATATTCTTGTGGTAAACCCTTCCATTCTTCATGATGCAGGGATGAACACCGGTGCTGTTTTTACCGCCACAGCCATTGCTTCCATTATCGGAACCCTGATTATGGCCCTGTATGCCAAACTTCCCATCGCCATGGCCCCCGGCATGGGATTAAATGCTTTTTTTGCCTATACCGTTGTCGTTTCCATGGGTTACTCCTGGGAATTTGCACTCACCGCTGTTTTTCTCGAAGGAATACTATTTATTCTGCTTACCTTTTTCAATGTTCGTGAATTGATTGTGGATGCCATCCCGTTGAGCCAAAAACATGCCATTTCGGTAGGTATCGGACTGTTTATTGCTTTTATCGGGCTGGAAGATGCCGGAATTATTGTACACGATAAAGCCACGCTGGTAACGCTCGGAAATTTAGGCAGCCCTTCGGCACTGATCGCTCTTTTCGGACTTTTCATTTCTGCCTTGCTGCTCACTCTCCGGGTAAAAGGGGCACTGCTCATCGGGATTTTTTCATCCACCATTCTGGCTGTTTTCATGGGAAAAGCGGCCTTGCCGGATACTGCACTGATTCAAACTCCGCCTTCGCTGGCGCCTACTTTTCTTAAATTCGAGTGGCAACACATTTTTTCGACGGATATGCTTATTGTCCTGTTCACTTTTTTGTTTGTGGATTTGTTCGACACCATCGGAACACTTGTTGGGGTTGCTTCCCAGGCAGGCATACTGGATGAAAAAGGTCGTTTCCCCAACGTAAAAAAAGCCCTGATGGCCGATGCTTTCAGTACCACAGCCGGTGCCATGCTCGGCACTTCCACCACTACAGCCTATATTGAAAGTGCTGCCGGCGTAGCTGAAGGAGGGCGCACAGGACTTACCACGCTGGTTGTCGCAATTTTGTTTATCCTGTCACTCTTTTTATCTCCGCTATTCCTGATGGTCCCTTCTTCGGCTACAGCCCCGGTACTGATTTTGGTCGGAACGTTTATGATGGAACCGGTAACCAAGATTTCTTTTTCGGATTATACCGAAAGTATCCCGGCCTTTCTGGCTATTATTATGATGCCGCTGACTTACAGCATTGCCGAAGGAATTGCTTTCGGAATGATTTCGTACGTTTTACTGAAAGCCCTTACCGGCCGTCATAAAGAAATCACCCCGGTGATGTACATCCTGGCCGCCCTGTTTATGCTGAAGTTTTTTGTGTGATGCTAGAAACATGTATCTGTTGATTTTTTGAACAATTTTCCTCATTCAATAATACTTTCAAAGATTCTCACTTCCCTTTCTAATCGGGACCAACAATAAAGAAAGTACGATGTCTACGGATATTATATTCTCTCCCCGGTATCTGTGCTATCAGGCAGCTTTTAAACAATAAATACAACCAAAACCGCCACATTTTACACCAAAATACAGCAATAAAAAATCTTTCGGATTAATTTTTACAGAATCTAAGAAACGCTTTCGTCAGACATTGGCTACCTTTGCAAAAAATTAAAAATCATGGAAAAAATTGAAGAACGTTTTATCCGCTATGCCAAAATAGACACACAGTCGGATCCGGAAAACGAACAATGTCCCTCCACTGAAAAACAATGGAAACTGGCCAAATTATTAGTCAAAGAGCTGGAACAAATCGGGTTGGAAGAGGTAACCATTGACGACCATGCTTACGTAATGGCCACTTTGCCCGCCAATACAGACCAGCCGGTGCCGGTTATCGGATTTATTGCCCACATGGATACTGCTCCTGATTTTACGGCAGAAAATGTCCAACCGCAAATCCATAAAAATTACGATGGCGGCGACATTATTCTAAACCAGGAACAAAACATTGTATTATCACCCAAAGATTTTAAAGAGCTTCCTGGTTACAAAGGGCAAACCCTGATTACCACCGACGGGACGACCCTGCTCGGAGCGGACGATAAAGCCGGCATTGCCGAAATTATTGCCGCCATGGAATACCTGCTGGAACACCCGGAAATCAAACACGGAAAAA
The DNA here is from genome assembly GCF_020149915.1 of Candidatus Sulfidibacterium hydrothermale. Lineage (GTDB taxonomy): Bacteria > Bacteroidota > Bacteroidia > Bacteroidales > F082 > Sulfidibacterium > Sulfidibacterium hydrothermale. The sequence goes on from NZ_CP083760.1 coordinate 2,437,986, forward strand.
TCAGAGTGGCTTTTAATCCGGACGAAGAAGTGGGTCGCGGGGCCCATCTGTTTGATGTGGAAAAATTCGGAGCCGACTGGGCTTATACACTGGACGGTGGTCCCGTGGGAGAACTGGAATTTGAAAATTTCAATGCAGCCGGAGCCAAAGTCATTATCAGTGGGAAAAGCGTTCACCCCGGAACAGCTTACCACACCATGGTCAATTCTATGCTGATTGCCGCTGAATTCATTGCTTCGTTCCCGGAAAAAGAAACACCACAGGAAACCCGCGGATATGAAGGCTTTTTCCACCTGTATCAGATGGAAGGCCGTGTGGAAGAAACTGTTTTACAATACATTATTCGCGACCACGACCGGAAACTTTTTGAAGAAAAGAAAAAACGTTTCATGGAAAAAGCAGAAGCCATCAATAAAAAGTATGGCAACGTCATTAAAGTGGAAATGGAAGACCAATATTATAATATGCGTGAGAAGATCGAACCGCAGATGCACATTATTGACATTGCCGAAGAAGCCATGAAATCATTGAATATTCAACCCATTGTAAAGGCTATTCGCGGCGGCACCGACGGCGCACAACTTTCGTTCAAAGGGCTGCCCTGCCCTAACCTGTTTACCGGCGGACATAATTTTCACGGACGCTATGAATATATTCCGGTAGAATCCATGGAAAAAGCCATCAGTGTTATTGTAAAGATCATTGAGCTCACGGCCCAAAAAGGAATTCGTTAGGCTCCCGATCAGCAAACTTCTAAAATGAAAAAAAAGAGATGTCTTTGAACAGGCATCTCTTTTTTTTGTTATTCACAAAAATTATTTCTGGTTACACCACAGACCAAAACGGGATAAAAACCGGTAATCCAGGCACCATTTAAAATATTATTTCTTGCATTTTCGTAAAAAAATGCCTGACTTTCCCAAAATGTACCTGACCATCAGAAAAAAAATCAAACGGCCTTTTTTTATTTCCTGTATTGCAACATCTTAACCGGCAAGCTCTATTTTTCTGCTCATTTTTTATAAAAAATTTACGTAATTTTATACGCAGATAAAAAATATATGATATATTTGCATGTAATATATATTTAAGTACTCAATGACTAAATTAATCAAAAAAGTATTTTATTTTTATTACGACGGGTTCCGGAACATGACCGTAGGAAAAAGATTATGGGTTATTGTTCTCATCAAACTCTTTATCATCTTTGTCATTTTCAAACTCTTTTTCTTCCACGACTTCCTCAAGACCAATTTCAAGACCGATCAGCAAAGAAGCGATTACGTGATTGAACAATTAACAAAATAAAGTTACAAATCATTATTAATTAAATGCTTATGGAACATTTTAACATGGCCCTGGTTGATTGGTCCCGGGCGCAGTTTGCGCTCACGGCATTGTATCACTGGCTGTTTGTCCCGCTTACGCTGGGAACCAGTTTTATTCTTGCCATCATGGAGACCATCTATGTAAAAACGGGAAAAGAGATCTGGAAACGGATTACAAAGTTCTGGATGACCTTGTTTGCCATTAACTTTGCAATCGGTGTGGCTACTGGTATTATTCTGGAATTTGAGTTCGGTACCAACTGGTCGAACTATTCTTGGTTTGTTGGCGACATTTTCGGTGCGCCGCTGGCTATTGAAGGAATTATGGCTTTCTTTATGGAATCCACCTTTTTTGCCGTTATGTTTTTCGGATGGAACAAAGTCAGCAAAGGTTTTCACCTGACATCCACCTGGCTGGTAGCTATCGGCTCCAACCTTTCGGCATTATGGATTTTGGTAGCTAATGCCTGGATGCAAAACCCGGTAGGAATGCACTTTAACCCCGAAACCGCCCGTAATGAAATGGTCGATTTCTGGGCTATTTTATTCTCGCCCACAGCCGTAAACAAATTTTTACATACCATTTCTTCGGCTTATGTATTGTCGGCTATTTTTGTTCTCGGTGTTAGTGCCTGGTTTTTGCTGAAAAAACGGAACGAAGCCCTGGCCAAACGGAGTATGATTGTAGCCGGAACGTTCGGGTTAATCATGTCAATTTTTATGGTGACCACCGGTGACGAATCAGCAAGACAGATTTTTAATGTGCAGCCCATGAAATTTGCTTCTATGGAAGGTTTGTATCATGGCGAAAGCAATGCTGCTCTCACCGCTGTTGGATTTTTTACCAAAGTACCCAAACCCGAAGATCCGGATGCCAATGACTGGGGACCAAAAATCAAGATTCCCGGTATGCTTTCTTACCTGGCCACCCTGGATCCCAAAGCTTATGTTCCGGGCATTAACGATATGATCAACGGGAACAAAGCCCACAATATCATTTCGTATTACGACCGGATAAAAATGGGAAAACTGGCCATTGCAGCACTGAAAGAGTTTCAGCTGGCCAAAAAAGCCAAAAACGACAGCAAAGCGGCAGCAGCGCTGAAAACGTTTGAAGCCAACTATAAATATTTCGGGTACGGATATTATGATGATCCGCATAAATTGATTCCTGACGTACCGCTTACCTTCTATTCGTTCCATATTATGGTGGGACTGGGAACACTCTTTATTTTCATCTTCCTGTTTGCCGTCATTTACGGTGTAAAAGGAAAACTCACCCAAAAACGCTGGTTACTTTACGTGGCTTTATGGGCTATTCCGTTTGCTTATCTTGCTCAGGAAGCCGGCTGGATGGTAGCTGAATTTGGACGTCAGCCCTGGGTTGTTCAGGACTATATGCCGACTCTGTCAGCTGTTTCGAACATCGATCAAACTTCGGTAATCATTACCTTTTTCTTGTTTGCCGTTGTATTTACGGTACTGCTGATTGCCGAAGTAAAGATTATGCTCAATCAAATTAAACAACTAAAAGATGGAGGGCAGCAATAATGTTTGAAAATTTATCATATCTCGCATTACAGCAATACTGGTGGGCTATCATTGCCCTGCTTGGTGGCATTTTGGTTTTCATGCTGTTTGTCCAGGGCGGACAAACCTTGCTGTACACCATTGGAAAAACCGATACAGAAGTTAAAATGCTCGTGAACTCGCTGGGACGGAAATGGGACATTACCTTTACTTCCCTTGTTGTTTTCGGCGGTGCTGCTTTTGCTTCTTTCCCGCTCTTTTATTCTACCAGTTTTGGCGGAGCTTACTGGGTGTGGATGATCATCTTGTTTGCCTTTATTCTGCAGGCCGTTTCGTACGAATACCGCAGTAAAGCCAAAAACTGGCTGGGAACCCGTACCTATGACACTTTTTTGTTTATTAACGGGTTAATAGGAACCGTTTTCTTGGGAACTGCTGTAGCAACCTTTTTTACCGGCTCCCTATTCTCGGTTAGCGCCATGCATCACTCCTTCTGGCAGTCACCTTACAAAGGACTGGAACTGGCACTGAATTTTGGCCGTTATGCCACTTACATTAACCTGTCACTCGGACTGGCCGTATTTTTCCTTTCCCGGATTTTGGCTTCGCTCTATTTCATGAACAACATCGATGATGAAACCATCATGGAAAGAGCCAAAAAACAGGTGATGAAAAACACCATTCCTTTCCTGTTTTTCTTTCTCTTTTTCCTGATCAACATTTTGGTCATGAAAGGTTTCAACTACGATCCGGTGACTAAAGTGGTCAATATGGAATCGTTTAAGTATCTCCATAACCTGTTGGCCATGCCGTTGGTACTCATCATTCTGTTGTTGGGTGTTGTTTTGGTATTGTGGGGGATTTATCGGGCCGTTTTTGCTACGGAAAAATGCGGTAAAAAAGCCATCTGGTTTTCCGGTTTGGGAACTATTTTAACGGTTTTTGCCTTGTTTTTAATGGCAGGATATAACCACACTGCTTTTTACCCTTCCATTTTTGACCTGCAAAGTTCATTAACCATTCAAAACGCATCATCCAGTAAATACACACTCACCGCAATGAGTTACGTTTCCTTACTGGTACCCTTTGTAGTGGCTTATATTTGGTATGCCTGGGCACAAATGAACAAAACGCCCATTACCAGAAAAGAAATGGAAGAAGATGCACACGCTTATTAAACCTTAAAAACAAAAACTTATGTATACAACAGAAATTTTATGGTTTATATCATGGCCTGTTCTCATCTGGTTTTCCTACAAAATGGTAAGACTGGCCGTAGATAAATTTGAAAAAACAGAAGAAGCAGCCGAGAACTAATCTGGCTGATGATAACCTGCATAAAAAGGCTTTGATTGATCAATCAAAGCCTTTTTTTATGGAGATGTGACAGGGATAATACCATCCACTTTTCAAGTCTTGTCCGACTTGAAAAGTGGATGCAGAAAAATTCTCCCCCTTGTCTTTTCTCCACCTAGGATCTCGTCCGTGTTTGCCCGCCAGAGGGCGGATGGCTACGGACAAACGCGAATAAGATCAGTTGCCAAATGAAACTTGAACAACAAAAGATATTTCGCTGCGCTCAATTGACAAAACAATTGACTTTTAATGTTTTAAACCACATATAAAATCAATCTGAAGGGATTTCTTTTCTGAAAATCTGCGAAGTTCCTTTATTTAACCCCTTTGGGGTTATTTTTTCTTTGCTGATTTTTTCCTGCACTTCGTGCAGGATTATTTCGGTTTTATCCCTTCAGGATAAAGATAGTCTTCAGAAAACAAGATAAAAAATACAATACTGTTTGTTCTGTCTTCCTGTCCAAAGGACTCTGCCGACGGCATCACTTCGTGACTTCGGAGAACGGAGCGCAACAAAACGAAGGATCTCTTTGGATGTGCAAATAGGTAATTTTTGACGTGGTTCTTTAATTGGAAAATTTCTTTTGCTTATCCCATTACATCTGAATGAAATTTACAGGCAATAGACATTACTTTCATTTTCCCGGACAAAACCCGTATTTTTACACCACCAAATAAAAAATTAACCAGAATGAATATCAACCTGTTTTTTGTTCCTGAAATCCTTTCCCCGGTTTTTCAGCTACCGGCTGAGGAATCAAAACATATTGTGAAGGTTTTACGAATGAAAATAAACGATAAAATTCAGGTTACCGACGGAAAGGGGTTTTTGTACCACTGCCGGATTGTGGAAGCCAACCCAAAAGGAACCCTTCTGGAAATTATTTCAAAAGAAGAAGGCCATGACAAACGGGATTTTTTTCTCCATATTGCAGTAGCTCCCACCAAAAACATCAACCGTTATGAATGGTTTCTGGAAAAAGCTACCGAAATTGGAATTGACCGGATTACCCCGTTTTTGTCGGAGCACTCTGAGCGCAAGGTGGTAAAACCCGACCGGTTGAACCGCGTCATCGTAGCCGCCATGAAACAATCATTAAAAACCCGGCTCCCGGTTTTAGACCCACTGACTTCTTTCGGCGAACTAATCCGGCAGCCTTTTGACGGCAAAAAATACATTGCTTACATTGATGACCAGGTAAACCGCGAGCTGGTACATACATATCAAAAAGGCGAGAATGCCATGGTATTAATCGGACCGGAAGGGGGCTTCAGCGCAAAAGAGGTAGAACAAGCCGAAGCCGAAGGTTTTATTCCCGTAAAACTGGGTCCGTCACGATTACGTACTGAAACAGCTGCAGTAGCTTCCTGCTTAACCATAAATATTGTAAATTACTGATTCATAACATGAAATCGTATGATGTCATTATTGTTGGAGCTGGTCCGGCCGGATTACGTTGTGCCGAAATTTTGGGACAATCCGGGAAAAGTGTTCTTTTGCTGGAGAAAAAACCGGAAACCGGGCCAAAAGTATGTGCCGGAGGGATTACCAGAAAATCCCTGGAATTGATGGAAATACCCGATTCCATTATCGAGATGGAAATCAACAAAGCCCGGATTGTTGGCCCCACACGCGACTTCACCACTCAGGGGGTAAAAAAACCCTTTACTTTTATGGTCAACCGCAAAGATTTTGGCCAGTGGCAACAGCAAAAGCTGCAATCATTTGAACAGGTAACCGTAATGAACCAGGCACAGGTTACCACTGTAGATAAAAACTTCGTTGAAATAAATCGCAGCAAACGGCTGGGCTATCGTTATCTTGTAGGAGCCGACGGAGCAACCTCCATTGTCCGGCGGTTTTTAAAACTTCCGGTAAAAAAACAGCTGGTTACCTTTCAGTATCTGATTCCGGAAAAAAACAGCCGTCGATTTGAGATTCACATGGATAACCGCTATTTCCGGTCGGGCTACGCCTGGATTTTCCCCCATCGCGGACATCTTGCCGTTGGCTGTCTGGCCGATCCCAAAAAAGTACCGGTGCAAGTTCTCAAAAAAGGATTTCACCAATGGCTGAAAAAAGAAAAATTTGATCTTTCCAAAGCCGAATATCAAAGTTTTCCTATTGCATACGACTACCGCGGATACCGGTTTGGCAATATTTTTTTGTGTGGAGAAGCTGCGGGGCTGGCTTCAGGGCTTACCGGCGAGGGAATACACGCAGCCCTGCTGTCAGGCGAAGAAATCGCCCGAACCATTATCAACCCCGACCATCCGGAAGATAAAATAAAGGCCGTGTTACACTACAAAAAAATGCAGGATCGTTTTTTGGAACTCCTGCACATGGCAGGTCCCGTCCGCAATTTGATTTTCCGTACCATTCTTTATCTGATGAACAACAAACGTTTTAATCAGAAAGTTACCGACGGTTTTTCATAGAGAAACGCCCCACTTCAGGCCGACTTTTTGTATCTTTGCGCATCACAGGAAAAAAGGATGACTATGAACGTGACGGATTTTGACAGCATTAGACCATACAACGAAGAAGAAGCAAAAGAAGCCTTTCAGCGAATTGTCCGGCAACATGAATTTAGGACCATTGTTGCTTTTGCCTTTGGCGAAGACAAGATTGATGAAATGATTGCCCGGGTAGCCGCTACAAAATCCATCAACGAATTTCAACGGAATTTTATGCGGCCATTGGTGCAGGAGCTGGTCAAAAAAACCACCCGCGGCCTGACGGTTTCCGGATTTCATTCTTTGCGTCCTGACGATCCGCATCTTTTTATCGGAAACCATCGCGATATTACGCTGGACTCTTCCATCCTGGCTACCATCCTGACGGATTACGACATTTTTTTGGCAATCACCTGGGGCGATAACCTGATGGTTTCTCCTTTTGTTACCGATTTAGGCAAAGTAAACCGCATGGTTACGGTATTTCGTGAAGGAACTCCCCGCGAGATTTTATTAAACTCTCAACGGCTCTCTGCCTATCTGCGAAAAACTATTCTCGAAGACAAATTATACGTTTGGATTGCCCAGCGAAAGGGCCGGGCGAAAAACGGAGACGACAGAACCGATCCGGGAGTTCTGAAAATGCTGAGCTTGTCAGGAAAAGGAGATCTTGTAGAAAAATTAAAACCGTTAAACATCCGCCCGGTATGCGTTTCATACGAATGGGAGCCTTGTGATATCCAGAAAGTTAAAGAGCTTTACATTTCATCCAGGCAAACCTATGTAAAAAGTAAAGATGAAGATCTGCAAAGTATTATCGGAGGTATTATGGGACAAAAAGGGCGCGTACATTACGCTGTAGGAAACAGCCTGAATGCCGCCATGGACAAACTGCCGGAAGACCTTCCCAACAACGAACGGCTGCAAAGGATTACTTCGCTTATCGACATTGAGATGTTTAACAGCTACCGGCTTTGGCCCAACAATTTCCTGGCACTCGATCTGTTAAATAACAGCCGGGAGTTTCAAAACCATTATGATGCCAAAACAGAAAAAGCTTTTGAAGAAAAAACAGCTGTCATGCTGGAAAAGCTTCAATCTGTAAAAGGAAATCCGGAAGAACTGATACAGCTTTTCCGGACTTTATATGCCAAACCACTTCAAAACAAACTGGAAAACAACCTGTCTCCAGACAGTCCCCAATAAGCTAAGAAAGGCTGTTATTTTTTCTTCCCGCGGATCATGGCTTCAAGCATATCCCACATTTCCTGAGGAATCGCTTCAAACATGTTAAATTCTCCGGCTCCCTGAAGCCATTCGCCACCATCAATGGTAATCACTTCTCCGTTGATATAGGCCGAAAAATCCGACATCAAATAAGCCGCCAGATTAGCCAGCTCCTGGTGTTCTCCAACCCTTTTGAGCGGCACTTTTTTACTGACATCGAATTTTTCTCTTATGTCTCCAGGCAAAAGACGATCCCAGGCTCCCTTTGTAGGAAACGGCCCGGGGGCAATAGCATTCATGCGGATACCATATTTTGCCCATTCCACCGCCAGCGACCGCGTCATGGCCAACACACCAGCCTTGGCTGTTGCCGAAGGCACCACATAAGCACTACCGGTAAAAGCATAAGTGGTAACTATATTCAACACCACTGCTTTTTTCTGTTTGGTTTTTATCCAGTGTTTTCCCAATGCCAGCGTACAGTTTTTACTGCCTTTCAATACGATGTCGATTACCGTGTCAAAAGCACGAGACGAAAGACGTTCCGTCGGGCTGATAAAATTGCCGGCTGCATTATTCAACAGGCCATCCACTTTTCCAAAAGTATCCAGTGTAGCCTTTAACATGGCCTGTACTTCATCATCATTTCTAACGTCGCACCGTACCGGCAACACCGTTCCACCGGTTTCGTTCATCAGTTCTTCTGCGGTTTTTTCCAGTTTTTCCAAATTCCGCGAAGTAATTACCACTTTTGCTCCCAATTGCAAAAAGTAACGGCTCATCGATCTTCCCAGTCCGGAACCTCCGCCGGTAACAATGATCACATTGTCTTTCAATACCTCCGACGTAAACATCGGTGCTTTAAAATCATTTTCCATCTTCTCCAATTTTTTCGTTATACAAAAACCGCTTGATCTTCTTGGTTGCCGTTTTAACAAATTCTTCATTTTGCGGAATGACCTGCTGTATGCGGGCAAACCGGCTTACCCGGCTATTAATAAAGTCTTTTAGTTCCCTGGCCAGGTCGTTATACGTTTTTTCCACATAATCAGAAACCCCATGCCTGAACTCTTTATATTTTTTTTCAATTTCGTCTCTGTCGAAATGGACCAGCGCCACCAGTTTCCCTTTATGTTCTACTACCAGCGATTCTACCACATGTTTAAAGTTATTGATCACCGACTCAATCTCTTCGGGATAAATATTTTCGCCCCCCGGACCAATAATCACATTTTTCGAGCGTCCCCGGATATACAAATAGCCTTCTTCATCAAAAACGCCCAAATCACCCGTTCTGAACCAACCATCTTCGGTAAGTACCTGTTTGGTTAATTCCGGCTCTCTGTAATAGCCTTTCATCACATTGGGACCACGAGCCCAAATTTCACCTTCACCGGTTTTCTCATCCGGCCGGTAAATTTTCACTTCCACGCCTTTGAGCACTTTACCGGCAGCCTGCAAACGGGCTTCTTTAGGTCCGAAAGCAGCAATCAACGGCGAAGTTTCCGTAAGGCCGTAACCCACAGCATACGGAAACTTAGCTTCAAGTAAAAACTCTTCTACCTGCTCATTAAGTTTGGCTCCACCGATGCCAAAAAATTTCAGTTCTCCACCAAAAGTTTTCAATAACTTTTTTCCGGCCATCCGGTTTAGCTTTTTCCTGAAAAAAGGCTTGGCATACAGTTTTTTTACCATCTTCTTTTCCATGAATGCCGGCAGAATCTTCGTTCGGTAGATCTTTTCAATGATCAACGGAACGGTCAGCATCATGGTCGGTTTTATTTTCTGAAAAGCCGGCAACAACACCGACGGTGAAGGTGCTCTTTTCAGGTAATAAATGCAAGCCCCATTGATCACCGGCAACAGAAAACCTATGGTATTCTCATAGGTATGCGAAAGCGGTAATACCGACAAAAAACGGTCTTTCGGCGTAATTTTCTGAATGGTATTTCCCTGCACGGCATTAAAAGCAATGTTTTTATGGCTAAGCATTACCCCTTTTGATTTTCCTGTGGTTCCGGAAGTATAAATAATGGCAGCCAGATCATCTTCTGCCACCACATATTCTTTTTCTGAAACAGCATTTTCTTCAAAATACACAACCGGATTTCCTTCAATCACGCGGAAATTTTCCACCGAAAGTTTATATTGCAACGAATGTATGTTTGAAGAAGCCAGCTTTGAAACCAAACCTTCGGAAACAAAAAGCGCTTTGGCACGCGAATGCCGCAAAACATTCTTAATTTCTTCCGGAGAAAAATCGGGTAAAAGCGGGACAATCACCGCCCCCATGGAAACTACCGCAAAATAAGCAACGCCCCAATGTGGCATATTGGCACTCAACAAAGCCACCCGGTCACCAGGTACAATGCCCATTTTTTCGAGCCAGGCACTCACTGCCTTTACACGATAAAAAAATTCCTGATAAGTAAGGGGTTTTTCTCCGACAAAAGCCACCATTGGTGCAGATGCGTGTTTTTTCACCGTGGTTTCGAGCAATGCCGGAAGTGTAAACACAGGGAATTCAGCCATATTATATTTTTTTTCAAAAATAGGAAATTGTTTAAAAATAACAACCCTTTAACAGGAAGCCCAAAATCCCATCTTACATTTCCTGAATCAATTGCCCGAAAAGAAAGACCAAATCTTTTTCTGCTATCCGGGCATTATTCAATACATCATCGATATCAATAGGAACAAGATTATCCGGATCACAGGTGTCGGTAATCACAGAAACAGCAGCCACCCGCATTCCCATATGATTGGCCACAATCACTTCCGGAACAGTGGACATGCCCACCACATCGGCTCCCATGGTTTTAATAAACCGGTACTCAGCACGGGTTTCCAGACTCGGTCCTATCCAGGCCACATATACTCCCTTTTGCAAAGGAATCTTTTTATCTGCCGCAATTTTCTCCATGTGGGTAATTAATTCCGGATCATAAGGCCGGCTCATGTCCGGGAAACGCGGTCCCAGTTCATCCAGATTTCTCCCCACCAATGGATTTCCGGGCAACATATTGATGTGATCATCAATAATCATCAGGGAAGCCTTTTTCAAATCCAAATTAACCGCTCCGGCTGCATTGGAAACCAACAGGGTATGAATTCCCAACATTTTCATCACCCTGACCGGAAAAGTAATCTCCTGCAGGGAATATCCTTCATAAAAATGAAAACGGCCGTTCATCACCAGTACCTTTTTCCCACCCAGCTCACCGTAAATCAATTTTCCGGTATGAAACTCTACCGTAGAAACCGGAAAATGCGGAATACGTTCATAATCAATTGTCTTCTCTACTTTCACATTCTGTACAAGCGAGCCCAGACCCGTTCCGAGAATAATTCCAACTTCCGGAGCAACCATCCCCTCCCGTTGTAAGAATTCTGCTGATTCTTTTATTTTTTTTATCATCTGACTTTATCTTTTGCGCCTACAAAGCTAAGAAAAACAGAACGCCGGACAGCCAAATAATTTAAGGGCCTAAAGTTGGAAATCACAAAAGACAAAAAAACAAATCGCAAACGAAATTCCAAAAAACAAATCACAAAGAAACTATTACTTTAAGTACTTCTCACTTCAAACTTCAAGTACTTCAAATGCCTAAAGTGCAAAATCACAAAAGACAAATCCAAAAAAATATCAAACGCCAAAAACCAACTGTTTTGTCCTGTTGAACGCAGTGAAACATCTCTTTTAAAGCTGTGATTATTTTTGAGATCCTTCGCTGTACCCGGAACAGATCCCAACCCCATTTATCATTCTACACTCATCGCTGACATCAAAATCCTTCTATCCCAACACCCTCCATCCTGGAGATCCTTCGCTTCGCTCAGGAGGACAGTAAAACAAGGGTAAAATACCTGAAAATCAACCAATCACCAATAACCAGGTTAAAATCACAAAAGACAAAAAAACAAATCGCAAGAAAAATCCCAAACGCCCAAATGCAAAACCATAAACCACTCAAAATCAACCAATGACCAATGACTGTTTTTTTACCACAAAGTTCCCCAAAGGACATCACAAAGGAACTCAAAGGCAAACGTTAAAAGTTATAGAAAATTCCATCTCACTTTAAGTACTTCTCACTTCAAACTTCAAGTACTTCAAATGCCTAAAGTTTGAAGTGCGCTAAAGTGGGAAATCACAAAAGACAAAAAAGCAAATGACAATTCCAAAACCAACTGTTTTGTCCTGTTGAACGCAGTGAAACATCTCTTTTAAAGCCGTGATTATTTTTGAGATCCTTCGCTGTACCCGGAACAGATCCCAACCCCATTTATCATTCTACACTCATCGCTGACATCAAAATCCTTCTATCCCAACACCCTCCATCCTTGGAGATCCTTCGCTTCGCTCAGGAGGACAGTAAAACAAGGGTAAAATACCTGAAAATCAACCAATCACCAATAACCAGGTTGAAATCACAAAAGACAAAAAAACAAATCGCAAGAAAAATCCCAAACGCCCAAATGCAAAACCATAAACCACTCAAAATCGGCCAATGACCAATGACTGTTTTTTTACCACAAAGTTCCCCAAAGGACATCACAAAGGAACTCAAAGGCAAACGTTAAAAGTTATAGAAAATTCCATCTCACTTTAAGTACTTCTCACTTCAAACTTCAAGTACTTCAAATGCCTAAAGTGGGAAATACAAAAAAGCAAAGCGATTATACCAATTGTATTTTAAAATGCGCTAAAAGTGCATTTTAAAATCTACAATGGTAAATGCCGATGTTAAATCAAAGTGCTTTTGGGATTGAAATGAACCAAAAGCGCATTTTGATTTGCAATTGAATTGGTATTAAACAAAAATTAACCTTAAAGCCAATTTTAGTTTGATTTTAAAAAAGAAGTCCGGGCTAAGCATTTTTTTGCCATATTTGTTTTTTTAACGAAAAAATTGATGGCCCATGAGTGGAATTTTACAAGCGATTGACAAGGGAATTGTATGGTACAACGATTATATCGGCGGTTATGCCATTTTATTTATGCTGGTTCCCACCGGTCTTTATTTTATTTTCAGACTTAAATTTCTAAATGTCACCAAATTATGGCATTCCATCAAGGTAGTTGCCGGCAAATATGACAATCCGGAAGATGAGGGGGATGTGAACCATTTTAAAGCCCTTACCACCGCTTTATCAGCCACTGTAGGAACAGGAAATATTGTAGGCGTAGCCCTGGCCATTTATCTCGGCGGTCCGGGAGCCGTTTTCTGGATGTGGGTTACCGGTTTTCTCGGGATGATCTTAAAATATTCAGAATGTACCCTATCGCATAAATTCCGCGTTTTCAATTCAGACGGAACCGTTTCGGGAGGTCCCATGTATTATATCCGCGATGGTATCGGGAAATTATACAATATGCCAACGGCTGCTAAAGTGCTGGCCGGAATCTTTGCTGTGGCCACCATTCTGGCATCGCTCGGTACCGGCAATATGGCCCAGGCCAATGGCATGACCGATGCTTTAAGAACCACTTACGGATTTCCGACCTGGGCATCCGGACTGGTCATTACGGCACTGGTATTGCTCATCATTGTAGGCGGACTGAAACGAATTGCCGAAGTCACCGCTAAACTGGTTCCTTTTATGGCCGTAACTTATGTCGGCGCTACCCTGCTGGTCCTTATCGACCGATCGGCTTATTTACCGCATGCTTTTGAAATGATCTTTCAGGGAGCTTTTACCGGAACAGCCGCTACCGGTGGTTTTGTGGGCAGCACCATCATGATGACCATGATCTGGGGAATCCGTCGCGGACTTTTTTCCAACGAAGCCGGACAAGGTTCTGCTCCTATTGCTCACGCTGCTGCCAAAACCGAATACTCTGCCCGCGAAGGGTTGGTTGCCTCTCTGGAACCTCTGGTGGATACGCTTATTATCTGCACCATGACGGCATTGATGCTCATCAGTACCGATGCCTGGCACTCCGGAATCAAAGGCGTTGGCATGACCATTGCCGGAATGGACGAAGGACTGGCCGCTGTGGGACTTTCCAACCTGGGAAAACACATTATCACTTTCGGACTGATTATGTTTGCTTTTTCCACCGTAATCAGCTGGTCGTATTACGGCACCCGTGCCGCTAATTATCTTCTCGGAGAAAAAGCCATTAAACCTTACCGTTACCTGTACGGTATTTTTGTCTTTTTCGGTTCGGTATGGGGAATTGATGTCGTATGGCATTTTGTGGACATGGTGATTACTTTTATGACCATTCCCAACCTTATTGCCTTGCTTTTACTTTCCGGTGTAGTTGTAAAGGAAACGAAAGATTACTTTGACGAAATGAAAAAAATAGACCGGAAAAAGAAACAACAAATTTCTTGACCGGTCAAAAGTTAGCTAAATCCGGTTTCTTAAATCTTAAAAACGTACTTGATTTTTAACGGGCTCCGCCACGGCGAAAGTGGTGGATTACCTCTTTCAGGGCAATTTTAAACCACTCGGTATATTGTTCCGGATGTTCTTTGACGTCTTTTGCCACAAAATCGAGATCAACATATTTCCAGTCGGCGACCTCGTCCGGATTGGGCACCGGCGTTTTGTCACAAGTTCCCATAAATACATGATCAAATTCATGTTCTTTTAATCCGTCGCCCACATCAGCTTTATAGACAAAAGAAAAAGCTTCTTTAATATCGCATTCGAGTCCCATTTCTTCCATCATCCGGCGACGGGCAGCTTCATCTGTAGATTCTCCTGCCCGTGGATGGCTACAAACCGTATTGGTCCATAATCCCGGTGAATGGTATTTATGCAAAGCTCTTTGTTGCAACATCAATTTTCCTTCTGAATTGAAAATAAAAACAGAAAAAGCCCGGTGAAGAACACCTTTTTCATGTGCTTCCATCTTCTCCATCGTTCCCAAGGGCTTATCGTCTTTGGTAACCAGTATTACATATTCAACTTCCATCTATTTTTGCTTTACTGTTGACAAATGCAAAGATATAAATATATTTGTTATCTGTATTTTACCCTGAATTATGACAAAGAAAAAAATAAAAACAGTGATCTATTTTACAGAGCAACAAAACATCCAACGTTTTTATATCCGCCTGGTTTTGTTGTTCGAAATCATTTTCTTTTCAGGAATGTTATATCGTCAAATTATTGAGGGAAAACCGGTGGGGCCCTATCCGGTAACCAACTCCGGGCTCTTGCTTCTTGCTGTTTTGCTTACACTACCTGTACTGATTTTATTTTTTGTTCGTGTAAAAATAAAAGTAACCAACCGGCAAATTGAATATTATATGATGCCGGCCGGAATTTTTCGCCATCACATCACACGCGAAGAGCTTAAAGATTTTAACATCGAAACCCCTAAAGGGAAAATTACAGGAATCAAACTCCGCTTAAAAAACGGGAAAGCCCTTTTCCTCCCCACACAAAAACCCGAGAAGCTGCAACTGGCCATTGAGAAAATGATGCATGATAATCCTTAATAGAGAAAATTAAATTCAATCAAAAATCAAAAAAAGAAAGGATCCTGTAAATTACCAGAAAATGGCAGTATTCGTGATTTTCTTTGCCGGAAACCGGAAAGAAAACTTCCATTTACCTTTTTACTTTGAGGACACGAAATAACAAGATTCCACTCAAATGGAAATTGAATTATAAAAAGGAAACTTCCTGTACAACAAGAGTTGGCCAACGGAAAAATTACTTACCGTTTATTTTTCCCGGCTGTTAGTGAACAAAGGTAAAAATACGATTCCAGCGTATTTTACCGTCTAACAACGTTTTATTCGGATCGAGCGACAGCCATACAAAAACGGCTTTCCCTTCAATGTGATTTTCCGGCACAAATCCCCAGTAACGCGAGTCCGCCGAATTATCGCGGTTATCTCCCATCATCCAGTAGTAATTCATCTTAAAAGTGTAGTGGTCAGCCACTTTTCCATTGATGTAAATCTTGCCGTTTTTTACTTTCAGGTCGTTGCCTTCGTAAGCATGAATGATCCGGCGGTAAAGCGGGAGAACTTTCAGGTTAAGTGCCACCGTAGCTCCTTTCTTCGGAATGTAAATCGGTCCGTAATTATCCCGGTTCCAGGGAAAATCTTTACTGTAAGGAAAGATTTCGGGATCACGTATGCCGGCCGGAATATTAAAAACTTCTATTTTCTTGACAATGGGCAATTTAGCCAAGGCATCGCGGGCTTCGTCAGTAAGCATATAAACAAATTCTCCGGGAATACTGGTACGTCCGCCCTCGGTAATATTCAACCGGCTTAGAATAATCGGATTAATGGAATGGCCATCAGTATACACCTTGTATTCAAACTCTTTCTTGCCCGGATCGTGATTTTCTTTTCCATTGATATACACTTTCCGGTTAATAATCTGTAACGAATCACCGGGGAGCCCGATACATCTTTTAATATAATTTTCGCGTTTATCCACCGGACGGTAAATAATATTTCCAAAATCTTTTTTATCGCTCCATACTTTTTTACGTCCGTACTGCCGGATCAACGTGTAATAACTCACATTGCTCTGATAACGGGTAGAAACCGTATCCCCGGCCGGATAATTAAAGACTACAGCATCATTACGATGTACTTTTCCCAAACCGGGCAACCGCCAATAGGGAAGTTCAATCCAAGTTAAATAAGAATTAACATGACGGGTAAACGGTAAAGTATGATGAACAAATGGAAATGACAACGGAGTGTTAGGCACTTTAGGTCCGTAAGCAATTTTACTCACAAAAAGATAATCGCCCACCAGCAACGATTTTTCCATGGAAGAAGTTGGAATCGTGTAAGCTTCTATCAGAAAAGTCCGGATAATGGTAGCAGCTACCACAGCAAAAATGATGGCATCGGTCCACTCACGAACCGCACTTTTTTTCGGTTCTTCCCGTTTATCGGGATCTAAAAATTCATCTTTATTTTTTATAGCCAGCCACGGAAAATAAATAAACGGAAAAACCACGGCCATAAACTGCTCGCCCAAACTGTATTTTCCAAAACATTTGGCCATTTCCACCAGCATCAGCATGTACATGAACACGTTGATAAAAGGGAACAGCAACAACAAATACCACCACAAGGGCTTTTTAATGATTTTTAAAAATACATACAGGTTGTAAAAGGGAATAAGTGTTTCCCAGCCTTTGCGGCCGGCCTTTTCAAACTGAGCCCATAAAAATACCGTGGGAAGGGTAAACAAAAGCGGGATAAGGACAAGTAATTCTACCATTTGAATTGTTTTTACAGATGGCTCAACATCAGAAAAACCACTTCGGTATTTGCTGATGTCATGCTCCGGATTTTGTCTGCAAAGCTATAACAAAAACAGGAAAACCGGACAGGAAATATTTCGGTAAGGGCTGTTTTTTTGAAAAAACCGAGAAAAGGCAGCCTGTAACGGTTTTATTCCTCTATTCTGTTGCCTTCTCTAAATTATTTTATGGTTCTTCTTTTCAAAAAATCAATGGCGGGAAGAAACTTTTTATCCCACAGGTTTTTCCTTCTTGCATATCCTGATTTTTTGGTTATTTTTGTTCCTTTCAGAAATCATTCTTTTTTTATTCACCAATACCAAAACTTATGTTTAAAGGACACCCTAAAGGCCTCTATGTGGCATTCTTTGCCAACATGGGCGAGCGGTTTGGCTACTATACAATGCTGGCCATCTTTGTTTTATACCTGCAATCGAAATTTGGCTGGGATGCCACTCAAGCCGGACATGTTTACGGCGGATTTCTGTTTGGCATTTATTTTCTTCCGCTGCTGGGCGGTTTTATTGCTGACAACATTCTTGGTTACGGAAAGACTATTGTGCTGGGTATCATTGTGATGTTTATCGGCTATCTGATGCTGGCCTTACCCGGACACGGCGAGTGGTTTATTTATGGTGCTCTGGCCGTTATTTCATTGGGGACAGGACTGTTTAAAGGAAATCTGCAGGCACTGGTTGGAAACTTATACGATGAATCCAAGTACAAAAAATTACGCGACTCGGCTTTTAATATCTTTTACATGGGCATCAACATTGGGGCTTTCTTTGCTCCGAGTGCGGCACGTGCCGTACGCAGCTGGGTTTTAAAAAGTCAGGGGCTCGAATACGATGCAGCCATTCCTTCGCTGGCACACAAATACCTGAACGGCACACTGGCCAATGCCAAAGAATTGTCGCAGTTTGCCCACGAGCAGATGGGGAGTCATTTCACCAATCTTGAAGAATTTTCGCGGCATTACATTGATGCACTGAGTAAATCGTACAATGCCGGTTTTGCCGTGGCAGCTCTCAGTATGATTCTTTCTATTGTGATTTTTCTCGGTTTCCGGAAATATTACAAACATGCTGATATAACCCACAAACAGCAAAAGGCACTGAACAAAGACAGTGTAGTAGAGCTTACCCCGGAACAAACCAAAGACCGTTTGATGGCCTTAGGATTGGTTTTCCTTGTGGTGATTTTCTTTTGGATGGCTTTCCACCAAAATGGATTTACGCTTACCATATTTGCCCGTGACTACACGGTAAGTGCTGTAAATAAAGCCACTGCTGTCATCTTTAACTTGTCCACCTTTTTGCCTGTTCTTATGGGTATTCTCGGAATTGTTTTGGCTGTCGGAAAAAACAATTCGGCTAAAGTGCGGCTCATTGGCGCAGCCATCGCCGTGGGTTCGGCCCTGGTAGGTTATTATACCATCAGCCAACTCAAACCGGAAGGAAATCCTATTTCTCCGGAAATATTCCAGCAGTTTAATCCTATTTTTATCGTATTCATGACTCCGGTGATCGTAGGATTCTTCTCCTATCTCCGGAAACGCGGAAAAGAACCGTCGTCTCCAAAGAAAATCGGAATCGGTATGGTAATCACGGCACTGGGATTCTCCATCATGGTACTGGCTTCACAAGGATTGATGAGTCCGCATGATCTGGCCCAACAGGGAGGGGTTTCGCCCGTACTGCGTTCTCCGTTCTGGCTCATCGGCACTTATTTCACCCTGACCATTGCCGAATTATTTCTGAGCCCTATTGGCATTTCGTTTGTTTCGCAAGTAGCACCGCCACAATACAAAGGGCTGGCACAAGGGGGCTGGCTGGGTGCTACGGCCGTAGGGAATCTTGCTGCCGGACTTATCGGACCCTTTTGGGATAAATGGGAACTGTGGCAGTTTTTTGCTCTTTTGGTCGGACTTACACTGCTCTCGGCCTTGTTCATTTTCTCCATCCTGAAGTTGCTTGAAAGAGCGACTAATTCTTAAAAAGATCAATCAGTATGGTTCAAGCATTTATTGAACCATACTGATTTTTTCCTGTACTTTTGCCGCATGAACTCTCCATTTGGCACGAAACACCGATATAACGCCTATTCCGATTATTTTAAAAGGACTTTTGGCGAACGGGTACAGAAAATTACCATCGATGCCGGTTTTACCTGTCCGAACCGCGATGGCACGCTGGCACGTGGCGGTTGTACTTATTGCAACAACAATGCTTTCAATCCGTCCTATTGTCATCCGCAAAAACCGGTAGTCCAACAGGTAGCCGAAGGAATCGAATTTCACAAAGTACGTTATCGCCGTGCTTCGCGGTATCTGGTTTATTTTCAACCCTATTCCAATACTTATGCCCCGCTGGAAAAGCTAAAGAGTCTTTACGAAGAAGCCCTGGCACAGGAAGGCGTTACCGGTCTGGTAATCGGAACCCGCCCCGATTGTGTGGATGATGAAAAACTGGACTATCTGCAACAACTGGCCGAAAAATACTATATCATTATTGAATTCGGAGTAGAAAGCATATATAATCAAACCCTGGAACGTATTAATCGTCAACACACTTTTGAGCAATCTGTTGAGGCCATTAAAGCCACTGCACAGAGGAACCTGCATGTGGGTGCACATTTTATTTTTGGTCTTCCCGGTGAAACCCGCCAAATGATGCTGGACTCGGTAAAAACGGTTTCGCAGCTGCCGCTGACCACCATCAAATTCCACCAGTTGCAAATCATTACCGGAACAGCCATGGCAGCAGATTATAAAAAACATCCGGAAAACTATTCGTTATTTTCGTTTGAAGAATATCTTGATTTTATTATCCGGTATACCGAGCAACTCAATCCGGATTTTATTATTGAACGCTTTGCCGGGGAAGTGCCGCCGCGATTTTTAGCCGGACCGGGCTGGGGACTGATCCGTAACGACCAGATCAATGTCGCCATTGAAAAAGAGATGGAAAAACGCAATACCTGGCAGGGAAAATATTATAAACCTTGAGTGATGACTGTCAACAACTCATATGAACTCTTCCGAAAAAAGAGGAACAGCGAAAAAGCGGGCTTTGTGCAACCGGTTATTGTAGCCGATCATATCCAGTCACCGATGAACGTGGGGGCCATTTTACGGCTGGCTGCCAATATTCATGCCACCAAAGTTTGGCTGGTATATAAAGAAGACCCGGGATTTCGTTCTTACAAAATCAAAAGCACCTCTTCGGGCGCCAGCGAAAAAACCGACTGGGAAATTATTTCACCGGAAAAATTACCGGAAGTTTTACCGGCTGACTATGAAGTTGTTGCCATTGAAACTACTGAAGATGCACAAAACATTTACCAGACCCGGCTTCCGGAAAAGATTGCTTTTGTAGTCGGGAACGAACGGTACGGCATTTCGGACGAACTCCTCCGGCTCTGCTCACAAAAGGTTTTTATTCCCATCCCCGGCCCTATCTCATCACTAAATGTCAGTCATGCTTTAGGAATTAGCCTGTTTGAATGGCTACGCCGGCAGATAAACGAAACTACCGGGCCGTTTTAACTACTTTCTGCTTTTTAAGGACCGTACCTTTTTCATCTTTTACCAGTACAAAATACAATCCATCCGGGAGCGATTGCATATCAATCCGGTCAGCAGCAGTGGTTTTCAACAGCTCTCCCTGCAGTGAATAAAGATATTTTACAGCCGGAACCTGTCCTGAAAAATGCAGGACATCCGAAACAGGATTGGGATACACAGAAAAATTTGCTTCTGCATAATGGGGAATCGCCGTGGCTGTCGTATCCCCCCAAATGAGTTGCACATACTCCGGATGATCAATAAACGGATTGCGGTTATGCTGATAAGAATAAACCACATCATTACGATGGCGTTCAAAAGCATCTACCGGATCTTCTTCACTCCAGCGCAGCAAAGTATGCAACATGGCAAAAAGCGGTTCTCGCGTATCAACATCTGCCGGAAGATAATCAATAAGCTGAAGATCAGGCTCTCCGTTTTCACCTTCATAACGGGTAGCCATATAAAAGATCATGCGGGCCACATCGCCTTTCACTTCTTTCCGGGGTTGCCAAACCCAACGGGTAGTACTTGTATAACTTCCGGTAAATACTCCATCATCATAAACTTTTACCGTACAGGAATCGAACCAACGATTACTACGGGCACTGTTTACAGAAATATCAGCCGGACGTAAGTTATGAGCATCCGTACCCGCCGGCGGGTCGGTATCAAAATCGCCCCGCGACTTGGCCCAGACATGCTCACGCGACCATCCTTTCCCGTTATTATATTCCTGAGCGGCATTTACAGACCGGCCGGTGTACAACAAAATTACATTGTCAGGATTTGCTGTATCGCGATCGGTTTCCTTCAAAATATCCCACACATCTGTCGAACTACTCGTATAAGGATAGGTCGTGTGCCCTTTAATGATATTGTATAGCGCTGTTTTTAAGGCTTTTCCTTTTAATCCGGCTGCCCCATCATAATAACCATCCGGAATCTGGGCAATAAGAACAAAGCCCAATAAGGAAAAGAAAAAAGAAAGTAAGAATCGTTTCATATGCAAAAAAATATAAGCCGCAAAGATAGAATAATTTTCATATGACCGGGAAGCCCCGTCATCTTTCCATTCAACGATATCCCAAAGAGAAAAATCTCCCCTTTTTGACAAATAAAAAAATATAAAATAATAAAAGACCTTTTACTCTTTTATTTTAAAAAAAAGTGTATTTTTGCCGCAGAATTCAACTAAAAAAAGATGGTCATTACCGGAAATACAAAGATTTCAAAAATCATAAAGCAAGACAAAAATGTGATTGATGTCATTGCTTCAATCAATAAGCATTTTCGCAAGTTAAAAAATCCGATATTGTGTAAAATGCTGGCTTCGCGCGTAAGCGTAGCCGACGCCGCCCGGATTGGCGGAATCAGCACAGAAGAATTTCTGAAAAAATTACAACAACACGGCTACGCCGTGCAATTTTCGGATTACCCTGAAAATGAAGAAGTAAAAAATACGAACCATAATTCTTTAACCGATAAAAAAGTGATGGACAAAACAAATATTGTAACCCTGGACGCTCGTCCCATACTGGCCAAAGGCATTGATCCGTTTGACGACATCATGAAGACACTTAAAAGTATGAATGACGATCAAACCCTTTTGATCATTAATACTTTTGAGCCCATTCCGATTTTGAATATCCTGAAAAAACGGGGATATGAATACGAAACGGAACGTCCCGAACCGGGCGTGGTTCATACCTATCTGCAAAAAGCCGGGAAGCCGGAAGACGGCAAAACAATTACCGAAATTCATACTTCAAAAGAAGATGATTTTGAATCGGTTGAAAAACGTTTCGACGGAAAAATGAGAGAAATTGATGTGCGCAACATGGAAATGCCCATGCCTATGGTAACCGTTTTGGAAGAGCTGGAAAAACTCTCGCCGGGAGAAGCCCTGTACGTTCACCATAAACGGCTGCCCCAATACCTTTTACCCGAACTGGAAAACCGCGGTTTTCAACTGGTTCAAAAGCCTGTTAACGAAGAGAATTTAAAACTTATTATCTACAAATAATGCAAGCAGGATTAAGTACAAAAAATGCCCCGTCACCTTCGGTGGTTTTGCCCCATTTTATTTTTGCGGCACTGATGTTTCTTACCGCAGCATTTGTCTTAACCGTGGCAGCCCCTCACCTGCTGCTTCCGTTCCACCTTAATCCGCAAATGCTGACAATCACGCATCTTATGGTCCTGGGGTTCATCACCATGATTATCTTCGGCTCTTTGTATCAGCTTATTCCGGTGGTCATGGAGGTGAAGCTTTACAGCGAAATTCTGGCTAAAATTACTTTTTGGTTGTTTGGCATTGGTTTGCTCATTCTGGTATACAGTTTCTGGGAAGCCGATTTCGGCCCCAAGCAAGACTGGCTTTGGTTCGAAATATCCGGCACTCTTGTGCTCACTGCTGTTTTTTTGTTTGCCATCAACACGCTGGTGAGTGCATCCCGGTCTGACCGGATGGATATGGGAAATATCTTTGTGGTAACCGGTATCATTTATCTGGTTTTAACCGTTTCGCTGGCCATTTTAATGATTATCAATTTTGCTCATCCTTATATCCCGGTAAGCGTTTTGGATTTATTAAAAATGCACCTGACCCTGGGATTGGCCGGATGGTTTTTATTTTTGGTTATCGGTGTATCCAGCAAGCTAATGCCCATGTTTCTGATCATTCACAAACTGCCTGATCATTTGCTAAAATATGCCTATTATCTGCTGAATGCCGGAGTTATTGCCCTGTCTTCGGTTTTATATTTCTATCCGAAACCCTGGGCCGTAATTGTATCGACTTTATTTATCCTGGCCGGAATCATCCTTTACCTGGCTTTTATCCGGTATGCTTTCCAGCACCGGTTTCGTAAAAACCTGGATACCGGCATGTTACTTTCCAAAGCCGCTTTTTTGCTTTCGGTACTAACCCTTGTATTGGGAATTTTGGCAATTGCCGCGCCTGACTTTTTACAAGATTACCAAATCCAGGTAGATGTTGCCTTTATAATGAGCATTATCTTTGGTTTTCTGACAGCACTCATACTGGGACAAACCTACAAAACACTCCCTTTTATTGTGTGGCTGCAAAAATACTCTGCCAAAGTAGGGAAACAAAAAATTCCGTTGCCCCAGGAAATTTATTCCGATCGTATTGCGCGCTGGCATATGCAAACCTACTATGTGGCTTTTGCTTTTTTAATGGCCGGAGAGCTAATGAAAGCGACATGGCTCATTCAGTCGGCCGGGGCCATGTTTTTAATTACCGCTGTTTTGTACAACATCAATGTTTTTAAAATTGTATTTCACAAAGAAAAAATTATAGAAAATGAGTGACATTCATCATCTGACAGAAAAAGAGAAAGAGATTGCAGAATTATTAAAAACCGTTATTGACCCGGAAGTAGCCGTTAACATTATCGACTTGGGTCTGGTTTATGAAATTGATTATAACGAAGAAGAAAAAACCATTAAAGTGGTCATGACACTTTCCACACGGGGCTGTCCGCTGGGCGATACCATCATGCAAAACGTGGAAGTGGTCCTGCAATCGAACTATCCCGATTTTAAAATCGAAGTAGAGTTGGTTTGGGAACCCATGTGGTCACCTGAAATGATCACAGAAGCCGGACGCCAGGCTATTGAGGGTTTTTAAGATCATAAAAAAATAATTCTAACATCAAGGTGATTTAAAAACGGAAAAGATGTTTTTCTCCAAACCTACAGAATACGCGATCAGGGCCATGGTTTATCTCTCGGTTTATGCTTCGGAAGAAAAGAAGCTGGGGCTGAAACAAATGGCCCAGGATCTGGAGTTTCCGGAGCATTACCTGGGGAAAGTATTGCAAGACCTTACCAAAAAACATCTGATCCGTTCAGCCAAAGGTCCGCACGGTGGTTTTTACATGGAAGAAAAAGATCTCGACATTAGCCTGTTGGCCATTATTGATGCGCTGGAAGGATTACAGTTTTTCAACACCTGCGGACTGGGGCTTCACGAATGCAATGAAGAACGCCCCTGCCCTATCCATAAAGATTATCAGATTGTCCGGGGAAATTTCTTTAAAATCCTTTCGGAAAAAACCATCCGGCAGATGCGCGAAGATTTAAAAAATGAAGTAGCATTTATGGATTTTTACCGGGCAGAAAAAGAAAACGAATAACGCTTTTATTTTTTGGGCGTTGCCCGCAAATCAAAAGAAATCCCAATACTGTCGCTCACAATAAAGTTCTTACGGCTTTTAGCCACATGGGCCGAATAACTGGTGATACCCCATCGCAGCCGGTTGATATAAAACTTATCCGACTTGATCTCCAGATGGTCTCCTTTTTTCAAAATACGCACCTTAAAAGTTATACAGCCCTCCACTCCCGTGAGTTCCAGATCACCGGTTACTTCGTACTCACTGCCTTTTATGTGACGGGCATGATCAAGAACAAAACGCGAATAAGGATATTTTTTGGTATTGAAAAAGACATCGGAGCGTAAAATATTTTGCAATGTCTTTTTCATCAATTGATAGGTAATATCCTGATCGAATACGCTGTCCATTTTCATCAGGATATCAGCACCAATCAAATTTTCCCCACTCATTTTCAGGCATCCCTGTTGCAAATACATATAGCCGTGATGGATATTACACGACCAGTAAAGGCGGCTGTGCACCGTATCAATACGATATTCTGTAGTATCTCCTTTTACCGGTTCCATGGCAAATACCGAACCACTCATCAAAAAAGAGAAAAACAGGTATGTAATTAGTCTTTGTTTCATCGTGTCCAGTTGTTATTGAGCAATATGACGTTCAGTAATAACCCCGGTAATTTTATCATCTTTCAGCAACTTTTTCAGTTCTGCCGGAATATTTTTAGCCTCTTTAAAAATGGTATTTCGCATTTCGGCACCATAAAAATTACAGCCTTCGAGGTCTGCCCCGGTAAAATTGGCTTCCTGCAAATGGGCACCACCAAAATTCACCCGCTTTAAAATGGCATTTTTAAAACTGGCGCCTTCCAGTCCGGCCCCGGTAAAATCAGAACCGGTCAGAATACAATCGTCAAATCGGGATTGGGTAAGCACGCCCCGTATAAAACGGGTGTGAATTGCTATGGAATGGCTAAAATCAGCATGGGTAAACTCCACATCTTTCATCAGGGCATTGGTAAAATTACAATACCGCAACGAAGCCCGGTGTCCGGTCATTCCAAACATATTGGCCCCCTGAAAATCGGAGCTGTCCAGCCGTGAATCCGTCACATGGTCATGAAAAAGCTTTGCCTGGCTAAAATCACAATGTTCAAGTAACGAACGGTCAAAAAGTGTCCAGCGGATATCAGCAGCCCTGAAATCGGAATAACTAAAATTACTTTCGCTGCATTTAGCCGAACGCATACTGGCTCCGCGGAAATCACCTTCTTCCACATGTACACCGTTCCAGTACACTTTATCCAACATGGCACGGCGAAAATCGTCGCCGTTTTGCGGTACCGGCTTAATGCCTTTGGCCCGGACTTTTCCGCTGCGCCGCGTGGTCTTTATGGAAACAATGCTGTCGATTTCATGCGGGCTTAAAAAATTGGCCACTTTTTTCATCACAACAGGTCCATTCTTCCCGTCCGGCCGGACAGCGGACATACTTTTTGTCGATGTCTTTTGCTGCTCTTTTGAAGCCTGATTTCCACAAGCCACAAGTCCAAAAAACAAAACGATCACCGGTACTATTCGAACAAAACGTATCATCTGAACTGCAATAATCAAAAAAATTAAATAATATCTTTCCGGTTAAACCGGCGATTTCCGAGCCATCCAAACAAAAAGCCCAGCAGCGTAGGATAAAGCACAGAAAAAACAATAAAGGTACCCCGGCTTACCGTATCCAGTATAAAATAAGCAGCAGCTCCCATTACGGTCAGTTTTGGATCAAAAAGAACCAGAACGCCCACCCTGAAAACCTGCAACGGATTCAGCATTCCCAATCCGATAACAACGTTAGGGCTGACCCGAAGTTTCAGCAACATTCCCATCAGTAAGAGATCAATAAAAGCCACCAGCATCAGCCAAAGCACAAAAGCAGTACTCACTGCCATTTCCTGCGAACGGGCATAAACAGAAATAAACATGCCGATTCCGAGAAAGCAGAAAACCATGGCCGCCAGCAAAAAGCTGTACAAAGCAAACATATCCCAGGGAATGTCAAGATTGGTAACGGATCCCCAAATTACCGCTCCGGTAAGCGAAACCAATAACGGGATATAAATCACAATAAATTTGGCAAAAAACTTTCCCCAGTAAAAATCGCTCAAAGAAACGGGTAACGAGAGCATATATTCCATTACATTACTCTCCTTGTCGCCTACAATAGAGCGCACCACGGTTATCAAAACATAGATAGGGATAATCACCATACAAACCTGCATAAAGGTAACCATCAGGCGCCCTAACCCCACGAAGCCGATAATTTGCGTTTCGGTAATTCCCGAAACAAACATAAAGGCCACAAATCCGCCAAATAAAATGCTGTATATCCAAAAACCCTTACTTCTCAGACTTTGGTTCAAATCCAGAACCAAAATCGACTTCAAACCTTTTGCCATATTTTTTCTGTTACTTATCGGGAGAACCTGCAAAAAAAGAAAACCAACGAGAAATCGTTCTCGTTATTTTTTCTTCATTCCTTTTCCCATCATTTTATGTTCTTTCAAAAACTCTTCACGCATGGTTTTCCCTTCATCAATCCGTTTAAACATCTGCTGAAAAGTATACGTGGAATCATTGGGCTGTGCCACAGCACTGTAACCATATCCCATGGGCGTATGTTTTCCGAAGTTGTAATAGGCTTTTTCGGCATCTAACCATTTGCCTTTATGTTCGCTGTCGCCTACCCAGATTTGTACTTTTTTTCCTCCGGTAAATTTTTTCCAATCGGGACTTTTCATGTATTCATGCAGACATCCGATATCATCAAACCACAGCACATCGCCATACGAATTAATGGCCTGAACAGCATATTCCTGATCAGCAATTCCCATCAGGCACTGGGCACAAATATCCCGGTCGTAATTAATCTTACGGGGAGAGAAATCAGGAGCATGACTACAAGAAGCCAAAAACAACAAAACAATCGGAAGAAACATAAATTTTTTCATCTTTTTAATTTTTTAAAGGTTCTAAAATCTTATCTAAAACAATTTTTCCAAAATCCATTTCTACCACCCGGTTTACCAAACCGGATATTTCAGACATCCGGTGGCTGCTCAAAACCAAAAGCGCTTCTTTGTTATACCGGCTGAGGTAGTCAAAAAATATTTCCCGGGCAGCCGGATCGAGGTTGGCAGAAGGTTCATCCATCAGCAAAATAGCCGGTTTTTTACCTAATGCAAACGAAACCAGCAACTTCTGCTTCATACCACCAGATAAAGCCACAAAAGGCTTATTGTAACTGTCGGCAATTTTCAGCCCCAGTTTTTCGGCAATATCCACATATTCATCTTGCGAGGTATGGCTTAAATCGGAAAAAAACCGCAACAATTCTTTCACTGTAATTTTCAGTGGCGGAGGAATTTGCGGAACAAACCCCACTTCTTTCAGAATTTCCACCCGATGCTGGCGGGGGCTTTTATTCAGTACTTCAAGACTTCCGTCAAAAACATACTGTCCTAAAATACAACGAATCAATGTTGTTTTTCCGGCACCATTCTGTCCGATCAGGGCAATCCGGTCGCCTTCATTAAAATCAACGGACAACTCTTTCAAAACGTTTACTTTATTGAAAGATTTGCTCAATCCTCTTGCCCGGATCACCGGCTGATTATTTTCTTTCTCCATCATAAAATTCTGTCAAAACCTTTAACTGTATAACTCAAGGCATTTCCCGGACAAATATCAATACACAATCCGCAACGGGTACAATCTGCTCCCACATCATGGCGTTTGCTGGTCGCTTTTCCCCGTTCAACAAACCAAAGCTCATGCGGAACAAGGCATACGGTCTGACAATCAAGGCAATGCGCACATTTATCCAGATCAAATTTCACGGCAAGTGGCGAAAGTTGTCCGACCATACTGTAAGTGGCTCCGATAGGACAAACATACCGACACCAAAACCGCTTGCTGTAAACAATTTCAAAAACAATCAGCACTAAAATCCACAACAGAATCAGTCCCGGGCCGTAAATCATGGCACGCGAGAGAATACCTACCGGATTTAAATCTTCAAAAACCAGGTTCTGCGTAAGCAAAGCCAGCAAAAGAAAACCTGCCCAAAAAACATAACGCAAATACCGGTTGTAGGTATGTTCTTTAATTTTTTTCTTTTTCACCAGATAATTATGCAGCTTTTCGCCCCATTCGGCCAGGAAATGATAGGGGCAAATCCAGGAACAGAAAGAGCGTCCGCCCATCAAAAAGTAAAAGATAAAAATGGTACTGGCTCCAATAACAAAGTTCATGGTCAGATGCACCCAGTGGCCGGTATAAAACGAAATCACCAGCTGTTGTAAAGTATTAAACGGATCCATCAGATAAAAACCGATAAGTCGTGAGCCGCTTAAGGAACCTTCCAACATGGAAAGGTCAAACATAAAAGAGAGAACAAACAAGCCATTAATGGCAATCAGCACTGTCCAGCGGATGGTACGCCATTTATGTCGCCCACCGAATTTTTCACGCCACTCTTTAAAGCTCAAACCTGCTTTGGTATAAGGCATCTCTTCCTTGCTCTTCACCGGCAGAGGTGTTTTATTCTTTTTTCCAAACATAAGGCTAAGCATTTACAGGTTTAACAACAATGCTGGGTTCTTCGGTCGGACAAACCATCACACATACGCCACAGCCCACACAACCGTCGAGCACCTTCGGGCGATAAGACACAGAACCATCCGGGCGGGTTTGTTTATCCAGCACAATGGCTTCATCACCCATCGGACACTCTTTTACACAGATATCGCAAATTTTTTCGTCATACTGTTTATCCCGCAATGGAGTTGCTTTCGGGGAATCTCCGTAAGGAGACCGGTTAACGCCTTTGAAATCTTTCCCGCGGGGAGTTCCTTTAAATCCTTTTCCGAGAACAGCAAGACAGGTTTTGTCATTTACCTCTGCCACCCCCATTTTTACCTGCCGTTTCATGGCTTTTATCTGAACCGGAAACGGATTATAATTGGGGTCGGCTTTATGCGTTTTGTCATATTGTTCAATGGCTTTTTCCCCTGCATTTTTAAACGGAATAAAATAGAGGGCAGCTGTCGGACAAGTTTCCACACATTGAATGGAATCACAGGAGAGATCGCAGGCCTGCTCACGGGCATCGATATAAGGCGTTCCATAAGCCAGCCCGTCTTTGATTCCGGCAAATTTAATGGCTTTCACCGGGCAAATCTGGATACACAGGCCACATTTAATACAAGCATAAATAAAAGTTGTTTCGTCAATTGCTCCCGGAGGTCTCAGAAATTTTTGGTTTACCCGTTTTTCGGTAGTTACTTTTTGCAAGTACCCTACCCCGACACCCACGGCAGCCATAGCGCCCACCGCAATGGCACTTGATTTGAGAAACTGACGGCGGTTAAGTCCATCGGTTTGTCTTTTCATACTGGCACGCGTTTAATTAGTTAAGCATTCTTTTTTCCCTAGTAATATTGACCAAATATACATATAATAGGTACTTAAACACTATTTTTTGAAGAATTTTTTTAAGGCAATATGTGCTGAACCAATCGCGGTAGTAAATTGGGGGTGAGGATGAATATAAATTTTTCGCATTAACTCGTTTTCCAGGGCATCGACCATGCCTTTGTTCAGGGCTGTTCCACCGTCAAACAAAACATCGTCTTCGATGCGTCCGCGGGCAGCCAAACGGGCAATCCGCCGGGCAATGGAATAATGGATTCCGGAAACAATTTCATTGACCTGGTGACCGGCGGCAAGCAAGGATATAATTTCAGACTCGGCAAAAACGGCGCACGTGCTGTTAACCGGCAAAGGAGAATCTTTGGCTTCAAAATGCAAGCCTTCCATCTCTACGATATCCACTTCGAGATTACGGGCAGCAATATCCAAAAAACGGCCGGTACCTGCTGCACATTTGTCATTCATTACAAAGTTTTTGATATCTCCGTTTTCATCGAGCAGAATCACTTTGGTATCCTGTCCGCCCACATTGATAATGGTTCGAATTTTAACGCCTTCCTGCTGGTAAGCCCTTGCTCCTACAGCGTTCGCTGTCAACTCATTGACATTTTCGTCACTTCCTTTGAACAATTTTCTTCCATAACCGGTAGAAACCGTGTAAGCAATATCTTCTTTTTGGATATGATTTCGAAAAAGCAACAAATCCAACGCATCCACTGCATTTTGATTAAACCGGCTTCCGGTAGGCGAAGCGCCTTTGGCCACCAGTTCTTTTTCTTCGTTGATAATGGCAATTTTTATGGTTGTCGATCCAATATCTATTCCTACAAAATACTTCATCTCTCTCTGCTGCTATTTTTTATTTTTCAATGAATCAAGAAACGCTTCCAGGCGGGTGGTAAGCTGCCCGAAGTCATCCGGATTGTAATCCGATTCAATAAACAGGGTAGATACCCCCAGACTCTCTACAAAATTTCCTACCGTCCGCGATTCCATATCGTACAACTGACAACCGGTAAAAGTCTGATAAATTACCCCGTCCACTTTAAAATCTTCAATTCCTTTGGCAATTTTTCTTTTTCTGTCGTCGTTCGGACTAAAATTAGGGCAAGTACTGGGTTTCAGGTACCTGTCGGCTACGGCAGGAATCATATCATACAAAAACCATTCGTCCACCGCCACGGTATCCCAAATCATCCGGCTGGTAGAACAAAACTCTTCATAAACCACCACTCCACCCAGTTCTTCAATTAAAACAGGAAGTTTTACATTGGGGAAAATGCTGGGCGAACCCGTTAAAAGAATACGGGGAGAATGGGCCTTTCCGACATAAACTTTTTGTTCTATCCGTTTTTCAAGCTCATCGTTGAGTTCTGATAATTTTTGTGTCCACCGCTCAATATCATCAAAAAAATAGGCATTGGTCACCAGAATGGCATCTTTACCGTAAATAACCGGGGCTGTTTTTCTGATTTGATTAAACCGGCGATATTCGGCTTGTGCTTTCGCCACCATTTTAATGGCTCTTTTCAGGCTCCGGCGTGTAATTTTATTTCCGGTAACCGATTCCAGTTTTTTTACAAATTTTTTAATCACCCGGTGCCAGTAACGGCGGGCTTCTTCCGTATCTTTAGTAGGGGGAACTTCAAGCAGATAAAGTGGTTTACCCAGTTCATCCCCCATTTCGCCCATTTTTTTCTTTTGGTCGCAGGTAGCCGGATTTACAATGAGAACAGGGTCAATATTACCGGGTAAAATATCAAGATAGATGGCCCCTAAAGTTGATTTTACCATCGGACAGGTTTTCGCCGGCAAAAACTCGGTTCCAATCTGGTCCATCGAATAAGCGCCGGAGCAAATACGCACCGGCACTGCTCCCACGGCGTAAATCAATTCGAGCGGAACATGAATACACATGGAAGCCACCACCTTTTTTCCCTGATAAGAAGTATCATCACCACTGAGAAACTTTTCGTAACGATCGTAGAAATAATTCATTCCTTGCGGGTTATCGGGAAATTTATCCACCATCTCCGCAAGGTTTCGCTTAATTTCCATGGAGTAATGAATACTCCCTGTTTTTCTCATCCGCTCGTACCGGTCTTTACTCACAGTATGTTGCATACTTTATTTTTTTGATTGCTCCGACGGCAGTTCTTTGGAATCGCCGGCCGGATTATAACGTTTAAAAAAGCCTTCTTCTGTAGATGTGAAAATTTTAAAATTCAATACTTTTACGTTCAGGCAATCCTCTTCCGGACAAGCTTCCACGCATTTAAAACACATCATACAATTATCGGTCACCACATTCACACTGGTAATATCTTCTGCAATGGATAAAATACCCATATCGCAAACCCGTGAGCAGTTTCCGCAGCGGGTACATTTATCCCCCACTTTCGTCAAACGCAAAATCCCGATCTTAGAAAACAGGTATTGCAGCGCACTCATGGGACAGAAAAAACAAAAGAAACGTTTTTTTACAAACGACCCCACAAAAAACAGTGCCAAAATAATAATGGCAAGCGACGACATCACAATGGTTACCGTACTGGAAAAATTAATACTCAACTGGGATGTGTCCCCCGAAAAAAGCGGCAAAATAATCCGTGCCGGACAAATTTGACAAAACGGCGTATGTAAATCATGCGAAAGTTTGGGCAAGCCAAAAAACGAGTTGGAAATTGCCAGGGGAATAAGGAAAAGCAAGGCCAATAAAACATATTTTATCCAGCTAAGCTTTTTAAAACTTTTCTCATCATACTGTCCACCTCTGATTCCCAAACGTTTACGAAGCATAGTGATCCAATCCTGGATGGTTCCCAACGGACAAAGAAATCCACACCAGGCTTTATTAAAAATAATAAAGAACAAGACAAAGGAGAGCAACGAAGTTAAGAATCCCACACCCCGCCAGCTGAATAGCGCCGAAAAAGAGGTATGCATCCGGTGCTGAACAGACATCAGAAAACAGGTTCCGGGACTGCCCGGATTGTACGGACAGGCAAAAGTGGGAAGATTTTGCCCTACCTGTATGAGAAAATAACTGCCATAAACAAACAAAATAAATGCGATAATCTGTATCCAGAAACGAAACCGGGATACATTACCATTGTTTACCCACCTTCTGATTTTACTTATTTTCGTTTTCATCAAAAATATATTCTTTATAAGGTTTCTTTCTCCGTTCACGGTATACAAAAACACCAATACTGATTATCACCAAGGATATGATAAAGATAATAAGTCCCCATACCATTGACTGGTACATGGTTCTCGACGGGAAATATCCGTCAGACATAGAGGTAACATAATGTACATAACGATAATTCTTTCCCCGAAAAGTACCGGTTTGTTCTTTGGTAAATTCAGAAAAGATCATATAGGAATAAATCTTACGCCCCCGGATTTCGCTCCATTTTGAAAAATAATCCTGAATAAACTGAAATGTCGCTTCGCCTTTGCGGTTGGTCATTTTCCGGTTTACCCATCCCTTTTCTGTACTCAACACAATCGGTATTCCAGCCACCGGTTTCCCCTGATACATCGGCTTATAAGTAAACTTGTCGCCTGATGCGATAAAGAAATGGAAATTTTCGTTTATGTGACGTTCTCTGACAATTTCGAACGGAATTTTTTCCGGAAAAATTCTCGGAAGAACCGCTTTTCGCACATTAGGATGGCCGTTACGGCAGCTATGGCTCAGCAACTCGGCCTTAGCAATATTTACGTACAGCGTGTCCCCCGAAAGCTGTTTAATCACAAGATAAACATTCCAATAACCTTCTGCGTTATCCACATATTCTACCACACTTTTCCCTTTTATGTTCAGGATTTTTGATTTCACCCGTTTATTTTTGGGAGAAAACACAAAAGTCTGTTTATCCAGACTGTCAGGGAGCGACAAGTAAGCAGCATGCTCAACAGAAATTCCCCGGCGAACCCATTGAATCACCCGGATCGGGCCTCCCCTGCCGCGGTGCCTTTTCATGGTGCAAAGCCGATGCATTCCATACGTTGAAACTTCTTTTCTTAAACGGCCGGGCGGTACATTCGATAACCAAACAGGAGATTCCTGTGCATTTACAGCCAAGGCCAATAAAAGCAACCACAAAAAATATCCTCCGGTAATTGTAAACCTTTTCATAGGGCAACTGCTTCTTGTGAATAAACAAAGATATTGCAATACCTGCTTCTGGGTATCGCAATATCTTTATTTTTTATTTAAATTAAAAATGATATCCGACAGATAAGACATAATTAACAGGCCAACCTGGTGAATAATACTGATACCAAACCGTTTGGTGGGTAACATAATCGTATCGTTTACCGGCATACGCCCAGGTAGCATAATTCACATCAAAAATATTATTCACTGCCAGTGAAGCTGTAAATTTCTTATAACGGTAATTTACTTTTGCATTCACAAGAGAATGGCCAGGATATTTAAAATGGTCATAGTTATCCATGTAATATGCGTCAATAAACTGATAATCAACCGTAAAACTCAAGCCAAAATCAAAGGCATACGTTGCTCCGGCCGAAAACATATTGTGCGGCGTTTTCCGGAGCTGGTTTCCGATAAGCGTAGTATCCGGATTGTCTATAAAAGTAGCATTCAGATAAGAATAAGCCAGAAAAGCCGTGAACTTTCTCTTGTAATGATACCGGAGCGACACTTCCACCCCATCATGACGAGTATTTCCGATATTGATATAAGTAGCCGGATAACCATCCGAAACAATCTGATCGGTAAAATCCATCCGGAATACGGAAACCTGATAATGGATCGCATTTTTCCACAAATTTCCCCGGACACCAATTTCATAATTCGTCAGATATTCTGGTTTCAAATCAGGATTCGGGATCACGTAAGTACTGGTAAAAAGCTGTGAAATCTGAGGCGGATTAAATCCTCTTGAAATATTTCCAAATACCGTCAGATTTTCAAGCGGATTGTAGGCAAATCCGAATTTCGGACTAAAGTTGGTTAAGCTGGAAGTTCCGCTGGTATTATCATCTCCGGTATGGAAATTATCTTCCCAGTCATAACCAATATAGTCAAACCGCAGACCAAAAGTCAGGTCGAGGCGTTCCTGAAACAGGCTTACCCGGTCTTCGGCATAAATTCCCAGCATGTCATAAGTACTTTTTCCGGCCCAAATCAAGCTACCGATAACCCCTGTTTCACCATCACGGGAATAAGTATGGTTATCATCGGTTTGCCGGTCGAAACTGGTACCTACAACAAAATAATTTTTGGCACTCGAAATTTTAGAAACCAGTTTATAGCGAACTTCTCCACCATACATTCTCACATTATCTTCTCCCCATTTGGTATCAAGGTAGTGTCCGGTGGTATTTCTGCCACTAAAATAACTATTAACGAAAAGATCACTTTTTTCTCCAAATTGTTTATCATAATGAAGGTTGAAGCGATAAATTTCATTGGTCCATCCGGTAAATTTCCGGGTAGCTACGCGTGATCTTTCCACAAACTGAATACTATCTAACGGACCACCACTCTGGGATGTATCTTTAGTATAATCACCGGTAAATTGTAATTTGCCCATTTTCCCAAAGTCCTGAATCAATTTAATACCGGCTCTTCCGGAGGTATATTCGGTACGATCCTGGTAGCCATCGGTATGGTAGTAACCGGCTTTGGCAAGGTAGCGGAAATTTCCTTTACCCCCATTTACATCCCCGCTAAATTTCTGAAAATTATAAGAGCCGTAAGACCCGTTAATATCTCCATGAAACCCTTCTTCCGGACTTTTTTCAATGATATTGATCACACCGGTAATTCCATTTGGTCCATACAATGCCGAAACCGGTCCTTTTAACACTTCAATTTTTTCGGCATGATCCATATCCACCCCTTCAAACAAGGTTCGTCCTGAGGCTTCGGTAATAGGAACACCGTCCACCAAAACCAAAATACCCCGGGTGATATATGTATGCAATCCCACACCACGGAAACTAATCACGTTGGATTCACCATGACGCCGGTCTTCAGTAAACACACCGGGAATAGACAACATGGCTTCCCCCACATTCCGGCGCTCCGTGGTCAGATCAATTGATTTTTTATCGATCACATACACCGGAGAACTGACGGTTCTTACCGTTTGTGGAATTTTTGTAGCGGAGATCTCCACTTCATCAAAAGTAATGGAAGTCATTTCCATTTTAATATTCAAAGTGGTCACTTCGCCGGCTTTCACTTTTACATCTTCAAAATGTTTCGGAAAATAACCCAATAATTTAGCTTCTACAGCATGTCTTCCGGCCGGAACATTTTTAATTACATAATGACCTTTACTATCACTCACGCCTCCCAGTTTCAGATGATGGATATAAACTTCCACACGGGCAAGCGGTTTGCCGGTATTGGCATCAGTTACCGTCCCTTTGATCATGCCTGTATTCTGGCCAGACACTGTCATCCCTGTCAGCGTAAACAAGACAAGAAAAAATAACTGAAAGTAAATCTTTTTCATAAATCCTTTTCCTTTTAATGATTAACCATAAAAACGTAATTTAACCTTTAACGTATTTTTTTCCTGTTTCTTTCAAAAAAACAAAATAATTTTCCAATTAAAATAAAAACTTAATCCCAATGTTAAAACTAATTTGCGGTTCATGCAGGATACAAGGCTGAACAATAAGTGCTATTCAAGTAAATAATCGCCATAATAACCACAATAAAAAAGTTTTATTGTTGGCAAATAAAACACAGGACAAGTTTTGAATGTTCTTGTTCAATTTCTCCGGTAAGAATGTACACAGCCCACCTGCAACCATTACTGCCGTATATTCAACATAATCTGGCACACAGCGGCTCGTGTACATTCAAGGTACTTTTATACTCCATTGTGAGAAAAACCACTTTCATTTATAAACCTAACAAATTACATGATGTTACGAGAATTACTTACGAACCACATTGTTATGCGGCATCCGATTGTTATCGTAAATAAACCTGTTGTTTTAAAAAGATACCGAAGTTCTACAGCCCTTTCGCTGCTTAAAATAACTTCCACACATCTTTTCCTTGCCTTACAAGCAAGGACACAACACAGTTTACACGTAAATTGTTAACCAATGGAAGTAAAAAGCCCGGGAAATAATAATACCGGAGAAAATTATGCCCGGGAATTGGGCGGTGGAATCAATACTTTAAGATACCGCTCAGGAAGCGGATCGGCATAACTATAGAAATGTAAAGGAATTCCTTCTGCCAGGAATTGTAAATGAAAGGTTCCCGATACCAGATAAATCATATTACTCACCTCATTATTTGTTGTCGGAGGTGGGTTCTGGTTTTTAGTGGTCGCACTATTTTTATCACCGGCACTTTTCAACAGCGCACTCAAATAGGCCATATCACCGGTTTTAGTATGATCACCATTGGAATAATTCTTATCTTTTGTATTGGCGAAATAAGCGTGGGAAGAGCTAAAAAAATAATAATGCAAAAGCGGATAAGAAGGCAAAATCAGGAATGCCAGGTACAGCAGTAAAAACGATATGGATATTGCCTTCCGAATCATTGCATCAAAGCTACAAAAAAATTAAATATCTAACTAAGAATATAAATATTTTTACCGCACGGGTGTAAACGTATCATTTTTTGGCCATCGAAACACCGGTTTTTTGTCTTCCAGTACAAATTTAGGTTTGGAAAAGGGAGCCAGCCGGTTTAAAAAGTCCAATACAGCCAAAATCGGGGCACCATAGAAGAACCGCATATACCGGTCAAAATCCCATAAATGGCCAGAATAAGAAAGCAAAATGTACGGAATATCTCCTATGTTATCATCATTACGGTCAAATCCCTGATAATCATCCCAATAATTATTATCCCACACATTAAAACGGGCCGTTGTTACCTCTGGATAAACCTGGGTTAAGTTATTATGAAAATAGTTGTGCTTAAAAAGATTGCCCTCCTGATTGGTATGGAAATAGATGGCCGTACCACAAAAAGCAATCTCATTATGTTCAATGGTATTTTTTTGTTCCAGCACGTAAGGCGACACATCTACATGGATACCTTCGGTACAATAAATAAACCGGTTATTCAGGATCTGGTTGGAGGAGGTTTCTTTCATCCCCAGCGCCATGCCACTCCCAATGTGATTGTCTTTGATCAGATTTCCGGTCATAATGGTGCGTTCGCTGTACATCAGGAAAACTCCTACCGAGTTGTTAATAAGTACATTATTTTGTATCCGGTTATTGTGCGAATACATAAAATGGATTCCATAACGGTTTCCGATTCCTTTATTTCCCTGAAAAAGATTCTCTGCCGAGTACCAAACCACCATGTCACGCACATGATGCCAATAATTTCCACGAATGATATTAAATTTGGAATACCACAACCGGATAGCATCGCCTTTAATGGCTTTAGGCCGGTGCAACAGAGAAGTGATTTCGTTGTGAATGATCCGGTTATGATTACACTGCCAGATATCTACACCAAACAAAACATCTTCGATACGGCAATTTTCAATAACATTATAATCCCCTTTCAAACGAACACCGGAATCCAGCTTATCAAAAGATCCGCCAGAATGCCGGATTACAACATTTTTAACGGTTACACTATCCGCATTAATAAAAATCACCGAAGTTTTCCCCAAGCCGTCGATTATTGCTTTTCCCTGGCCGTCAATTACCAGCCCGTCGGTTGAAATCTCTACCGGTCCGGTATAAACTGCCGGTTTCAACAGGATGTGCTGTCCCGGCTCCGCATTATCAATAATCGGTTGCAACGGAATAGAATCGTAACCGGTGGTCGTCAGGTCATACTGCGTAAGGGTTCCGTAAACCGGTTGTTCGGTCTGTCCCCGTCCATTTGCCGGCCATCCGAAAATCAAAAAGGCCATCAGCAAAGAAGCATAAAAAGCAAAACCGGAAAGATTCCGATAAGCCATTCTGCTTCGTTTTCCTTCCGGTTTTGCTTTCATAGAAAAAAGATTTTTCAATACTTTTTATTCTTTCCCTGCCGTTTTACAGGACTATTCTCCTTCTTTCAGGCTGTTTTTCTTGATGATCATGGCCACGATAAGCAGGGCCGTCACCAACAGTGCCAGGAAAAATCCGAAATAGGGATAAGATTGGGTGGTAAACTGCGCCACTTTTCCCTCACCAAATACGGTAGGCATAAAAGGCTTAATTCCCCTGAAGGCGCCTCCGCCGTGCATCGATAAATGGTGTCCGTACCAATAGAGGTAATAAATGTAAACCCCGAGAAAATAAAACGGAAGCAAAGCCGAAATAATGGCCGGCACAAAACATTTCCGTTTGGGTGTAAACATAAAAATCAGCACAAACAAAACAAACACCGCAAAAATATAAGGCGAAGCATGCATAATCTTAT
Organism: Candidatus Sulfidibacterium hydrothermale; assembly: GCF_020149915.1. GTDB lineage: Bacteria > Bacteroidota > Bacteroidia > Bacteroidales > F082 > Sulfidibacterium > Sulfidibacterium hydrothermale. The sequence continues at coordinate 2,477,709 of NZ_CP083760.1, forward strand.
CCAATAAGATCAAGGGTTTTGGTGTAACATTTACCCGGATAGGTTCATTGGTTTTCGGATCAATGATTTCATGCCCCTGGGCATCTTTTTTGGTGTCAAAAACGTAATAAATAGGATATTTACGGGTTCTGTCTTCGTTCACACCCGGAACGATATGATACATTCCGATAAAATGGTTAATGGCGTTCATTTCGCGCAAACAGTCAGCGCCCTGTTGACCCTGAGCCAGTTCTGCCCGTTCTTTTTCTCCTTTACAACCATTGTAAACCCCATTGAATTTAAAGTCGATACGAATACCGCGCGGATACATTGATTTCGGATACTGAATACTTTGCAGTGCCACATGCCACATGGGCAGGAAATAGACCACAATAATCAGGATGGCAGCCAAACCGGCCAGTGCCTGATACGTAGTTTTCTTTTTCATAGTTTGATATTTTAAGTTTTAAAGAGATTGATGATGAAAAGCCAAATGTTGCAGCCGTTGAGCAAGGCTGAAAAACCAGAAAAAATTATTTGGCCGTTACACCAGCTGTTTTCAACATATAAGCTACTGCATCGTACAAGTCTTGATCAGAGCAGTCAGTACAACTTCCACGAGCCGGCATTACACCATATTTTCCGGTAAAACCACTAATGGCATCATGATGCAATTGTTTCAATCCTTTAGCCGCAATTTCGGTCCACCGGGCTTTGTCTTTCAACGCCGGAGCGCCAGCTACACCGGTCATATGGCAGGCAATACACACTTTATTGTATACTTTTTTACCATTTTCCAGATTGGCAACATATGTTTTCTCCGTTTTAGCCTTTTTTACTGCTGCCGTTGATTTTTCACCTTTTTGTGCGTTACCGCCGCAACTCGACAAAAGGAAGCCACCCATGGCTACCATAAAGATAAGTACAAATAATTTTTTCATAGGAACTGTTCTTTTAAAAATTCTACTTTGCAAATTTAAGAAAATAAATACTCAATTAACCAAAATATTTATCCCGATTTTGTTCTTTCAGCCTTTGTTTCACTTCCTTCGGTCCAAAAGAAACAAAAGAAGCAACAGGCATCAGATGCGCTATTGCTTCTTTTGTGTAATTCCCTTCAGTTCAGGTAGAAACCAACAGGATTATTTGTTGTTTTCCTGCTGTTGTTTCAGCACCTGAGCCGATTTGGCTTTCAGATATTCAATGATCTTTCCGATATCCTGTTCAGAAACATTCTGGTTCGGCATGGCCAGTTTATATTTCTGACGCATCGCTTCGATATCTGCTTCTTTCCGGTGTTTTTCAGGATGCATAATCCATGATTTCAACCAGGCATCACTACGCCGTTTGTCCACCATTAACAAGTCCGGACCATTGAAATCTTTACCGAATTTATGACATGCTGTACAACCGTAGTTGAGGAATTCCAATTCGCCCGGCAACAGGTTTTTCAACTCAATAGCCGAAGGCTGGAATTTCTGCATTTCGTTGTCTTTCTGGATACGTTTAGAGAAAGCCAACAGACGGGCATTTTCAGCTTTGGCGTTGTATTTTACAGCCAGGTAACCCTGCAGCTGACGGCCTTCCGGAGAATGAATCTTATCTAACAACAACGGGTACATCCCGGCTTTATCAGCCACAAAATCAAGCGTAGCCGTTTCGCCCGGACGCCAACGATACTCTTTATCATACGAAGCAATTTCGTAAACATAATGATCGAGTTTCGACTGTCCGGTATTGGTCAGATGGATCAGTACATGATTTCCCTGATTTACCGAAATATTTGCCGGCGTTACTTTTCCGTCATTAATTGTACCAAATACTTCCACCGTATTGCCATACCGTTTGGTATATTCTTTTCCGGCTTCAGTAGCGTAGGGTGCTTTTTTCAGTGTAACAATATCTGTTCCGACAGGATACTTATCAATCGGCTTCAGCAAATTGACATTCATCATCACTGTATAGTGAGGCTCACCCATAGGCAACGGCAAATCGTAAATGATTTTCATTTTCGGACCGCTGATATCGATCAACTGGTGGTTCTGCGGATGCAATGGTCCCACCGGATTAAAGCGGTCAATGGAAAGTTTATCCAGCTCAATGAGATATTTGCCTTGCGGATGTTTGGTGTCACCATGTGCCGAAACGAGGTGTCCAATGTTATAGTTTGAAGAAACATGGTCAAGCACTTTCAGCGTCAGGTAATTCCATTTAGTTGTCCAGGAATCCACGTATACCGAAGTGTAAATAATTCCTTTTTTCGGGTCAAACTGGTTGTGCAACGGTCCCAGACCGACTTCCACACTACCATGCAAAGCCGTTTTCAAAGCAATAATCGGAATACCATAAGAGTCTTTTCCTTCAAAATCTTTTGTTTCAATGGCTTTTTTGATTTTAGCCCAGGAATAAACCCATGCATGGGAGTCGAGTTTACCGGCTACGATGATATAATCACCCGTCGGATCCACATCCACACCGTGCGGTGATTTCGGTTCAGGGATCAGGTAAAGCAAACCGTGTTTGATGGATTCGCTAATGGGGATTACCCGCATACCGTTCACCATCTTGGTTCTAATTTTTCCGGCTTTAATTAACTCTTCTGCTTTTTTCCAATTGGTCACATGCAAATAGTCCACATCACGTGAAGAACATCCGGCTTCAAACGGAGGACGTCCCTGCATATCGCCACCAATATACATTTCTGTACAAAATGAGTTGGTAAATCCCCAGCCATAAGTAGCATTTTTACCGGCATCAGAAAGGTCTTGCGTATAAGGAGGCAACTCAAAAGTAAAGGATTTCTTTTCATCAATTCTTCCTTTTTTGTCATCAAAGGCCCAATAGGTAAGACCACCTCTCCAGTATTTCCGGAAGTTTACATCATTCAACGGATGATATTTATGATCGTAAGGAGCCGGATACTGGGTAGCTTCCAAAATATACTCTGAATTCGGAGTAAAGAAAGCGCCACCGTGATCGCTTCTGAAGATCGGGTTAATCACCACTTGTTTTACTTCAAAATCCTTCAGATCAACGACATAAATCCGCGGATTGGCTTTATCATTAATTACGATCCATTTTCCGTCGTAATCGCCATTGGTTTCAGAAAAACCCGGATGGTGGGTATCACCCCAAAGGATTTCTTCACCATCAATAAAGCCGGTTTTCATCAGATCATAAGTTTCAGCGGAATAGCCATAACCATCATAAGGCTGACGGGTATTGGTCGGAGTATATTTTACCAAGCGCATGGAAGGCACCAAATAAGTTGGCATATTTCCTTCCTGTCCGCCTGAGTTAATAGCAACGTATTCATCTTTCAGATGATCGGGAGTGTACGTTTTGGCAGCAGCCAAAACATCATCGGCGGTAAGGCCTCTGCGGCTTACCACATCGCCAAATGATTCATTACCTCTGGGTGCTCCTACTTCTGTTGCTTTTTGTTTTTTACCGCCGCAACCGGTAAAAACCATACCAAAGCCAACGAGCAGAACAACCATAAAGAGGCTGGTATATTGTTTGAATTTTTTCATAATACTCAATATTATAAATTTAAAAAATTACGATTTTTACTTAATGCCTTCCAGTTTTTCTTTCAACAGTTTTTTAGCACGCAAACCGGCATCAGCAGCTTTCACCTGATATTGGAAATACTGCTCGGCCCACAGGAATGCCTGTTTCCATTTGCCTTCTTTAGCAAATTTTTCATAGTTCTGTTTCGGAACAGCTGCTTTGTTCAACTGAGCCACAGCATCCTGTACCAGTGCTTTTACATACGGATGGTTTTCATAATGGTTTTCTTTCAACCATTTCACCACTCCATTGATTACATCCTGGGTTTGGGCAATCACTTTCAGTTTTTCTTCGTAATTTTTCTTATACCCGGCCAGCTCTTTTGCTGTCAGCTGAATTTCGCCGGAGCCACCTGTGGATTTGTAATTTTTCGGTTTCACCATCAAGATACCTTCCATTTCGAGGTGCAAGGCCGAACAGAATTCGGTACAATAGTACGGGAATGCACCTGCACGGTCGGCCACAAAGGTCAACGAAGCGGTTTTACCCGGTTCGAAGCTACCGTGTTTACCGTAGGTATCAATGGTAAATCCGTGGGTTTCGTCCTCTGCCAGCTCAAGGTTGGTCAGGTGGAACGTAACAATATCACCCTGATTTACTTCTACAATTTCAGGGGTAATGTGTGAACGGATAAGGGTTCCGAATACGTGAACACGGTTTCCTTTACGTTCAATTTTTTCTTTTCCGGCCACCGTTTTGAAAGGTGAAATTTCGCCGGTTCTGGAGTTGGTTCCGGTGGGATACCGAATAATCGGTTTAATGGTAGTACGCAATACCGCCACCGAACCATACATATTACACTGCGGTAAGGTCATGGTGTATAAATCGTGCATTTTGTCACCTGAAATATCAATCAGATGCTGGGCACTGGGACGAACCGGACCTACACTTTGCAGATTTTTATAAAGAACCTCTTTATCCACTGCCGTCAGGTAGTTGGAATGAGGGGTTTCTGACAGTCCCTGAGGCACCATTAAGTAGGAAGGATGGAAATCCAGGGTCAGTTCTCCGGTTTTTTTCAGGGTTTCATAGTTCCAGCGAACAATTTTTTTCGCATCATGCAACGAAGCATAAGCAATATCAGGACGATATTCGAAAGCCACGTCAATCACGGGGCCGCCGAAATCCATGGTGCCATGCAATACTTTTTTGGTATCGATTACCGGAATACCGCCATCGGCTTTTCCGGCATAAGTTTTATTCACCAAGGCATTTTTCACTTTGGCAAAATCAAACACATTGGTTTGATCATCCACGGTAATGAAATATTTGCCTTTGGGAGTGATTTTTAAAATATTGGCTTTAGCCGGCAGTTCAATCAATGCAATGGCATTGGCTTTTAAGGCTTCATCAAGCGGAACCACAGCAAAGTTATTGACTTCTGTGGTTTTCATGCCAATTACTTTTTTGTAATCCACTACATAGGCATAATGTTTACTGCCTTTGTCAGCCAGTCCAACCAAAAGTCCGTCACCTACCATTTTACCCACATCAAAATAACCAAGGGTATAAGGAGGTAATTCCAGCGTAATGGATTTCTCCTTTAAAATACGGCCGGCATGACCCGTTTTGGTTGCTTTTTTTACATTGTGGAAATACCAGAAGGTAATTCCCGACTTCATTTTTTTGTCGTAATCTTTTTTCAGGTCGACCGTTCTCATGTTCCAGGTGGAGGGATACTGGCTGGTTTGAATAACCCAGTCGGTATTAGGGGTAACGGCCACTTCGGGATAACAGGAAATAAAGAGCGGGTGGCTCAGCACCTGTTTGGTCTCAAAGTCTTCGAGGTCGAGCATGGCAATACGCGAATTAGCCCCGTCGGAATAGAACAGGTGTTTTCCATCATATTTTCCGTTGGTTTCGGAAAGTGCAGGAAAACGCATATCGCCGTACCAATCGATTTTATCGTCCAGCGAAGCTTTTTTCAGCAACAACGAACTTTCGTCGTCGTAACCATATCCCTGCCAGGGTTCGGGAGAAAATACACCCACGTATTTGTAAATACGCATTGAGGGGATTCCGTAAACGATCATGGTTCCGGAGTTACCGGTTCCCACAAACCCAAAATACTCGTCACGGCCTCCTCGCGGCATAAAGGTTTTGACCGCAGCCAGTACATCGGCATCGGACAAGCCACGTTCTTTTTTCACCTCGTTGAGCGTCTGCTGGGCTTTAACCGGAACTCCGGCTGATGCCATCAGCAGAAAGACAAGACTCAACACGAGAAAACGTCTTGAAATTAACATCATAATAATTAATATTAGGTTTATAAATGAATGAAAATGGTTTCAATTTTAAGCTAATTTAAGTTTGTCTTTTAGTACCCTCATACCTAAATAAGGGGCAATACAACACTTTATATAATCACAAACAGTTACTTATCAATATTTTATATACCCTGTCAAAATCCTTTTTCCCACTGTTTGACTCGTAACAAAGTTAAAAATTTTTAAATAATGTTAAAACAAATCATCAAATTTATTTAATTTATAATTATTCTAAATAATTATTCCGGGGCTTTTATTTCGCTGTGAAAAATAAACAGTTAGGAATCACCGAAGCTTACCGGCCTTTCGTAACCTGTAAAAGTTTTCACTCACAGGTACTTTTCCACAAAAAAGCAGGAATTAAAAATCCATTACACCGGAATGAATATTTTATTTTTTAATAAACCGCCCCAAAACAACGAATAAACTACTGGTTACCTTTATCTTACAAAAGCAAAACAAAAGGCGGCCAAAATACCCACTCGCCCCACCACCGGTACCGGTTTTTCACCTGAAAGAACGAGGGGAAAAGCAACAAAACAGACAATAAAAGATTCATCACCAGCAAAAGAGAAAAATAGATTCTCCAATGCGGAAAAACAAACACCAGTCCGATCAGCAAAAAAATCAGAAAAACAAGCAGAACTGCAACAAACCGACGAGTAAAAAAATGTCCGTAAAAAGTGGTAAAACTTTTAAGATGATCTTGCTGGTCTTCGTTTTGTTCGTAAAATGACATCAGGACACTTTCACTCCAGGCCGTCAGCACATAAATCACCAACAATATCCATTCCGGGGCCATTAAAGCCCGATGATGCCAGGTTACAGGAGCCAGTGCCGTACCTGCCACATAAAACAGGGCAATAAAAAACTCTTTGTGGAAATAAAAACCGCTTTTGCGTACCAACAACACCAAAAGCAGATAAACAGCGGCAAAAGTTCCCAGCCACATCCCATTCTCGAATACTGCTGCGCCAAGATAAATCCATGCGAGTACTGCAGCCAAAAGCGCAATGACAACAAGCGTCACAATAAAAAAACGCCGATACTGATAATGAAACCGGTGACGGTAAATAACGGCTGCCTGTTTTCTGGTCATTCCGTCCACAAGATGGTCGGCCGTATAAACGGTCCAAACCGACAAAGCCAGCACCAACAGCCAAACTGGACGGACGGGGACACCGAAGAGATGCGCCCAGAAGCAACCAGATGCCAGCGCCCCGCCAGTAACATCAAGGCTCAACACCTGAAACAACACCGGCACATTTTTTAACCAAACACGTTTATTTTTGTTTCTATCCATTACCAAAAGCAAAAAAGCCCCCGGAAAAGAACGGGAGCTTTTTTTTAAACCGGGTCAATTTTGCCCATTAATATTCTTCTTCGTAATCTTCCAACGTAAAGCATTCCATCAAATAGGGATGATTTCTGGGGACTAACGGATGCTTGGCAAGCGACAAGGCCGTGATGAGTATAAACAGGCCTGCAAAACCAATAAAAGTACCAATCTCCAGGTAGCCGAATACCACTTTATGCATGGTTTCAGCCACTACCGCGTTATAAATTTCAATGTACTGTCCCACTACCAATACAGCGACCGTAATCAACAAAGCATTAGGATTTTTAGCCAACCGGTTCCACATGAGAAACAGAAACGGGAACAACCAGTTCACCAGGATTTCTGCCAGGAACAATCCGTAAAATCCTTCCTGCCGGCGCATGTAATAATACACGGTTTCTTCCGGAATATTGCCATACCAAATCAGTAAATACTGCATCAGCCACATATATCCCCACATGATACTCAGCATAAAAATGTATTTCGAGAAATCATGCAGATGCCCTTCGTTCAGAAACGGGAAGTAACCCAAACGGTTTAAAATAATTACCACGGCAACAATGATGGCAGAGCCATGATAAAAAGCCGAAACAAAAAACTTCACCGAGAACAAGGTACTATACCAATGTGCATCCAGCGACATCAGCCAATCGATTCCCACGAAGATAAAAGAAACGCCCAACACAAAAATAAAGACCTTGGACAAAAATTCTATTTTATTGAAAGCATCCAGTCCTCCAACCACATCTTCGTGCAACGACAGTTTTCTTATCTGCAAAGCAATCCAAATCCACAGGATAAAAAACACCACAGTCCGGATAATGAAAAAGGGAACATTCAGGTAAGGTGATTTATGTGCTAAAACCGGATCGTGCAAGGCTGCACCGGGTTCTGCCCAGTGAAACAAATGAGGCAGTCCAAAAAACAAAGGAATCCACAATATAGCCGCAACAAGCAGGTAGGAAACCATGGATTGCGGAATCCGCAAAAATCCGGATGACCAACCTGACTGGGTAATGGCCTGCAAAGCCATCCAAAAAAGCGCTCCCAAAGCGATGGACAAAAACATAAAATTGTTGACCAGCAGATTAGTCCATGTTCTTGTCGTTGCACCCGTCAGGAAACCGGCAAAAACAGTAACCACGCCAATTCCCACCATGAGAATCATGATTATTTTAAACGACTTACTAATTTGAAGTTTGTTATCCATGAGAATCTATTTTTATACGCAGAGGCATTATTTTTTAACAATCGAACGCAAATAATTCACGATTTTCCAACGATTTTCGGGGGTAACCTGCACCCCGTGCGGCCCCATCAAACCAGATATAGAACCTTCTGTAATGATAAAGTAGATTGTACCATCAGGCATGTTTTGCACATAACTTCCCGTTAAGTCACGCGGCTTGGCCGGAAAAAGTTTGGCAGCATACAAATGGCCGTTTCCTTTAGCATCAAACCCATGACAATCAGCACAAAAGATATCATACTGCCGTTTTCCTTCTTTTAAATTTTCAGGAGTGGGCTGAATCGGATTTTTCAGTTCCACACCGGCTTTTGCCTGATCGGCCACCTTTTCGGCAATATTTTTCGGATGATACGGGAAATAGGTACTGTTCCGGGCCACCGCACCGGCAGGAGCAGGCTGATTTACCTGGCCGTTGGGCAAAACGTTACTCGGCGCGTACGCTTTATCAAATTTGGTATAATACATATCGTATTTTCCCATGTAAGCATAACCCGGATCATTTTTATCGCTGACACAGGACGAAAGCATCCCGGCCAAAAGGAAAAGACCAAAAAATAGAATCGTTATCTTTTTCATTTTAAAAGTTTTTCGCATTATACATTGCTTACATTGACCTCCACGGCACCACTTTTTTTCAACAATTCATCGATTTGACGAACCGTGTTTTCATCCATATTTTCATCTTTTTCAATCACAATGACAAACTTATCATCCATGGAACGGGGATCGGGCATAGGGGCTTTTTTCCCCGGCCACATTTTTTCGCGAATCAAAAGCGTAGCCAATGTGAAGATAACCCCGGAAAGGATGGTCAAAACAAACATCAAAATCACAAAAGAAAGTGAATTATGCGGTTTCCCGCCAAAAGTAAGCGGATAACTAATCACCGATGACCAATACAGAAAAGCAAAGACCGAAGCCGTTCCGAGTGCACCGTAAACAAAAGTAGCATACGGAATCCGTGTTTTCAGTTTTAATAAATCCCAAACATGTTCCAACGGAAAAGGAGAATAGACATCTTTTACTTTCACTCCGTTGTCGAGCAGTTTTTTCACGGCATCGGTTACCACATCCGGGTCATCAAAAACGCCGAGTATTTGAGCTTGATTATTCATGATTTTCCGAGTTTTCTGTAACAATACTGGTTTCTTTCAACACGCCTTTCAGTTCACTGATGGCCATCATAGGCAAGAAGCGCAAGAACAGCAGGATACCGAGAATAAAAAATCCCATGGTACCTACATAAATAGCCACTTCTGTTACTGTGGGATGATAACCATGCCAGGTAGCCGGCAACCAGGTCTTTGACAATGAGGTGACCACAATCACAAAACGTTCGTACCACATCCCGATATTAATGAAGATACTGATAATGAAAACCATTGTAATATTTTTTCTAACCTTTTTAAACCAGAAAAGCTGAGGAACAATGGCATTAAAAGTAATCATGGCCCAGTATTCAAAAGCATATTCGCCCACCGTACGGTTTTTGAAAAAGACAAACATTTCGTAAGGCGAGTCGGAATACCAGGCAATAAAAATTTCTGAAATATAAGCTACTCCCATGATGAGAGAAACAAAAGTCAGCACACGGGCAATTGCATCCAAATGTCGTTGGGTAACGTACTCTTCGTATTTATATACTTTCCGGACAATGATCATCATGGTCAGCACCATGGCAAATCCGGAAAAGATGGCGCCCACCACAAAAAACGGGGGGAAAATGGTAGAATGCCATCCGGGAACCACACCGGCTGCAAAGTCGGTGGCCACAATAGAGTGAACCGAAACAACCAGCGGAGCTGTTAATCCGCCCATCAAAAGGGCTGCCGATTCAAAACGCAACCAACCACGGGCCGATCCCAGCCAGCCAAAACTCAATACGTTGTAAATGGCTTTTTTAACTTTAGAAGTGGTTCTTTCGCGAATAGTCGCAAAATCGGGCATCATCCCCACATACCAAAACAGGAATGAAGCCGTCAGATAAGTACTAATCGCCACCACATCCCAAAACAGAGGAGAGTTGAAGTTATCCCACAACGGGCCACGGGTATTGGGATAAGGGAAAATAAAAAATCCGTCCCAGATTCGTCCCATGTGGATCAACGGGAACATTCCGGCAGCCATCACTGCAAAAATGGTCATGGCTTCGGCTGCCCGGTTAATGGAGGTTCTCCATTTTTGATGCAGTACCAGCAAAAAGATGGAAAAGGCCGTTCCGGCATGTCCAATACCAATCCACCAAACAAAGTTAATGATCGCCCATCCCCATGAAACGCTGTTATTTAATCCCCAGGTTCCAATTCCATTGGCAATGGTGTTGTAAAAGCCCCAAACACCCCAGGCCAGCATGGCACTGGAGATAAAGGCAGCAGCCCACCACCAGGCCGGCGTTGTCTTACTCAGCAAAGGATTGGTAATATCACGCGTAATATCGTGGTATCGCTTATTTCCTTCAATTAATACGCCTCTGACTTTAATATTATACATAATACCCGTTTTTTATTATGCTTCTTTATTTCTTACTTTAGTTAAATAGCTTGTGGAAGGCAGCGTATGCAACGATTCGAGCAGATGATACATCCGGCCGGTATCGTTGGACTGACTGACAGCACTTTTCTTGTCCAGCAGATTTCCAAACTGAATGGCATCGGTAGGACAACTTTGCTGACAGGCCGTTAAAATTTCACCGTCACGTAATTCACGATCTTCGGCTTTGGCTTCCAGTTTTTTCTCCTGGATACGTTGTACACAGAACGTACATTTTTCCACTACCCCACGCTGACGAACGGTTACATCCGGATTTAATACCAGTTTGCCCAGTTCGCTGTTCATGTTATAATCAAAACTGTTGTTGTTCACGTATTCGTACCAGTTGAAACGCCGCACTTTATACGGACAGTTGTTCATACAATAGCGGGTTCCGATACAGCGGTTATAGGCCATTTGGTTCAATCCTTCATCGCTGTGTGTGGTAGCCGCCACCGGACATACATTTTCGCACGGTGCATTGTCACACTGCTGGCACATCACCGGCATGTGGAACACTTCCGGATCATCAGCCATTTCGGAATAATAGCGGTCAATCCGGATCCAGTGCATAATCCGTCCCAGTTTTACCTGTTCTTTTCCTACCACCGCCACATTGTTTTCTGCCTGACAGGAGATCAAACAGTTACTACAACCGGTACAGCTATTCAGATCGATGGAAAGTCCCCACTGGAAAGCATCAAATTTCGGTTCAGGATAAAGGCTGAAATTTTCACTCTTCAGGAATTTCTCATGCTCTTCATTACCTGCTGCCGGATTCTTAATAAACTCTCCGAGCACCGTTTCACGTACAATAGGACGGCCTTCCATCACATGATGGGTCTGGGTAAGTGCCAACGGATAAGTTTTGGAGGTCTTGGTCAACGTAACAGATGTTCCCAACAATTTTTTTGTTCCGCCATCTGTATTCAACAGATGAAAAACATTTTTTCCGATGCCATCACCGACTTTTCCCGCATGGGTTCGTCCATATCCTACCGCAATACCAATGGTTCCTTCGGTTTGCCCCGGCTGAATCAACACAGGAAGTTCTATCTTTCCGTTGATTTTCACCACATCTTCCTGTTTCAACCCCTGGGCATCGGCATAAGCCGGTGAAACCGTAACATAATTATCCCACGTGGCTGTGGAAACCGGATCGGGCATCTCCTGCAGCCAGGGATTATTGGCATGTTTACCGGTTCCCATGGCAATTTTTTCATACAATGCCAGTTCCAGGCCTTTTGCCGCCGGGCGGGAAACTTTTAACCGGGCCGGTTTAAAAGCCGGCTGGGCTGTTTCTGTTTCTGCAAGATAAAAAACGCCGTCCTGTTTACATTTAAACCAAAACTTGTCGAAACTTGAATATTCTTTTTGTTTGGGATAATAGGTTGTTTTCCAATTATTTTCCAAATAATCGGAGAAGCTCTGTTTGGCACCCATCCAGGTTAACAGGCTCTCCTGAAATTGCCGCGTATCAAAAATAGGCCGGATAGCGGGCTGGGTAAAGCTGTAAAATCCGGCGGCCGGCTCTGCATCGTTCCACGACTCCAGGTAATTATTATCCGGACAAACATAATCGCACAATGCAGCTGTTTCGTCCATTGTGGAAGCAAATGAAACTTTTAACGGTAACTTTTTCACCGCTTTGGCCAAATCCGGAGCATGAACACAATCATAAGCCGGATTAACATTGTAAAAGAGAATGCCACCGGCTTTACCCGACTGCATTTCCTTCAATGCCGCTTTCATCTCTTTTTCCTGTCCCTGTTTCAGATAAACCGGCGTATTCAGGTCAATGGTTTTTCCATAATTATCTAAAAGAGCATTGATAGCATTGACAATCAACTGAATTTGCAAGTCGTTGGTTCCTGAAACCACCAGCGATTTTCCTTTAGACCGAAGCAGGTCCGCAGCCACACGCTTTACATCTGTTTTCACCGACGGGGCCGGATACAACGTATTACCTGTTTTCTTAGCTAATGTATTGTACAGTTTAAGCAAGACAGCCGCCTCTTCGGAAGGCTTAATCTGATACCGGTAATCGGCATTGGAACCGGTGAGTGACATATTGGTTTCGAATTGGTACAAACGCGACATTTTCGTTTGTCCGTCTTTAATTTTACGTCCTTTGGCAAACTGCTTGGAGAAAGTCACCGGCATCAGCCAGGTTCCCAGAAAATCGGCATTAAAGCCCACCATGACGTCAGCATTTTCGAAATGGTAATAAGGAATGACCGCTTTCCCAAAATTGGTTTGGTTGGCCTGACGCATCGCCGACAGGGGCAAAGTATCGTATTGTACCCATTTTACATGGGGATAAGCCTGAATAAAATCACCGATCAGCTTACGGGTAGTCGGACTAATAATCGTAGAAGTAAGAAGAATTACCGATTTTCCTTCGGTTTTCAGCGTGTTAAGCTGCGCCTGAATTTCTTTATCTATGGTTTTCCAGTCGGTTTGTTTTCCGTTTTTTACCGGGCCTTTCAACCGGGCATCATCGTAGAGGTCAAGCACAGAAGCCTGTACGCGGGCTGTGGTTCCCCGTTGCGAAATGGGTGAAAGCTCATTTCCTTCAATTTTAATCGGGCGACTCTCGCGGGTTTTCACGAGAATGCTGCAATATTCATCACCATCAAAAAAAGTGGAAGCATAATAATTAGGGACACCGGGAGTAAGCTCCTGCGGCCGGTTTAACAAAGGAATTGCTTTCCGGACAGGCATTTGACAGCTGGAGACCAGCGCCACTGCTCCCACCGAAAAACCCATCATTTTCAAGAAATCACGACGGCTCGATTTTCCTTTCACTTCAGATTCTTCCAAACCTTCGATGGAAAATTCGGGCATGGCTTCTTTTTCTGAAACACGGTTTTTTTTCAGTTCCTTGTAATTTTCCAGACTTTGCCAGTATTTCTTCTCCATAATATATTGAAATGGAATTAGTTAAAAATTCAAATGATTAATAGTGACATTTTGCACAATCTTCTCCGCCAATCATCTTCACAGTGACCAAATCTATTTTGCCGGCCCGGAGTTCTTCGTGCAATTTTTTATAAGCACCATAAAATTTGTTGTTGGTAAATTGCACTTTATGCGTCCGGTGACAATCAAGACACCATCCCATACTTAAATCTTTCACCTGGGCAATCTGATCCATTTGATCCACATTGCCGTGGCATTCGGTACAATCCAGTTTTCCCACCTTTACATGCTGTTCGTGGTTGAAATAAACAAAATCAGGCAGGTTATGTACTTTCACCCACTGGATGGGCTTGTTCTCTTTGATTGCAGCATAAATCTTGGCAATTTCTTTAGTACCGGTATGTTTACCCGATTTTACCTGCGAATGGCAATTCATACAAACCGATGCAGGTGGAATACCGGCATGCTGGCTTCTTTCCACTGTAAAGTGACAATATTCACAGTCAATTTTATTTTGTCCGACATGTACTTTATGCGAAAACCAGATGGGCTGATCAGGCTGGTAAAATTCTTGTCGTCCCAAACTGGTGGCATAATCCCAAGACCATTGTCCCATAATCCACAACGTAACCAGCATAAGCACATAATGTACCCATTTGGCTTTCAGGTAATGGGTAAAAATGAGGTCAATCAGCACCAAAAGAAAAACCACCAAAGAAACAAGGGCAAGAATAGCCAACATCCGGCTTTTTTCGCGCTTTTGCTGAATGTAACGTTCGGCTTCACTCATTGTAGAAACCGGTGCCGTTGTTTTTTTTACTGTCGTTTTTTGAGCCGTTTTCTGGGAAGATTTTGCCGCTACTTTTCCGCCATTTTTAATATAAAGCAAAATGTCTTTTACCTGGGCATCTGTTAATTGATGCGATGGCATGGGAATTTTACTGTATTCATTAAAAATCTTCACGGCCCGTTTGTCTCCCGCCTTGACCATAGCCTGGGAATTCTGGATGAATTTGATCAGCCATTCCTGCGGATATTTATCCGTAACCCCTTTCAGATCAGGGCCGACAAGTCTACCGCCTCCAATGGTATGACAGGCTTTACACTGTGCAAAATTTTTCTCTGCCTCAGCAGTTTGTCCCGATACGGACGAATAAGTAGTGAAGAAAAAGACAAAAAATAACAATAGGAAACCGGTGAGACGAACAATTTTCAATCTCCTGACATGCACAAATCTGTTCATTATCATGTTGTAAAGATTATCAGATATAACTCTGTTTTTATTACGCTGCTTAAAGTGTTAAGAAATCTTAAATAAAGATATGTCACTCCTTTAATATACCGACAAAACTATTTAATTTTTTTCAAGAAAACCAAACTTTTAAGCAATTAAATACCGCAATCTAGCATAAAAAACGTATAATTTTATGCAAATCAATTGTTTGTAAAACAATTTTTTTATTAACAATTATTAACAATTCTTAAAATCCGGCTAATCGTCAGCCGTATTTTTTAACAGGGGAACAAACCGGAATTTCCCGAAACGTTCTTCTATAATTCGGCCATCTTTTTCTTTATGAAAACGGATCATGGTTTGCACATCTCCTTCTCCCACAGGCGAAACCAACCGTCCGCCTGTTTTCAGCTGATCGAATAACGTTTGCGGAATTTCCGGAGCGGCTGCCGTAATTAAAACAGCGTCAAAAGGAGCAAACTGTGGAAGGCCCAGATATCCGTCGCCATAAAAAAGATGCACATGAAATCCCAATTTCGGCAAAAAATCACGGGCTTTTTCATACAGTTTTTTTTGCCGTTCCACCGAATAAACTTCCACCCCCAACGCCGCCAGCACACACGCCTGATATCCGGAACCGGTACCAATCTCCAACACCTTATCCCCTTCCTGAACCTGAAGCAATTCCGTTTGAAAAGCCACAGTATAAGGCTGCGAAATAGTTTGTCCGGCGCCAATAGGAAAAGGCTTGTCTTCGTAAGCATAATTTAAAAATCCTGAATCCAGGAAAAGATGACGTGGTACCGCATACACCGCTTCCAGTATTTTTTCATCCAAAATCCCTTTTTTCCGGATCTCATTCACAAGGCGCCGACGCATTCCTTTATGTCGATATGAATCTTCCATTTATTAACATTCGGAGGTTGGTTATTTCTTTTTCAGGATGCGAATGTAAACATTTCAGGTTTTATTTTTGAAAAAAAACCACGGATGAACAAAATTGGAATTGTCGGCATGGACAAAACAGCTCTCCATCATATTCAATGCATGGAAGCTGCCGGATTTGTCATTGCCGGTATTTTTGATCCGTTGCATCCGGACACCCTTTTACGCTGTCAGCAAATGAACCTCCGGTATTTCTCTGATTTCGATCAGCTTTTACAGGAATCTGACGCCATAGACCTGGCAACTCCTGCATTGGAGCACTATCCGCTGGCTGTACAAACCATTAAAAAATCAAGACATCTTTTCATTGAAAGTCCTGTTTTATCCTCGCCGGAAGAAGCGCTGCAACTGATTGAACTCACCAACGAAGCCCATGTCATTGTACAGGTAAATTATCCCGAGCGATATCATCCGGCTTACAAAGCCACCCTTTCTTATTTGTCTGGTCCATTGTATATCGAAGCCCAGCGGCACATTGCCTTTACTGATCAAAACAAAGATCTCCCGGTGGTAATGGACTTAATGATGCATGATATTGACATTGTTTTAAGCATTGCCAAGGCCAACATCCAAAAAGTACATGCTACGGGGGTAAGGGTATTTAATGGCTCTCCCGACATCGTGAATGCAAACCTGGAATTTGACAACGGGGTCGTTGCCAATCTGACCGCCAACCGGATTGCGTCGAAAAATATTCGCCGGGTGAAATTTTACCAGCGGCACGCCCGTATTCAAGCCGATTTTTTAAAAAACCGGGTGAAGGTACTCCGGCAAAAAGAAACCGCTGAAAAAAACCCGTTTGTCGTTGAAATAGAAGAACCGGAAGCCACTTCTGAAGATAAGCTGACCCTGGCCCTGACCGATTTTTATAACAACATTCGATTACAAAAGACACCGGCTGTCAGCCTGGAAGATGCTTATCAGAATTTAAAAGCCGCCTTCCTGATCAATGACAAAATAGAGCTGCTTTCACGGCAGTAATTTCATTTCATCTTTCCCGCTTCTTTTCACCGGTACTTCACAAGAAATTTTAATTTTGCAAACAATATGCGGGGAACTTTGCACGTTACCCGTTTATAGAAGCCCAAAATCACAGTTTGTTTTCTCCAAACCTTTTTTCACGGTTTTTTCAGGGAATAGCCGATTTTGGCCACGAACGAAAACGACAGGATGAATAAAAATTTACAGGCTGCAAAATATGTTTTTTTCGACTGGTTTAGTGCCTTGCTGACGTGGACTTTGTTTTATCTGTACCGAAAAGTCAACGAAGATCCTCATATTTTTCAGCACTGGAACGCAATTTTTGACGACCGGAAATTCTGGCTAGGCATTATTTTTATTCCTCTTTTCTGGCTTATGCTATATGTAATGGCCGGATCATACCGAAGGATTTACCGGAAAGCACGATTAAAAGAACTGGGCCAAACCTTTATCACAGTTCTCATTGGAGTGATTTTTTTGTTTTTTGTCTTGATTTTAGATGATCAGGTTCACGACTATCGCGATTATTATGAATCATTTGTCGTCCTTTTCAGTTTACAATTTGGGATCACTTATTTTTTCAGGCTGATATTAACCACCCGCACCGTGCGGAAAGTACACCGCGGAGAAATCGGGTTCAACACCATTATTATCGGCAGCAACGGAAATGCCGAAAACATTTACCATTCCATCATCAATCAGGAAATTTCTTCCGGGAACAAGTTTGTTGGATTTGTCAATGTTCATGACCGGAAAAATTTTAAGATGAGCCGGCATCTTCCCTATCTGGGCAATTACCGGGAATTAAACCGCATTGTACAAGAAAAAGAAGTAGAAGAAGTAATTATAGCCATAGAACGCTCCGAAAAAGATACCATCCAACGGATCATTATTGAGCTGGAAGAAGCCAACGTTATTATCAAAGTGATCCCGATGCTGCAAGACATTATGTTTGGCACGGTGAAAGTGGACAATGTTTTTCACACCCCGCTCATCGAGATCTCGCCAGATTTAATGCCGGCATGGCAGCAATATTTAAAAAGAATCATCGATATTTTTGCTTCCTCCATGGTGCTTATTTTCCTGTCGCCCCTTTATTTGTTTACTGCCATCGGGGTAAAACTTTCTTCACCGGGTCCTGTTTTGTTCCGGCAAGAACGGATCGGTTTTCACGGGAAGCCTTTTTACATGTACAAATTCCGGTCAATGTATGTGGATGCAGAAAAAGACGGGCCGCAACTTTCGTCAAAAGACGACCCGCGCATCACTCCTTTCGGAAAAGTTATCCGGAAATACCGTCTTGATGAAATTCCCCAGTTTTTCACTGTATTAAAAGGACAAATGTCGCTGGTGGGCCCACGCCCTGAACGCCAGTATTATATTGACCAAATCATGGAAAAAGCACCGCATTACCGGTTACTGTTAAAAGTAAAACCCGGAATCACCTCCTGGGGACAGGTAAAATACGGCTACGCCTCCACCATCGACGAAATGGTAGAACGCCTGAAATACGACCTGCTTTACCTTGAAAACATGTCGCTTTCCATGGACTTTAAAATTATGATATACACCGTACTTATTATTCTCCAGGGAAGAGGAAAATAACTTTTAATGCACTGAACATCAACTAATCCTGCGGAAGTGTTTTCAGCCAGCCGTTATCGGCTTCCGGATAGCTGTCAATATCGGTAGAATACGGTTTAATATCCAACAGCGGCGTACCGTCAATCATATCGGCACCGGAAAAATAAATTTTATTTCCTTCAATTTTTTTCAGCCTGACAATGGTCATTCCGATGCCATTGGGCCGACGCGGGCTCCGGATGGCAAATACGCCTTTTACCTGATGATGCCGCGGTGTAACCTGGGTAAGCAAATACCCGTTTGACCGGTGAAAATGAAACAGAAAATAAACGTGACTGAAACTTTCCAGCCCGTTCAATCCTTCCACAAACTCCGGAAAAATTTCCGCGACACCGTCGTTATTTTCTCCAAACCGGCCCTGCCGCGGAATTTTTTCTTTTCCGTCAAACGGGGTATGGATAATGCCTATTGGCTCAAATTCAATTTTATTCTGATGCATCATGACTAATCATTCATGCGGCAAAATTACAGAAACTGTTGCACAATCCCTATGATTTGTTGTGCCGGAATCACCCCTGCCTGACGAAATTTTACTTCGCCCTTTTTAAATACCATCAGGGTAGGAACATTTTGAATCATGTATTTTCTGGCGATAGCCGGATTTTTATCTACATCGACTTTCAAAATGCGAATCCGGTCGCCCAGTTGTTGTTTTACCTGCTTTAAAATGGGCGGCATCATCCGGCAAGGCTGGCACCACTCTGCCGAAAAATCAATCAATACCGGTTTTTCTCCTTGTATAATATCTTGAAATTTACTCATAATCTTTGTTCTCCTTTCTTAAAAATCTGTGCCCGTTTTTACAAAGATTATGCCTTCAGAAAATAACCGGAATTTTTGTCAGCTTTTCAACCTTCAACACGTAAAGCTCTTAAATAGAGCTGAATGGTATTTTGAAGCCCGTAATACAAAGCATCAGCAATTAAAGCATGACCGATACTTACTTCTTTTACCCACGGGATATTTTTGGCAAAAAAGGAAAGATTTTCCAGGTTCAGATCGTGGCCAGCATTCAACTCAAGTCCTACTTCCCGGGCTTTACGGGCAGCTTCCACAAAAGGACGAATGGTGGCTTCCGGATCAGTTTTAAACCCTGAAGCATATCCTTCGGTGTACAATTCCACCCGGTCTGTTCCGGTATAAACCGCATGTTCTATCATTTCCGTATCCGGGTCAACAAATATGGACGTACGGATACCGGCTTCTTTAAAACGACCAATCACATCCGTGAGAAACGTTTTGTGTTTTTTGGTATCCCAACCGTGATCGGAAGTAAGCTGGTCAGGATCATCCGGCACCAATGTCACCTGATCGGGTTTATGCTGCAATACCAAATCGATGAACTTCGGGATAGGATTTCCTTCGATATTAAATTCAGTGGTCACCAACGGACGAAGGAGTTCCACATCTTTATACCGGATATGGCGTTCATCCGGACGCGGATGAACGGTAATTCCCTGTGCACCAAACCGCTGACAGTCTACAGCCACCTGCTGCACATCGGGCAGGTTTCCGCCCCGGGCATTGCGTAAGGTAGCAATTTTATTGATATTTACACTTAATCGTATCATCTCAAAATATTTTTCGCAAAAGTAGTAATTTCGACGGCGAAAAAGAACAGACTATGAGAGCATTGATTCAACGGGTTTCTTCGGCTTCTGTAAGCATTGAAGGCTCAATAAAATCAGAAATAAAACAGGGACTTTTGGTTTTTTTAGGTATCGAAGAACGCGACACACAAGAAGATATTGACTGGCTGGCCGGCAAAATATGCCGGCTACGCATTTTCGATGACGAAAATGGTGTAATGAACTTATCGGTTACTGATATCCAGGGAGATATCTTATTAATCAGCCAGTTCACCCTGCATGCCAGCACAAAAAAGGGGAACCGCCCTTCTTATATCCGTGCTGCACGCCCTGAAACGGCCATTCCGTTATACGAAAAATTCATTGCCCGCACCGAAGATCTTCTCGAAAAAAAAATTGGCACCGGCAAATTCGGAGCACATATGCATGTAACTTTAATAAACGACGGGCCGGTAACGATATTTATTGACACGAAAAACAAAGAGTAAAGTCAAAAACGGAGGAAAGCCGTTTAATCCATCAACCGTTTTTCCCCTTCCAGTTTACGAATATCCGTAACATCCTGACTTACTTCGAGCGTTCCGCGGAACCGGCCTTCTTCATCATGCAAAGCAAAATACTGAATCAGGATAAATTTATTTCCCATCTGAATCCAGAAACTCTCTTTTTGTTTTTTCCCGCTGCGAAAAGCATCAACCAACTCTTTCACAACATGCACACTGGATGGCGGATGACAGTTTTCAACCAAGCGCCCGATAATGGCTTTTGAACGTGGAAAAATACGGTCGCCGGGAGTAGAAAAATACCGTACCTGATCATTTTCATCCACAAAGGTCACATCTACAGGTAAATGGTTCAACATCATTACGGCCTGCTGTATGGTCAGTTTTCCGGTACCAAAATCAAGCAACCGGTCGCCCAGTTCTTCCTGCGACAACAGGGTTTCTTCTTTTTGGGAATTACTCTTTCCGGGTTTTTTCGCCAACAGTTTCTCCGACGGCGGAGAAATAAAAGCAAATCCCACATCAAAAGACTGCTCCAGCATATCGTGCAATTCATCTTCCTGAATCATATCAAAGATCACCGGAAACAAAATGTATTCTTCCCGGAAACGGATGGTGTACATGTTAAAATACAAATCACCAAGCAGGCGATTCAATTTCTTCAAATCGGTGTTCCCCTGGTCAATAATCTGAACCGTATCTTTAATAAAATTCCTGATGTCATCATGATAGGACCACATCATCGGAAGACAGCCATATTCTTTCAAAACCTTCTCCACCACAGGAAAAAGAATATTCTCCTTTTTAATATAATGCAGATTAAATTCCTGCAAAGCTTCCACACGGTTTCTGATTTCATTCAGTGCCGATTGAATTTTCTGCTCATCGGCATTTTTTTCGTTAAACGCCTTGATAAACGGGCGAAGAGCAATTAACCGTTCGTTCAGTTCATTATTTTCCTGCTGAAGAATTCCGAAAAAGGGTTTTGTTTCATAATCAGGAATCGGTTGAGATACCAATCCTTTGTAAAGCATATTCAGGGAACGGTTGATTCCTTTTTTCAACAGATACAACTCATCTCCCTGTGGGTTATCTTCCATCAATTTATGCACCACCACCATTACATCGAAAGGTTTCACCGCAGCAATAACCTCTTCGTACGTTTTGATCAGTTCAGCACCTTTTTCGCGCTGAAAAATAATGCCCCGGATAAAAGCTTCCAGTCCGGCAATTCTTTTTTGGGTATTATTGATGAATTCTGACATAATTCTTGCTTTAAAATCTACAGCAAAGATAGGAATTATTAACATGAGGATTTTCCGTAAAAAGGCGAGCACCAAAAGACAAAAAATCAGATCTTCCCAAAAAACTACTACTTTTTTAAGTACTTCAAGTGCCTAAAATTTGAAATGCCTAAAGTGGGAAATCACAAAAAACAAAAAAACAAATCACAAAAAAATCCCAAATTCCAAAAATTAACTTCTTTTGTCATGCTGAACGCAGTGAAGCATCTATTTTAACAACCGTGATTATTTTTAAGATCCTTCACTGCGCTACGCTCCGTTCAGGACGACAGAAAAAAAGCAGGTAAACACCTGAAAACCAGCAACACCAACAACCAGTGACTAATGATCAGGTGGGAAATCACAAAAAACAAAAAGACAAATCACAAAAAAATTCCAAATTCCAAAAATTAACTTCTTTTGTCATGCTGAGCAGCGCGAAGCATCTCTTTAAACAGTCGTGATTATTTTAAGATCCTTCACTCCGCTGCGCTCCGTTCAGGACGACAGAAAAAAGCAGGTAAACACCTGAAAACCAGCAGCACCAATAACTGTGACTAATGACCAAGTGAGAAATCACAAAAAACAAAAAAGCAAATCACAAAAAAATCCCAAATTCCAAAAATTAACTTCTTTTGTCATGCTGAACGCAGTGAAGCATCTATTTTAACAACCGTGATTATTTTTGAGATCCTTCACTGCGCTGCGCTCCGTTCAGGACGACAGAAAAAAGCAGGTAAATATCTGAAAATCAATAATACCAATAACCAGTGACTAATGGCCAAGTGAGAAATCACAAAAAACAAAAAGACAAATCACAAACGAAATTCCATATTCTAAAAATTAACTTCTTTTGTCATGCTGAACGCAGTGAAGCATCTCTTTGAACAGTCGTGATTATTTTAAGATCCTTCACTGCGCTGCGCTCCGTTCAGGACGACAGAAAAAAGTAGGTAAACACCTGAAAACCAGCAACACCAATAACTGTGACTAATGACCAAGTGAGAAATCACAAAAAACAAATCACAGTCCCGTCATCATTTATCATTGAGTCAAACATCTTCCCATCTAACGTTCTCCATCCTTCCATCCCAACATCTTTCATCATTGGAGATCCTTCACTGCGCTGCGCTCCGTTCAGGACGACAAATACGACTGGGCGAAATTGCGAAAGGACGCCCCCCAAAAAACAAAATCCACCCCTGTTCATCATTCATCACTCTACATTTATCGTTCGTTCATCCTCCCCAATAACCAGTGATCAATGGCCCCTTTTCCCCACTAAGATGTACGAAGAACACCACCAAGGAACTCAAAGGGAAATGTAAAAGTTGAAAAAAATCCAAAAGCAAAACGGTCAATTCAATTTTTTGTATAGTTTTGTGCCATTATTCAAATGTTCCTTCCACAGAATGTTTGAATTATACAGAGGAGCGGAGAGAACAGGCTCTGTGAAACTCCGGCAACCTGCCCGTCTCAGGCGGGAAAGGTGCCAATACCTGCCGTTTCGGGCAATACCGGACGGAATTATAATTTAAACAGAAAAAGACATGAAAACAATTGTTCGTTTTTTTAACTACTCTTTTTACAGCCTGCAAAAAAGGACTGTTTTAGCCGTTTTGTTTCTGAATTTTTTCTTTTCAGATGGGGTAATGCGAATGTAAAAGGGGCAGGTCGCATTTTTTGGTATTCCTGTCCCGGCCCGAAAGACTTTTTGTCTGAAAAGAAAAATTATATCACATCTTTTATTTAGAAAAACATGCATAAAACAGTCATAAAAATAGGTGGATCCAACTTAAAAGATCAGGAAAATATAGGACGTATCATTCCCTTGCTGAAAGGGTACAACGAGCCGGTTCTTCTTATTGTTTCGGCTTTTTACGGAATTACCGACAAACTGGCTTCTGCCCGAACACCGGGAACTGCAAGCTTCCCTGCCGGATGAATTGTACCAGTTACACCAACAAACAATTGACCGTTTCATTACAAACAACAAAGAAAAACAAAGGGCTGAAAAACAATTACAAAAAACCATTGACCGGTTAAAAAAACTTTTTTCGGGTTTTCGCACCGAAGATGCAGCAACCGCCAACGCCATCATGAGTTATGGCGAACGGCTTAGCGCCCTTACCCTTCAGGCTGTTTTAAATGCCAACGGAATCCATTGCCGTCTGGCACTTCCTGAAGAAGCAGGAATTGTCAGTAACCGCCGGTTTTTTCAAGGAAGTGTTTTACTCAAAAAAACCGAAGAAAACCTGAAGAAATTTCTTCATCCGGAGATGACTTATGTAATTCCGGGATTTTATGCTGTAAGCCGAGAAGGAGAAACCGTATTATTAGGGCGGGGAGGATCGGATTATTCGGCAGCCTGTATAGCCCGTTGTGTCGGAGCCAAATACCTTGATGTTTGGAAAGACGTGGAAGGTTACTTAAGTGGTGATCCGAAAATCATAACCGGCGTCCGGCGTATTCCTCATCTCAGTTATCTTGAAGCCGCCGAGCTCTCCTATTTCGGAGCCAAAATTTTACATCCGCGCACCATCCGCCCGCTGGTTTCCCAAAAAACAGAAATCCGTATTCTCAATCCGGACAAATATCTCCAAACCCAAAAAAGAGAAGCGTTAACACGTATCAGTCATCAAAAATCAACAGATTCGGAAGTCATTAAGAGTGTGACAGCCAATGAAGACATCGCTTTATTGAAATTAAAAGGCAGCGGAGTCGGTATAAAAAAAGGAATTTTGGCCATGGTAACCGGTGCTTTCGACCAGGCACGCATCAACATCCGTTCAGTGGTTACCTCGCAAACGGCCATTCATTTTATTTTCTCGCGTGCCGATGCCCAAAAAGCAAAGAAAATTGTGGATAAGTTGAACACATCGCTCGATTTTGATACCGAAATCGAGGACAACATAGCCTGGGTAGCTGCCGTAGGCAACGGCATCAACCAAAAAGAAGGCATTGCCGGACGAATGTTTACGGCTTTGGCTAAAGCCGGAATTAATGTCCAGCAAATTGTGCTGGGAGCTTCAGAAGTGGCTGTTTATTTTGTTATTCAGCGAAAACTGGCCGACAAAGCAGCACAAATTATCCATCACGAATTATTTCATAAAACCAAAACCGAATAACATGCATTACGAAACATTACAAGTTCATGCCGGGCACACACCGGACGAGACAACCCTTTCGCGGGCTGTTCCGATCTATCAGACTACATCGTATCTTTTCAAAGACATGGAGCATGCCGGGCGACTTTTTAACCTTGAAGAATTTGGCAATATCTATACCCGTTTAATGAATCCCACAACCGAAGTTCTCGAAAAAAGAATGGCGGCACTGGAAGGCGGTATTGCAGCGCTGGCTGTTTCATCAGGACATTCGGCACAATTCATTGCGCTGAACAATATTTTAGAACAGGGAGACGAAATGGTTTCCTCTCCTTTTCTTTACGGCGGCACATACAACCAGTTTAAAGTGACCTTTAAACGGCTGGGAATTCAGGTTCATTTTGCCGAAAGCCTGCAGGCCGAAGATTTTGAAAAACTGATTAACGAAAGAACCAAGGCCCTGTATATCGAAACCATTGGAAACCCAAGCTTTGAAGTTCCTGATTTTGAAAAGTTTGCAGCACTTGCCGAAAAATACAAATTGCCTTTGGTGGTCGATAACACTTTTGGCGCCGGCGGATATCTCTGCCAACCTTTAAAACTGGGAGCCCACATCGTAGTGGAATCGGCAACCAAATGGATTGGCGGACATGGTAACAGCCTGGGAGGCATCATCGTTGACGGAGGAACTTACGACTGGGGAAACGGAAAATTTCCACAATTCTCCGAGCCATCCGAAGGATACCACGGTTTGGTTTTTTCTGACGTTTTCGGAAAGAAAAGTCCTTATGGAAATATCGCTTTTATTATCCGGGCACGGGTAGAAGGATTGCGTGATTTCGGTCCGGCACTCAGTCCGTTCAATGCTTTTTTGCTTTTGCAGGGAGTAGAAACTTTATCGCTACGCGTACAACGCTCAGCAGACAACACCCTCCACCTGGCACAATGGCTCCAGCAGCACCCGAAAGTGGAAAGCGTTTCCTACCCCGGACTTCCTGAAGATCCCCGGCATACCCTTGCTAAAAAATACCTGAAACATGGTTACGGCGCTGTTTTAAGTTTTTCGCTGAAAGGAGACAAAAAAGCAGCTTCACGGCTGGTGGAAAATTTGAAACTGGTAAGCCACCTGGCCAATGTGGGAGACACCAGAACCCTGATTATTCAGCCGGCAACCACGACCCATCAACAGCTGACGGATGAAGAGCTGAAACGGGCAGGAATTGGGCCATCGCTGATGCGGGTCTCTGTAGGAATTGAAAATATTCACGATATCATTGCCGATTTCGACCAGGCATTCAGACAAGTTTAAAATGATACAAAAACTAAAAATTGACAAGCCGTTTTTATTGGAAAGCGGAAAAACGTTACACGAGCTGGAAATTGCTTTCCATACTTACGGAAAACTCAATGCAACCCGTGACAATGTGGTATGGATTTGTCATGCACTGACTGCCAATTCGGATGTAGCCGACTGGTGGAGCGGCATGACAGGACCGGGAAAATGTTTCGACCCGGAAAAACATTTTATTGTGTGTGCCAACATTTTAGGATCTTGTTACGGCACAACCGGTCCGTTATCCAAAGATGAAAACGGAGAAATCTATTATCACCGTTTTCCGGATATTACCATTCGCGACATGGTAAAAGCCCACCAGATTTTGCGGGAACATCTTGGCATAGAAAAAATTGAACTGCTTACCGGCGGCTCCATCGGCAGTTTTCAGGCCGTGGAATGGGCCATTACCGAACCCGATCGCATCCGCCATCTTGTGCTGATTGCCGGCGGAGCCAGTATCACGGCCTGGACTGCCGGACTGAACGAAGCACAGCGCATGGCTATTCGTGCAGACAAAAGCTATTACGACCAAACACCCGATGGTGGCAAAGATGGAATGAAAGCAGCCCGCGCCATGGCTTTGCTAAGCTATCGCAATGCAAGAGCTTACAACAAAACCCAACCCATCTTACCGGACGATGACTACCGGAATTTAAAAGCCATTACCTACCAGCAATATCAGGGGGAAAAACTGGCTCGCCGGTTTGATGCCCGGGCTTATTATATCCTCACGCGGGCATTTGACAGCCATCACGCCGGCCGGGGCCGTGGCGGATTACCCAACGCACTTGCTGCCATAAAAGCCAAAACGCTGGTGGTGGGCATTGACACCGACATTCTTTTTCCTAAAGAAGATCAGGAAATACTGGCAAAATATATTCCGGATGCCCAATTACAGTGGCTGCATTCTGAATACGGCCACGACGGATTTTTGCTTGAATTTGAAACATTAACGAACATCATAACCGATTTCTGGAATTAATCCTGTTAAAAAATGAAAAAACTGAACATTGGAATATACGGCTTTGGAACTGTTGGCCAGGGTTTATATACCGTATTGCAAAAAAGCAAAACAGTAGACGCTACCCTGTCAGCCATTTGTGTAAAGCATGAAAATAAAAAACGGAACCTTCACCTTCCTCTTTTAACTTTCGATCCAAACAGAATCCTTGACAATCCGGAAATTAATGTGGTTGCCGAGCTTATTGATGATGCTGACGAGGCTTATCTCCTGGTAAAAAAAGCATTAAAAAAAGGGAAAAATGTGGTTTCGGGAAATAAAAAAATGCTGGCAGCCCATCTCGAAGAGATGATCCAATTGCAGAAAGAAACCGGCCAGTCGCTGTTATACGATGCGTCAGCCTGCGGTTCCATTCCCATCATCCGAAACCTGGAAGAATATTACGACAACGATCTGTTAAAATCGATCACCGGTATATTGAACGGTTCCTCCAATTACATCTTAACTCAAATTTTTCGCGAAGGAAAAGATTACGCTACGGCTTTAAAAGAAGCTCAGGAACTGGGCTTTGCCGAAAGCAATCCGGATGCAGATGTACAAGGATACGATGCTTTGTACAAATTGGTCATTATCACAGCTCACGCTTTCGGACCGGTTATTCCGGCCGAAAAAGTATTTCGTTTCGGAATTGATCAGATCACCAATTTCGACGTACGGTTTGCCAAAGAGAAAAATTTAAAAATCAAGCTGGTAGCCAAAGTAACCAAAACCGGAAAAGATGAAATCACGCTTTTTGTAGCTCCTGAATTTGTAAATAAAGAAAACTACATCTTCAATGTGGAAGACGAATACAATGGAGTGGTTATCGAAGGAGAATTTTATGATAAGCAGTTTATGTTCGGAAAAGGAGCCGGAGCCTACCCTACCGGTTCGGCCGTATTGTCTGACATTACCGCGATCAGCCATCAATACAAATACGAATACAAAAAAAGAAAATACTTTGCTCTTCCCCGTTTTACCAACCGTTTGTCACTAACGGTTTATCTACGTTATCACCAGGAAGAAGATCTTGCTTTATTTGATTTTGATGAGATCTACGAAAATTACAAAGGACGGGAAAACCGCTATGTAATTGGAAAAATCTGCCTTGAAAAACTGGTAAAAATCAATAACGAAATCGAAAAACGACAGCTTTTCCTTGCCGTTTTCAACGAATAATTTCTCTCCGGCCTGCCACGCACTTACCAATAAAATTAACGGTCAAGGGAGGCCTGATAACGGCTTTTGTTGCCGGAGTTATCTTCCACAACAAGCTGAAAAAGATTTTTTCCTTTTTTCAAATGGGAATCCACAAAATAAGTTAACCGGTCATTTTTCACATCATATTCCATCAAAATCCAATGGCCGTTCAGTGTAGCTGCGTATTTTTTTATGCCGCTTCCCTCATCTTTAATTTCTACCTGTAGTGTTTTTCTTCCGGTAATTTTTGTTCCGTTTTTAAAGTTCAACGGCTTGATTACCGGAGGAACAGTATCAACCAAAACCGTATAATAGCCCAAATCTCTTACCCGGGCTGTCAGGACATCGCCATCCCGTCCGTTCCCGGCAAAATAAAATTCATCTTTTATCCCGGGAGCATAGGCCAAATAGGTTTTTGTCTTCCACTTTGCCGGAATCGAATCATCACGAACAGATAAAGTGAAATATTTTTGAACCGGAACAAGCCGGTTGTGCACTTTGTAAACAGGAGACACCGCGTTTTTTACCGGAGGAAGTTTTTTCAGATGAAGATAAAACGACCGGTAAAAACAATTTTTAGGAAAAGAGAGCTGCAAGTTTCCGCTGGAAATACGTTTCGGCTGATCATACCGGATAAAATATCCCGGTTCCTTTTTGGACTTTAAGCAGTTTTTCTTTTTTGACGGAATTCCCTTGACAACAAATGGCACCGAGGCCGTATTGCCATAAATGTCTTTAACCACATATCGAAAATGATGGGGCAACGTATCTTTAAAAACAAAAATTCCGTCACGGGTATCTTTTCTGTACAAAGGCAACCGGTTATTCGTATCCCGTTCGGTACGAATAAAACGACGCCCGGTTCTGACATAATAACTGTAGTCTATCAGGCTGTTTACATAACGGGTAGTGGCAAAAGAAAGGCTGTCGGCTTTGAGTGCAAAAACCAGTCGCCCGTCTTCAAAAAGCTGAAGCGAGTAAATACCGTTTTTGTTGGGAGCTCCGTTCATCACGTCGTAAGTACGCAATCCAAATGATACGGGCCCGGAAACTGTAATGACCGGCTTATTTTTCAAATAACAACCGGTTCCATGCCCTAACACCAAAATCCGAACCGTATCACACTTTCCGTTGATACGACTGTACGGATAAACCGGATAAACGGATAACCGGATAATTTTTGGGGGAAGCTTATCCGCTATTTTTATTCCTTTAAACTGTAACGGATTTACCGGATGCTGCGTAACGGCATGACGAATTTCGAAATGGAGATGAGGACCGAGCGATCCTCCGGTATTTCCCGAATACGCAATGACTTCTCCTTTCTTTACCGGCAATTTCCCCTTGGGAGGAAAAATTTGCACCGTATAACTCTCACGTTCATACTGAATCTTTTTCACATAACGCTGGATAGCAGGAGCAAATTTTTCCAGATGTCCGTAAACCGACATAAAGCCATTGGGATGAGTAATGTACAACGCTTTCCCATAGCCTCCGAGTGTAATGCTAATCCGCGAGATGTAACCGTCGGCAATGGCATACACTTTCTTTCCTTGTACTCCACCGGTTTTAATATCGATTCCCGAATGCAAATGTCCGCTACGTAATTCGCCAAAAGTACCTGACAACTCCAGCGGAAAAGACACCGGTGGACGAAAACCATCCGATAAAACAGGATGTTGTGCCCGGAGAGGAGAACCGGGAAAAAGAAAAACGCCCATTAATACCAGAACAAAAAAAGAATGTCTTGCCAAATAAGTCATGCCTGCATAATTGTCTCGCAAAAGTATTTAAAAAAAGTCGTAGTCCAGCTGCCCGCTTTGTCCAATTTAAAGCCAAAAGAAGTCATGAGCTTATTTTTTCAGCCCGGTTGATTCAACAAGCAAAAGGGCATCTGTTCGTTTTAACGGATTTCTTACTTTTGTATCGTTTTAAAACGATTCCAAGATGAAACGCTTACTTTTAACTGCCACAGGAATTTTCCTGTTTTTCTTTTTGTGGAGTTGTAAAAAAGATGACAATCCCGATACGACCAAACCGTTTATTGTGGTTTTAGGTAGTAATCCGGTATATACCGAACTGGATTCAGTATATGTGGATGCCGGGGCCAAAGCGTATGATGTGCAGAGTAATGGCGACACGTTAGACATTACGGACCGGCTTCAGGTAACCAATAACGTAAACATTCACGAAAGGGGCATTTACAAAGTGTTGTACAACGTGAGTGATGCCGCCGGCAACAAAGCAGACGAAAAAACCCGGACTGTGGTTGTCGAAATTTTTTAATCTAAATGACAAATATGCAACAACCTCTTTCCGAAAGAAAAAAAATTGTTTTTATCGTCAACCCCAAGTCTGGAATACATAAACATACCCGTTTTAAAGAGGCGGTTCAGAAACATATTGACAGCAACAAGTTCACGACTCTCATTCGAGAAACAGAATATGCAGGCCATGCCATTGAATTGAGCCGTGAAGCTGTTTTACAGAAAACAGATATTGTAGTGGCGGTGGGTGGCGATGGGACCATTAACGAAGTGGCTTCACAAATTATCGGGAGCAAAACTATTTTGGGCATCATCCCTCAAGGATCCGGAAACGGGCTGGCACGGCATCTCGGCATCCCACGCATGATTGGCGGGGCCATGAAACTGATTAACCGCCTGCACGTTACGGAAATCGACACCGCCACCATCAATGGCGTGCCTTTTGTCAGTATCGCCGGCGTAGGATTCGATGCCCTGGTCGCCAAATATTTCGCCAAATCAGAACGCCGCGGTTTTTTTTCGTACGCCCATTTGATCTCTTCTCATTTCTTGTATTACAAACCGAAAAAATATTTTATTGAATTTGAAGACGGGACCACCGTAAAAACCCGTGCTCTCTTCATCAGCTTTGCCAACTCCAATCAGTTTGGGTACAACACGGCTATTGCTCCCAATGCCCGCCTGCGCGATGGCATGCTGGACGTAATTGTAGTGCAAAAACCCGGCATCTTTGATTTGCCTTTGGTGGCCAATCTGTTACTCCTGCGCGCCATCGACAAATCGAAATATGTGCAAAGTTACCGTTCCGGAAACTTTACCGTGACCCGGAAGAAAAAAAGAGTGGTTAATATTGACGGAGAAGCCCGGAAAATGGGCAAAAAACTGAAAGTAAAAGTCTATCCGTTATCATTAAAAGTAATTATTCCAAACCATGACATCAAATAAAAAAAACAGCCGGATGGTTTATTCTACCAATCCGGATTTTTCTTACGAGGAAGAGCCGGAAGAAGTGATTACGCCACCGCCTTCGCAACAGTTGCTATACGTATCGCTGGACAAAAAACAACGAAAAGGCAAAAAAGTAACGCTGGTTACCGGATTTACAGGCAACGAAAACGATCTGAAAGCACTGGGGAAAAAACTGAAATCCCTTTGCGGAACCGGAGGCTCGGTAAAAAATGAAGAAATTATCATCCAGGGCGATTTTAGAGAACGAGTAAAAAGTTTCCTCGAAAAAGAAGGTTTTAAAGTCAAACAAAAAGGCGGATAAACCAAAAGTCAAGAATAAAAACAGTATAAACTAAAAACCAAAAATGATGAAAAAACAAATCCTGCTGCTGATTTTCACCACCCTGATATTAGGAGGCATACAGGCACAAAACGTTGAAAAAGGGAAACTGGATATGCAAACGATTCATAAGATCATGGCGTCTTATCATCACAATGCATCGGACAAAGCCTTACAAAATGCCATCACCCACAACGACATTAAAAAGCTGGCTAAAAATCGCAGTAACGAGGGAAAAGTCAATCATTTTTTCAATCATCAGGTTACCGGCGTGCTGGCTACCACCAACCAAAAATCGTCAGGCCGGTGCTGGTTGTTTACCTCGCTCAACACCTTGCGTCCCATCGTCATTCGGAAATATAATCTGCCTGATTTTGAATTCTCGGAAAACTACTGCTTTTTCTGGGATCAGTTCGAAAAAGCCAATCTTTTTATGGAAATTGCCATTTCCACAGCCAACGATCCTATGGACAGCCGTATGGTAAGCTGGCTCTTCCACAATCCCATTGGCGATGGCGGACAATGGGCTACCTTTAACGATTTGGTAAAAAAATACGGGCTGGTGCCGGCTTCGGCGATGCCCGAAACTTACCAAACCAATCATACCGCCATGCTTTCGCGGTTATTGCGCCGCAAGTTGCGCGAAGATGGTCTGGAATTACGAAAAATGGTACAGGAAAAAAAGCCGGCAAAACAAATTACCCAGCGTAAAATTGAAATGCTGACCGGCATTTACCGGATGCTGGTACTGGCATTCGGTGAACCACCACAACACTTCACCTGGCAATACCGCGATAAAGAAGACAAAATCAGTCAACCCGAAAGTTTCACGCCACAGTCTTTCTTTAAAAAAGTAGTCGGGGTAAATGTGGATGACTACGTGATGTTCATGAACGACCCTACCCGGCCCTACTATAAACTTTATGATGTACAATTTGACCGGAATCTGGCCGAAGGCGGCAACTGGCGCTATATCAACCTTCCCAACGACACCATTAAAAAGTTTGCCATTCGTTCTATCGAAGACAATCAGGCCATGTATCTGTCTTGCGATGTGGGAAAACAATTCGACGGTAAAGCCGGTTTTCTGGACACCCGGCTTTATGATTATGATGACCTTTTCGGCGTAAAATTCGGAATGGATAAAGCACAACGAATCAAAACCTTCGACAGTGGTTCTACCCACGGAATGGCACTGGTTGGCGTGAATGTACTGCCCGACGGAAAACCGGATAAATGGCTGATTGAAAACAGCTGGGGCCCCGATAAAGGACATCATGGTTTTCTTACCGCTACCGACAACTGGTTTGATAATTACATGTTCAGGCTGGTCATCAATAAAAAATACATTTCACCAAACATCTTAAAAATACTGAAAAGCAAGCCCATCTTACTTCCACCGTGGGATCCGGTTTTTACACCCGAACCTTAAGAATCCGTTCTCGCTTTTCAACAGCCCAAACGGGCTAAAAACCGGTAGTGCTTGCGTTGATTTCAGCGTGCTGCAAGTCTCGAACCACGCCATTGACGCATTTTAAAATACTACTGGTACGATTAAATTTTGTCCGTATCTTTGGCAAAAATTTTGCCCGGAAAACAAGATTTTGTCCGGGATAAACTGTTTCAACCATTTTTAAACACCGCAAACTATTGATATGAATCTTTACCTGAAAAACCTTACCGTTTATCTTATTCATTTATTTCAAAAAGCCGGAATGTCGCCCAACTGGGCCGAAACCACCGGGGAAACGCTCTCACTTATCCTGCTCTTTTTGTTTTCATACATCATCTTTAGACTCACCTGGAGCGGAATGAAAAAGATACTGATTCCGGTTTTCAGGCGCTCACGTAACCAGTTTGACGATTTGTTGGTAAAACACCGTTTGTTTCGAAGAATCTCGTATCTCGTCCCTACGCTTATTCTCTACTATTTTGCACAGGACAGTGTTTATTCGCTTCCGGTTCTTATCAGCATTATCCAGCGAACCCTGGAAGTTACTTTTGTGGTTATTATCATTCTGGTCATCGACAGCCTTTTATCTACCCTGAACGACTATTATAACCGGTTTGAATTTTCAAAAGACCATCCCATTACCGGGCTGATACAAATTGTAAAAATCATCATTTACTTTTTCGGGCTCCTGTTTGCCATTGCCACGCTTTTACACCGCGATTTAAGCACCCTGTTTGTCGGACTGGGAACTCTTTCTGCTATTTTGATGTTGATTTTCCGCGATCCGATTCTCGGATTTGTAGGCGGACTGCAACTCACCTTTAACAAAATGATTCGTATCGGCGACTGGATCAGCATGCCGCAATACCATGCCGACGGTACCGTTATGGAAATTACGCTGACTACCATTAAAATTCAAAACTGGGACAAAACCATCGTCACCGTACCCACTTACAGCCTGGTTTCCAACTCTTTCCAAAACTGGCGAGGGATGGAAGAAGCCGGCGGAAGACGAATTAAACGAGCGGTGTACATCGACATGGACAGTGTACATTTTGTAACGCAGGAAGAGCTGGAAAAATTCAAAGAAATTAAAATCCTGAAGCCCTACCTTGAGAAAAAAGAAAAAGAGATTCAGGAGTATAACCAAAAATTTCAGGTAGACCCGTCGGTGGTGGTCAACGGACGACGGCAAACCAATCTTGGCATTTTCAGGGCTTACCTGAAAGCTTATCTGCAACACCGCGAAGACATTCGAAAAGACATGACTTTCCTGGTAAGACAACTGCCCCCGTCAGAAAAAGGAATTCCCATAGAAATTTATGTTTTTACCAAAACCACGGCCTGGGCAGAATATGAAGACATCCAGGCAGATATTTTTGATTTGATTTTAGCCGTCTTGCCCGAATTCGGTTTGCGGGTGTACCAATTTCCCAAAAGCGGCGACCTGGCTCAATTAGGAACAAAACAGACAAACATCGGATAATGATTGGAACTTTAGTTAACGTAGCTACAGTAATTGTCGGCAGTCTGACCGGTCTTCTTCTGAAAAGCCGGTTACCCGACCGGTTCATTAAAATATTTTTTCAGGTTATCGGTTTATTTACGCTTTATCTCGGTGTTTCCATGGCCTTAAAATCCACCCATGTTTTACAGATGGTTTTCAGCCTGATCATTGGTGCTGTTATCGGAGAAAGTCTTCACCTGGACCGCGGACTGGAAAAAATGGCCGATGTGATAAAAAAACGGTTTAAAAGTAAAAATGAACGTTTTACCGACGGATTGCTTACGGCATTCCTGCTCTATTGTATGGGTTCGTTAACCATTCTGGGAGCCATTGAAGAGGGAATGAACGGTGATCCGCACCTGCTGTTAATTAAATCGCTGATGGATGGTGTTTCTTCCATTGCACTGGCATCAGGACTTGGTATTGGCGTTTTATTCTCTGCCGTTCCGCTGCTTATTTTTCAGGGAGGCATTACGTTGCTGGCCATGTGGCTGGGCGATTTTTTCCCGGCGGTTATGATAACCGAACTATCGGCGGTCGGAGGAATTCTTTTGCTGGGACTTGGTATTGATATTTTGGGAATCAAAAAAATAAAAGTCATTAACATGCTGCCTGCACTGGTGGTGATTGTTTTCCTGATCTGGCTTTTCCCCGGAACGGGAGTATAACCGGACCCCACAAAACAGGCGGATTTTACTCTCCGGAAATATTGAGCTGCTCTACATCAACGCCTGCACGACGCAACAAATCCAAGCCATCAGTAATACGGTATTTTCTGTCATATACCACCCGGCTGATTCCTGCCTGAATAATCAGCTTGGAACATTCAATACAAGGCGAATCAGTTACATATAACGTAGCTCCTTTGCTGCTGTTATTCGATTGGGCTACCTTGGTGATGGCATTGGCTTCGGCATGTAAAACATATTGCTTGGTCGTTCCGGTTTCATCTTCGCATACATTTTCAAACCCCGAAGGGGTTCCGTTGTAACCATCTGAAATAATCATACGGTCTTTTACGATCAGAGCCCCCACCTGCCGACGTTTACAATACGAATTTTTTGCCCACACGTGGGCCATTTCCAAATAACTTTTATCAAACTTTGCACTTTTTTTCCCCATGATCAAATCGCTTTCAATTGGTTGCGCTAAGATATTACTATTTTCCGTTCTGCTAAAAGCACTCAGGAGAAAGAATGAAACAAACGACCGGTTTCTTCCATAATTTCGGCATACAGCTTTTCGGCTTCTGACAATAAACGATTTTTTTTACGCCGGTTTCGCCAATACCGTCCGAGCGCAACGGTTTTCCGGTAAAGCCGGGCATAATTCCACGAAAAAGCAGCGAAAAACGGCAATGTTACGGCATAAAGGATAGTAATTACCGGCCGGTGAAATCCCCACTGAACCAAAAGAATCTGTATCAGGTAAAATAGCGGGAAAGTGATAAAGCTCAGCACAAATTTAAAAGAACTCCGGAACTGTGGATCTTTGATCTTATTGCCTGTTGCAATGCAGATATTCCACGGAAAAAAGTGATTCAGATAACCATAAAGAAAAAACGGAAATCCAAGCAGCAGCAGGATCCGGTTCAAAAAGAGCCGTCCTTTCGTTGCCGGCTGTACATCTGGAATTTTCAATGTTTTCAACTGTTGCCGGTAATGTTGCACTTTTTCTGCCAGGCGTTTCATTTTGTCCGGCGATGTCTGTTCAAACCGGTTCAAGCGGGCAATAATCTCTTTTTCGGCACGAAATTGATGATACAAATCGGTGTCATCAAGATTTAACTGCCGGCAGGCATCACGGCGATAAGCTTTCCGGAGAAAATCAACCGCATCATAATATTGACTTTCGATGTTGATCATCAACGGTTTCATTTCGCGGGCCAGTTTTTCCTTGATGCGGTTATAAGCTACTGCCGGATTTTCTTTATACACCTCATAAAATTCCGATACGGCAAACGGTTTTCCGAAAATAACCAGCAAATCAGACCGGAAGTTTTCATAATCAGAATAATTGATTCCCACCGGAACAATTTTCATGTCCAGCAAAAAATTTTCGGCTTCTTCCGCCTGAAAAGCAATACGGGCAAACCCTTTTTTTAAACTCCGCAATTTCCGGAAACCGGCATGATTCCCTTCGGGAAGAATTACAAATCCGTTTTTATTACGGATAATATCCAGGGTTTTCCTAAATGTCAGTTCATTCTTTTTTAATGAATCGTAACCATCGCGGATGCGGTAAACCGGAAGGATCTTCAAAAAATAAAGAATGCGGGCAATCTGCTTGTTTTTAAAAATATCTGAACGGGCAACAAAAACAAATTGATTGGAGAGTGAGAATTCAATGGCCAAAGCATCCATCAAAGCATTTTGATGGTTGGGCGTAAAGATTAAATGTTCGTTTAACGGAAGTTTTTCCCGGTTTACATAAACCACTTTCCGGTAAAAAATTTTGTCGTGCCAAAAGCGCAAAAAGGTTTTCAGGGCAGCATACGACCGGGAATATTTTTCAATATTTTCTACTCCCATATTGATTATCCTTTTTTAAAAATCCGGCGAAAACTAAAATGGGGTTTATTCCATATTCCGGCAAGCGTCAATCCGGCCACAATATGCCATATTCCCCACCAGGCAGCGATAATGGCCATTCCGCCCAGCTCTAAATCCGGCGGAAAAATTCGCGGATTAAAAATCAACACCAAAGCCAATCCGGAATTTTGAATTCCCGTTTCAATAGAAATGGTCCGCCGGTCAATCACCGGACGTTTAAAGATTTTGGCCACATAATATCCCGAAGCCAGTGCCAAAGCATTATGTACCAATACAATTAAAAAAATGTATTTGATCACAACCAGAAAATGCTGAAAATTCTTGGCAAAGGCAATCACGACAATTACAACAAAAAGCAATATAGAGAATCGTTTGAATGATTTCGTAATTTTTGTAGCAAATGCAGGCCATTTGGTATTTACAAAAATTCCTAAAATCAACGGAATACCCAAAATCAGGAAAACCGTGCGGAACATTTGAAGCGTATCAATATGTAACGGACGCACCAACTGGGCTGCATGGGCATGATGCACCAAAAAACGGGTGTATAAATTCCCCCACAATGCAAAATTCAGCGGGGTCATAAAAACGGCAGCCATCGTAGCAATGGCCGTTAAGCTCACCGAAAGCGCCACATTGCCTTTGGCCAGCGACGAAATAAAATTGGAAACATTTCCACCGGGACAGGCTGCTACCAAAATCATTCCCAATGCAATGGTCGGAGTAATAACATCCCGCAACAAAACAGCCAACACAAATGTCAAAAACGGCAATACCAGAAACTGCGAAAATACGCCAACAAAAGCCGACTTTGGATTGAGCAATAACTTTTTAAAATGATCCAGTTTAATTTCCAAAGCTACCCCAAACATAACAAATGCCAGGGCAATATTCAACGCCTGAAGGCCCTGCGGACTGAAATTCAGACGAATATGATCAAAAGCCTGTAATGTCTCCATGAATCTACTACTCTTTGGGTTGCATAGATACACAATTTTTTTTGTTTAGCCTACTTTCCTTTTACCATTAAGCATAAAAAAACCGGAGAGCTGGCTCTCCGGTTTAAATCCTTTTTGAAGTTTATTTTCCTTCTGGTTTTTGATAGATATTGTCCGCATCACGGTATCCTGCTTTATCCTTATACCAATCCGGATAAAGTGTTCCGCTGCTTTCTGCCCATTCACCAAAATGTTTATAGGCACTCAGGATATCCACTTTTTCTATCGGATAATCGAAATGTTCAATGATATTGAGTCCCCACGGCAAATTGGTTTTCGTTTTGTAATAGCGTCCTACAGCCGGGTTACTGTCATCATTTTCTGTACCGAAGAAAGCATGATCTGCCAGGTCGGTGGGCAAATGGTCAGGCAGATGCACTTCGCGTCCCCGGTCTCTGTCCACAAAGATAAACGGGTTGTAAGGCGGGTTTCCTAAATCGCCCAATCCCACAGGATGAGTAAAAGTAATGGAAACGCGCATGGTATCAGGAGTAACATAAGGCGCTGTTTCTTCCGTATTTACACCTAATCCTTGTCCCGGATTATGCATAACGTCAAATCCGTCTTCCCATAAAATAACGACTGCTTTTGACTGGTTTGCTTCCAGATTCCGGCTATCAAGCGTAACCACACTTCCGGAAACATGAAGATCACCGGTTACATTGGAAACAAGCTGATTATCTATCGGCAACTGAAAACCAAATCCATTATGGAAATAAGCTCCCATGGCACGCAAAACAAAAATACCGTTAACCTGAACCACATTATTTTCTCCGTTGGTAATCTGGTTAAAATTATAATCGATTACGGCATCATTAAAATCATAATCTCCCGTTGACGGCCAAAGGTCTTCAAAGGCCAACGTTCCAAATTCCCCTTCATTAAAATAATAATTGTTAAAGGCTTTGGCAGGATCATCAGGATAATCATCAAAATGATCGGGAACTCCGTCTCCATCGCTATCAACCCCTGTATAATCGATCAAAGGCATGGTTGCCTGATCCACGGCCTGTATAGGATTAGCAGTAACATAAAAAATAGCATCATTAAAGTCCTGATCACAACCGCTTAAATCTCTCCGGATATCTTCAAAACTAAGTAAAAACAGTTTACGGGCATTGTCTGACAACAACACAGCATGTTGTTTTAAATCAGGATTCGATTCGGGATTCAGGTTTTTATCTGAATAGAGCACCCATTTTCCGTCAGTAACCTCTTCGTTTTTCCATCCATCAGCAAAAAGCACAAAACCAATGCTGGTGTTAGGAGGAAATTGTCCGATATGGACTTTATTTCCGGCATGCAATCCGCCTCCGGATCCCTGAAAAGAAACATTGGGGAAAATTATGGTAATCGTATCAATATCATCCGGACTCTGAGGAGGATTACCGGTAGGATAAGTATAAAATCCCAACACATTACGGTAGCCGGCTCCTTCCGAAACAAAAGTAACCCACACATCGCAGGTAGCATTTAAATGCACATCCTGATCATATTTCGAAAGAAAATACTGGGGATGAGTTTGGGGTAACCGGCTTCTTTCGGGAAGTGTATTGTTCACATCATTCAAAAACTCACAGGTAATCGGGTCATTATCCGGTTCCAAATAATCCGGAACACCCAGGCTGTTATAGCCACCAAGAAATTTTATGACATGCGAACTCACCGCCCGTGCTGCCATTGCAGATTTAAAAACGGCTGTTTTTTGTTCTCCGCCCAAC
The DNA here is from genome assembly GCF_020149915.1 of Candidatus Sulfidibacterium hydrothermale. Classification (GTDB taxonomy): domain Bacteria; phylum Bacteroidota; class Bacteroidia; order Bacteroidales; family F082; genus Sulfidibacterium; species Sulfidibacterium hydrothermale. The sequence continues at coordinate 2,518,175 of NZ_CP083760.1, forward strand.
GTCAAATCAAAGCCATTTTGTTCCAGCGGCACCATTCCCGGTGTAGGAATCCCTACATAATCCGAGCGGACATATAAACTATCGTAATAGGAAGGCACAGAATAATCTACCGCATAAATCCCGGACTGGTCTGTCATTCCGCTCACAATCAACTGTCCGCCATTTTCAGGATCACCGGTAAAAATAGAAAATTTGGCTCCGGCAATAGGATTTCCGGTATTATCCAGTGCTTTAATCTGAAGGTCGGCAGGTTTAGTGGTTTTCCATTCAAATGTACTGTTCACCACCAAATCCTCCATTGTCTTTTCATTTTCCGGAACCGGGTTAGTACTCTCGTTGGTATTACATGACGCCAGCATAAGCAGGCTGATCACTACTCCGGAAATAATCTTTAAAATTTTGTAATTATACTCCATCATTCATTAATTATTTATTGTTTTACTTATTTTCCTGAATATATTGCTGGATATAAATTCCGTATCAATAATATAAAAGCAACTTACGTGCCATTCACCAAAAAACACTGTATTTGTTCTTTTTACAACATTTCGACAAGTTATTTTTTCTCCATTCGGGAAAACTTTTCCCCAAAAAAGAAATCAATGGGCATTAATTTTCCGGATTCCCACAAGCCGGTCATAATCCATTACCCTTGAATGGTAATAAACATAAATGGTGTATGTATTCCGTGTTTCCCAATAAGATCCCTCGATAGGAGTAATATTGGCCTGCACACTGCCCGCCGGTAAAAAAGCATACCAGTATTCGTAATATCCCTGTTTAAGAAAAAGATGGGCTTCGTACTCTTCTTTTTGTGGATTATACGTCATTTTTGACCGGGTATTCAGTTGCCAGTCAGTGAGCTGTCCCAGGATATAAACATCTCCGTTTTTCATCTGCGGCATTTTTAATGAAAAATAAACCTGGGCGTAATCTCCTTCTGTATTTGGATTCTGGTCGCTGCGGGCAGCAATAAACATCTTGCCATGATTATCTTTATATGTTTCGTATTGCCGGCCGGTCCGGGGATAACCGGTGTGCAATATCACGTCATAATCATTTCGCTGCTGGGTAATGCGGGCAATATATTCTGACTGATACCAAAAATCTTTCATATCAAAATAACGCGGTTCATTGCCCGAATTAAACGTAATTCCATCCGGAAAACGGAACAACAGCTGACTGGGCGTTACCGATGTCGGGTGCAGGTTATAATAAGCATTGTCCCACCGCCCATTTTGCTGAACCGTAATTTTAAATCGTTGTTCCGGTTCTGCACTAAAAATATCCGGGGCACTACAAGTAAGGTCCACCTCTTGCCTGATCTTAAAATAAGACAGATTTTGCGGGTAATACGGTACCCGTGCGGCAACACTCACCAGCGGCTCCACCACAAAAAAACGGCGGGTAAACATCACGGTGGTATCTCCCCCATCATCAAGATATACTTTGATAATGTAGTTTCCCGATAATTTTAGACTTATATCCGTATTCGGAAAATTTAGCACATAATGGATATAAGGAGTTAACGTATTGAACGAAAACTTGTAATTCCGAATTTCGCCTTCAAAATAACCCGACAAATAATCGGACGGGTTCAGGGTCGATGGTTGCCAATCAGACGTACAATGAATCAGCGTGTATTTATAATTTTCCTGCCGGTTACTCAAATCATCAAACGAAAGGGTTAGCACATCTCTTGTTCCCAGCTTAATGACCGGATCTGCCAGTTGATCGCCATTGGCATATAAAAGAACACTTTTAATATTACTATCGAAAACCCGATCGGTATAAACCGTTTGCCCATTTATCACAGGAACAAAAAACAAGCTCCAAAACAAAAGCAGAAAAGTACGGCAGCGCATGAAAAAAAACATCTTAATTGGTCTGAAAAACAAAAATACAATTTTACTCAAAACCCGCCATAAATGAAGCTTTTAAAAAATTTCACTTGAAAAACAGACTATTTTTTTAAAATTTTTTACTTTTAATGTGTCGTTTTATTTGTTAATTATTTAACTTGCAGCCTGAAATTAACATGAATTAATATATATATGTCAACAGTTTTTACTATTAAGAAAGGACTGGATATCAAATTATTAGGTGACGCGGAAAAGACCGTTACCGATTTGGAACCAGACCTTTTTGCCATTAAGCCTGTCGATTTTATTGGATGTTTTCCTAAAATGCTGGTAAAAGAAGGAGACAAAGTGAAAGCCGGAAGTCCTTTGTTTTATGACAAATACCGGGAAGACATCTACTTTACATCGCCGGTGAGCGGGACAGTTTCCGAAATCCGGCGGGGAGCCAAAAGAAAATTACTGGAAGTCATTATTGAACCTGACGGAAAAAATGACGCTTTGGATTTTGGTGCCGGTTCTCCTGCCGAAATGAAACGGGAAGCCATTATTGAAAAACTACTGAAAAGCGGTTTATGGCCCTTCCTCCGGCAACGTCCGTATTCTATCGTGGCACAACCCAAAGAAACGCCTAAAGCCATTTTTGTTCCGGCTTTTGATTCCGCTCCGTTAGCGCCCGACTTCGATCTGATGGTACACGGCAAAGGAGAAGAGTTTCAGGCCGGATTGGATGTACTGGCACAACTGACCGACGGAAAAGTTTACCTGAACGTTCATGCGGACAACACCAAGTCGAAAGTATTTTTGAACGCTAAAAATGTTGAAATCCAATCGTTCCGCGGACCACATCCGTCCGGAAATGTAAGCGTACATGTAAGCCGGATTTCCCCGCTGAATAAAGGAGAAATAATCTGGTACATTTATCCGCAGGATATCATCGCCATTGGACGATTGTTTTTAACCGGAAAACACGACACCACCCGCTTGATCGCACTCACCGGATCAGAAGTAAAAAAACGCCATTATTTTAAAACCCGGTTAGGGGCCTCCATCTCCAAAATGGTACAGGAAAATGTGGAACAGGGTGAACTGCGATACATCAGCGGCAACGTGCTTACCGGAGATAAAATTGATAAAAACGGATTTGTCGGTTTTTATCACTCACAAGTTACGGTTATCCCGGAAGGGAATTATTACGAATTTCTCGGATGGGCATTACCTGGTTTTGGGAAATTCAGTATTTCGCGTACCTATCCGGCCTTTTTGTTCCCCAACAAAAAATACCGGCTCGACACCAATTTACATGGAGGTGAACGGGCTTATGTTATGACCGGCATGTTTGAAAAAGTCTTTCCTTTTGACATTTATCCGTTGCAACTGATCAAGGCTATTCTGATTGAAGATATTGACCTGATGGAGAACCTGGGGATTTATGAAATTGATGCCGAAGATTTTGCCCTTTGTGAGGTGATTGACACTTCCAAAACCGAAATCCAGAAAATTGTTCGCAACGGACTGGAACTGATGCGTAAAGAAATGAGTTAATAATTCAGCAAATGAAAATATCCGCATGAAAGCGTTAAGAAAATTTTTAGATAAACAAAAACCGCATTTTCAACCGGGTGGAAAATTTGAAAAGTTTGAATCCACTTTTGATGCTTTTGAAACTTTTCTGTTTGTTCCGAACAAAGTCACCCAAAGCGGTGCGCACATCCGTGATGCCATTGACATGAAACGCACCATGTCGTTTGTTATTATCGGTGTCATTCCCGCCTTGCTTTTCGGCATGTGGAATGTGGGATACGAACACTTTTTGTCGTATGGCAAGCACATGGACTTTTGGACCAATTTCTTTTACGGATTAAAAAAAGTTTTACCCATTATCATTGTTTCGTACGGCGTAGGGCTGGGCATTGAATTTCTGTTTGCCCAGATCCGGCACCACGAGGTAAATGAAGGATATCTGGTTACCGGGATCCTTATCCCGTTGATTGTTCCGCCAGACATTCCTTTGTGGGAACTGGCTATTGCTGTGGCTTTTGCCGTTATTTTCGGTAAAGAAGTTTTTGGCGGTACCGGAATGAATGTCTTCAATCCGGCCCTGACTGCACGGGCTTTCCTGTTTTTTGCCTATCCGGGAAATATGTCGGGCGAAAAAGTGTGGATTGCAGATAAACTGGACAGTTTCTCAGGAGCTACTCCTTTAGGACATGCCCTGGTGGGAAACTTCCAGCATTTCCCCTCGGTACACGATATGTTTTTCGGGTTTATTCCGGGATCGATTGGTGAAACCTCCACCTTTTTAATCCTTATTGGCGGACTTTTCCTGTTGATAACCGGTGTAGCCAGTTGGCGGGTTATGCTTTCTGTATTTGCCGGCGGCTATGTTATGGGATTATTATTTAACCTGTGGGGAGCCAATGCCTACATGGAAATTCCACCCTGGGAACATCTGATCATGGGCGGATTTGCTTTTGGCGCAGTCTTTATGGCTACCGATCCGGTAACTTCGGCACAAACCAATACCGGAAAGTATTATTACGGTTTCCTTATCGGGATGCTGGCCATTCTTATCCGGGTGTTCAACCCGGCTTACCCCGAAGGGATGATGCTGGCCATTTTACTGATGAATGTCTTTGCACCACTCATTGATCATATTGTGGTACAATCGAATATTAAAAAACGTTTGAAACGGGCTAAAGTTGTGCTCGCCAAATAAGTAAATCAAGGGATTATGTACACAAACCGATATATTTTCACTTACGCAGCCATTTTGGTCATTGTGGCCGCTGCCCTTCTTTCGCTGGCGGCCATGCTGCTGAAACCTTTTCAGGAACGAAACCGGGCCATCGATAAAATGCGCGGAATACTTTCTTCTGTTCAGGTGAAAAATGTTAATGCAGAAAATGCGATTCCTCTTTTCAATAAATATATTGTTGAAGAGCTTGTTCTTGACCCGAAAGGAAATATCCTGAACCGCTACACAAAATCACCAAAAGAAGAAGCCCCGGCTTTTAAAATCGATTTAAAAAAGGAAAATTACAACAAAACCCATCACAAACCGTATAAGTTGCCTTTGTACATTGCAGAAAAAGACGGTCAAAAAATCTACATTATCCCCATGCTGGGAACGGGTCTTTGGGGCCCAATTTGGGGAAACATTGCCCTGACTTCTGACTTTAAAAGAGTAGTGGGCGTGTTTTTCGATGACAAATCAGAAACCCCGGGTTTGGGGGGCGAGATCAAAACGCCCAAATTTGAAAATCAATTTATCGGGAAAACCATTTTTGACAACGAAGGGCATTTCACCTCCATCGAAGTTGTGAAAGGGGGCGTTGTAAAACTTCCTCCTGATCAGCGCATCCACGGTGTGGATGCCATCTCAGGCGGAACACTGACCAGCAACGGTGTAGACGCCATGCTGAGAAATACCCTGAAAAGTTATTTGCCATTTATGAAAAAACATCAATAAGAGAAAACTATGAGTACGGATAAAAATGAACGGGAGCCGCTGTTTTCTCCCAAAAACATGAAACTTTTAACCGGGCCGTTGAATCTGAACAACCCGATTACCGTTCAGGTGCTCGGTATTTGTTCGGCACTGGCAGTTACAGCCAAGTTAAAACCGGCCATCGTGATGACCCTGGCGGTGATGGTCGTGACCGGTTTCTCTAACCTGGTCGTTTCGCTGCTGCGGAATGGTATTCCGCCCCGTATTCGGATTATCGTGCAGCTTGTGGTAGTAGCTACCCTCGTTATTCTGGTAGACCAGTTACTGAAAGCCTTTGTATTTGACGTCAGCAAACAGCTCTCCGTATTTGTCGGACTGATTATCACCAACTGTATCATCATGGGAAGGCTGGAAGCTTTTGCCATGGCCAACAAACCCTGGCCGGCATTTCTTGACGGTATCGGAAACGGACTGGGCTACGGGCTGATCTTGATCACCGTTGCTTTTTTCCGCGAACTGTTTGGCTCGGGAACACTTTTGGGATTTCAAATTGTTCCCCAAAGCTTTTACAATGCAGGTTATGTGAACAACGGCATGATGATCCTGCCGCCGATGGCACTGATTACCGTAGGCGTAATTATCTGGGTTCAACGTTATTACAATCGCTCACTCATTGAAAAGAAATAGGTTAAAATCTTAAAAGCAAAAGATTATGCATGAAATCATAAACATATTTATCAAGTCGATTTTTGTTGACAACATGGTTTTTGCCTATTTCCTGGGCATGTGTTCGTACCTTGCTGTCTCCAAAACCGTGAATACCTCGGTAGGACTCGGTGCTGCCGTAATTTTTGTATTAGGGATTACCGTTCCGGTAAACTACCTTCTCAACGAATATATTTTAAAACCCGGTGCACTTTCGTGGCTCGACCCGGCTTTTTCCAATGTGGATTTAAGCTTTCTGAGCTTTATTATTTTCATTGCCGTGATTGCGGCCATGGTTCAGCTGGTAGAAATGGTTGTTGAAAAATTCTCCCCGTCACTTTATAATTCACTGGGGATTTTCCTTCCGCTTATTGCCGTAAACTGTGCTATCCTGGGAGGTTCGTTATTTATGCAGGAACGCGATTACCAAAGTGTAGCCCAGGCCACGGCATTCGGCTTAGGCTCAGGCGTCGGCTGGTTTCTGGCCATTGTGGCCATTGCCGCTATCCGCGAAAAAATACGTTATTCTAATGTACCACCGGCTCTGCGGGGCATCGGCATTACTTTTATCTTAACCGGATTAATGGGGATTGCTTTTATGAGTTTCCTCGGCATTAAATTATAAAACAACTTTTGAAAGATGATGATATTATCTATTGGAACCGGTACAATTGTACTTTTGAGCATTGCCATTTTTCTGATTATCACCCTTCTTTTGGTGGGTATTCTCATCTTTGCCCGTGCCAAACTAATGCCACAGGGCAAAGTAAAAATTACCATCAACGGAGAGAAAGAAATTGAAACCAACCCGGGATCATCGTTACTGGCTACACTCGCCAACGAAAAAATATTTCTTCCTTCGGCCTGTGGCGGCGGCGGTACCTGTGGCATGTGTAAAGTACAAGTTAATTCGGGTGCAGGAAGCATTCTTCCTACTGAAAAAGGATTTTTTACCCGAAAAGAACAGTTGCAAAACTGGCGACTTGGCTGTCAGGTAAAAGTCAGGGAAGATATGGACATTACGGTACCCCCCGAAATCTTCGGAATTAAAAAATGGGAATGCGAAGTGATCTCCAATCGCAATGTAGCTACCTTTATCAAAGAGTTTGTGGTAAAACTTCCGGAAGGCGAACATATGAACTTCCGTTCGGGCGGCTATATCCAGATTGATGTCCCCAAAATAGAAGTGAATTTTAAAGATATGGACATTGATGAAGAATACCGCAGCGACTGGGATAAATTCCACATGTGGGACCTGAAGATGAAAAATCCGGAACCGGTATTCAGAGCCTATTCTATGGCCAACCATCCGGCAGAAGGAAACATCATTATGTTGAATATCCGTATTGCCACCCCGCCGTGGGACCGCAAACGCAATGCCTTTATGAAAGTCAATCCGGGGATTTGTTCTTCGTATGTTTTCTCCAGAAAACCAGGCGATAAAGTAACCATTTCCGGACCTTACGGTGAATTTTTCATTAAAGATACCGATCGCGAGATGATGTTTATCGGTGGTGGTGCCGGCATGGCCCCCATGCGCTCACATATTTTTCATTTGTTTAAAACGGAACACACCAAACGAAAGGCTTCCTTCTGGTACGGCGGCCGTTCGCTCAAAGAGTTGTTTTATGTAGACCAGTTCAGAGAAATCGAAAAAGACAATCCGAATTTCCGTTTTGAAGTGGCCCTTTCTGAGCCATTACCCGAAGACAACTGGAAAGGAAAAACCGGATTTATCCACCAGGTAATTTATGATAATTATCTGAAAGACCATCCGGAACCGGAAGAAATTGAATATTACCTCTGCGGCCCGCCCCTGATGATCAGTGCCGTACTGAAAATGTTAGACGACCTTGGCGTGCCGGAGGAGATGATCATGTTTGATGACTTTGGAAGCTAATCAAAGTAGCGAAAATAAATTTGAAAAACGGATGTTCTTTTATTTGGAGCATCCGTTTTTTTACATCAGAAAAAGAAAAGTAAAAAAACCACCGTAGCTGTCACAGCAAGATAAAAAAGAGAATATTTGTGAAAATCAGCCCAAACGCTGCGCTGCTTTACAAAACGTAAAGCAATGATATTGGCCAATGAAGCAATCACCAGTCCGTTACCGCCCACATTCACACCGTAAGCAATGGCCTGCCACTGATGGCTGAATTTGCTAATAAAAATAGCCGCCGGCACATTACTCATGATTTGCGAAGAAAACAGGGAGCTGAAAAAAGCGCCGGACGGAACAGCCATTTTAAAATGCGCCATTCCCTTTATCACCCACGACACCTGACTCAAAAGATGGAAATCAATAAACATAACCACAAAAAGCAGTAACAGCATCCAATCGGTTTTGATAAAAACTTTCCGGTACAAAAGAAGATAGAAAATCAGAATAGCCAATAATGCGTAACGGGCAACTTCCATTTCAATAGCCACAATAAAAGCCACTAATCCGATGGCAGAAACCATGAACAACCGGGTACGCACTTCTTTTTTCCGGGGCTGGCTGTGGAAAGTAAGTGCCTTTGACGGAAAAGCTTTCCACACAAACAAAGCCAGAATAACCGCCATAACCACAAAAAGCGGGAACATTTTACCGATAAAGGCAAAAAATTCAATGCCCCAATGATTCCAAAGAAACAAATTCTGTGGATTTCCCACCGGCGTCAAAGCAGACCCCGTATTAACTGCCAACGCCTGAAAAATAATCAGTTTTTTGACATCGTTTTCTATCACATCCCGAAAACCAAGGGTTAACGGTACGGTAATAAACAAAGCAATATCATTCGTAAGAACCATCGACAAAAGTCCTGACAAAGCAACCAAAGCAAAGGCCAGGCCTCTTTCCGTTCCGGTTTTAATCAAAAATCCTTTTGAGAAACGGCCAATAAAACCACTCTCTTTTATGCCCGTCACCACAATAAGCAATCCCGTCAGGTTTCCCACAGTTTGCCAGTCGACGAACCGCGGATAATCCGTTATCTTTTGTGGCCAAACCATCATAAAAAGCAACAGCAGAGCCAAAAAGGGCAAAAAGATCACATTATCTTTTAAAAAAAGAATCCCTTTATTTTCGCTTTTCCCTGCCGATTGTTCCATAAATCTCCCAAAATAACGTCCTGCAAAATTCGCACTTTTTTACCCCGTTTCAAAATCAGTATAATGGCATCACTTTTATTTTTCCCTGTTTAAACTGGCTTTCCGCATCTTTCAGATCAATCCGAACCGTTTTGACCTGCCCGGGCGACATACTGAAATAATTATCTGAAAAAATACCGGTATCATCCGGATAAAGCAACGCAACATATTTCACAAAAACGGGAGCAGACAACAAAAGAAAAGTTTGTCCATGGATTTTGTGCAATGTATATTTGATTTTCGGCTTAGGCAATACCAAGGCTTTGGGCGGCGCAAAAAACAAATTATTTTCAGCCAACAGGCTGTCATCCTGTACAACTTCCACATGCAAAAAGATTTTATTCTTATCGTAATGTTGCAAAATCTTCTCAAAAGATTTACTGTAAATCAGCCGGCTGGTATTTGCCGGAACAGAAACGTGCAGCGTTTTCTGCCAAAACTTTTTCCCGTAAAAATCTTCCAGAACAATTTTCATTCGTGCTCTTCCTTCCTGCAAACGATCAGACACCAGATACACCTTTAGATGTTTCTGCTCATAAACCGGCGAAACCAAAACAGGAGCAAACAACTTCTGCAGCCGATACTGAAAAGCTTTCCACCGGCCATAATAATCCATTCCCGACCAAGAAACCACCGGCCAGCAATCATCCAGCTGCCAGTAAAGGCTCCCCATACACCACGGACGTGCCCGCCGATGGGCTTCAATGGCGGTTTTCATCCCTTCGGCCTGCAACAACTGACTTACTACAATATACCGTTTAAAATTTTTCGGAACACGGAAATCTCTTTCCATATACTGCCGAATGATTTCATATCCGGCCGGATGTTTATTGTGTGCCCGCATTACCGGAGAAACAAGATACCGGCTGGTATCGGGAGCAAAAGCAGCAATGGTGGAATAATCCGGCAACGACTGAAACCCGTATTCACTCATAAACCGTCCTACATATTTTTCATAAGCCGAAAAAGGCTGACGTCCCCACCAGACTCCCCAATAATGCATATCGCCGGTTAATGCTTCCTGCGCCCAGCCTTTGGGTGCTGAATTAGGTGATGACGGCCAGTAAAAACGCCCACTGTCATACTGATGAACGATACCCGGCAACAGTTGATGAAAAAGCTTTAAATAATCATGAAAAATCTTTGCCGAGTCGGCCGGACTATAATGATATTTTTTCTGATATCCCCAACGGTCCCAGGCCACTCTTACTTCGTTGTTGCCACACCACAATGCCAGACAGGGATGATTACGCAGCCGTTTTACATTGTCGATGGCCTCTTGCTTTACATTATTTAAAAAAGCCGAATCGCCGGGATAAAAGCTGCAGGCAAACATAAAATCCTGCCAGACCAGAATTCCGTTTTCATCACAAAGGTTATAAAATTCATCATTTTCATAAATACCGCCCCCCCAAACTCTTAACATGTTCATATGAAGACGTTTGGCGGTATGAATGACTTCGCGGTACTTTTCACGGGAAACCCGTGGCAAAAAATTATCCTGCGGAATATAATTGGCCCCTTTCATAAAGACAGGAACACCGTTTAGTTTTACATAAAAACTACTCCCGGCCGAATCGGGTTTCTGAACAATCTGCAAAGAACGAATCCCATACCGGAGTGATTTTTTATCCACCCTTTTTCCATTTTTTACCACATCCACAGAAAAACGGTACAGATAAGGTTTTCCCAGTCCGTTCGTCCACCATAAATGCGGATGCCTTACATTAAAAGGAATCGATAACCGGTTAATCCCTTTATGCAACGAAAAAGATTTTTTTTCTAATAAATATTTTTCGGCAAATAACCGAAGCGTAATGTTTTCATCTTGATCAGCCAGCACTTCCACCTGGGCATTCAGCCGGGCATTTGTTTTTGTTATTTTTTGGGTTCTCAGGCTAAAATCATTAATCTTTTCATCATTCCAGGCCACCACATCCACCGGGCGCCACACACCACAGGTAACAAACCGCGGCCCCCAATCCCAGCCAAACTGATAAGCTGCTTTCCGGGTAAATACACTAACCTTGATTTTTGAACGGTCGTTATCGGCCGGAAGCGGATAAGGTTGCTCTTCAAAACGCTTTTTGTTTACTTCGAGCGGAGAGCGAAACAAAATGGTAAGGATATTTTCCTTACGGGAAACCCATTGGGTAATATCCGCTTTCCAGGTTCTGAACATATTATCGGCTTTTACAATAAGGTGTCCGTTTAAACGAACAGCTGCATAAGTATCCAGCCCCTTAAATACCAACTCAATATGTTTTCGCTCCAATATACTGTCCGGCAACCGGAACCGGGCTTTATACCACCAATCGGTCTTTCCTATCCATTGTAACCGGGTTTCGTTGGTTCCATAAAAAGGATCGGGGATTAATTTATTCCGGAGCAAATCAGTATGTACGGTACCGGGAACCTGAGCAGGATACGCTTTTTTATGCCCATCCTGGTGAAAACTCCATTTTGCTTGCAGTGGGACATGAATTACCCGATGGTCCTTTGTTTCAGACAACGGATGCCGGCATCCGGAGAAAACAACAAGAAGTAAAGAAAAAACAAGCCAAAAAACAGGAACATTTCTATTTCGGTTTACACGGAAGAAAATTTTCCGGTATTTTTTATCGCAGGATTCCATCACGTTATTATTTCAAAAAGGAAAACACCTACAAAGGTAAACGAAAAATAACGACAATTCCCTGATGAATAGATTCTTTCTTCCGTCAAAATCAATTTAAAACACAGCAAATCGTGATGGAATACCCCGTCAACAGGCCAAAAAAACTTTTTAAATTTTTTTAAAAAGTCCTTGACTTTTAATAAATTTTTTATTTACTTTGTCCTGTTTTTGGAAAAAATACGCATAAGTGAAAGGGTTTAGCGGAGGGGCATAAAAGCAAGAAGAAACCTTTAGCGGCGGGATATCTGATAAAACAAAAAAACTATTAACCCAATCAAAATAATTTAATCACCTAAAAATCTTTGTTATGAGAAAAGTTACATTGTTGCTCATGTTTTTGTTTCTGGCCGGTCTTAATATGGCCATTGCCCAAACAAAAACAATTAAGGGTACTGTAACCAGTGCGGAAGACGGCTCGCCGATTCCCGGTGTTACAGTTCTGGTAAAAGGAACCACTAACGGTACCGTTACCGATGCTAGTGGTCGATATTCATTAAAGGTGGGACCCAGTGCTACCACTTTGGTTTTTTCATTCGTTGGGATGAAAACCGAGGAAGTGGCGATCAACGGCAGAACCACCATTAATGTTACCCTGAAACCCACTTCCATGGCACTAAACCAGGTTGTGGTAACCGCTTTGGGTATTTCAAGGAAAAAAAGAGCCTTGGGATATGCCGTTACACAGTTGGACAGTAAAGATATTGCTACCGTTAAAACCAACAATGTTATCAATTCACTTTCCGGACGTGTGGCTGGAGCTGTAATTACCGAATCTCCTACCGGCCCGGGCGGTGGTACCCGTGTAATCATCCGTGGTAACAACACCCTGACAGGAAACAACCAACCGTTATATGTTGTTGACGGAGTTCCGATCAGCAACTCCGGATTCGGAAGCGCTAACGGTTCAGGAACCGCTAACTATCTTCGTACCGACTATGGTACTGGTATTTCCGACATCAACCCGGATGACATCGCTTCTATTACCATTCTGAAAGGCCCGAATGCTGCCGCTTTGTATGGTTCACGTGCCTCCAATGGTGTAGTACTGATTACCACTAAAAAAGGAAAAGAACAAAAAGGACTGGGCGTTTCGTTCAACAGTTCCACCATGTTCTCCAGTCCGCTGATTTTACCTCATTACCAAAATGAATACGGACAAGGTTCCAATGGAAACACCTATACCGATGTAAACGAATTGAAAAACTACAGCGGTTCTTGGGGAGCCAAAATGGACGGTTCGGATCAGCTTTACTGGACCGGAGAAAAACGCCCCTATGTTGCTCAGCCCGACAACGTAAAAGATTTCTTCCAAACCGGAGCAGAACTGGTAAATACGCTGGCTTTTACTGGTGGTAGTGATAAATACAGCTTCCGTTTTTCTTATACCAACAATCATTCTACCGGCATTGTTCCCAACGATGCGCTGAACAAAAACAATTTTGACTTACGGGTTACCTCCCATCTGACGAAAAAACTTTCGGTGGATGCCAAAGCCACTTATATGGTGCAAATTGCCAACCATCGTCCCTCTATGGGTACAGAAGGATTGATGGCTTATGTTTACAACATTCCACGAAATGTGGACATCAACGACCTGAAAGACTACCAAAACCCTGATTATTCCGTTCGTACATACACCACCAGCGGCGGAAACCCGTACTGGATTCAGTATCACGATGTAAATAAAGACGTACGGAATCGTTTTATCGGCTTCGGTAAAGTAAGCTATCAATTTACTCCGTGGCTGTCAGCTTTTGCCCGTATCGGTACCGACTTCCTGTTACAAAAAATTAATACCGTAAACCAATACGGACACTGGTATTATTCAACAGGACGTTTCAATTACAAGAAATATAACACATCGGAAACCAATGCTGATTTCCTGTTCATGCTGGACAAAGACATCAACAAAAACTTCCATATTTCAGCTAACTTTGGGGGAAATGCCCGTCAGGACACCTATGAATATATGGGCATTTATGGTGAAGATTTCAAAATTCCCACCAAACCCATTGTAGACGGGGCTAAAATCCTGAAACCCCAATACCAACCGGTAGAAATTAAAAAAGTAAACTCTCTTTATGGTTCAGCATCTTTGTCTTATAACCATTTCCTCTATCTTGACTTAACCGGAAGAAACGACTGGTCATCCACCCTTCCAGAAAACAACTGGTCCTATTTCTATCCTTCAGTTAGTTTATCTGCCTTATTAAACCACTTCATTGATCCGAATGCTAAGATTCTGGACATGTTAAAAGTAAGAGGCAGCTGGGCTCAGGTTGGTGGCGACACAGGCCCTTATCAACTGGATATTACTTATGATCTGAGCCAAAACGGCTACTTAGGACTGACTACGCTTACCCGTCCTAGCGTAAAAATGAATCCTGATCTGAAACCCGAAAAAACCATCTCCACGGAGTTTGGTTTCGATTTCAAAATGTTTAAAGGAAAAATATTTGGTGATTTCTCGTACTACGACATCACATCCAAAGACCTGATCATGGATGTTCCGGTATCTTCATCCACCGGATACAGCTATTACAGAAGCAATGTTGGTGAAATGACCAATAAAGGTGTTGAATTTACTTTAGGCGGTTATCCTATTTCCAACAAAAACTTCAAATGGATGGTTTCCGCCAACTTTGCACACAACAAAAACACCTTAGTTTCTCTTATTGAAGGTGTAGACAACTATGTTTTCAGTGTAAACAATTCAGGAAATATTATTGTACAAGCCACTGTAGGCGGTGGTTATGGCGACCTTTACGGAACCACCTGGCAACGTACTCCTGACGGACAACTCGTAGTAGATGCCCAAGGACGTCCATTAGCTACCAGTGACAAAGTTTATCTTGGAAATTATCAGCCTGATTGGACAGGTGGAATGACCAACGTAATAACATACAAACATTTTACCTTAAATGTATTGCTTGATTTCCGCATTGGCGGCGACCTGTATTCCGGAACTGATGCATCGATGGATGCTCACGGAGTTACCGACCGCACACTGCAATACAGAGATGGTGTAGTTCTTGATGCTGTTTACAACAGCGGAACACCTGATAATCCGGTATGGACCAAAAACACCACTAAAATTACCGGAGAACAATACTGGGGCGCTGTTTCCGGCATTGCTTCCAACTACGTTTACAGCCAAACTTTCATCATGCTGCGTGAAGTTTCACTGATTTATCACCTGCCTAAATCCCTTCTTGGCAACCACTTTATCAAAGACCTTTCCGTAGGCTTCGTAGGCAGAAACCTGGCGTTCCTGTATAAAGAAATGGATAATTTCGATCCTATTTCAAGCTATAGTACGAGCAACTATGCACAGGGCATGTTGTATTTTACTCCTCCTACCACAAGGAGTCTGGGAGTTAATGTATATGTCAAATTCTAATTTTAAAAACGACTGAAAATGAAAACAATCAAATTTATCATACCCGTTATTCTCTTGCTTGTGCTGGGAGCCTGCACCAAGGATTTCACCAAAATCAACCAAAATCCGAATGCAATTACCCCAGATGAAGCAAGTGCGCGTTACTTTATTACCAACCCGGAGTTTGAACTTTTTGCTCCGAGCCGGTACGCCTATTGGAGAGCCAACCTGATTCATGCCGACCGTTACGCCGGATACTTCACCTATGGATTCAACTATTGCTGGTGGAGCGATGAACTAGGATACAAATATTCTTCTTCTTATACCGATGCCACCTGGGGTTGGATGGAAGGCTATTTCAGCCAGATCGATAACTTCATGAAACTTTGTGGTCCGGGTGGAGATTTCGAGAACGGAAAAATGTATGCAGTAGGCGAAATCATCAAAGCCTTGTATTACCAACGTTTTACCGATCTCTTCGGCATGGTTCCTTTTACCGAAGCCGGAAATCCGGATATTCCGCTGCCTAAATTCGACGATCAAAACACCATCTATCAGGGCTTAATCACACTGCTTGATCAGGCCATTGATACCATTGGAGATAACGAAACTACCGGTGACGGAGTAAACGACCTGGGTGAAAACGACATCATTTTCCACGGCAACCTGCAACAATGGAAAAAACTGGCCAATGCACTGAAATTACGGATTGCCCTCCGGGCGTATGGAGCTCCGGGTGCTGACTGGGCCGATGCCGTGATCAAAAAAGCCATGGAAGGGCCGTTACCAGAAGATGAAAATGATAATGCTTTAATTCCAAAAGACAATGAAATCACCCAGTGGGCTAGTGCTTGCTACGGCGATATCTGGTACAACTTTGGCGGTTATGGTTCAAAATGGACTGTAGGAAAAGCCGTCATCGACAACCTGGCAAAAGATAACGATCCGCGTTTGCCCATGTATGCTAAACCAGCACCGGGCGGAACCGTCGTTTACTATCGACCCGACGAGGCTAACAACCCCGAAGGCTACGAAAACTTCGCCACAAGAATCCACTATCTGGTTGACAGTGTTTGGGAACCGGCTACCGGTGGCGATATGACCTTTAAAGACTGGGGAGACAGTGTGGAAATTAGTATTCCTGCTAATAAATATTATATCGGACAACCCTCTCGTTTCAATGCAAACATCAAACCTTTTGTAAATTATAACTTCTTCTCCACACCGGCAGAAATCATCATCCAGAAAAAGAACGAAGGAAAACCCATCTTTCCTGAACTGGTCATGACCACTGCTGAATCGTACTTCCTGAGAGCAGAAGCTGTTGTACGCGGTATTGCAAGCGGTGATGCCCAACAGTTTTATCAAGAAGGAATCCGCTACGCCATGAAACTCTGGGGAGTTAGCGATGATGACATTAGCGCTTTCCTGGCTTCTCCTGCCGGACAATTAACCGGTACCACAGACGAAGAGTTAGCCAAAATTGCCAATCAAATGTGGCTGGCTAACTATCCTGATGGCTTTGAAGGATGGTCCGATGTCCGTAAATCGGGACAACCGGCCGTACTGGCCCGGGGTGTCAGCGATCCGATCATCTTCGGTTTGGGTGATGACAACGGGGTTTATCCGCAACGGATGCGTTACGGAACCCAGGCTTATGCTAACAATGGCGACAATCTAAGCGAAGCCATTGCTCAACAAGGTCCTGATGTTCAGGGCACCAAGCTCTGGTGGGCTAAATAAAATGTAAATTAAAATTAGGTTATTAATTTGGAAAAAACTGCGCCACATGTTGGCGCAGTTTTTTTATATCCGTTTTTTTCACCGTTTTCTTATACCAATTGTATTTTAAAATGCGCCAAAAGTGCATTTTGATTTTAATGATATTCGTGATCTATATCTTCTCCTCAGAAGCTTTCATTTACGAACAACGGAAGCAACATTACAATCCTTTGGAAGGAAAACGCTTGATATTATCTTCCTAAGGTTAATAACCAGCTTTCGTATAGAAACGATAAAACCATCTCTATAGAGCTAAACCATCATCAGTAAAACTACTGTTATGCAAAAGTCTGTACAAGAAATGTTTTGGACGGTTGTCACTCCTTCATTTTGCGCCCTGCTCGATTTCTTTTTTTCTGAAAATCAGCAATTTGTTTTAACATCGACTCATCTAAAACCCCTAAACGGAAAAAAGCCACACCATCCGCTCCGCCTTTAAAAGCTGCTTTCATGGCTTTGGTCATCTGATGACTTTTCTTCAACGCAGGTAAAAACAGGCCAATAAAAACTTTACTGCTGTCTCCTACCGCCTTTTTATCAACAGAAGAAACCTTTTTCAACCAGGCATATTTTTTTCCGTAATAATTATGATAAGCCATAGGGAAATAATAATTCAAATGCCAGCTGTCCCAGTCCTGCCGCACCATACGCCGCGACATGGAAGGTGTGGGGAATACTGCTGCACTCGTTTTTAATCCTTGTTTTTCAATTTGATTTCTCAACTGAATAACCGTGGAATCCAGTACTTTTAACCGGAAATGAAGCCAGGCAGTATCGTGAAGGGGATCAGAAAGAGACAAAGGATCTCTCCCGTATTTTGCACGAAACATGCTACGCATATAAGGATGATAGCCATAGTCAAATGGCGGCATAATATCTTTTTGTTTTAAATGATATTTCGGTTGTAGTTTTTTAGGCAGAATCACATCTACGTATCGGATATAATCAAAATGGATTCCGCTGATTCCCTTTACAGCCATCAGCTTACTCATTTGCTGTTTTAGATATTGCCGAACAGCAGGCAGCCCCGGACACATAAATTTGTAATAATCCACGTACGCTTTTTGCTCTGCCAGCGATTTTCCCTGCTCGTTCACCGATAGCCATGCAGCTGGGGCCTTTGGATTATTCATCGTAATATACCAGGCATGCACCTGAATACCATAACAAACGGCCAAAAGGGCCACTTTGTGCAACGTAGCCGTATCCGCTTTAAGCAGCAAGCCGGTAATACCCACATCTTTCAATTTCTCCAATTCGCTTTGCCATTTTTGAGTATTCCAATCCCGATGCGCCACCGACCAAACCCAGAATTCAGGAACAACAGCCGGAGGATTTCGACGAACAAACCGTACATACCCCCATTTCTGTGGAATATGCATATTTACAGCTCCCTGGGGCGACCATGTCCAGTTTTTTTCCGGATAAACTTTACCGGTTTGCTGATTTTTTTGTTTTGTATATGTTCCTTTTTCTACAGAAAGTGGCCATTCCACTCTTGAAAAATTAAACCGCCACACGGCTCCGTTTTTCGGTAATCCGCCATGAGTAAAACTCTTCCACGGAATAGCCAGTTCAACAGTCCAGCGGCTATCGGTATCCGCCGGATGATCCACCGTACCATAAACCAAAACAGCCGATTTCAATCCTTTAAAATCCCAGGATAAATCTGCTTTTCCGCCCTGATTGTAAGGCTTGGGCATTCGCAAATCCATCACGGTTCCCAACACATTGATCTCTAACTCATCATAATCCAATCCGTCGCCATCCGGATCCACAAAAACTTCAAAATCATTATCATGGTAAATCGTATCATCATGCCGATGCAACGTACCCCACAAATGCGACTCGGAAAGACACGCTGCGATATAACAATAATTACTATCCCACACCATTTTAAAACGGGTAAACTGACGCTCCGGAGCAGAAACTCCGGAAACAATATCTCCAAAATTCTCTGACCAGGGAGCGTCCAGCCAGGCTTTATCATCCAGTTTTCCATCCACTTTTACCGGTTGAGCGGTATAATAACAGGTGTATTTTCGCGGAACCATTACATTTTGCCCCTGGATATGGGGAATAAAAAGCCAACAGGACAATAAAATAAGGAAGAAACAGTTTTTCATTATTATCAGAAGTTAAGATATAAACAAAAAATATCTTTTCATGCCGGGAAACGACTGACCAGCCAAAGGGAATGCCTATAACATTCCTGAACAAAGGTAAAAAACTTTTTAAAAATTTATAAAAAGTTGTTGACTTTTTATAAATTTTTTATTTATTTTGTGGTGTTTATAATTAACAGAATGCCTCTATTTGAACATGGTGATTTTTTAAGCGAACTGACGCGAGTGGAATTAAAGAAACATTTCCAAAAGAAGCGTATTGTCCGGGCTTTATACTTGCACGGGCCGCTGAGCATTGCGGAAATAACCCACTACATTGAGGTAAGTACGCCTACCATGCAAGGATTACTGGACGAACTAATTGAAGAAAACATTGTAAAATCACCAGGCACAGGATCATCAAAAGGCGGACGCCGTCCTACACTTTACGGACTACGGCGTAAAGCTTTTTACGTTTTATCCATTGACATCGGAACCCATTCTACCCGTTATACGATTTTCGACAGTGCCAATAAAAAAGTGATGCCGGTACAAGAAATTCCGTTGCTTTTGCAAAATGACATGTCATCGGTCAATGCCATTTATGAGGCTGCCACCGAACTGGTAAAAGCATCAAAAATTAATCCGGAACACATTGTTGGCGTGGGCATTGATATGCCAGGGCTGGTAGAAAGGGAAAAAGGAATCAATCACAGCTTATTTAATTTTGACGAACCCATTGCTGATATTTTCAGCCGATTGTTTAAAAAACCCGTCGTTATTGAAAACGACGCACAAGCCAAAGCGCTGGCGGAATTCCGGTTTGGGAAAGCCGTAGGGAAAAAACACGTATTGGTAATTCAAATCGGCTGGGGTGTAGGAATGGGAATGATTTTAAACAGCAAACCGTACTATGGAGCACGGGGATTTTCCGGCGAGTTTGCCCATATACCTATGGTAGACGAAAAAGGGATATTGTGCAGTTGCGGTATGCGCGGTTGTCTCGAAACCGTTAGCTCGGGTGCTGCCTTGCGGCGTTATGCCATCGAAGGAATAGAAGCCGGAGAAATGACTCTTATCCGGGAAATGACGGGGGGGAAATACGAAAAAATCACGCCCCGGCTAATCATCGAAGCAGCCCATTCGGGTGATCAGTTTGCTATTGGCATCCTTTCAAAAGTGGGTTTTGACCTGGGCAAAGGAATTGCTTCGCTGGTACAGATTCTGAATCCTGAAATGATTATTCTGGCAGGGAGACTTGCCGAAGCAGGTTCATATCTTGTGACTTCTGTCAATCAAGGCCTACAACAATATTCTTTTGCCATTATCCGCGAAGACCTGGAAATCACCCTGAGTAAACTGGCAGAAGATGCCAGCCTTCTGGGAAACGTTATTAGTTTGCTTGAAATGGTATTTGAAAATTAAATATGCATATGAAACATAAATAAACATTAGCATCTAAAACAAATATTCGAATCAAAAACAGGTGACTGTCCCCATCTGTTTTTGATCACTTTTTTAGTAGTTCAGGGCAGCCGGTTATCACATTATTATTGACTCATAAGCGGTAATTTTTTCAGGTTACTTTCCCGGCTGCCCTGTTTTTCAAAAAAACATAAAACAATGAACATGGATTTATTTTCACCTGTAGAAAAGTATTTCATTCAAAAACAGGGAATCGAAAAACAAAATAGCCGCATTCCGTATGTACTGGTCGATAATTTTCCGCAACTCGGACTTATTACCGCCCTGCGTTTTCTGGAATGGGTGCATCAAAACCCCGACGGCGTGATCAGTTTGCCTACCGGGAAAACCCCGGAGTATTTTATCCGGTGGACCCAGTACTTGCTTAAAAACTGGAACAACAAAAAAACACAGAAGATCCTGGAAGATTATCATTTGGAATTTTCTTCCAAGCCCAAACTTTCAGGATTACAATTTGTTCAGATTGATGAATTTTACCCCATCAATCCACGGCAAAAAAACAGCTTTTACAATTATGTAAAAGAATATTACATCAAAGGTTTTGGCCTGGACCCCAAAAAAGCCATGCTGATCAATGCCGAAAAAATTCCTTTGGCAAACAACAAATCGTACGAGGAAATTTTCCCTGATTTAAAAGTGGATTTAAGCTTACGTTACCGGGAGGCAAAAACCCAACAGGAACGCTGCCAGAAAGAATCTATCTTTTTAATTGATGAATGGTGCGCCCGGTACGAAGAAAATATCCGGAAAAAAGGCGGAATCGGCTTTTTCCTGGGCGGAATCGGTCCTGATGGTCATATTGCTTTCAACATCAAAGGTTCTGATCATTATTCCACCACCCGGTTGATGGAAACCAACTTTGAAACCCAAGCTGTGGCCGCAGGCGACCTGGGGGGAATTGATGTATCGAAAAACCGCCTGGTCATCACCATCGGATTGCATACCATTACCTACAATCCGGATGCAGTAGCTATTATTTTCGCTGCCGGCGAAGCCAAAGCCGATGTGGTTAAAAATGCATTGGAAAAGCCACCATCCAATCAATATCCGGCATCCGTTTTACAAAAACAAAAATATGCCCGTTTTTATCTGACCAAAGGAGCTGCCGTTAAATTAGAAGACAGCATTAAAGCTTACTACAGCGGCGAATGGAACCAGGAAAAAACCGAAAGAGCCGTTTTGGATCTTCTGAAAAAAATTAACAAATACGGAAACCGGGTTACACTCGACGATTTAAAAAACGATCCTTACTGTAGCCGCATTCCCGATTTAGATGATAAAACCGTCTTGCGTGTCATTGGTAACATTAAAAGCAAGCTGGCCAAAGGCATGCAGCCCGAAGAAGACCAGCGATATTATCACACAGGCCCTCACCACGACGATATTATGCTGGGATTTTTGCCTCACATTGCCCATCAGCTGCGTCAGGCTACCAACACTTTCGATTTCAGCATCATGACATCCGGCTTCACGGCTGTTACCAACAAATTTATTATCCGGGCTTTAGAAGACATCCTCATGTTTCTGGACCAGGATGAAATACAGATGATTCATTATCCTGATTTTTACCAAACCGGCTACAAGCATAAATGGGATAAAGATGTGTATCATTATCTTGGGAAAGTAGCTTCGGGCGAGCCCATCGAACGCAGAAGAGGACTTAGTCACCGGCTGGTAAGGGCCATTGTAGACATCTATTCGGTGAAAAATACGGATGAACTACGAGAACGTATTAAAAAAATCATCCACGTACTGCAACATTCATACGATGGAGAAAAAAATCCGCCGGACATTCAAAAACTCAAAGGAATGTTACGTGAGTTTGAAGAAGAATTGGTTTGGGCCCATTTTGGGGTTCGTGTAGAAAATGTACACCATCTGCGGCTGGGATTTTACACCGGAGACATCTTCACCGAGCAACCGGAACGCTCACGTGATGTGATGCCTATTCTGGAACAGCTCCGCGCCATCAAACCCACGGTAATCAGCCTGGCGCTCGACCCCGAAGGCAGTGGTCCGGACACCCATTACAAAGTTTTACAGGCCATTGCCGAAGCGGTGAGGATGTGGAAAAAAGAAGAAGACCTGAGCCATTTACGTATTATTGGTTATCGTAATGTTTGGTATCGTTTTCATCCGGCAGAAATTAACATGATTGTTCCTGTTTCGCTCAACTCACTGGCCATTCTGGATGAAGCGTTTACCGATTGTTATCTGAGTCAGGTAGAAGCACCTTTCCCCAGTTACATGTTAGACGGAAAGTTCAGTACCCTCACCCAAAAAATATGGATTGAACAAATGAAACATATCCAGTTGCTTTTGGGTAAAGATTTCTTTTACGAAAATCCGTCGCCACGTATTCGGGCAGCACACGGACTTATTTTCTTAAAAGAAATGGACGTAGATACATTCCTGAACCAGGCCAGAGAACTGGAAAAATCAATGGAAGGTTTTTAATAAAAAAGAAATCATTTTTCTAAAGGGTTCACTTTTTATGCAGAAAAACAACACAAAAAACGACCTGCCTGTTATCGGTGTTGATATTGGCGGCACAAAGGTTAGTGCAGGGCTGGTAAAAGACAACCGGCTTGTCAAAAGCCACACCCTTCCTACTCCGGCAGACAAAGGGCCAGATGAGGTTTTACAGACCATTGTAAATACCATAAAACAACTGAACGCTGAAACCTTTGCAGGAATCGGAGCAGGAATTCCCGGATTGGTGGACACCCAAAACGGAAAAGTTTATGATGTACAAAACATCCCCGGACTTTCCGGCATGGCTTTGCGTGATAAATTACAAACAGCCTTTAACTGTCCGGTAGAAATCAATAACGACGCCAATTGCTTTGTGCTCGGCGTGAAAAATCACGACAACGGGCAACCTTTCAAACATTTGGTAGGTCTTACCCTGGGAACAGGACTTGGAGGCGGACTGATTTTAAACGGACAACTATATGAAGGAGTAGGAACCGGTGCCGGAGAATTCGGCTCCCTGCCCTACAAAGACAGCATATTAGAGCATTACTGCAGCGGGCAATTCTTTACCCGGGAATATGGTATTACGGGCAAAGAAGCCCGTGAGAGAGCTGTAAACGGCGATAAAGAAGCGCTGGAAATGTTTCGGAAATTTGGTCACAATCTGGGAGACGCCATCCGCATCATCAGCCACACTTTTGCCCCTGAAGCTGTTGTTTTAGGCGGTTCTGTCAGCACCAGTTTCTGGCTTTTTGAGAAAGGCATGTGGGAAATCTTACACCAGTTTCCTTATGCACATGTAATTGATCATTTACAAATTATGCCGGCTACAGCACCGGATATTGCCATTATCGGCGCAGCATCATTAATTAAAATCAAATAAATACCCATCGACATGACAACAAAGAGAAAATACACTATTGACCCAATCATCATCATCGGATTACTGTTTTTTATTTTTGGGTTTATCACCTGGTTGAATGCCACGCTCATCCCCTATTTGCAAACAGCCTGCGAGCTCACTTCTTTTGAGTCGTACCTGGTAACTTTTGCTTTTTACATCTCCTACTTTGTTATGGCTATTCCTTCATCGGCGGTACTGGAAAAAACCGGGTTTAAAAAAGGAATGTCCTTAGGATTGTTTATTATGGCTTTGGGAGCTTTCATCTTTGTACCGGCAGCATATACCCGTACTTACATCTGGTTCCTTACCGGATTATTTATTCAGGGAACCGGACTGGCCATTTTACAAACAGCAGCCAATCCCTATGTTACCATTCTCGGCCCTATCGAAAGTGCGGCAAAACGGATCAGCATTATGGGAATTGCCAACAAATTTGCCGGCATCCTGAGCCCGGTTATTTTAGGCGCTTTGATCTTAAGCGGTATTGGAAAAATCCAAAAAAGCATTGTCCATCTGGATGCTGCTGCCAAAGCCCAGGCATTGGATAAACTGGCCCATAAAGTTATTTTACCCTATGTGGTGATTGGCATTGTACTGATTATTATGGCTGCTTTGATCCTGCTTTCCACTCTTCCGGAAATCGAAGCCAAAGAAGAACCGGTGAGCGATGATGAACATAAACGTAACAGCCTTTTTCAGTTTCCTTATTTTTGGTATGGTGTGTTGGCCCTTTTCTTTTATGTAGGAGCAGAAGTTCTGTCGGTGGACGGACAAATTAAATATGGGCTGGCTTTAGGTTTCGACATCAAAGTTGCCAAATTCTTCTCATCATTTACACTCATTGCCATGCTGGTAGGATATCTGGTGGGAATTATCAGTATTCCGAAATATATTTCCCAGCAAAAAGCACTAAAATATTTTGCTCTCCTGGGTATCTTTTTCACCATTGTAGCTGTTTTCACAAAAGGATATGTTTCCATCCTCTCCATTGCAGCCCTGGGATTTGCCAACTCGATCATGTGGCCGGCAATCTGGCCTCTTGCCATTGACGGCCTTGGAAAATTTACCAAGCTGGCATCTGCTATTTTGGTTATGGCTATCGCCGGTGGTGCATTAATTCCTTTGTTTTACGGATATCTTTCCGGCTTACCGGCTATAGGTCCCACTCACGCTTATGCTATTTTGGTGGTTTGTTATCTTGTTATCTTTTACTTTGCTACTTACGCCTATAAAATTGGGAAACGGGTAAAATAAAAACCGAAATTTTTTTGAAAGAAAACCGGTTCGTTCTTCTTTAGGTAAAAAAGCAGTTTTTTACCTGTATTTTTCTTTTTTAACACTTAGACAGAAATTTGTTATTTCCTTACAACTAGTTGTAAGTTAATGGGGTTTGTCCTAATTTTATCCTGAAAAATAATCAGAAAATCCTCTTACCTACAAGAAAACAGGCACATGAAAAAATGGATACCCTTTAAAGGCTTGCTTATCCTGCTGGCATTCATCACCCTGCAGACAAAAGCACAAATTCCCCAACCCATGGGAGAACACATGGCAGAAGAACTGCTTTACGGCAGAAGAGAAAAATTACCCAGCCGGTTCGACATTCATGGCAAAGGGATCATTCCACTGCAACACCGCAAACAGACCAAAAGCCTCTCAAAGATTGTTTTTGGTTTCATGCCCGACTGGGAATACACCAACGATGCCAATGCAGACATGCATTACGATCTGCTGACTCATGTAGCCGCGTTTGCATTTGTCACCTCATCATCCGGAAATATCACCAATCCGTCAGCCTGGCCGTGGACCGACGTCATCAATGCCGCCCACACGAAAGGCACTAAAGTTATAATGGCCGTTACCAATTTTGGCGGCAGCGAAAAAGCATCTGCGGTAGCCCACAATCTGGTTACCGATGCCGGAGCCCGCGACAACCTTTTCAGAAACATAAAAAATATCATCACAACCTACCAACTCGACGGTGTAAATATTGATTTTGAAGCCATGAACAGTGATGATCGCGGTACCTTGCTGAATCAGTTCATGAGTGCACTCACACAATATATTCATACAAACCTGCCGGGAAAAGAGGTTTCGTTTGACGGACCAGCAGTAAACTGGGGTGGTTGGGACATGAACGGATTGGCCCAAAGTGTGGATTATATTTTTATTATGGGCTATGATTATTATGGTTCATGGAGTAACACATCCGGGCCAGTAGCCCCTCTTACCAGTAATAATGGCGGGCATTGCATAGAATATGATTTAACACACACGTACAGTTTGCCCCTAAAAAATTATCCACAGAAACTCATCCTTGGCGTTCCGTATTACGGAAAACACTGGGAAACCTCCACCGGTGAAGCTTACGCTGCTGTAACCAGTTATATAAGTACACCCCGCTATCGCGATGCTGCGGTCAGCGCACCAAATTATGGCGGATTTTTATGGGATTATGCTTCCAGTACGCCCTGGTACAAATGGGAGTCGTCCGGAACCTGGAATCAGGTTTGGATTGACAATGATAAAAGTCTGGGTAAAAAATACGACTATGCTTTAAGCCAAAACCTTGGTGGCGTAGGAATATGGGCACTAAACTACGATGGAAGCCGGCAGGAATTGTGGGAACTGATCCGGACCAAATTCGGAGGATCCGTTCTCCCTTCTCCGTCGCGTCCCCAATCACCTGCTGCACTAATCAAAGACAGCACATCGGTTACCCTGCTTTTCAGACCGGGTAATTATTCTGAGAAATACAACATTTATGAAAGTACGGATAATGAAAATTACACAAAAGTAGGAGAAACTACCGACACCCTTTTTAATGTTTCCGGTTTAACCACCGATTCGGTCTATTACTTTAAAATTTCATCGGTCAACGCATCGGGAGAATCTGCCATGACCAAAGTACTGGCTGCCATGCCGGGGAGAAACACCCGTAAATTTCTTATTGTTGACGGAGTGGAACGGCGCAGTTTCGACGCCATAACCCAGTACAAGTATCCTATGACACAGTTAAAATACGACTTCTCCGAGGCTTCTAACGAAGCGGTTGAAGATGGTGTTGTGAATTTGAAAAATTTCAAGTTCATTATTTGGATGTTACTGGATGAAAGCACTGCCGATGACACCTTTAACAAAACAGAACAAGCCCGCGTAGCAGATTTTATTGACAATGATCAGGGGGTTTTTATTGTTTCCGGATCTGAAGTAGGATGGGATTTGGTAGAAAAAGGCGATGCTACCGACAAAGCCTTTTATGAAAAGTACTTTAAAGCCAAATATATTGCCGATAAGCCCGGTGACGGTTATCAGGAATACACTGCCGAAGATAACAACCAGTTTATTTACCATTTTGATGACGGAACACACGGGATCACAAAAATTGGCTATCCGGATTTAATCCAGCCCCTGAACGGTTCAAAAGAATCATTTACCTACCCGGGCATTGCGCCATCTACCGGTGTAGCAGGAGTAAGTTACAAAACCGATAATGGAGGAATAGAATACCTTGCTTTTCCCATTGAAGCAGTATACAATAACAACGAAAGAGAAAAACTGCTCACTTATATTTTAAGCAAATACAACGATTTGCTTCCGGTGGAAGAAAATCCTGTACAAACCCAATTACGGATTTATCCTAACCCGGCACATGACCAGATTATTCTTTCCAATCCGGAACATCTCAATTTAAAGAAAGTGGAAATATTTGACCTTTACGGCCGGAAACAGGAAATCCAAACAGAAAATAACAGAATCAACATTGGTCTCCTTCCTAAAGGATTATACATCATCCGGATTACAGACAAAAAAGGTCATCAAGGAAGCTTCAAGATCATCAAGCAATAAAAAAACACTGATGGCCTTACAAGACACGACGGAAATTATTAATACGCAAGAAATTAATCAACGAAAGGATCATAAGAATTCTTGGGGAAAACCCCGATCGATCAAAAAATCACGCATGGTAAAAACGCCTTTCTTATCCTGAACAAACTCGGCAGCAAGCACGGCGCCCAAAGCAAATCCTTTCCGGTTTTTTGCTTCATGTTTAATGGAAAGCGTATCGGAATCCGAGTCGTAAACTACTTTATGGGTTCCCGGCACTTCCCCCTGCCGCACTGAAATTACCGGTAAAACGTTCTCCGGTACATCCGGACTATTTTGCCATGAATCGAATTCGGGGTGCGAAACCAAAATATCTTCGGCAATCCGGATAGCCGTTCCGCTGGGAGCATCTAACTTATGAACATGATGAATTTCTTCAACCGAAACCCGGTAACCCGTAAGCGAAGTCATCATTCTGGCAAACAAGCGGTTCAGCTGAAAAAAAACATTTACTCCCAAACTAAAATTGGGAGCATAGAACAGGGTTCCGTTAAACTTTTCAGCCATCTTTTTCACTTCCGGAAGTTGTTGGTACCATCCGGTAGTACCGGTTATCACCGGCATCTGTTTCTGAAAACAAAACAAAATATTTTCCACAGCCGACTCCGGGAGAGAAAAATCAATCACTACCACCCCATCAGGAACAGTTGACAACTTATCACGATCGGAGGCATTATCCCATATATCAACAATGGAGTGCCCGCGTTCGCGACACACTTGTTCCACCATTTTTCCCATTCGTCCATATCCAGAAATGATTACCTTCATAAGCCCAATATCAATTTTGCATGCCAAATTTTCCACGATTCATCAGCCTGTATTTTTAACATTTCCAGGCCATTTTTAGTTACAGCGCCTTTTTCCCGGCCTTTTTTCAAGAAAAGTGTTTCGGCAGGATTATAAATCAGATCAAACAAAACATGTTCCGGAGTCAAAAGATCATAAGGAATGTCCGGTTTTTCATCCACATTTGGATACATGCCCAGCGGGGTGGTATTAATAATCAGTTTACACTTTTTCATCACTTCAGGAGTTATCCAGCTATACCCCACCGCTTCAAGCTTATTCGGCTTTCGTGTCACAAAAGTGAAATAAATACCCAACTTACGCAAAACGAAAGCTACCGAATGAGCCGACCCTCCAGAACCTAAAATAAGGGCATGAAGTCCGGTACGTCCCTGGATTAACGGTTTCAACGAACGTTCGAAACCAATCACATCCGTATTAAATCCATGAAGAAATATTTTATCCTTTTTTCGCTTCACTTTCACCACATTCACACTTCCGGTAAGTCCGGCAGCTTTATCCAGTTTATCCATGTACTGAATAACTGCCCTTTTATACGGGATTGTCACATTAAAACCCCGAAGATCAGTATTTTGGCGAACAAAATCATACAAATCGGGCAAAGTATCCCATTCCCATAAACGATATACGGCATCAATACGTTTTTCCTGAAATTTCCGTAAAAAATAATCTCCCGAAAAGGAATGTGTCAATGTTTTACCAATAAGTCCGTACAATTCCATAATCTAACCCTATCCTCCTTTTTACGCCAATTCTTCCTTTGACTCTTTCCCAGCCATCAATTCAATAACGGTAATACTAATTACACCTAACAGCATCACGCCTACTGCAATCCAGAACTGTTTATCCAGATGTTCCGGAAAAACACTCACATAACGGGCTATCACCTTTTCCCCGTGTTTCAATACAAAATCACCCGCTGAATTTTTCAGGTATTCAGCCGTTTTCCAAGGCCACAACACATTCAACGATCCCAGAATAAATCCGGAAAGTGTGGCAATAGTTTCATCTTTATAATGTTTAAAAACCCACGAAAGCACATGAGAGAAAGCCACTAAACCAATCACGGCACCCAAAGCTACCGGAAGCAGAATACCCAAATCGCGGTCATTGATTGCCTGGATGGCCACCAACTGATAATTTCCCATCAGGATCATCACAAACGAACCGGACAACCCGGGCAAAATCATACTACAAATGGCCACAACACCACACAAAAACAAATACCAAAAACTACTGTTCTCTGCTGCCGGATGAATCAACGAAACAAATACAGCAAAGGCTGTTCCGGCCACAAACAACAGGACAACCACAACATTCCACCGCTCGATGGTCTTCGCCACAAAATAAATAGAAGCCAGCACCAGGCCAAAGAAATAAGACCAGATGTAAACCGGATAATCTTTAAAAAGATAATCGAAAACCCGCGCCAGGGTAACGATAGCCAGCGCAATTCCCACAAAAAGAGTAAACAGAAAATAAAAATCGGTTTTCCGGGCAAAGGCTTTCCATTGTCCGGTAAAAAGGAGTTTCAGCGCTTTTCCGTCAAAAGCTTTAATGGCATTAATCAGCCGTTCAAAAATTCCGGTGATCAGGGCAATGGTACCTCCGGACACTCCCGGAATAATATTGGCTACTCCTACTGCAATTCCCTTCAGCAAATAATTCAGATATTCTTTCATTGATATTCTTTTTCCATATAACCGGCAAACATCTTTTTTACAAAAGACACTTACCGCATCAAAAATTTCAAAATTTTCAGTTTTTTCCCGTAAGGGGCATAACGGATAGGAACATCCAGCCAGTTTCCTCTTTTCACTACCGGCTTGGCATTGGAGAAAGTCTGAAAACTGTAAACTCCATGGTACTGCCCCATTCCACTGTTTCCCACGCCACCAAAAGGAAGCCGGTTACTCACAATATGCATCAACGTATCGTTTACCGTCACCCCGCCGGCAGGAATTTCTTTCACTATTTTTTTCCGGAAAGATTTGTTTTGTGAAAATACATACAACGCCAACGGACGGGGCCGGCTATTCACAAACCGGACAATTTCCTCTGTCTCACGAAAAGTCAGCACCGGTAAAACAGGCCCGAAGATCTCCTGCTGCATCACCGGCATATCCGGAGTAACCTCATCAAGTAACGTCGGCTCGAAATATCTTTCATTGACATCAAATGTTCCGCCATAAACTACTTTAGCATCCTGAATCAAAACCGCCAATCGTTCCACATTGGCCGGTGTAATAATACGCGGATAGTCCGGACTTTTTCGGGCATCCGGGCCATAAGCTTTCTGAATGGCTTTTTTCAAGGCATCCAACAGTTTGTCTTTCACCTTTTCGTGTACCAGCAAATAATCGGGAGCGATACAGGTTTGCCCGGCATTTAAAAGTTTTCCCCAAATAATCCGGCGAGCAGTCAATGACAACGGGGCTGTTTCATCCACAATACACGGACTCTTTCCGCCCAGTTCAAGTGTAACAGGAACCATTTGTTTTGCAGCGGCCTGCATCACAATTTTTCCCACCCGCGGACTTCCTGTAAAGAAAATATGGTCGAATTTGAACTTCAGCAGGGTCTGTGAAACATCCACTCCGCCCGTCACAACATGGATATATTCTTTTTCAAAACTCGTGTTAATCAGTTTGGCCATCACTTCAGCTGTGTTTTCAGCAATTTCGGATGGCTTTACTATCGCTGTATTCCCAGCGGATATGGCTCCGATAAGAGGAGCCATCAACAATTGAAACGGATAATTCCAGGGAGCAATAATAAGCACTGTTCCTAACGGTTCGTAGGTTAGTACTGCCTGAGCAGGAAAACTCACAATGGAAGAAGCCACCCTTTTTGGCCGGGTCCATTTACCGATTTTTTTTAAATGGAAACGAAGTTCCTCCAGCACAAAACCAATTTCAGACGCATACGACTCAAAAGGCGATTTGTGTAAATCTTTTTGCAAAGCTTCATACAGCTCGTCTTCATGCATTAAAATCGCCGCACGCAGTTTTTTCAGCGCTTCTTTTCTGAATTCTACTTTCCGGGTTTTTCCGGAAGCAAAAAAATGCTGTTGACGCTCAAATAATGCTTGTAAAGAAGGTTCTTCCATACGGCTTATCTTTAAAACATTGAAAAAATTCCGGCCTCATGAGCGCTGAATCTTCCCAAAGCCTTTATTGTTTCAACTCATCGGGCAAAAAGTGCATAAAAGTATCGCCGCGCAAGCCCAGACGCAGTGTTTCGAGCGGAATAATTTCCGTTGGAGCAATATTCCCCAGGTTCACATTAGCACCGAAATGTTTAATAAACCAAACCTGCTGCGATTTTTGTGGTGCTTCCCACAAGATTTTATCCAGTGGCAAATGATTTGAGATTTCACTAATCAGCTCAAAATTGGCTTTTCCGTGAACATCATAAATTCCTACTGTACCGCTCTCGCGGGCCTCGGCAATCACTTTAAACGAACCGGCTTCCAGTTCACTTTTCATCTGTGAAACCCACTGGGGAATAGGAATTTCAAGTCCGGCAATTTTTGAACCTACTTCTGAAACCACCAAAAAGTCTTTGGAAAGTTTTTCGATGTAAGCACATTTTTCATCATGGTCAATTTCCATAGAACCGTCAGAAACTTCAGCCGCATCAAATCCCAGTTTATCCAAAAACCGGCGATAATCATCAAACTGGTTACGAATTACAAAGGCTTCAAAAAGAGTACCCCCCGGATAAACCCGGATGCCGTTCTTTTTGTATAATGCTATTTTCTTCTTAATTTTCTGATTCACGTAAGAGGTCCCGAAGCCGAGTTTTAACAAGTCGATCAAATCTCCTGCTGTTTCCACCAAATCTTCAGCCTGATGCATACCAATTCCTTTATCCATTACCATGGTTATCCCCTTGGTACGCGGACGGGAAGCTCTTTCCGGAATAAATTGTAAAGCAAACTTCATTTTTAATATTTTATATTATTATGTTAACGATTGGGTTTCTTATATAAATCAAGAATCTCAACAAAGCGAGGTTCATCCAGTAATTCAGGAAGATACCGCAGCAATTCCTCATGCTCGTCGAAATTCAGTTTTACCGCTTCTTCAATATCATAATACGCTTCTTCCACTTTTCCCATCCGGTAAAGATAACCGGCACGCCGGTAACGAATACGGGCATCATCAGGATTATGTTTTAACGCTTGTCCCAACAATTTAACAGCCTCAGAAAATTTCTCCTGCAGTGCCAGCACCAGCGAATAATTCAGCCACGATTCCACATCATGCTCATTATTCTGAACCACATCATCAAAAAGTTTTGCGGCTTCCTCAAGCTGATTATTTCGCAAAAGCAAAAGTGCCAGCTCAAATTTCAGGTCATACTGATTTGGGGCCAGCTCTATGGCTTTCTCATAATATTTTACTGCTGTTTTCTCCATCTTCTGACGGACAAAAACACGCGCCACGCCGCCCCAGGCTTCTGCTAACTTATCATCAATATCCAATGCCCGGTTATAATAAATCAGGGCTTTTTCTATCTCGTTCAGATTTTCCCACGACTCCGCAATGTAACAATAGGTAATGGCATCGGGTTTTTCCAGTTTCAGTGTTTCTTCATACAGCTGAATGGCTTTGTGGTACTGGTGCATATTGGTGTATGCATTGGCCATGTTAAAATAAGCCGACGAAAACTTCTCATCAATGGCCACTGCAAATTCATAAGCCTGAATGGCTCTTTCATACAACTCCAGGTTACTGTAAAAAATACCCAAGTTAAACCAGGCCATTTTGGAATAAGGATGCCGGTCAATAAAATGGCCAAAAAACTCTATGGCTTCTTCTTCACGACCGGTCAGTTCAAAGAAAAAAGCGATTTCCTGGATCAGCTCCTCCGATTCGGGTTGCAGCTCCAAAGCTTTGGTCAAATAACGCAAAGCATTGGGATAATCATTCAGACTTTCGTATTCATAAGCAATGTTAGAATAAACTTCTTCAGGACGCTCAGTGGTTTCCAGCACTTTTTTAAAAGCATCAATAGCTTCCTGATGTTTATCCATCATGCTGTAAATCTCAGCTTTGGCAAAATGCAGCTCTTCGTTTCCTTTTTCCAGTTCATCCAGATCGTTGAGAATTTTCAAAGCCTGATGATATTTGGACTCCTGGGTAAGCAACCGGGCTTCCCTGATTTTCAACGAGCTGCATGTTGGGTGCTGTGCTTTGGCCCGGTCAAGAGCCATCCTGGTCATGCCTGTTTGCTGAATATCCAAATAATAATCGATAATCGCCTCAAACTCTTCCACATCAAAGAAAAGCCCCTCACCTGATTCAAGTGACGTTTCAAAACGATTAATCAAGGCCCCGGTCTCTTCATCGGGCTGCCATTCTAATTCTTCATCCATACCCATTCAATTCTGCTGCAAATTTACGATTAATCCCTTCACAAAATCCTTTTCCAGCCATACAATCTTTTTATCTTTAAGCGAAAATAAACAATCTTTTTACTGGTAAGGCAATATATTTCCTTAATTTTGCTCCATCCCTTTAGAAAAGGGCAAAAGTTAACTTTACAACCCAACATCATCATGACATTAATAAAATCCATTTCTGGCATCCGGGGCACCATTGGCGGAAAACCGGGAGATAACCTGACCCCTTTAGATATTGTTAAATTCACGGCAGCTTATCTGCGTTTTCAACAACAAAAACATCAAAAAACCGCACTGCAAATTGTGGTTGGTCGCGATGCGCGTATTTCGGGAGAAATGGTCGAAGGACTGGTTGTACAAACAGCAGCAGCCATGGGAGTAAATGTTATTCTTGCCGGATTTTCTACCACGCCAACAGTGGAAATGGCTGTTGTTCAAACACAATCGCAAGGAGGAATCATTCTTACAGCAAGCCACAATCCCAAACAATGGAATGCCCTTAAACTGTTGAACGAAAACGGAGAATTTTTAAATGCCGCAGAAGGACAAAAAGTTTTGGAAATTGCCGAACAAAATGATTATGAATTTGCTCCGGTGGAAAAACTGGGTAAAATAAATCGTGACAATACCCTGATTGACAAACATATCGATGCCGTTTTACAGCTAAAATCCGTAAACCGGGATATTATTTCAAAGGCCGGTTTCCGGATTGTTGTTGATGCCGTAAACTCCACCGGGGGAATTGCCATTCCCAGGTTATTAAAAG
This sequence comes from Candidatus Sulfidibacterium hydrothermale, assembly GCF_020149915.1. Lineage (GTDB taxonomy): Bacteria > Bacteroidota > Bacteroidia > Bacteroidales > F082 > Sulfidibacterium > Sulfidibacterium hydrothermale. Next base: position 2,553,000 of record NZ_CP083760.1, read on the forward strand.
CATTGGGCGTAAAAGAAGTAATTGAGCTCAACTGTGAGCCCACCGGAGATTTTGCCCATAACCCGGAACCCCTTCCGGAGAACCTGACGGAAATTGCCAAAAAAGTAGTCGAAGAAAAAGCTGATTTGGGCATTGTCGTTGATCCTGATGTGGACCGGCTGGCTTTTATCATGGAAAATGGTCAAATGTTTGGTGAAGAATACACTTTGGTAGCCGTGGCAGATTACATTTTACAACAAACTCCGGGAAATACGGTATCGAACTTATCTTCGACCCGCGCTTTACGCGACATTACCGAAAAAGCCGGAGGAAAATATTATGCTGCTGCCGTAGGCGAAGTAAATGTTGTTGCCAAGATGAAAGAAACCCATGCGGTTATCGGCGGAGAAGGCAACGGCGGAGTAATTTATCCTGCTTTACATTACGGAAGAGATGCGCTGGTAGGAACCGCTCTTTTCCTTACCCATCTTGCCCAAAAGAAAATAAAAATATCCGAACTGCGGAAATTGTATCCCGATTACTTCATTTCGAAAAACAAGATAACCCTTAAACCGGAAATGAATGTAAAGCAGCTTTTCGAAAAACTCAGAAAAATATACACCGGGTTTCCTATTATTGACATCGACGGATTAAAAATTGAATTTCCGGATGGCTGGGTCCATTTACGAACTTCCAACACCGAACCGATTCTTCGTATTTATGCCGAATCGGTTTCACGCGAAAAAGCAGATGCATATGCACAAAAGGTAATGAAAGCCATCACCGAAGAATAGGAAACCGGCTTTTGTTTCCCTGGCAAACCGGGAATCTCATAAACAGTCCGAAATATTTTTTATCTTTATGCGGAAAAATCTTTCTCCGCCATGCGAAAAGTACGCAGCAAAAAGAATGCTTTTAAAACCGTCACGTTCAAACTTTCGGCCAAACAGATGAAATCATTAAAAAATTACTGTAAAGCACGAAAGACAACCCCCATAAAACTGATAAAGAAAAGCATCCGGAATTATACTGAAAATTTTTCAGAAGAGGTTCCTCCAAAATATTATGTTACAGCAAATCAGCTTGATATTTTCGAAGAAAACAATCAGGAACTCGATCTGTTTTAGCAATAATTTTGAAAAGCCAACGCGAAGAGTATTCTAAAAACACACATCAAGCTTTTCAAGTCAACGCCTTACTTCACCATCACTTCAAGGGTACTTTCCTTTTTCCCGCGTGACAGTTTAAATTTCACCCTTCTACCGTTAATCATCTCTTTTTTAGGAGGTTCGTTGTACTGGTGCAGATCGAAAAAATCACCGCCATTCCGCATATCGTAATAAATGATAATATCCGTAATCCGTTTGGTATCTTTTTCATCGCCCCGTTTCATTTCAAACTCCCATTTCTTCATATTATTTTTACTTCCTTCCACAAAAGCAGAGGCTTTACGCGATTTTTCCTTAATCATTTGAAAAGTAAGTCCGAGCGAATTGAGCGCATCTTTCACACTGGGATAATCTTGACTGACCAGTTTTTTGGCTATGGATAAATCGGTCATCGTGCTATCCTGGGCCTGTAATAAAAAACCACTCAGAAGAAAAATAAAAAACAGGATTCCTTTTTTCATGCGTCTATATTTTTATTTCAAAAGTAATCATTTTTATGAAATCAGCAATATGCTGAAAGTCTTCATTTTCCGATATAAAATTCCGGGCACGCTATCGGGCTAATTAAATTTCTCTACAATAAGCTTTCGAAAACCCGGTGTAGCATACGTTTTAAACCGTCCGTCTTTGGCTGACCAGATAAACATGGCATCCAAATCGGGGTGCTTTTCCACAAAAGCACGGGATTTTTTATATCCCATCACCATAAAAGCCGTAGCATAAGCATCGGCAAGGGCTGTATTTTTTGCCAGTACAGACACGCTTAAAAGCGAGTGCTGAACCGGATATCCGGTTTTAGGATCAATGGTATGGGAATAACGAATTCCATTAACCACATAATATTTCCGGTAGCTTCCCGAAGTGGCTACCGAGCGGTTATGTAAAACGATTACTGCTTTCAGGGTTCGGGGCGAAACACTGTCGGCAGACGGTTTTTCAATCCCTACACGCCAATATTTCCCGTCTGGTTTCGTTCCTTTGGCTTTTACTTCTCCGCCAATATCAATCAGATAATTATGAATTCCCAAATGATCAAAAAATTTCCCGATAACGTCATCGGAATACCCCTGTGCAATTCCATTAAAATCAATTTGCATGCGGGGATCTGCTTTCACCACTTTTCCATTGATCAGCTTGATTTTTTGATATCCCACCAAAGGCAAAAGGCTATCCACAATCTTTTTCCCCACCTTTTCACGGCTCTTAAAGCCAAAACCCCAGGCTTCGACCAAAGGGCCCACCGTCATATCAAAAGCGCCGTCGGTGGCTTTACTTACTTCCTGAGAATCTTTAAAATTTCCCACAAAATAGTCATCCAGCACCACCGAGGTATCGTTTCGGTTTACCCGCGAGATGATAGAAGTAGGCACCCACAACGAAACCGAACGGTCAAATGCTTTCAGAATAGAATCAACCTGCCGGTGAAGATTCCGGTGAAGCGAATCGTAATACACCATATTGTAATAAGTGCCCTGTGCTTCGCCCACAAGATGAATGGGCTGAATGGTACGGTCGGGTTTACAGGAAACCATAAACAGAACCGCTATAACTACTGTAACTATTGTGGTGAGAAAAATTCTTTTTTTCATCATTTCGATTTTCCCTATTGTGGTTATTGGTTTTTTAGCTCCACCACAAAATAACTACATTTTTCTACAGGAATAACACGGTTGGCAAAAATCCGGCTTTTTTCAAATCCATTAAATGATGGTGAATATCTCACCACTCAAGTCCACCTTCATTTTAACCATAACCGGTAAGTGGTCGCTGTAACCCCCGTAATAGTGTCTCCCTGCCGTACGGTTAGGCACAGCCGGCCCTTTTTTCGGATGATACAACATCCAGTCTTTTTTGAAAACTTCTTCCTGGTTAACATCGGTTTTGATTCCATTATAACCGCCTACCAGTGCAGTGGAAACAATTACCTGATCAAATAAATCCCAGTGTTTGTAATAAAGCGAACCTTTTCCGGCTTTGTAAGGAAGAATAGCCAGATTGTACAATCTTTTTTTAGCAAATGGTGGCCGTGGCTCTATGGCGCCCAGTCCTTCGGTAAGGCTTTTATCTGTCGGATTATCATTCAGATCGCCCATAATCAGGATATTGGCATTGGGATCCACATTAAAAATAGAATCCGCCAACAGGCGCAACATATGTCCGGTAAAACGGCGTAAAGCATCCGTCTTTTCTTTTCCACCATAACGCGAAACCCAGTGATTCACAAAAATATGGATCGTATCCATGCCATAAACCAATCCTTTTGAATAAAGAATATCGCGGGTGGGATTATCCGGTTCAGAAGGAAAACGGATACGGATAAACCGTGTTTTTACCGGCTTGTAAATTTTAGGCTGATACAATAATGCCACATCAATTCCCCGCTCATCCGGACTGTCTTTATGCAAGATTTTGTAATGGGCATCTTTTAATTTGCCGGTATGGATCAAATCTTCTACAACCTGCTTGTTCTCTACCTCAGCCAATCCAAAAACCGTAGGAAACCCCGGAGCATTCATCGCAGCCATTACTTTGGCAATGTGTTCCAATTTGGTTTTATACCGTTTTGTGTTCCAGGGAATTTTACTGTCAGGTAAATGATCGTTGTCGCGTGTGTTCGGATTGTCAATGGTATCAAACAAATTTTCCACATTATAAAACGCCACCGAAAAAGGTTTCATCTCATCTTTCCGGCAAGACGAAACCAGGTAGGTCAAAATGGCTATAAAAAGTACAATACCAATAAAATATTTTTTCATTTTACAGGATGATTCATGAATTTTCCGCGGCAAAATTAATCATTTACCGGCCAACAATACCGAATTAGGAATAAAATGTTAAAAAAATCAAAAGAATTCCGGAACAAAAACAAGTGGACTGCAGACGTTTGCATAAACTGCTTTTCGACAAAAGCCCGTTTACTTTACAATGGTCTGGCTTCGGTCAGGACCCGTTGAAACCAAACTTACCGGCACTCCGGTTTCGGTTTCAATAAAGCGGATATAATTTTTTAATGCCGGAGGCAGGTCATTAAATGTTTTTGCTTTTTCCAGCTCATCATTCCAGCCTTCAAAAGATTGATAAACCGGTTCTATGACCGTCCGGTCCATATCAAACGGTAATTTATTGGTTTCTTTTCCATTGACCCGGTAAGCCACCGCCACTTTAATTTCGCTAAAGCCCGATAAAACATCGGCTTTCATCATTTTCAGTTCGGTAACGCCGTTCAGCATAATGGCATATTTCAGAGCAGGAAGGTCAAGCCAGCCACAACGCCGCGGACGACCGGTAGTGGCACCAAACTCATGACCTTTTTCGCGCAAGCGTTGCCCTGTTTCATCAAAGAGTTCTGTTGGAAAAGGGCCACTGCCCACACGGGTACAATAGGCTTTAAAAATGCCATACACTTTTCCAATTTCGGACGGAGGGATTCCCAAACCGCTACAAACACCTGCTACCGTAGTATTTGACGAGGTAACAAAAGGATAAGCTCCAAAATCCACATCCAGCAATGTTCCCTGTGCCCCTTCTGCCAAAACTGACTTTCCACTCTTCAGAGCCTGATTTAAGAAATATTCACTATCGGTTTTTTTAAACCGATTTAAGGTTTCCAGCTTTTTCAGCCACTCTTCTTCATATTCTTTAAAGGGAAGCCCTTCAATCACCACTTCTTCCGGATTCGAATCATACAACGAAGCTATCTGCAGATGTTGTTCCCGCAAATTCTGATAACGATTCGGGAAACCGGGAAGTTCCAGATCACCCACACGCAATCCTTTCCGTGCCGTTTTATCGGTATAAGCCGGGCCGATTCCTTTCAACGTGGATCCGATTTTTTCTTTTCCTTTTGCTTTTTCGTACACGGCATCTAAAAGCCGGTGAGCAGGCAAAATCAGATGGGCTTTCCGGGAAATCAGCACCTGTTGTAATAAATCAACACCAGATGACTTTAATGACTGTACTTCCTGATCAAAAATATAAGGATCGATCAGTACACCGCTTCCAATAACATTGATGGTTTCCGGAATAAAAACACCAGAAGGAATTGTATGCAAAACAAACTTCCGGTTTTCAAATTCGATGGTGTGTCCGGCGTTAGGCCCTCCCTGAAACCGGGCAACCACATCATAATGCGGGGTAAGGAAGTCCACAATTTTACCTTTTCCTTCATCGCCCCATTGCAGGCCAAGAAGTACATCTGTTTTTGCTTCCATGTTCAATTTTTAACGGTGTTTCAAGAAAAGGTTCACACCCGTACAACCCGGATTAAATCTTTGTTTCAGAAATCACGATTTCTGACCCGAAGCTTTTTCCTTGGCATCTTCCGGACATTTGCCGTAAAAGGTTAAAGAGTGATAAGCCACTTTTACCCCAAGGAGTTCTTCTACCGACTTTTGGATTTCGTGAATACGCGGATCGCAAAACTCAAGGACCGTACCATCATCCATACACACAAAATGATCGTGTTGTTTGTATTTAAACGACCGTTCAAACTGGGCACAGTTGTTTCCAAACTGATGTTTGGTAACCAAATTGCAATCAAGCAAGAGTTCAATGGTATTGTATAAAGTGGCTCGACTTACACGGTATTTGTTGTTTTTCATGCGAATGTACAACGTCTCTATATCAAAGTGACCGTCGGTAGCATAAATTTCTTTCAGAATGGTATAGCGCTCGGGAGTCTTCCTGTGTCCCCTGGAATCAAGATATTCGGTAAATACCTTTTTTACCTTTTCAAAAGTGTCTTTTTTCGTTTCCTGTTTCATATTCGCATCATAAAGTTTTGCGCTGTAAAAATAAGCAAATTATATTTAAACAGTTTAAATAGAAATAATATTTTTTAAATTTTTATTCTCTGCCACGAACCGTTTTGAATATCGTAATTCGGAAAATCTGTATTCTGCTTTTTTATTCCCCATCCCCGTAGCCAAAACAATAAACGTAAAACATTTATTAAAAAGTTCGTACAACTTTGATTACCTGCGAAACTTTACTCAGTGAAGAAATCAGCTTTTTTAAAGTAAGCAAATCGGGAACAAAGATTTTTATATCGATAAACACGAGTCCTTCATGCGAATACATGTTAATGGCATTCATGTCAAGCTGATACTTCATGGAAATGATCTCGGTAATGGTGTTGAGCAAGCCGGGACGGTCTTTGGCCGTGATATGCAAAAGAGCCAGATAGGTTTTCCCTTCCTGCGGTTTCCATTCCGATTTCAGAATATTCCGGCCATAAACCGACATTAACTGGATGGCTTTTTCGCAATCGGTACGATGCACCTCTGTTCGCCCCGAAGGGAGCTCCAGCGCAATAACGTTATCTCCGGGCACCGGATGACAACAAGAGGATACCAGGTATTCTTTTCCCGGCTCCTGCACCTTTCCTGTTTTTTGGGTTACCGGTGATTCATCAGAAGCTGATGACTTTGATGAACGATTAATAAAAGGAATACGCAAGCTGCTAAACCATCTTGATTTATCTTCTTCGGGCAATAAGATTCGCCGGATATCTTCCTTGCCGATTTCCCCCATGGCGAGGTAATAATAAAAATCAATCGGGCTGGTAATTTCCAGCTCCTTCATCAGGGTCTGAACCGGCTGGTTTCCCATTTCAATTTTCAGTTGGGAGAAATACTCCTGTAGTTTTTTCTCGCCGGCTTCCCGGTAAGTTTTCCTTTTATTTTTCAGCGCTGCTTTAATCTTGGTTTTAGCACGGGCAGTTACCACATTCTTATACCATTCTTCCTGTGGTTCTGCAATCTGAGAAGTAATAATTTCTACCTGGTCACCACTACGCAATTTCGAATCGATGGTTTTCACCTGCCGGTTTACATTCGCACCAATGGCCCTGTTTCCCAAGTCGCTGTGAATAGCATAAGCAAAATCCAATACCGTAGCCCCTTTGGGCAGGCTCACCATATCTCCTTTAGGAGTAAAAACATAGATCTCATCCGAAAAAAGATCCTGTTTAAAATCGTCAATAAAGCTGATAGACTCGTCGTTCTGGTCGTTTTCATTCAACAGTTCGCGGGTTTTTTTCAGCCACAGTTCCAGACTTCCGGGTGACGACTCCTGTTTTTTATATTTGAGGTAAGCAGCATATCCTTTTTGTGCAATTTCCTGCATACGGCGGCTGCGAATATGAACAGCCACCCATTGTCCCTGAGGTCCCATTACTGTAGTATGAATTGCTTCATAGCCATTGGCCTTAGGGGTACTCATCCAGTCACGTAACCTTTTGTTGTTCGGTTTGTAAATTTTTGCCAGTTCCGAATAAACAGCCCAACACTCCAGACTTTCATCTTCCGATTCCACATCTACAATGATGTCCAAACTGAAAGTATTGTAAATCTGCTCAAAAGGCAATTCAAGACGCCGCATTTTTTTCCAAACCGAATAGGTTGTTTTTTCGTTGATGAGCAATTCAAACTTCAGCCCTTTTTCGTTCAAAGCTTTCCGGATAGGAACCATAAAATCATTCAGATAACGGTATCGCTCTGACCGGGCAGCATCAATTTCCTTTTTGATTTCTTCATACAATTCCGGCTGCGAATACCGGAATGAGAGTTCTTCCAGCTCGCTCTTCACTGCAAAAAATCCAAGACGATAAGCCAATGGAGCATAGATGTAGAGTGTTTCTGAAGCTATACGTAACTGCTTGTTACGCGGCATCACATCCAGCGTTCTTAAGTTGTGCAGACGATCAGCGAGTTTTACAAGAATCACCCGCACATCATCTGACAGCGTCAGGATAATTTTTTTCAGCGTAGCCGATTGGGCCGTGGAATTGTTATCGGAGATCTCATCAATTTTGGTAAGGCCATCAATAATTCGCGACACTTTCTGACCGAACATTTTCTCCACATCTTCAAGGGTAATATCGGTATCTTCCACGGTATCATGCAATAATGCCGAGATAATAGAAGTCCGCCCCAGCCCCATTTCACCCGCCACAATAGTAGCTACAGCAATCGGATGCATGATGTACGGTTCACCCGATTTCCGCCGCATATCTTTGTGGGCTTCGGCAGCCATACGAAAGGCTTTTCGCACATCCCACAAGTCTTTGGTTTCCTTACGGGTAGTCCAAACGTCAATCAAATGACGATATTGGCGCAGGATTTCCTGCCTTTCTTCTTCTGTTGTTAATTTTTTCATTCACAAACTGTCCGGTCAACAGCTACAAAATTAAGTTTTTTTTATGTTGTGGCCGGTTTAGGAAGTTTTTGACGCGAAAAAAATTTCCGCACACCAACCTTTTCACGCTAAGTTTTTGATTTTCATTTAAAACAAAAAATAAAAGGTGTAACAGATTATTTGTAGTTTTGAGAGCCGTTCAATGAAACAGGAACGAACCCCGTCAAACCGATGGGTCAAACCCTATCGGGATGAGGACAAAAACACAATTAAAAGCGTTGAAAAAACACAAATAAATACAAAGCGGTTGGATGAATGATGAAATTTTTTCTTCGTTCTTCAAAAAATTTTTGAGTGCATGAAACAGTATTTACTCACAGGAGTACTTTTTCTTTTTCTTCTTCCGGAAGTCTTTGCCACCCACCAAAGAGCCGCAGAAATTACCTATCGGCACATTGAAGGGCTGACTTACGAGTTTACCATTACCATGTACACACGTACATCCAGCCCGGCCGATGACGAAAGAAATACCATGCCCATCTTTTGGGGCGATGGAAGTTCGGAAGAAATCCCGCGTATTGATTTTTATCCGTTGGGAAATGACATCTCTTACAACCGCTATGTAGGCCGACACACGTACGCCGGCCCGGGATCTTACACCATCACCGTGGAAGACCCCAACAGAAATAATGGCGTCGTAAACATTCCTAACTCGGTAAACGTCCCCATGTTTATTGACAGTTATCTGGTTATCAATCCTTTTCTTGGATACAATAATTCGGTTCAATTATTGAATCCCCCCATTGATGCCGGCTGTGTCGGACAACCGTTTTATCACAATCCGGGAGCATATGATCCGGACGGAGACAGCCTTTCCTACAAATTAGTGGTTTGTAAAGGAGCCGGCGGCCGGGACATTCCGGGATACACTTTTCCGAAAGCTTCCGATTATTTTCGTATAGATTCGCTTACCGGAGAAATCCAATGGGTAAATCCGGTTTTGCAAGGGGAATACAATGTAGCCTTTTTAACGGAAGAATGGCGACGGGGAGTAATGATTGGTTACGTACGACGCGATATGCAAATTACCATTGTAAGCTGTAGCCATAAACCACCCATTATTATTACAGGTAACGACACTTGTGTGGTAGCCGGCGACAGTCTGCATTTTACCACCACGGCTATTGATCCTGAGGGAACCGATGTTACCCTTACTGCTTTTGGCGGGCCTTTTGTCCAAACCATCAGCCCGGCTACGATCAATCCGGATCCGGCCAAAGGAAACGACACGGTATCCACCGTTTTTTCATGGCATACCGTTTGTAATCATGTTCGCCGGCAAGCTTATTACGTTGGGTTCAAGGCCAAAGACAGTGGTTTTCCGGTCAGTCTGGCCAGTTTTAAACAAGTAGACATTAAAGTAATTGCTCCTGCGCCAAAAAACCTTACCGCCAAAGCACTGGGTGACGGAATCAATTTACAATGGGATACTACCGGTTGTGAGAATGCTGTGGGATACAAAATTTACCGGAAAGCCGACAGTACTTTTTGGCAGCACGGAGTATGCGAAACCGGCGTACCGGCCTATACCGGGTTTGTGGAAATCGGTACAACCGATAGTTATGACCAAACTACTTTTCGCGATGATAATCAAGGTACCGGATTATCACAAGGTATCCGGTATTGCTATCGTGTAACAGCCATTTTTGCCGATGGCGCTGAAAGCTACGCATCAGACCAGGCCTGTGCATCCCTGAAACGTGATGTACCCATTATTACAAAGGTCAGTAACGACAAAACCAATCTCGAACAGGGACATGTCATTGTAAACTGGGCAAAACCCGTGGAACTTGATACTTTACAGTATCCCGGACCTTATGTTTACAAACTGTTCCGCAGCGACAAAGCTTCCGGAGGCACCATGCACCTGATTCAAACTTTTCAGGGACTTCTTGATACCACTTACTTCGATAATGCAATTGATTTGAACTCAGAAAATGCAGCCGTTTACTACCGGGTTGATCTGGAAAGCAATACCACAGGAAAAATCGGGAGTTCCCAAGCAGCTTCTTCCATTTTCTTACGGATCAGAGCAGCAGATAAAAGACTTACGCTCAGCTGGGATCCTTCAGTTCCCTGGATCAACGACCGTTTCATTATCTACCGGAAAACAGAAAACAGCACGACATTCGACTCGCTGACCACCGTAACAGGAAAAAGTTACACAGACTATCATTTGGACAACACATCCCGATACTGCTATTACATTAAATCTGAAGGCCATTTTTCACTTGCCGGAATGCCCAATCCGGTTATCAATTACTCACAAATAGCCTGCGCTATTCCCAAAGATGTTACACCACCGTGTACTCCTCTTGTTGCCGTAGTTACCGATTGCGAGAAAGTGGATAACACCGTAAAAATGTGGCTCCCCCAGAATGACACCTGCTACAACGATTTGGCAAAATACAGGATTTTTTATGCTACTCCGGGTTCTGATTTGACTTTGATTGATTCTATCGACGGAAACCTGGCTGATACGGCCTATTTTCTGCACCAGGATTTAGGCAGCGTAGTAGGATGCTATGCCGTTGAAGCGGTTGATTCCATCGGAAATGTCAGCAACCAGAGCCTGAAAATCTGTGTGGATTACGATGCCTGTCCGCAGTATACTCTTCCCAATGTGTTTACACCAAACAATGACGGAGTAAACGATAAGCTGGTTCCCATGAACAGCTTGTCGAGTAATCCGAAAGCCACCGTAGACCACGTGGACATGGTTATTTTTAACCGTTGGGGAAAAGAAGTTTTTCAAACCCACGATCCCATGATCAACTGGGATGGAAAAAATATACATACCGGAACAGACTGTGCCCCCGGAACCTATTTTTACACCTGCGAAGTTTATTTTCATTCTACCAGCGGACTCATGAAAAGACATTTACAAGGCTCCATCACCCTGCTCCGCTGATAAAACACAAAGAAAAAATACAGCCTGTAACTTTTCATGCTTCTTTCCCGTTTTATGCCAAAAAGAAAAACGATGAAGAAAATTACATTTTTGGCAAGTTTATTCACGGCTTTAATTTTTCTCTTTACACCCGTTAAAGGATACAGCCAATGGAATAAAAGAAACATTAAAGGAAATGGGCAAATCGTAAAAAGCAGCATAAAAGTACCTGCCTTTAACCGTATTCAGGCTGACGGAGCAGATCACATCATTATCCTGACTAAAGGCAATGCACCCTACACCGTAATTACAGAAACCGACGAGAACCTGCTCAATGCCATTCACATAAGCGTCAAAAACCAAACCCTGCACATCACCTATTCCAATCTTAACCCCACCCGGTTAAAATTTTATGTTACTGTTCCTTACTTGCAATCCATTAGAGCATCCGGAGCTTCTGTGGTGAAAGGAGCCGACACGCTTTCAGGACAGCTGTTCAAACTGGATGCCAGTGGTGCTGCCAACGTTGACCTCATACTACATTATCATCAGGTAAATAGCCATGTTTCAGGAGCAGCCGATGTAGTTCTTTACGGTAAAGCAGACAAATTATATGCTAACGTATCCGGTGCTGGCGAAATGAAAGCCGGCAGTCTGGTCGCTGATTCTGTTTTTGCCAAAGCTTCCGGTGCTGGCGAAATTAAAATCAACGCACAAAAATTTTTAAACAAAGAAACTTCCGCTGCCGCCAGTATTCGTTTGGTTCGCTCTTCCGAAAAATCGATTACCGTGAAAAATGCAGCCGGGAAAGCCCACCTGATCGTTTATAATTCATCTCCCAGCCAAAACCACTGGAATGATACCACACGCGTAAATGTAGGCTCAATTCATGTGGAAGTCGTTGACGGCGATACCACCAAAGTTACCCTGGGAAGTCACACTTTGGTAGTAGACGATAACGGGAACATAAAATGGATTCGTACAAAACCGGTAAAATTTAACGGGCATTGGGGCGGTGTTGATTTGGGAATCAATGGCTATCTCACTCCTTCCATGAATACCGATTTTGGAAAAGAATACGAATACCTGAATCTACAGTACGAAAAATCCATTAATGTTAATTTAAACCTGTTCGAACAAAATATTCCTTTCAACAAAGCCCGGACCATCGGAATGGTAACCGGCTTAGGCTTAAGCTTTAACAACTACCGGTTTACCAATCCCACTTATCTGTCGCCCGACAGCAATACATTGCAAGGTTTTTACATGCGCAATGTAAGCGTTCGCAAAAGCAAACTTACGCTGTTTTATCTTTCAGTTCCTGTACTCTTTGAGTTCCAGACCAATAATGTTCAGCGCAGTCACCGGTTCTTCATCAGTTTCGGGATGATCATTAACGCGCGGTTACGAACCCATACCAAAATCTATTTTAATGAAGCCAACAAGCAATACTATTTGGAAGATCCTGCCACCGGAAAACTCCTGCCGGGATACTACACTACCCCCAACCGCGACAACCGGAATATTGTAAAAAGTGTGAACAGTTTCAACCTGCAACCTTTCCGTTTTGATGCTACCGTCAGGATGGGATACGGAACGCTCGTTTTATATGCCACTTATGCGGTGAACAACATGTTTTTAAAAGATCAGGGACCGGATTTAAATCAGTGGTCTGCCGGAATCAGTATTTCCGGATGGTAAGATAAAGCATAAAAACACAAAGTGAAAAGCTCCCGCAGGTGGGAGCTTTTTCATTTTTCAGGTCATTTTCCATTTCGCTATTTTTCTTAATTTTGCCCTGTAAAATCAAAAATTTCATAAAAAAGAAACAAATATGTCAGGACACAGTAAATGGTCAACCATAAAAAGGAAAAAGGGAGCTCTTGATGCCAAACGTTCCAAAATCTTCTCAAAACTCATCAAAGAAATTACAGTAGCCGTTAAAGAAGGTGGTCCCGATCCGGACGGCAACCCCCGTTTACGCATGGCCATTGCCAATGCCAAGGGACAAAGTATGCCCAAAGACAATATTGAGCGCGCCATTAACAAAGGAAAAGATAAAAATTCTGCCAATTTCACCGAAGTAACCTACGAAGGCTATTTACCTCACGGTATTGCTGTTTACCTGGAATGCACCACTGACAACCTGCAACGGACAGTTTCCAATATCCGGGCTATTTTCAATAAATATGGCGGAAGCTTGAGCACCAACGGCTCTTTGAGCTATCTGTTTGACAGAAAAGGTGTTTTCGAAATTCCCAAAGGAGATTTAGACCAGGATGAATTTGAAATGGAATTGATTGATGCCGGTGCTGAAGATATTGAACTGGAAGACGGATTCTTTCATGTTACGACCTCCATGGAAGATTTTGGCCCCATGATGAAAAAACTGGAAGAGCTGGGCATTGAGCCGGAAACCGCAGAGCTGCAACGTATTCCGAACGATACCAAAACGCTTCCTCTTGAAGAAGCACAAAAGATCATGAAGATTATCGATCTGTTTGAAGATGATGACGACGTCCAAAAAGTTTTCCACAACCTGGAAATGACCGATGAAATGATGGAAAACATGTAACCATTTTCTGTTTTTCCTGTCATCTTACAATAAAAAAGCCCGTTTTCACGGGCTTTTTTATTGTATAGAAGTTACAAAAACTATTTCTGTACCAGATCAAAAGTATCCTGAGCAATCATCAGTTCTTCCTGGGTAGGAATGACCATTACTTTTACTTTTGATTTTTCGGTTGAGAGCATCATTTCCTCTCCTCTTTTATCCATCATGGATTCATCCAGGTCAATTCCCAGAAATTCCATGTCTTTTAAAATCCGTTTCCGGGTTTCGGTATCATTTTCTCCAATTCCACCGGTAAAAATCAGGATATCTACCCCACCAAGTGCTGCTGCATATGCTCCGATATATTTTTTCACACGATAAGCAAACATTTCAAGAGCAATCCGTGCCCTTTCGTTTCCTTTTTCCGCGGCTTCTTCAATATTACGCATATCGGATGAAACTCCCGAAATACCAATCATACCAGAGAATTTATTCAGCAAAGTACGGGTATAACCAATGGAAGTTCTTTCTTTTTCAGCAATAAAAAGCAGAGCACCCGGATCCAAATCGCCAGAACGGGTTCCCATAATCAATCCTTCGGTAGGCGTCATTCCCATAGAAGTATCGTACGATTTCCCGTCTTTAATAGCTGCAACCGAAGCACCATTGCCCAAATGGCAGCTAATAATCCTGGGCTGATTATAATCAACGCCTAAGATATTACAAGCCCGGTGCGAAACATAATTATGGCTCGTACCATGAAATCCATACCGGCGGATTTTATATTTTTCATACAAGCTGTAAGGTATTCCGTACAAAAACACATGAGGCGGCATGGTTTGATGAAAAGCCGTATCGAAAACACCCACCTGGGGAACATGAGGCAACAGCTGTTTCATGGCATAAATCCCTTTCAGGTTTGGTGGATTATGCAACGGAGCCAATTCGGACGAACGTTCAAGAACATCAATCACTTTATTGGTAATCAACACACTACCACTAAACTCTTCTGCTCCATGAACCACCCGGTGTCCTACTGCCCCAATCTCTTCCATACTTTTCAGGCTGCCATATTTCTCGCTGATAAGAATACCCAGCAAGTATTCTATCCCTTGTTGATGGTCTAAAATTTCTCCTTCAAATTTCTTCTCAAAGCCATCGTTCCGGCTATGTTTAATGGCACTGCCCCGCAACCCGATACGTTCTACCAGGCCTTTGGCCAGCACTTCTTTTGAAGGCATATTTACCAGCTCGTATTTAATAGACGAGCTACCGCAATTTAAAACGATTATTTTCATTTTTACGCTTTTTCTCTAATTAATAATGGCACACGAAATAGTATTTCCCACGGGTTTGTTTCCTTCGTAATTATAAAAACCTTTTTTGGTTTGTACCCCCAGGTAGTTAGCACGTACCAACCGTTTGATAATCGGTGAAGCCTTGTATTTCTTATCGCCGTACTCCTGATAAAGATTATCCATGTATTTCAAAATCTTATCAAGACCGATTTTGTCGGCGATTTCGAACGGGCCAAAAATATAACCGGTGGTTTCTTTCATGGTTTCGTCAATATCGGAAATTGACGCCACCCCTTCCATCAAAATCTCACAGGCTTCATTGATCAGCGGGATCATCATCCGGGTCGAAATGTTTCCGGGCGATTCATTGATCAGAATGGCTTTTTTGTTCAGCATCTGAACAAAACGTTTCACCTTTTCATAGGTTTCGTCGGTAGTCTGACGTCCTTTAACTACTTCTACGATATTGGTTTTATCGATGGGTTCAATAAAATGAATCCCGATAGCCCGTCCGGGATTTTTCAGTACGACAGCCAAATCAGAAATAATTAATGTGGACAAGTCGGAAGAAATAATTGTATCCTCGCGTACCACAGCTTCCACTTTCTGAAACAACTCTTTTCGCAAATTCACCAAAGTACCTTTTTGCCGGGAGCTGATGGTTTCGATAACCAAATCGCAATCTTTCAGGTCTTCATAACGGGTGGTCCCTTTCAGCCGCGACATGATCAGTTTTTTTTCGGATGACGTGATGCCCCAGTGGGCAATAACATCATCAAGTTGGCTTTCAATGTCCCGGTAAATTTCCTGAATTCGTTCTTCATTCAAATCCAGAAAAACGACATCCATTCCATACTGGGCACAAATACGGGCTACAACCTGTCCTACTGAACCGCAACCGAGGATACCCACGGTTTGAATATTTCCTTTGGGTTTCAGGCGACCGCCCAGACTAAATTGAACTAATTCGCTCATTTTTAAAATTTTAATATTTTCTAACTATTGTAATAAACCGTTAGCCTGATTGGCTGTAATGGCAATCATATTAATGATATCGTCTACCGAACAGCCACGCGACAAATCGTTAATCGGCGCCGCTAATCCCTGCAAAACCGGGCCTACCGCTTCAGCCCCGGCCAAACGCTGCACCAGCTTGTAAGCAATATTTCCACTTTCCAAAGAGGGGAAAACCAATACATTGGCTTTACCGGCAATAGGTGAACCGGGAGCTTTTTTCTTTCCAATGGCTTCAATAATAGCGGCATCAGCTTGTAATTCACCGTCTATTTGCAGATCCGGGTTCATTGTTTTAGCCATATTCAATGCTTCCACCACCTTGTCCACTTTTTCATGTTTGGCACTTCCTTTCGTTGAAAAACTCAACATGGCCACTTTCGGTTCAATCCCGGCAATATTCTTTGCCGTTTTAGCCGATTCAACAGCAATTTCAGCCAGCTCACGTACCGAAGGATCAGGATTCACAGCACAATCAGCAAAAATCATCACCCCATCGGTACCAAAATTTTTGTCTTTCAGGATCATGATAAAAGCACCGGAAACGGCACTCACCCCCGGAAGTGTTTTGATGATCTGAAAAGCCGGACGCAACACATCGCCGGTGGCATGCTCAGCACCACTCACTTCACCATCTGCTTTTCCGTCTTTAATCAGCAACGTGGACAGATACAACGGCTCTTCCACTTTTTTCAAAGCTTCTTCATACGTCATTCCTTTTTTCTTCCGGATATCAGCCAGCATCCGGGCATAATACGTTTTGTCCGGATGGTTTTTCGGGTCAATAATTGTGGCCTTTTCAATATTTTGTAATGAAAAACCAGACGCCTTTTTCAAAATCTCATCCCGGTTTCCCAGCAAAATAATAGCTGCAATTTTTTCTTTTAAGACATAATCCGCAGCACGAAGGTTTCGTTCTTCAGTACCTTCGGGTAAAACAATGGTTTTACCTGCCTGCCGCGCCATCTCATGAATCTTATCAATTAATTCCATTTTGTTTTAATTTTAATGCGCACTGCAAAAGTATTACTAATTTTGTTGCAAAATTTAGTTTCGTTAATTTTTTAACAAAAATTTTTTATTACTTTAAATATCTTGAAACCAATTCTATACATTTTAACCTTGCCCGTTGCCGATACTTTGAAAAAGACCGGGATTTTTTTTCAAAAAGGGCATATTGCCATTCATCCGCATCCTCTCCCACATCCGGAAGGGCATTTGGTTTTTTATCTTCTCTTCGGTTTTCTAACCTTGATTGCTCTGATTCGTTTTTTTTATCCGAGAACACTGCAAGCCATTTTTACCCTTTTTTTAAAAAGTGGCACCCGGCGCGACAACGACAGCTATAGCAAACCGGGGTGGGCTGTTCCGCTTTTCTTTTCCATCAATTTCTGGGTAGCCATTACCCTGTTTTCCATCATTATTCTGATTCGTTACCATTATCTTCCGGCCCGGTCGTTTACCGATTTTTACTGGGTAGGCAGAATTGCAGGAATTACGTTTGTTTTCTTTTTTCTCAATCAGATACTCACTTTGCTGTCCGGCATTTTATTCAATGCAAAAACATCCGCCAAAAACCAGTTAAAATCCAATCAACTATGGATGTTCATCAGTGGCATTATCCTTATTCCGCTGCTGCTCATTTATTTTTATTCGGGGAGTCGCTTTTTAATTGACGGAATGATTGTTACCATAATTATCCTGTTCCTTTTCAAATGGTTTCAAACGTTTCGCAACGGATTAAGCGAAGGGGATTTTCAAATACATCATATATTTTTATATCTTTGCGCCATTGAAATTGCCCCTTTGTTATGGCTGGTAAAACTGGGAACGGGATAATAAAAATGACGGTATCACCATGATAAACAGGGGCATTAGTGTATTATGGGGGTTAAAAATTCGGGACATTGAAAATCAAAAACATTTTAGTATCGCAGCCAAAACCGGCCGATATTAGCCGGTCTCCGTACGGAGAATTGAGTGAAAAGTTTAATTTAAACATTGATTTTCGTAAATTTATTACGATTGAGGGAATTTCTGCCCAGGAATTCCGGATGAATAAAAATTCTTTGAACGGGCATACAGCGGTAATCCTTACCAGCCGCCATGCCGTAGACCATTTTTTCCGGATTGCCAAGGAACTCCGAAAAGAAATTCCGGATTCATTGAAATATTTCTGTATTTCAGAATCCACCGCTTACTATCTGCAAAAGTATGTGCAATACCGAAAAAGAAAGATCTTTTTCGGAAAACAAAACTTTCAGGATCTCCTTGAAATTCTGAAAAAACACCGTGACGAAACCTTTTTGGTTCCTTCGTCGGATGTGCCCAACCAGACCATGTTTAAATTACTCAACAAAGAAAAAATCAATTACACCCAAGGAGTAATTTACAGAACCGTTCCAAGCGATCTGTCGGATCTGGATATCAAAAAATACGATATGCTGATCTTTTTCAGTCCGGGAGGTATTAACTCACTCCTGACTAATTTTCCGGATTACGAACAGGGCGACCAACTAATTGCCGCTTTCGGGCCATCTACCAACAAGGCACTGAAAGATGCCGGACTGACAGTAAATATTCCGGCTCCCACGCAAGCAGCGCCTTCCATGGCTATGGCCATTGATCATTACATTACGGAAAAAGAAAGAGAACGGCGGCGGCGGAGCAGAAAATAAAACCGGTATCTTAATAACCGGGGAACCTGAAAACACGAACTTCACCCATAAATTCCGGGAAAGAAACTGATGGCTTTTTCCGGAAAAAAGCATAAAAAGCACATCCAGAACCGGTCATTGACCAATAAACCGGTTTCCTTTTAATAAGCTCTTGCTGCACGCGATACAGAACCGGATTCTGCCGGGTGGCTATTTCCTGAAAATCATTTTTTACAAACAGAGACCATGTTTCTACCGGTTGACGGAGAAACTCGGTCAAAGGAGCTGTGAACTTACCGGGTTTTGTCAATGAAAACATCTGACCGGTAGCACAATGCACCGGCGGAAGCACCAGCATCAGCCACAAGTTCTTAACCGGAAGCGTAATGGGTTTTATTTCTTCCCCTCTTCCGGAAACCAGCGCAGGCCGGTTCTGCAGAAAAAAAGGAACATCACTTCCAAGCTGCAAAGCCAGTTCCTGAAGCGCAGCAGACGATCGGTTCAAATGAAAAAATTCATTCAGCCCATTTAAGAAGAAAGCGGCATCAGAAGCCCCTCCCCCCAGTCCGCTTCCCGGAGGAATATTTTTCATCAAAGCAACCCGTACCGGCGGAATCGAAAACTTTTGATTTAAAAGTTTCCACGTTTTCGTAATCAGGTTTTCTTCGGGCATTCCGGGAACCGGTTTCCCATAAAGCGATAACTCAAAGGTTTCTGACGGCAAAAACTCCAGCACATCACATAAAGGAACCGGACAAAAAACCGACTCGATATTATGATACCCGTCTGCTCTTTCTCCGGTAATCCGTAATCCGATATTGATTTTCGCCGCAGGAAATAGAATCATCTTATTTTTCTGTTGGACAAAAATAATACTTTGCCTATTTTCGAAAAGCGATTTTTTATTTACCGGATTTAAACCGACAAAAGCGAAGGGATATTCACAAAAATTTTTAAATTTGACTTTTTAAACATCCATTTGAAAAACGCTGATGGCTTTCATAAATTCTGTACTTACATGGCTTATTAAGAAGAGAATGCACCAGATTGAGCTCTTCCTGAAATATCCGAATGAAGTACAGCACGACTGGTTTGACAAGCTCATCGAAAACGGGAAGAATACAGAATGGGGGCAAAAATATGATTATGCCTCTATCAAAAATCCGGATATTTATAAACAACGGGTACCGGTAAGCCGTTATGAAGATATCCAGCCGCTCATCGAACGGATGCGTCAGGGAGAAAAAAATCTGCTCTGGCCCGAAACGATCAAATGGTTTGCCAAATCATCGGGAACCACTGACAATAAAAGTAAATTTATCCCCATCAGTCAGGATACCATTGAAGAATGTCATTTTAAAGCGGGTAAAGATGTTTTAACCCTTTATTTGAATAACCATCCTGATTCATCCCTTTTTCAGGGAAAAGGATTGCTTATGGGCGGCAGCCAGAATATTCAGGAAGTCAATAACCAATCTTATTACGAAGGCGATCTCTCCGCTATTTTAATCCACAACATGCCTTACTGGGCACAGATCATGCGCACTCCTTCGCTGGCCATTGCCTTAATGGACGAATGGGAAAGCAAATTGCAGCGCATGGCTGAAACAACCTTGCATCACAATGTTACAAGCCTTTCCGGAGTACCTTCGTGGACATTGGTTTTACTGCGTAAAGTTCTTGAGCTTTCCGGGAAAAAAACCATACCGGAAGTGTGGCCCAATCTGGAAGTGTTCTTTCACGGAGGCGTCAGTTTCGAACCCTACCGGCATCAATTTCTTTCACTTATTCCCAAAAGTGAGATGCAATATTACCAAACATACAATGCTTCTGAAGGTTTTTTTGGCATTCAGGACCAAACCGGTGCCGACGACATGTTGCTGATGCTTGATTATGGAATTTACTATGAATTCATTCCGATGGACCAGCTGGGAAGGCCTTATCCACAAACATTAACGCTGGATGAGGTACAAACCAATACCCATTACGCCCTGGTCATTACCACCAATTCCGGATTGTGGCGCTATCTGATTGGCGACACCATTCGTTTTACTTCTCTTCGCCCTTACCGCATCCAGGTAACCGGAAGAACCAAAAACTATATGAATATCGTAGGAGAAGAGCTCATGGTAGACAATGCCGAGAAAGCGCTGGCCACAGCCTGCGCCAAAACAGGAGCCGCCATTCGCGATTATACAGCCGCTCCTTTATACGAAGAAAATAATATTCGTCATGAATGGCTTATTGAGTTTGAAAAAATGCCGGATAACTTTGAGTTTTTCGCCGAAGTTTTTGACAATGCGCTAAAAGCACTCAATTCAGATTACGAGGCCAAACGGTATCATCATTTGGTTTTAAAACCTCCTTTGATCCGTTCCATGAAAAAAGGAACTTTTTATAACTGGATGAAACACAACAACAAGCTGGGCGGGCAACACAAAGTACCGCGGCTTCACAACAGCCGGGAGTTTGTAGATGAAATATTAAAAAACAGTCAGACAACAAAAAAGAATTTTAATTTTTAAATCCATTTAAAAATGCATATAGCAATTGCTGGAAATATTGGTTCGGGGAAAACAACCCTCACGAAAATACTCGCAAAACATTACGGGTGGAAAGCCCATTACGAAGATGTGGATCATAATCCTTATCTGCAAAGTTTTTATGATGACATGCAACGCTGGTCGTTCAACCTGCAGGTTTATTTTCTGAACAGCCGTTTCCGCCAGGTGGTGGAAATACGCCGGGGAAATAAAAATGTAATTCAGGACCGGAGTATCTACGAAGACGCTTACATCTTTGCCCCTAACCTGCACGATATGAACCTGATGTCTACCCGCGACTTTGAAAATTACAGCTCACTTTTTGAGTTGATGAGCTCCTTTATTCAACCTCCTGATTTATTGATCTATCTCCGGGCTTCAGTGTCTACCCTGGTAGAACAAATTCAAAAACGGGGAAGAGAATATGAAGAATCTATCCGGCTGGATTATCTGAAACGACTGAACGAACGGTATGAAAGCTGGATAACAAAATATAAACAAGGAAAGCTGCTTATCATCAATGTGGACAACCTTGATTTTAATAAACCGGAAGATATCGGTATTGTAATTGAAAAAATTGATGCCGAAATCAACGGACTTTTTTAAAAAACGGTCCGGACTCCGGAAATTTTCCTGTTGACAGAACCCACAAAAACAGGATTACTTATCTTATTGAAAATGTTTATTTTGCGATCTTTAAACCAGATTGCAAAAAACTTATTAACAAAATTTGCAACCCACAGCTGCAGTGCTTATCTTAGCAAGTTGAAGCTTTCACTTTACTAAAAACCCGTACCATGAAGATAGCCAAATACATAGGTGATTTGTTGTATGATTATGAATGCGTGGTGATACCCGGTTTAGGCGGCTTTTTAACCCAGGATAAACCGGCGTCGATCCATCCGCAAACCCACCACTTTCGTCCTCCTTACAAACAGATAATGTTTAATGCTTACCTGAAAACCAACGACGGCTTACTGGTAAACTATATTGCTCGCGAAGAAAACGTTTCTTACAAAGAAGCCAAAGCACAGGTTGACAAATTCGTTTTTTTGTGTGATCAGGCTTTACAACAAGGCAAACGCATTCATTTTCACAAAGTAGGCGCTATCTATCTCAACAAAAACCAAAAAATTGTTTTTGAACAGGACAAATCGGTTAACTATAATGCCGATGCATTTGGGCTCACCGAATTTGTCTCGCCAGCCATCCGGCATGCCACACCGGAAGAAAAATTACGGGAACAGGTTAGCCATCCGCGCCAGCCGGCAAAAAAACCACACACAAAAGCGTCTCCGGTTCACCATTCACCCAAAACAGCAACAGCTGAAACACACCGGAAAGCCCGGTTAATTGCCACGAAAAAAAAATCGCCTTACCGTACGCAATTACTCTTTCTTACCGGACTTATCTTGGCTATGCTGGTAGGTTGGGGATTCATGAATAAAGACCGGGTTACAGCTTATTACGAAAATTATTCATCAGTAATCCCTCTGTTTTATTCCCAGCCAAGTGCTTATATGATCGATAATATCGGCCATGTTCCTGTTACACAAATTACGGATAGTCATTGGGGCTCTTGGTGGTTGAAGTTACTGGAGGGAAAACACACCTCTGAGGCAAAAGAAATCCCCGAAACAACAAAAGCAAAAAAGGCGGAGACAATCCATAAAACCGTTCCGGAAAAAACAAAACCGGTAACAACGATGTCAAATAAAAAACCGGCTGAATTATCGTCAACGGCTAAAATTGTCCCCGGTAAAACAACAGCAAAACCTATTTCTTCCGTTACTACTGCAAAAACAAAAAGTCATTTAAAACAAAAAATTCAGCCATCGGCTCCAAGTGTTCTTCAGTCTAAAAACACCCACCGGTATTACATCATCGCCGGCGCTTTTAAAAGTGTTCACAACGTCCGCTCCATGATTTACACCCTGAAGAAAAAAGGGTATGATGCATTGGCTGTAGGCGTCACTCCACAAGGATTGCACCGGGTAGCTTATGCCGCCTTCAGCAGCCGGACACAGGCAGAAGAACAACTGGCAAAAATCCGCCAGAAGGATAATCCTTCGGCCTGGATCTTATTCAATTAAAACCTGAACAGCTTGGGAAAGAAAAACAAACTTCAACGGTTTGCCGAAAACCTGACTTTTTCCAACCTTTTTCAATACCGTTATGAAGAAGTGGTCAAAGGTTTTTCCTTAAGAGGAAAATGGAAAACAGATTTTTTTCATAACAACCACCCGCTCATTCTTGAGCTGGGATGCGGAAAAGGAGAATACACGGTGGAAATGGCCCGGAGAAATCCGGAGATAAACTATATCGGCATAGATATTAAAGGCGCCCGAATGTGGCGGGGGCTGAAAACGGCTCAGGAAGAAAACCTGAAAAATGTGGCTTTCGTCCGGACCCGTATTGAACTTTCTGAATACTATTTTGGTGAAAAAGAGGTAGACGGATTGTGGATTACTTTTCCCGACCCACAAATCAAAGCCAAAAGAGAACGGAAACGACTGACGTCTCCACGGTTTCTGGAACGGTATGCCAAATTTTTAACACCGGATGCCGTGATCCGGCTTAAAACCGATGCGCTGTTACTTTACGATTATACACGCGAAGTCATTGAAAAAGGAAATCATATTTTACTGGAAGCCAACGAAGACATTTACCATTCAGGAATAGACAACGAAATTACCCAGATCCAGACATTTTATGAAAAAAAATGGCTGGAACACGGGACCCCAATTCGTTATCTTGCTTTTCGCCTCAATCCGGAATGGTTTGAAAAAAAAGAAAGCAAACAGTAATGGATAACTCCAATTTTTTCCGGCGTGTATATGATATTGTCCGGCAAATTCCGCCGGGACGGGTTACTTCGTATGGCGCCATTGCCCGGTTTTTAGGCAGTCCGCAGTCTGCCCGAATGGTGGGCTGGGCACTGAACAATACCAAAACCGAACTCCGAAACATTCCGGCGCATCGCGTGGTTAACCGCAACGGATTTTTAACCGGGAAAAAAGCTTTTGGCGGAATAAATACCATGCAGGAATTACTTGAAAGCGAAGGCGTTGAAGTTCAAAACGATCAGGTTATCCGTTTTAAAGAACTCTTTTGGGATCCGTCAAAAGAACGATCCTAACCGTTCTGATTTACCTTTTTCATGAATTCAGGAAGGTTTACGACAAACCGCTCATGGGTTCCCATGCCAATCTTCCCTTTTTCATCCCATGCTTCCACATCAAAAACAAGCCGGGCACCATCCACTTCCCGGAGAATCGCTTTACAGGTCACCTGCATTCCTACCGGAGTAGCTTTTACATGTTTTACGCACACATCGATACCCACCGTAACAAAGTCTTTTTCAAGAAAGGACTGCACACACTCCAGTGCCGTCCCTTCCATCAGCGCAATCATAGCCGGTGTAGCCAATACGTCCACATTGCCTGAACCATACGCCGCAGCGGTATCATTTGATGTTACAGCAATCGTTTTTTCGTACGTAAGCCCCGTTTTCAATTTCTTTTGAAACATCGATAAAAAGTATTTAAGGAACCTGTTTTACCAAAACAATATAAGCCGGGAAATGGTCGCTGTAGCCCCCCAGATAAGTTCCACCGGCAAAAGTACGGTAAGGATATCCTTTATACCGACCATCTTTTTGCTGCATAAACGGCTTGTTAAAAATAAATGCCTTGTAAAATTTTAATCCCGAATGCAGATTTATCGGCCCCAGCAAACCCTGGGAAACAAATATCTGATCAAAAAGGCTCCAGGTATCCCGCCAGGCAGTAGAACCAATTCCTTCTTTATACAATTTATACATCGGATTATAGAAATCACCGGGTTTTAATTTGTTTTTCGGGACAGCCCGCATGTATTTCATCACACTTTCGTTGGTAGGATTATCGTTCAGGTCGCCCATGACAATAATTTTGGCTTTCGGGTTAAGTTGCAACAACGAATCAGCAATATGGCGGGTAAGTTTTGCGGCCGCATCGCGCAGAGGCCGCGAGCGTTTCTCTCCACCATACCGCGACGGCCAGTGATTGACAATAACATATACCGTATCTCCCAGCAGAAGCCCGGAAACCAGCAATTGATCGCGGGTACGGAACCACGGTTTATCCGGTATATGCAACCGGTACGATTTAGAGGTAATCAGTTTAAAATATTTGGGATTATAAAAAAGTCCCACATCAATACCACGCCGGTCGGGCGAGTCGTAATGTACAATCCCAAGATGACGGTTTTTCAGCAACGGCTGATTCGCCAGATCTTTCATTACCCGCAGGTTTTCCACTTCCGAAACACCAAGCAGGGCAATTCCGTCCGGATTAATGTCGGTACCAATCTTAGAAATCACTTTTGACATATTTGCCAATTTGTGCATGTACTTTGCTGTATTCCAATGATTGGCACTGTTCGGTAAAAATTCTTCATCATCAATTTTAGGATCATTGATGGTGTCAAATAGGTTTTCCTGATTATAAAATGCCACTATGGCTACCGCCAGTTTCTTCTGATGCTGGGCTTTGAGCTGAACAAAAGGAGAAAAACTCAAAAAAATGACCAAAAAAGTCAAAAGTGTTTCAAATAAATACCGTCTCATTCTAATAAAATTGATTTTTTTTGACCGCAAATGTAGTTTTAATTTGATAAAGTTTTACCTTTGACCACTTTTTTATTTGGGGAGATGCCCGACCACGTAAGGATTCCCAACACATAAAAGAACAATCAATCATTTTATAATTTGAAAAATTTCAGATGAAAAAAGTTTTATCACTACTTGTTATCCTGCTCTTTATACAGCAGGTAAAATCACAAACCGATACAACTAGTTCAGCGAAAGAAGGAACAGTGATTCCGACATTTACGCTTACCGAGACAGACCTAAGTAATGAAAGTCAGTCGCAGGATGTATCCGGTTTGTTACAGGCATCGAGAGACATTTTTGTTTCTACGGCCGGGTATATTTTTGGTGCGGCCCGTTATCGCGTAAGGGGATACGATTCACAAAATCTGAGCGTCTTAATGGACGGAATAACCCTGAACGATCCGGAAACCGGCAGGGCTTATTGGTCAAGCTGGGGCGGTTTAAATGATATTACGCGGTACAACATTGTTAAAAGTGGTATCGTTTCTTCCGAATACGGATTTGGCGGTGTTGGCGGAATTACCGAGATCAACGCACGGCCTTCCACTTTCAGGAAACAGGTGAAGTTCTCCTATTCCCTTTCGAACCGCAGCTACCGAGACCGGATCATGTTCACTTATTCTACCGGTGTAACTCCCAGCGGGTGGTCCATCGTCGCTTCGTTTTCACGCCGTTGGGCACAGGAAGGCTATGTAGAAGGAACTTTTTATGATGCCTGGGCTTATTTTCTCGGTGTAGAAAAGAAATTAACCAGCAACAACAGCCTGACATTAACCGTCTTTGGCTCTCCTACGAAAAGAGGGAAATCGGGCATTTCTGTTCAGGAAGCGTATGATCTGACGGGAAACAATTATTATAATCCTTATTGGGGTTACCAGGCCGGAGAAAAACGCAATGCCAGAGTCAGTGACTATCACCAACCAATGATCACTTTAACCGATTACTGGAAACTGTCTGACAAAACCAAAGTTAAACTGGCTACCTCCTACTGGTTTGGAAGAGGAGGCTCCACTGCCTTAAACTGGGTGGAAGCCAATGACCCACGTCCTGATTATTACCGTAATCTTCCCAGCTGGTATTATCTGATTGGAGACTCGGCTGCCGGAGATTATGCGGCCGAACAGTGGCGTACCAATGTCAATTACCGGCAAATCAATTGGGATGCTCTCTATTTTGCCAATAGTAAGTTTCTATATACCGTTAATGATGTTGACGGAATCGAAGGAAATAATGTAACCGGGCTTCGCTCGAAATACATCATTGAAGAACGTCGCAACGACAAAAGCGAGTTACAGGTTAACGGAGACATTACCTCTTTTCTCAATACACACATTTCCCTTTACGGAGGGTTCAACCTGAATTTTTACAAAGGCCATCAATACAAAAAAATTGACGACCTGCTCGGTGGCGATTATTGGCTCGACATTGACAAATATGCTTCCGGTGACCCGTTTAAAATTCCGGCTGCCGCCCAAAGCGACCTGAACCATCCCAATCGTATTGTAAAAGAAGGAGATATTTTCGGCTACGATTACGATGCCAACATACAAACCCAAAATGTATTCGGTGAAGCCGATTTTAGTTACCGGAAAATGGATTTCTATTTCGGAGCTCAATTTACACACACTAATTTCTGGCGTACCGGACACATGCGGAATGGACATTTCCCGCTCCACTCGTATGGCGAAGGCCACAAAAACAACTTTTACAATTACGGTTTAAAAGGGGGTGCAACCTATAAGATCAACGGCCGGAACTATATCACCGGTAACCTGATGTACATGACCCGGGCTCCTTATTTCAGAGATGCTTACATTTCAGTACGTACCCGTGATTTTACCGTGGATAACCTGAAAAGCGAAACCATCTATTCAGGAGACATCAATTACATTTTAAGAACACCGGCAGTAAAAGCCCGCCTGACTTTTTATTATACCCAATTCAAAGACAAAACCTGGTTGCGTAGTTTTTATCACGAAGGACTGAATTCCTTTGTTAACTACATTATGACCGGTGTAGATGAATTGAATACAGGTATGGAATTAGGACTCGAAGCCAACCTTACTCCCACCATTTCGGTTTCCGGAGTATTAGGAATTGGTCAAAACATTTACACTTCACGTCCTACAGCCACGATCACGCAGGATAATGATGCTCAACTACTCGCCAGCGACCGGAAAGTTTACCTCGAGAACTATTACGTTGGCGGAATGCCACAAACGGTGGCTTCTGTAGGCATCCGGTACAATGCTCCCAAATATTGGTTCATCGGAATCAATGGGAACTATTTTGGTGATTCTTATCTGCCTGTTAACCCTGACCGTCATACCCAAGAAGCACTTGAAGGTCTTGCACCGGATGATTACCGTATTCCGGAAATTCTGGCTCAGGAAAAACTTCCTGACGGCATGACCATAGATATGTTTGGCGGAAAATCGTGGCGTATCCATCATAAATACACTGCCGGTTTTTCTGTAAGCATCAGCAATTTGCTGAACAATACAGGATACATCTCGGGCGGTTATGAACAATTACGCTACGATCCTAAAAACATCAACAAGTTTCCGCCCAAATATGCCTATTTGTACGGCCGGACATTTTTCCTGAATATTTATATCAGAATGTAAAACCCAAATCTTGAAAATTTATAAAGTAATCCATATGAAAAAGTTAGTTTTATTTTTCGCAGCTTCCATGCTTTTATTCCTTTCTTCTTGTGTCAAACAGGATTTTGACACGCCTCCTATCAGCGAAATTCCGGTAGGAACAGTTTACACCATCGCCCAACTTCGGCAAATGTATGCCGATTCCGGAGCTTATCAGTTTAACACCGATGCGTCGGTATATGCGGTGGTTACCATGGATGAGACTTCAGGTAACATCTACAAAAGCGCATTTATTCAAGATGCCAACGATGCCGTAAATATCCATTTACTGCAGTCAGGCGGACTGCGTATTGGCGATTCCATCCGGATCTACCTGAAAGGGGTGGTTTTATCTGATTACGGTGGCATGTTTCAGCTGGACAATGTGAATAACGATTCCAGCATTGTCATTCTGGCTACTCAAAAAGATATTGCTCCTAAAGATGCGACCATTGAAGATCTGCTCGCCGGAAAGTATAAAGAACAATTGGTTAAATTAAATAATGTTCAATTTGCTGAAACAGATACCGGTAAAGTTTTTGCCGAACCAGACAAAGCAACCAACCGGAAACTGGAAGATTGCCAAGGCAATCAGGTGGATGTAAGAACCAGTAACTATGCCACTTTTGCTCCGCTGAAAGTTCCGGACAAAAGAGGATCGCTCATTGCCATTGCCGGAAGTTTTAATGGTTTACCCCAGCTTCTGTTACGTTCGGCATCCGAAATTGTTATGGATAGTGCCCGCTGCGAAATTGGAGGTGGTGGAACTCCCGTCACACCGGTAGACAGCGTAAACGAACAATTTGATAATGCAGAAAACTACACCGATATTGCCATTACCGGATGGACCAATATCAAAGTAGCCGGAGACCGCGCTTGGCAAGGTAAGATTTACAATACCGACAAATATGCCCAGGCCTCAGGATACAACTCCGGACTTTCTGATATGGAAACATGGCTTATTACTCCTCCGGTGAAAAACGATAACGGAGATATGGTATTAAGCTTTAAATCAGCTATGGCTTACTGGAAACACACCGGCGACGACAAGCCGTTAACCATTCTGGCTTCCACTGACTTTGACGGCACTAATTTTGCCACAGCACACTGGACAGAATTATCAGCCACTTTGCCCACAGCCAATAACAGCAATTACGAATGGGTTAACTCGGGTGATATTTCACTGGCCAATTTCAAAGGCAACGTAGCCATCGCCTTTAAATACAAAGGAAGTGATTCTGAATCTACTTCTATTGAATTGGATGATGTTGTTATTCATGCAGGTACCGGTGGAGGAACAAATCCGGGTACCGTTACTTCCTTTGATATCGATTTCTCGGATCAAACGGCCTATCAAGACATTGCTATTAATGGCTGGATAACTACGGCAACCAAAGGAACCCGTAACTGGCAAGGCAAAGAATACAGCACCAATTATTATGCACATGCCACGGCCTATAAATCAACCGATGACGAGAATGAAGAATGGCTGATTTCTCCTCCTATTGATTTGGACGCTATGACCAATCCTACCTTGAGCTTCGATACCGAAAAAGCCTATTGGAGCCATACAGATGATGAGCCTTTTGAAGTATTGATCTCCACCGATTTCGACGGAACAAATATTGAAAGCGCTACCTGGCAAAAATTGTCAGCTACCATTGCTACAAAAGATGATTCCGACTATACCTGGGTTCATTCCGGTGATGTTGATTTATCGTCTTATTCCGGCACTGCTTATATTGCATTCCGTTATTACGGAAATGCGCCAAAAGGAGAAACAACTACTTATGATATTGATAATCTGAAACTATTTGACAAATAGGTTTAATAACAGATCAAAAGAAACCGGCAACAGGAAAGTTCTTCCGTTGCCGGTTTTTTATTTCACAATTTTTAAATACTTTCTTCCTGTTATTTTATTGTTTTCTGCTATTTTAGCAAAAAAATATTTCCATGAACAAAGGGTTGGTCATCATTCCCACTTTTAACGAAAAAGAAAACATTGAAAACATTATTCGTGCGGTCTTTGCACTGAAAACCCCCTTTGATATTCTTATCGTAGAAGACAACAGTCCGGACGGTACGGCAGCCATTGTAAAAAACCTGATAAAAGAATTTCCTGACCGGCTTCATATCATGGAACGTGAAGGGAAAAAAGGATTAGGCACTGCTTATATCGACGGGTTTAAATGGGCTTTGCAACGCCAGTACGATTATATCTTTGAAATGGATGCCGACTTTTCGCATAATCCGGATGATTTGGAAAAATTATATGCCAGCCTGCATCACGACAAGTATGACGTAGCCATCGGTTCGCGGTATATCACCGGAGTAAACGTGGTTAACTGGCCTATGGGACGGGTTTTGATGTCGTATTATGCCTCGGCTTATGTAAGGATGATTACCGGAATGGATATCCGCGATACCACAGCCGGCTTTGTAGGATGGCGGCGAGAAGTGTTGGAAACCATCGATCTGGATAAAATTAAATTTGTGGGATATGCTTTTCAGATCGAAATGAAATACACCGCATTAAAACTGGGATTTAAAGTCATAGAGATTCCCATCATTTTTACTGACCGGACACTGGGTGAATCTAAAATGAACAAAAACATTTTTCGTGAGGCTGTTTTTGGCGTGATCAACTTGAGAAAAAGAAGCCTTCTCGGAAAAATCAAACCTAAAAAACAAGACTAAAATGGCCGCTCCTTTCGTCATCCGGCAGGCTACCGTAGTCAATGAAAACCAACAATTTTTAGCTGATATTTACGTAGAAAACGGAAAAATCAAAAAAATTGTCAGCGGCAAAGATCCGGCATTAGACAAAAACATTGAAGTCATTTCCGCCCGGGGACTCTATCTGCTTCCCGGAGTTATCGACGACCAGGTTCATTTCAGAGAACCCGGACTGGAATACAAAGCGGATATCTTTACCGAAAGCCGTGCTGCCGTAGCCGGCGGAATAACCAGCTACATGGAAATGCCCAATACCCGGCCTCCCGTGCTTACACAAAAACTTCTGGAAGAAAAATATGCACTTGCAGCTGAGAAATCACTGGCCAACTACTCTTTTTACATGGGAACCTCTAACGACAATCTGAAAGAAGTATTAAAAACCGATCCGTCCCGGGTATGCGGAATCAAAATTTTCATGGGATCATCCACCGGAAACATGCTGGTGGATGAAGAAAAAACACTGGAAGCGCTTTTTTCGGAAGTTCCCATGCTCATGGCTACCCACTGTGAAGACGAAGCCATTATCCGGAAAAATTACTCCGCTTATTATAAAAAATACGGCCCGGACGGCGCTCCCTGGCTTCACCCGAAAATTCGAAGTGCAGAAGCCTGCCTCCGATCTTCTGAAAAAGCGGCAAGACTGGCCCGAAAATATGGCAGCCGGCTCCACATCCTGCATCTTTCCACAGCAGCCGAAACGGCACTTTTTGATAATCACATCCCACTAAAAGAGAAAAAGATTACCGCAGAAGTCTGTGTTCATCATCTGTGGTTTTCTGATAAGGATTATGCAGAGAAAGGGAACCGGATGAAATGGAACCCGGCAGTAAAAACCGAAGCCGACCGCGACGGATTACTTCAAGCCGTATTGGAGAATCGAATTGATGTTATTGCCACCGACCACGCGCCCCATACAAAAGAAGAGAAACAACGTCCGTACTTTAAAGCTCCTTCCGGAGGACCTATGGTACAACATGCATTGCCGGCTATGCTTGAACTGGTAAAACAAAAAAAGATCAGTCTGGAAAAGGTAGTGGAAAAAATGTGCCATCATCCGGCTATTCTTTTCAGAATAAAAAACCGGGGGTTCATTCGCCCGGGCTACGCTGCCGATCTGGTGCTTGTTGATTTAAACGCTCCCTGGGAAGTCAATTCTTCCAATATCCTGTACAAATGCAGATGGTCACCACTCGAAGGCACCCGGCTCCACGCTCAGGTAATCTCCACCTTTGTTAACGGAAACCGGGTATATCACCAAGGTGAAATCAACGAAAATATCCGGGGAGAACGGTTACTCTTTTCTACCGATTGATTCCCAAATATTTCCGGAATTCTTTTTATCACCACTTCCTCTCCTGTTTTTTTGAGATAAAAGAAACCACGGGAATAGGCTTTGTTTGAGACGAAATTCTATTTTTGCAAAAAAATTTTCCGGTGATAGCTGTTAATAATCTGGTCATGGAGTTTGGCGGGAAACCGCTTTTTAAAGGAATCTCTTTCCACATCAGTAATAAAGAACGTATTGGCCTTGCCGGTAAAAACGGCGCCGGCAAAACCACACTGTTACGCATCATTACCGGTGAACAGGAGCCCACAAGCGGGAGTGTTATTGTTCCGGAAAATGAAACCATCGGCTATCTTCCCCAGGAAAAACAAATTCGAAGTAAAAAAGATGTTCTCCATGAAACACTTTCTGTTTTTGACGCCCTGCACCAGCTAAAAAAAGAACTGGAAGAAATTCATCATCAGCTTGCTGTACGTACCGATTACCAAAGCAAAGCTTATCTTAAGCTGTACGACCGGCAGGAAGAAATTCAGCACGTTCTGGCCGTTCATGACATAGAAAAACAAGAGGGCAAAGCCATAAAGATTTTAAAAGGACTGGGGTTTGACGAAAAGGAATTAAACCGTCCGGTAAACCTTTTCAGTTTAGGCTGGCAAATGCGTATTGAGCTGGCTAAACTGCTTTTATTGCAACCCACCCTATTACTGCTTGACGAACCCACCAACCACCTGGATATTGATGCCATTCAATGGCTTGAAAATTTTTTAAAGGCTTACCGTGGTTCGGTTTTGCTGGTTTCGCACGACCGGCGTTTTTTAGACAACCTCACCACCCGAACATTAGAAATCAACAATGGGAATCTGTACGATTACAAGGTTCCCTATTCCCAATATATCCGGCTAAGCCGCGAACGTATTGAACAGCAACAAGCCGTTTTTTCCAACCAGCAAAAACAAATCAAAGAAATCGAAAGTTTCATTGAACGGTTTCGCTATAAAGCAACCAAAGCCCGTCAGGTTCAGTCGAGAATCAAGCAGCTGGAAAAAATGGAAAAAGTGGAGGTGGACACACTGGACAAAGCCGCCATACATTTTCGTTTTCCGCCAGCTCCCCGAAGTGGAAAAGTCGTTGTGGAAGGCATCGGGATTTCAAAATCATTTGGCCAGAAAACCGTATTGAAATCATTAGATTTTCAAATCATTAAAGGAGATAAAGTCGTTTTTACCGGACGTAACGGAGAAGGGAAAACCACGCTGGCCAAAATTATTGCCGGACAACTTTCGTACGAAGGAGAATTAAAATTTGGTCATAACGTACAGACCGGATATTATGCTCAGGATCAATGGGAAATGCTGGATCCTGAAAAGACTGTTTTCGAAACGGTTGACGATGTTGCCACCGGAGAAGTTCGTACCCGGTTAAAATCCATTCTCGGCGCTTTTTTATTTCAGGGCGAAGACATTGACAAAAAAGTAAGTGTGCTTTCCGGTGGCGAAAAGGCCCGGCTTTCACTGGCCCGGCTACTGCTTACCCCTTCCAACCTTCTGATTCTTGACGAACCAACCAATCATCTTGATCTTGTCACCAAAGACATCCTGAAAACTGCGCTATTACAATATGACGGAACACTTATTCTTGTTTCGCACGACCGGGATTTTCTTCAGGGGCTCAGTGAACATTTTTACGAACTGAAAAATCACCAAATCAAAGAGTTCAGAGGAACTTTAGATCAATATCTTTCCAAACATAACAAGGCGCTGGAAGAGGAAGAAGCAACAACACCGAAAACAAGTCGTTCAAAAACAAAAAACGAAACCCAAAAACAAAACTGGCTTCAACGAAAAGAAAAGGAGCGTCAGTTACGCAAAACCAAAAAGATTCTCGAAGAAACCGAAACCAAAATAGAAGAAACCGAAAAAGCGCTTGCCGCATTAAATGACAAACTTTCGCGCCCGGAAGACTTTCAGGAAGAAATAAAAAACGGCAATCTTTATAAACAACACAGCAACTTACAGGAGCAACTCGATCAATTATACCAACGTTGGGAAGAAATTCAGTCAGCGCTGGAACAATAAAAACTTTCCTGTAGTTTATTTCTCTCTGTTTATCATGGCTTTTACCACACCACGGAGTGGTTCTTTACGGGCTTCAGGAATTTCCACTTCATCCAGCTTTTCCAACCCTTTGTCTAGGTATCCGGCAATAGCTTTACGGGTAAGTTTTTCAATATCCAGCCGGTCAAATATCTCTCTGAAAGCCTTGATTTTTTCCTCAGCAGGAAGTTGTTTTTCATGAAAATAATCCAGCAAAATATCTTTGGTTTTCACATCAGCAGCAGAAAGTGCTTTAATAAAAAGATATGTTTTTTTATTTTCGATAATATCCTGTCCGGTTCGTTTACCAAAGATTTCTTCATTTCCATACAAATCCAGCAAATCATCCTGCAGTTGAAATCCCATTCCCACATTAACGCCAAACTCGTAAATCAGTTGTTTGTTTTTTTCGGATGATCCGGCAATAAGTGCACCGAGTTTCAAACTGGCACCAAACAATACGGCTGTCTTCAAACGGATCATACTTAAATAATCGTCCAGCGTAACCTGTCTTTGTTTTTCAAAATTCAGGTCCATCTGCTGTCCTTCACACGCCTGCAAAGCTGTCGTATTAAATATCTTCAGTATTTCCGGAAGCAACGTTTTATCGGCCTGCAAAATGTAAGTATACGCCAATACAAACAAAGCATCGCCCGACAAAACCGCCAGTTTAGCATCCCATTTTTTATAAACGGTTTCCTTTCCGTGCCGGATAGGCGACTGATCCATCAGGTCATCATGAATCAACGTAAAATTGTGGAGCAATTCAACGGCCAGTGCCTGCGGCAAAGCTTTTTTAATATCTCCACCAAACATATCGCTGGCCATCAAAGTAAACACAGGCCGCAACCGTTTACCACACTGCGAAAGGCTGTACACAATAGGCTCATATAACTCTTTCGGGTTTTTACTGAAACTCTGGTTGTTCAGATGAGCAGAAAACAGATCATATAATTCGTCGTATGTGTACACCTTTAAAAATTTTAATCCAGCAAGTTTAACAAATACTCTCCATAACCACTTTTACGCAAAGGTTCGGCAATCTTGCGCAGTTGTGTGGCATCAATAAAACCTTTATGATAGGCTATTTCTTCAATACAACCGATTTTCAGGTTTTGCCTTTCCTGAATCACTTCAACAAATTGTGACGCCTGATTCAGGCTCGAAAAAGTTCCGGTATCCAACCAGGCTGTACCCCGGCTCAATACCCCCACTTTCAATTTTCCCTGTTGCAGATAATGTTTGTTGACATCGGTAATTTCATACTCGCCCCGGGCACTGGGTTTCAGCTTTTTAGCCACTTCCACCACACTATTGTCATAAAAATACAATCCCGGCACCGCATAATTTGATTTGGGATGTTTCGGTTTTTCTTCAATGGAAAGGGCATTCATGTTTTCGTCAAATTCCACCACGCCATAACGTTCCGGATCGCTTACGTGGTAGGCAAAAACAATACCTCCATCCGGATCGGTACTATCCATGAGCAGCTGCTGTAATCCCCGGCCATAAAAAATATTATCCCCCAGTACCAAGGCCACTTTATCGTTACCAATAAATGACTCCCCAATCACAAAAGCCTGAGCCAGCCCATTGGGTTCATGCTGTACAGCATATTCAAAACGGCAACCAATTTGCGAACCGTCGCCTAACAACAGTTTAAAGTTGGGAGTGTCATGCGGTGTGGAGATAATGAGAATCTCCCGGATTCCGGCCATCAGCAGAATAGAAAGCGGATAATAGATCATGGGTTTATCATACACCGGCATCAGCTGTTTACTTACCGCCAGCGTAAGTGGATGCAACCGTGTGCCGGAACCTCCGGCTAAAATAATTCCTTTCATGGGTTTATCATTTTGTTTGTATGTTGTATTCAAGAAGATTTTTTACCCACATTATTCGACCTTGCATTTTTTATCCTTTTCCTTTTGACAGCCTTACTTAGTCTTTCTCTCCTTTTTTCTTGTTTTCCAGCTCTTCGGAAACCACTTTGTCCAGTTCGCCGTGCTTTTCTTCCACAAAAACCTCTCGTCCGGCTTTTTTGAATGATTTGGTCAGCAACCACTTATCTAACGACAGTAACAACGATGGCAAAACAATCAAGTTAGTGAGCAATGCCACCAACAGGGTAAACGAGACCAGATATCCCAGCGCTTCGGTACCGCCAAACGATGAAAAAGTAAAGATATAAAAGCCAAAGAAAAGAACGGTTGCCGAAAAGATCATACTATACCCCGCTTCCTGCAAAGCATCCATAACAGATTTTTTCACATTCCAATGATTGGTCATCAGGTGAAGTCGGTATCGCGACAAGTAATGGATCGTATTATCCACACTAATACCCAAAGCAATACTAAAGATGATAATAGTGGAAGGTTTTATGGAAATCCCGAAATAGCCCATCATTCCGGCCGTTAAAATCAATGGAATAGTATTGGGTATCAGCGAAATCACTACCATTTTAAACGAAGAAAAGATAAATGACATCAGAATGGTAATGACGGCAATGGCCAAAAGCAAACTATACGCCAGATTTTTCACCAGATAGTTGGTACTTTTCAAGAAGACCACACTGGTTCCCGTAAGATGCACATCATATTTCGAAGGCGGAAAGATCTTATTGATCTTCGGCCGGATAGTCCGGATGATACTATCTATCTCATTGGTTCCGATATTTGCCATCTGAACCGATATCCGCGTGATCCGCAAAGTGGAATCCACAAAAGAGCTCAACAAATTTCGTTTTTTCGAATGAGTACTCTTCTTAAAATTAGGCAGATAACTGAGTATAAAGTTTTTCTCCTGGTTGTTGGGCAACGAATACATTTTTGGATTTCCCCGGTAAAAAGCCTGTTTAGCGGCTTTTACCACTTCCACAATGGAAATCGGTTTGGCAAATTGCGGATATAAAGCCAAGGTATCCTGCAGTTCTTCAATCTTTCTCAGGTTCGACAATTTCAGCAATCCGCCTTTTCTCCGGGTATCTACCGTAATTTCCAAAGGCATCACGCCTTTGAAGTTTTCCTCCATAAAACGAAGGTCTTTCTGGAGTTTATTCTTTTTTGAAATATCATCCACAATGGTACCGGTAGTTCTCAATTTAGTAATCCCATATCCTCCCACCAAAACCAACAAAATGGTCACAGTGTAAATAACAGGGCGATAATTTGTTATCAATTTTCCCACCAGGTGGATGATCTTGGTCGTGAATCCTTTGTCGTTGTCCAGATGCTTTAAATGACGGGGTTTGGGAACGGGGAAATAGCTAAACAAGATAGGCAGCAACAACATGGATAACACATAAATAGCCAGAATATTCAGTGTAGCCACAATTCCGAACTGCACCAAAAAAGTATTGGAAGTAACAATAAAAGCACCAAAACCGGCTGCAGTAGTCGCGTTCGTCAACAAGTTAGCTTTTCCAATACGGACAATCATCCGCGACAAAGCGCGTGTTTTATTCCCATGCAGACGGATCTCATCCAAGTATTTATTAAGCAAGAAAATAGAATTCTCCACCCCGATCACAATGAGCAGCGGCGGTAATACTCCGGTAAGAATGGTGAATTTGTATCCCAACAGGGTAACTGTCCCCAAAGTCCAGATAACGGCTACCAAAACCACTACCATGGCAAAGAAAACCGCCCGCAATGACCGGAAAAGAATAAACAGTAAAACAAAAGTGATAAAAGCCGACAGGAAAACAAACAGGAAGGATTCGTGTAAAATCAATTCACTCTGAATGGTACGGATATACGGCAGTCCGGACTTTTTAATATCAAGATGATATTTTTTGCCGTAAGCTTCCGCCGTTTCCGTAATTTTTTTCATGAGCGGAATACGGGCTTTGGAATCCAGAATCTTCTTGTCCACCGTGATCATGATCAGATGAACATGGGTTTTACGGTTAAACAGCCGGTCCTGATACAACGGTAAATTATAAAGCACATGCTTTATTGAATCAACCTGTTTTTGCGTGGTCGGACGCTTGGGAACCAAATTAACAAACTGAAATTTATGTAAGCTGTCGTTCCGCACCAAAGTAAACACCCTTGCCGATGACACCACCTGTTTTACCCCTTTGATTTTCATCAGCTTGTGGGTCAGGTCATACCAGTCGTCAAAATGCTGAAGCGTAAAGAGCTTGGGGTCTTGTACCGCAATAAAGCTAATACTTCCATCGCCACTTTGGCCAAATTCTTTCTTAAACTTATTGTATTCTATGCTGGTAGGATCAGACGAAGGGAGCATCTTTGCCAAATGATATGACAATTGCACTTTAGACCCTTCGTATCCCATAAAAATGGTCAACAGTCCGATAACGATTAATATTGCCAGCCGGTTTCTTAAGATAAACCGAACAAGAAATTGCCACATACTCAAGTCATTAGTCAATAAACCCAGCAGGTTTCAGCTCCCTTTCCCTGAAACAAACAAAAACGAACGCCCTGCTTTTTTTGAGCGCACAAAGTTAACAGATGTTTTTCTGTTTACAAAATATTTATCAAGCCGATCCTTTATACTTACAGTCAACCCTTTACATGTTACAAACCATTTCAAAACCCCGACCGGACAAAACAAACATTTCATTTTACATCTCCGACAAACTTCAAGGTATTCTGTTTTGTCGGATATTTGCCGGCAGAAAGTCAACAGAAAAAACTTTCAAACACAAAAAATGAAACAATGAAAAAGGTTTTATTTATTGACAGCACACATCCTTCTTTACCGAAAGGATTAGAAGATTTAGGATATCAGTGCGACTTTTTTCCGAAATACCAACGCGATGATTTTTTAAAGATCATTGACCAGTATGAGGGCGTTATTGTCCGAAGCAAAATAAAGCTGGACCGTGAAATATTGGAAAAAGCCCGGCAGCTACGTTTTATCGGCCGTGTGGGTGCCGGAATGGAAAATATTGATACAGCTTTTGCCGAAGAGAAAGGAATCCGCTGCCTGAATGCTCCGGAAGGAAACCGGAGCGCAGTAGGCGAACATGCCATCGGGATGCTGCTCATGCTTTTTAATCATTTAAAAAAGGGAGATGCTGAAGTCCGGAAAGGACTGTGGCTGCGCGAAGAAAACCGGGGCACAGAAATCGAAGGCAAAACGGTGGGGATCATTGGATACGGGAACATGGGAAGCGCTTTCGCAGAAAAGATTTCCGGATTCGGTGCCCGCGTTTTGGCTTATGACAAATACAAAACAGGATTTTCCAATGCCTTTGTCACGGAAGTCTCTTTGGAAACCCTTTTTTCCGAAACAGACATTTTAAGCCTGCATGTTCCGCTAACCGACGAAACCTTTTTCATGGTAAACGACGATTTTCTGCACCGTTTTAAAAAGCCCATCTGGCTTATTAATACTTCCCGCGGAAAAGTACTGAAAACAGCCGACCTGATCACAGCCCTTCGCAACAGAAAAGTAAAAGGCGCCTGTCTCGATGTTTTGGAATTTGAAGGATTCTCTTTCGAGAACCTGGACAATAACAAATTACCCAAGGCTTTTTCCGAACTCATTACATTGGACAATGTGATCCTGTCGCCTCACGTAGCCGGCTGGACACACGAATCGAACCGCAAACTGGCAGCTACCATTGTCCGGAAAGTAAAAGCCTTGCAGGAAGAAGGCTTTTTACAGAAAAACCCATCATAAGTTTTCCCTGAAAAAGTTTATTCCTGCAAAAGACCATTGAACACCAATTTGTAGGTAACCGGTGTGGAGGCACGGAAAATAGGGCTGAATCCATAAAGGATCAAATCGCCTTTTCCTTTTTTCACCCATACCAGTATCGGTTTGTTCCCTACCATTTTCAGATTTTCGGCATATCCGCTCATGAGCAGTTTTTTTTCAGGAAACCATCCCATCACCCGGCGATCCATCCCAAATCCGGGAATCCAGGTGGTAAAAACAGGATTTCCACGATAAAAAATACCGGTTTGATTGGCCATTCCATAAGTCAGCCACCGGTTCGGTTTCCAGTTTACCCGAACAAATGTTCCCGGACAATACAGTCCTTTTTTCTGCAACTGTGGTCCGATATTTTTAAACGGGAGCACAAACGATTCTTTGTTTCCGTTCTTCTTTTTTATGGTTTGGGTTCCTTCAAAAAGATCCACCGAACGTCCCCAGCTCAGAATTCTTCCGCCGTTGTTCACAAAGGCCATGATTTTCTGCATTCCTTCTTCACCTATTCCCTTGGTGTATTCAGGCGGATAATTGGGCTGATAATATCCACTTTCGGTATATTTTCCGTCCATCAGTACACTTTTGCTCATATCCGGAAAAACAAGGATATCAAAACGGCTGAAATCCAGCTTAGCCACGTCACCCGGATGAATTTCCGTGTAAGGGATGTGATACGTATCGAAAATAAACCGGGTCCATCCGGCATCCATATCATGAAACCAAGTTACCATCAAAGCAATACGCGGAAGTTTTACTTTTTCCATAGAGAGATCCGGTTTTTTGGACAAAATCACCGGCGAAATTTTCATTTTTTTGACCTGGTCTTTCACGGCGGCACCATTTTTCACCACAAAAGAACCGGCAGGCAACGTTTGCGAACCGACTTTAAAAGCTGCTGG
The DNA here is from genome assembly GCF_020149915.1 of Candidatus Sulfidibacterium hydrothermale. Classification (GTDB taxonomy): domain Bacteria; phylum Bacteroidota; class Bacteroidia; order Bacteroidales; family F082; genus Sulfidibacterium; species Sulfidibacterium hydrothermale. The sequence continues at coordinate 2,594,304 of NZ_CP083760.1, forward strand.
CGCCCGGTAAACCGTTGCCTTTTTTCCCAATAGGGCAAAAACAGTTTGGTAACTTTCGTTGTCGTTAGCCGAAAAAGCATATCCCCACCCGGCATTTTCATTTTCCGGATTCTTCAGTGTAAACGGATATTTTACAGGAACTAAATTTGCACGGATGTCCGGACTGTTTTTATCCATCGCACAAGATTTCAATCCTTTATGCAACGGAAGCGACCAGCTGGTAATGTCGTAAGGGCGGATGATTTTCCCTCCCGGAGTAAAATGCCTAATCGGATAAGATTGGGCTTCCATCACTTCTTTAATAAACGGCCGGTAGGGCTGATTCATCGGGAAAACGATATCTCCCTGATGAAACTGACGGTTATTGACCAGCACATCTTTTTTCAGCCGGTAAATTTTTATTCCCTGCTCGTGCATAATATGCACCAGGTCTACCAGTTCGCCCGGATCACGCTGCTGCAACGGGACAATGTAAAAATAAGGCGCTTGCGTTTCTCCTTTTTTCACTTCCTTGCGACACAAATCATTACGATATTTCAAAATCGCATCTTTATGCAAAGCCGCTGTTTTGATAATAGCTTTTGTAGAACTGATTTCATATTGAACAATATCGCTCAAATGCCACCAGCCGCCTTTCCACGGGTCGGGCATATTGATACTTTTTTTGTATTCGGCCAACCCTTTTCCTCCTGCACGCAGTTCTGTCGGCTCAACATAAACAGGGGTCGCAAATTTCGCGCTGGCACATTCGGTAAGCATAGCTATTACATTTTTCCACAGACAGGTTTCGGTAGATCCCGGCCAGTAATCATCAAAAATGTATTGCTGTGCAATGCCTTTCAAACTATCGGCCGTCATATCCGTGATCATGTTGGCGCCAAAAACTTTCATCCAGTCCCACAAGCCGGCATCAATTACCTGGGCAATCACATCGGTGGGCGGCGGAACAAAATAACGTACTCCCGAAGATCCCATCTGATGTTTTTCAAACATCACCTGCGGATACCAGGTATTGTTGTACACATTGGCTATGGCTTTGGTATCGGTTTGCGAAAGCGTGATAAAATCGCGGTTGTTATCGTGCCCCACATATTTATGATAAACGCCCGGCAGGGAAGCTCCTTCATATTCTGTTCCCCTGTATTTCAGGTAATTATTCACCACCATATCCATTCCGTCCGGGTTGTGGCAAGGCACCATCATATAAACCGTTTTATCAAGCCAGTGTCTGATTTTTGGATTTTTGGACGTAATCAGTTCATAAGCAATAAGCGGAGAAGCCTGCGACGGTCCTACTTCGCTTGAATGCATGGAAAGCGTGGCATAAATAAATACCCGTCCGTCTTTTATCATTTGAGCCCGCTGCTGCGGCGTCAAATCCGGATTGAGTGCCAATTGTTTATTGATTTCTTTCAGCTGATCCAAATGTGCAATGTTTTGCTCATTGGAAATCATGGCCACATACATCGGTTTCCCCATAGGAGAAGTTCCGATTTTAATCATTTTCAGCCGGTCAGACTGCGAATCCAGCAACTTAAAATAATCAATCAGCTTTTCATACGTAAAAAGCTGCCGGTCAGCTCCCGGTTTAAAACCAAAAAATTTTGTCGGGTTTCCCGGCATTTTTTGCCCCCAAACCGGGTTCGAAAGCAACAAAACGGCAATTAGCCACAAAAAGGAGTGATAAATCTTTTTCATAGATATTTCATTTAAAAATTTTATTAACCACAACAATCTCAGTCTATCTGAACAGTCCAACAGGGCCATTTCATAATGATCAAAAACAGGAAAAGGCAGAAAATTAGATTTCAAGCAATGTTAGTTCACAAATATAGGAGATATATTCACATCTTTTTCTCAACCAAGATAATGCCGCATAATCCGGCTCAACTCTTCTATTTTAATCGGCTTGTAAATAACGTCATTAAATCCGGCATCGAGGGCTTCCTTACGGCTGATATTTAAAGCCAGTCCGGTTTGGGCTATCAAAGGAATATCCGGGTCATTTTTCCGGATAGCCCGGGCAACTTCCAAGCCATTCATTTCGGGCATCTGCACATCAATAAGGGCCATATCAATTTCATTTCGGTGATTGGTGTAGATTTCCATCGCTTCCTTCCCATCTTTAGCATAAAACATCTCTACGCCGGTTCTTTTAAGCGTTTCGCGAAAAAAAGCAAAAATCTGTTTTACATCATCGGCAATTAAAATGGTTTTCCCTTCCCAGGCGCCCACAGGGAAAAGCCCGGTTTTTACCGTTTTCTCTCCGGAAACATCCTTTTGGATCTCTGTTGGCTCTTTATAAGGCAACGTGAAAAGGAAAGTACTTCCTTTTCCCGGTTCGGAACGAAGGCGTACAGCTCCTCCCATAAAGGTTACCAATCGTTTTACAATGGAAAGTCCCAGTCCGGTTCCGGTAAAGTTGCGGGTCAGGTTTTCCTCTACCTGGGTAAAACGTTCGAAAATGGTTTCCTGTTTCTCCTTGGGAATTCCAACACCGGTATCTTTTACAAAAAATTCCAGCACCGGCATCTCTTTTTTCACCAGGCGATATCCCAGTTCTATAAGACCTTCTTCCGTAAATTTTACTGCGTTGCTCAACAAATTATCCAACACCTGTTTCAACCGGACTTTATCGGCCACAATCCGGTCGGGAGCTTCATCAGCAATCCGCAGCACAATTTGTACCGGTTTATTTTTCAATCGGTTGGCAAAAATAGTACGCAGCTCTCCCATCAGTTTTTTCAGCGAAAACTCCTGTTCAAAAAGGCGCAGTTCACCCGCTTCTTCTTTGGAAACCTCCAAAATTTCATCAATAATACTCAAAAGCTGTTCTCCACTGTTAATGATAATCGCCGAGAACTCTTCCCTTTCACTGGGAGTTAAGTCGCTGTCCTGCAACAATTCGGCAAAACCGACAATCGAATTCATGGGGGTTCGTATCTCATGCGACATGTTTGAGAGAAAAGCCATTTTTAACTTTTCGCTTTCCTCGGCCTTTTTACGGGCAACCACCAATTCTTCGAGATAACGCTTCATCCGAAGATGGGTTTCCACACGAGCCAACAGCTCTTCTTTTTCAAATGGTTTGGTAATGTAATCCACTGCTCCGGCACGAAACCCTTCCACAAGACTCTTTTTGTCTGACGCTACTGTAACAAAAATAACCGGGATATCTTTTGTCCGCGCATCCGATTTCAGCATTTTACAAACTTCAATTCCACTAATGTCCGGCAATCTGACATCAAGCATGATCAGGTCAAACGGATTTGATTTGGCTTTTTTTACTGCCTGTACAGCGTTTTCGGCAAAAGCAGCCTTAATATAAGTTCCATCCAAGTAAGCCTGTATTAAGGAACGGGCAGAAGCGGAATCGTCCACCACAAGAATATGGGCGTTCTTGTTATTCATAGAAACAGGGTTTTTCTCATTTCCAAAAATAAAAAAAAACCAATACGAATAAACATCAATAGTCATTTTTTACGAACCTACGCCATTGGAAAACAGTCATAAGAAACCTGAAAATATTAACAATCGATTGGTAATAAATATCTCCGGATGAAGATCCGCGGAGCAGACTTGGTTTTAATTTTGAAAAACAAAATGATTTATGCGATTTTTTCCTGACGACATTGAAACGGAAGTGCAGGCACGATTGAATTATAAGCGCCTGGCAGTTTTGTATCATCCCGACCGGGGTGGCAATGAGGAAATTATGCGCGAAATTAACCGGGAATACAACGAGATAAAAAAAAGGCTCCGGAAACAGCGTGAAGGATTACAGCATCTAGAACCCGGTGACTGTGTAATTGTCAACGGTACCGAATGCGAAGTCACTGCTGTTTTTGAAAAAACTTTTATTGCCAGAGCCAAAGGTCGGCACCGGCTGGCTATTTTCGACAAAAAAACCGGTTACGCTGTATACGACAAGAAATACATTGCACGGCTTCCCCGATAATTTCAATAACTTTTGTGCAACTTTCCGGTATTGATGTCGTAAAATTATATTATCAAAATTTTTAAACATGGTAGAAATCAATACTTCTGAAGATAAAAACACCATCCAAATTGTTTTTTCGGACGACCTGAGCGTGGCAAAAGCCTCCGAAATGCATGAACAACTCCGTAAATTCGCATGGGAAGCGCCCACTATTTCCATTTTGACAAAAGAGGTGAAAAATATGGATCTGAGTTTTTTGCAACTTTTGTTCTCTTTTGCCAGAGAAATGAAAAATTCCGGAAAAAAACTTATTTTTGATTTTCAGTTCGAGGAAGAAATGGAACGGATTTTTGAAGAATCGGGGTTTCAACAAGCCTTTGAAAAAATTTAAGAGGCAACACATGCAAAAGAAAAAAATACTTTTTGTGGATGATTCGGCCAGCATTCGTGCGCTGGTAAAGATGATTCTTGAGAATGCCGGCTATGCCGTAACCCTTGGCACAGACGGACAGGATGCGCTGGAGCAGTTAAATGGTATTCCATACGACCTTATTATTACCGACCTGCACATGCCCCGCATGAATGGACTGGAACTTATTAAAGAACTCAGAAAAAAGAATGAATACCGGTTTGTTCCTATTTTGTTTTTAACCACCGAAACAAAAACAGAGATCAAACAAGAAGCAAAGGCCGCCGGGGCCACCGGTTGGATTACCAAGCCCTTCAACGATGAAAAATTATTGCAAATCATAAAAAAAGTGATCAGGTAATGGATGAGTTGTCAGCCAGTTTTGTAAACGAAGCTTATGAGCTACTGGAAAACCTGGAAGAAGCTCTTCTGAAACTGGAAAGTCATCCGGCAGACGAAGAACAAATCAATACGGTTTTTCGTGTCATGCATTCGTTAAAAGGAACCGGCGCCATGTTTGGCTTTGACGAACTAAGTACTTTCACCCACGAAATGGAAAGCCTGTACGACATGGTTCGTTCCGGCAAATACAAAGTCGATAAAGACCTGATCGACTTTACCTTTCGAAGTATTGATGTTATCCGGTTACTACTGGAAAAACCCGATTCACCGGAAACACAACAACAAAAAAAAGCTTTCCTTGGCGAACTTATTCATCGTTTTTCTGACCCCGGCACACCACATGAACAACAGCAAAGTAAACCGCCGCATCATCAAAAGATCAAGAAATCAAAAGAAAAACCCTCTGCAACCTGGCATATCCGCTTTATACCCCACACCCAGATTCTGCAAAACGGTACACGTCCGTTATATTTATTGGATGAATTATCAGAAACAGGAAAACTGAAGTCATTTCTGCATACCGATAAAATTCCGCCTTTTCCTCACCTGCCGGTTGAAAATGTTTACGTTTGGTGGGATTTGTTGCTGGCAACCGATAAATCTGAAAATTTCATCAAAGATGTTTTCATTTTCGTGGAAGATGAAAGCCAGATCGAGATAAAAAAAGTAGCTGACGGCGACCTGCTTAGTTACCCTGACGCAGTAGAAGAAATGGACAAACTGGCTTTTCATGAGTCAATTACGGATGAAAAACTCAAAACATGGGCAGAAAAGCTCTCTTTGAAAAAACAGGAAAAAGAACAGACGCCTTCTGAACCGGTACCGGAACACACCTCACAAAAACCAGCTAAAGAACCCGTACCGGCCCCGGAAAAAAGCAACGACCAACAAGAAACCGAAAACCCGATTGAAGCCGATCAACATCCATCCGATCAACATAAAAAAGAAGAAAAAACCGGTGCAAAAGAAGAAGCATCGGTTTTACACGAAACCGTCCGGGTTTCTTCTGCCAAACTTGATGAACTCCTCGACATTATCAGCGAGGTCGTGACCACACAGGCAAGATTACTGCATTACAGTCAGAACCACGAAGACCCGGAACTAGAGAGCATTACAGAGGCTTATGAAAAATTGGCCCGGCAGTTACGCGAAAACGCTCTCGACATGCGGCTCATCCCTATTTACACCATTCTTATCCGGTTTAAAAGGCTGGTACGCGACCTCTCTTCCCGCCTCAACAAAGAAATTATTTTGAAAACTACCGGAACAGAAACCGAACTAGACAAGTCGATGATCGAGAAACTCTACGATCCGCTCATGCACATCCTGCGAAACAGTATCGATCATGGCATTGAGCCGCCTGATGAACGTATTAAAGCCGGAAAAGATCCCAAAGGACTCATCCACATTAACACCTCCTATTCCGGAGCTCACGTAATTATCAAAATCTCGGATGACGGTCGCGGCATGGACGAAAAACAATTACGGGAAACCGCATTACAAAAAGGGCTCATTTCTCCTGATGCCGAATATTCTAAAAAAGAGATCCTGCAGCTGATATTTTTACCGGGATTTACCACTTCTGAAAAAGTAAGCCGGGTGTCAGGCCGTGGTGTCGGAATGGATGTGGTGAAAAAAAATATTGAAGAACTTCGCGGCAGCATCGAAGTGGATACGGAAAAAGGGAAAGGAACAACCATTATTCTTTCCTTGCCGTTAACCCTCTCCATTATCGACGGGCTATTGGTTTATGTCGGAAAAAACCGGTACATCATTCCGGTAAGTCATGTAAAACATATTTATCCGGTTACCCGGGAAGAACTCAAAAATACCATTAACCAGGTTATTGGCAAAGACAATAAACAAATTCCATTTATTGATTTAGTGAAGGAATTTGATGAAAAAGACACCAACGAAAAAGAGATGTATCTTGTGGTGGTCAATTATGGCAAGATGGAAACCGCACTGGTCATTAACAGTATTGTGGGGAAATACCAGGCCGTAATCAAACCGCTCAGCCGCATTGCGCAAAAACAGGAGATCTTTTCCGGTGCATCTATTCTTGGCGACGGGAATATTGCGCTGGTAATGGATATCAACAAATTAATCTACAAATTCTTGAACCATGAGTAAGTCGGAAGCGAACACCAAATCCAAAAAACAACATTATATTTTGTTTTATCTTGGCAACGAGGTATTTGTTATCAACGTAAAGTATGTTATTCGTGTACTGCCGGCTACAACTTTTACCAAAATTCCGCAAAGCCCCGGTTTTTTGCTGGGCGTAACCAACTTCAACGGAAGCGTGTTGCCGGTAGTAGACTCGTACAAGAAATTCAATTTTAAACCTTCAAAAAAAAATGACAAACCCCTTATCCTGGTTTTAAATATCCGGGTAAACGGCAAAAATACCCATCTGGGGTTTTTGGTAGACGATTCGAATAATGTGATCGAAGTGGCCGACAGCGAAATCAAACCCTATCCGGCTACCGGGAATAAATTCAATGTAGATTACATTGACGGGGTAATTCAGCTAAACGGAAAATTCATTTTGATTCTGAATCCTGAAAAACTATTTGAAAAAGAAGCTGAACTAAGTATAGAAAACGAAATCAATACCGGAAAATCGGCTGCCGACAACCGGTAAAAAAATAGAACAAATACAAGAAAAAGAAATATTATTTACTAAAACCCATGGCCATGAAAAGTATAAGTTTCCGGGCAAAAATGATAAGCCTCCTCGTTTTAATCCTGATCATCTTTATTATTTTGGGAGTCGTCATGCAAAGTTCACTGCGGACCAGTAATCAAATTATTGGCAATCTGTATCAGAACAGCATTAAAATCGAAGACCAGATTACAGTCATTAACAATACTTTGATGACAAAAGTTCAGGTTCCGATACAAAAATTGCGGACCACCGGCAAAACCGATCCCAATACCATTTTCGGAATTCGTTCTGCCATGAAAGGTTTGCGCGTGAAGCTGGCAGAAGTTTTAAATTTAACTAACAATTCTGAAAGCAAACGGATTTATCTTTCGGCCATGACCGCTTCGCTGGACAAAATTTTTCAAAGCGTGGAAAAGATTCTTCAGTTTCATTTTAACGGAGCTCAGGCTACCCGGGATGAACTGAACCAATGGAATGCCCTTTACGATTCACTAAACAAACATCTAGAACAATTCGCCGTCAATTCAGAAAAATTTTCGCAAGAACAAGTCCGGGATGACAAACAAACCATTCAGCAAATTCAAAAATCACTTTCTCATAAATCAAGGCTTAACATTACGATTCTTATTATCGGGCTTTTGATCATTTTCATTTTTCCGGTACTTTTCATCAAAGACATCTCTCAAAAATACCTGTTGGTCATCCGGTATCTCACCAGTCTTTCCAAAGGGAATCTGAATGAGGACATTCCCGATATTTCGCGGGATGAAATGGGATGGATTCTGCACAATGTCAGAAAATTACGAGACAGCCTACGGAAAATAACCATCGAGGTCAATACGGCTGCCGGAAATCTCTCTATTGCCAGCCACGATTTAAGTGCTTCTTCGCAAAGTATTGCCCAGGGCGCTTCAGAACAGGCATCATCAGTTGAAGAAGTTTCCTCATCAATTGAGCAGCTGGCGTCTAACATCCATCAGGTCTCTGATAATGCCAAAATTGCCGAAGGCATTGCCAATAAGCTGGCAGAAACGACAGACCTCATGGTTGCCGAAGCCCGCGAAAGCCAGGAAAAAATGACGGCTATTGCCGAAAAAGTAGGCATTATCAACGAAATTGCTTTCCAAACCAATATTCTGGCACTGAATGCCGCTGTTGAAGCAGCACGGGCCGGTGAACACGGAAGAGGCTTTGGTGTTGTAGCCGTAGAAGTAGGAAAACTGGCCGAACGCAGTAAAAAAGCAGCAATCGAAATTGAAAACCTGATCCATTCCAGCGTGGAAGTTATTGCCAAAGCCGGAGAAATGATGGTGGAAGTTGCTCCGGAAGTAAACCGTACTGCCGAAATGGTGAAAAGCATCTCCCAGGCCAGCATTGAACAGAAAATGGGAGCCGATCAAATTAATACTGCCATCCAGCAGCTAAATGAAGTCACCCAGCAAAATGCGGCAGCTTCTGAAGAAATTGCTACCAGTGCCGAAGAACTATCGGCCCAAGCTGACCGGCTTATCGAAGCCCAATCCTTCTTTAAACTGGACGAAAAAAGTCAGGCAGCCACCCAGAATGCGGCATCTCAAAGTCCAATCAAGCCAAAGAAAAAGCTTCCGCAAACCGTAACTACCGGTAAAAAAAGTAAAAGCAGCAGCAAAGGTGTGGACATCGACCTGGGGAAACCGGATGATCTGGACGAGGAATACGAACGTTTTTAATCAGAAAAAGCCTTTTCATCATGGATGAAACCCGTTTTAAAACCGAATTTGGGAAGCTGAGCCAACGTGATTTTTCACGGCTCAGCCAGTTCATCTATGAGAATTTCGGTATTTTTCTTCCGGACAAAAAACATTACCTGTTACAAAACCGTCTTATTCCCCGACTTCGTGAGCTGGGATTCTCTTCATACGGCCAGTATGTTGATTATGTTTTAAACCAGGGAACGGAAAGTGAAGAGGTGTTCGAGATGATGAATGTGGTTTCGACCAACAAAACAGAATTTTTTCGCGAAAAAGAACACTTCACCCTGTTACAGCAAAAGCTGCTCCCCGATTTTTACGGAGAAAATATCCGCGTATGGAGTGCCGGCTGTAGCAGCGGAGAAGAGGTTTACAGCCTTGCCATGGTGCTGGCCGAAGAAAAAGAAGCAGGACATATACCGGATTTTTTTATTTACGGAAACGATATTTCAAAACGAATTCTCCACAAAGCCATTCAGGCCATTTATCCTTACAAAGAAGTGGAATCGATTCCTTTTGCTTACCGTAAAAAATATTTGCTACGGAGCAAAAACAAAGAGAATCCCACTATCCGGATTGTCCCTGAACTCCGGGCACACACCCGCTTTTTATGGGAAAACCTTACCGGAAATATAGAAACGTTGCCCTATGATTTTCAGTTTGTTTTTTGTCGGAACACATTGATTTATTTCGATCGTGAAACCCAGAACAAGGTGGTAACCCGCTTATTAAAGCACCTGAAACCGGGCGGATATCTCATTGTCGGGCATTCCGAATCGCTTTTACACCAACTTCCACCCGGTGTAAAAGTCATTCAGCCTACTGTTTATCAAAAAATTAAGAAATCATGAAGCATACAGACAAGCCGAACAAAGAAATAAAAAACCTACAGGAAGAAAATCGCCGGTTACTTGCTGAAGTTGAAGAACTCAACAAAAAACTGGTGGAATCAGAAGCTTTCAAAAGCCATTTTCTTTCCAATGTAACCAACGAAATCGTCAATCCGTTTGCTTCGGTCATCGGGCTTTCGCAACAAATTATGACGCTGTACAAGAACAGCTGTCCTGAAGCGGCAGAAGTGGCCGCACTAATTCACGCAGAAGCATCTTCACTTGACTTCCAACTGCGTAATATTTTTGTGGCAGCCCGTCTCGAAGCCGGCGAAGAAATCCCCGAGCCTTCCAAAATCATCATGGAAGAAGTATTGCAGGAAACCATAAAAAAAATCCGGCAGGAAGCCGACAAAAAAGAAATCCGCATCGTAGTAAACACCAATCCGGATTGTCCGGATTTCGTTACGGATAAAAACAAACTGGACCTGATTTTGCTCAATCTTCTCAGTAATGCCATTCACTTTTCAGAAAACGGGAAAACAGTAACGCTTTCCACCGACTGCACGGATCAGGAATTGATTATTGAAGTAAAAGATGAAGGGATCGGCATGACGAAAGAAGAAAAAAGCCGGATTTTCGACCGTTTTCACCGGGCCAATCCGCGAATACAATCGGTAAGTCCCGGCAGCGGACTGGGACTGGCTGTAGTGGAAGGTCTGCTGTTTTTGCTCAATGGAAATATTGAAATAGAAACAGCTCCCGGAGCAGGCACAACCATTAAAGTAACCCTGCCTGCAATGAGTATCGACGACATACCGTCGGACGATGTACTTTTTTTTGATGATGATGACGAAGAAAACAGCGAAGAAGAAAGTTTCTAATTCAAATGCAACCGTTTAAAACATACTACCTTTATCCGGCAAATATTTTTGCCAGCAGAGAGATGTACCATATCACGACACTTCTCGGATCCTGCGTGGCAGTATGTCTTTACGATACCCGTCAGCGTTTTGGCGGGATGAACCATTTTATGCTTCCGTTGTGGAACGGAAAAGGACTGGCTTCCCCGAAATTTGGAAATATTGCCATCCGGCAACTGGTACAAAAAATGGAATTTCTCGGAAGCGATAAAAAAGATTTGATTGCCAAAGTTTTCGGCGGAGCTGCGGTACTGGATGTCAGCTCCGAATTATTTAATGTGGGCAGCCGCAATGCCGACGTAGCACTTTCCGAACTGAAAATGTTAAATATCGAGGTGGTGGCTTCCAGCATTAAAGGAGAAAAAGCACGAAAAATAATTTTTAATACTTTTACAGGTGAAGTCAGACAAAAATACATTGAAAAACGCGGAGACAAAAAATCATGATTTCAGGTAAACCCATAAAAGTATTGCTGGTGGATGACTCGGCTATGGTCACAAAAGTAGTCTCCCATATCATTAACGAAGACAAAGAGCTTACCGTAATGGGGGTGGCAGCCAATCCGTATGAAGCGGTTGAGATCATGAAAAGAGAGAAGCCCGATGTTATCCTGTTAGATATTGAAATGCCCCGGATGGACGGACTCACGTTTCTGCGAAAGATCATGACACAACATCCTATTCCGGTGGTTATTTTTTCGGGCGTGGCTCCAAAAAACTCCCGTAATGCAGTAAAAGCACTGGAATACGGAGCAGTAGCTGTTTTACAAAAACCCAAATCCATTCTTTCTCCTGAATTCCAAGAAACAAAGATCCGTTTTTTAGAAGCCCTGAAAGGAGCTGCAGCATCTGTTACCGGTTTACCTTTGCTCAGGAGAAGAATACACGATGTTTCCATTTTCGCAGAAAACGAAATCACAGAACTGGAAAAGCATCAAAAGGCCACCTTACTTCCCAGCCGAAAAGTTATTGTCCTTGGGGCATCGACCGGCGGAACGCAAGCCATTGAATTTTTGATGCGAAACATAAAAACAGACCTTCCCGGAATGCTGATTACACAACACATGCCGGGCGAATTTACCAGGGCTTTTGCCGAACGGCTCAATACCATCTCAAAATTACACATTCAGGAAGCGGAAGACGGAGAAATCGTCCACAACAATACTGTTTATATTGGCAACGGTTTTTATCATATTCTTCTGGAGAAAGAGCAAAACACTTATAAAGTCCGGATAAAAGACGGGCCACTGGTCAACCGGCATAAACCCTCGGTCGATGTATTATTCCGCTCGGCTGCGCGGCAAGCCGGCCCTCAGGCATTAGGAATTTTACTCACCGGGATGGGAAACGACGGCGCCAAAGGTTTGTTGGAAATGAAAGAAGCCGGCGCCATAACGATTGCCCAGGACGAAAAGAGTTCTGTGGTTTTCGGCATGCCCCGGGCAGCCATTCAACTGGGTGCCGCTCAATACATTCTATCGCTCAATGAAATATTAAAATTTTTAAACCACTATACACCATGAAAAAAACGCCACTCATTTTAATAATCTCAACTAACCGTAAAAAATAATGCGTTAGCAAAAGTCATAACTAAATGAAAAAATATTTTTTTTCATTTGTAACAAAAACAAAACTTTAAAACCCATGAAAGTCGACAAAAAAGACAAAATTCTGGTAGTGGATGATATGGCTATTAATCTGGAACTGATTAAATCGGTTTTGGGGAAAGATGGAAAATATTCACTGGTAACCGTCACGGATGGGGTTTCAGCCATTCGAAAAGCTAAAACGAACAATTTCGACCTGATTTTGCTTGACATCATGATGCCAGGAATGGACGGTTATGAAGTCTGTAAAATACTGAAATCGTATCCCACTACCAAAGATATTCCCATAATTTTTCTTACTGCACTCAACGATCCGAAAAATATTCAAAAAGCCTTTCAGTTTGGGGCTGTAGATTATATTTCAAAACCTTTTTCGAAAGAAGAACTTACCGCACGGGTAAACCTGCATATTTCACTGAAACACACTACTGAGGAGCTTATCAAAGCCAAAAGGGCTGCTGAATCGGCAGCAGAAGCCAAAGCCATATTCCTGGCCAATATGTCGCATGAGTTGCGTACGCCCATGAACGGGATCATCGGAATGGTTGACATTCTAAAAAGGACCCCGCTCACTGATGCCCAGCGCGAATACCTGAGTATCATCGAATCGTCCGGAGAAAACCTTCTGACCATTATCAACGATATTCTTGATCTATCAAAAATTGAGGCGGGGCACATGGAACTGGAAAACATTCCTTTCTCACTAAAGGAAGAGCTTACCCGCGTTATGAATATCCTGCAGGTAATTGCCGACAAGAAAAAACTTCCGCTGGTACTTAAAATTGCCGATGGGGTTCCTCCTTATGTAAGTGGCGATCCGGTACGATTAAAACAAATCATTATCAATCTGGTAAACAATGCCATTAAATTTACAGACAAAGGAAGTGTTACCGTTTCTGTAGAAAAAAAAGGCGTGGAAGACGGAAAAGTACAGCTTCTTTTCAAGGTGATGGATACCGGTATTGGCATTTCTCCCGAAGGACAAAAAAAATTATTTCAATCCTTCTCGCAAGTGGATAAATCGACTACCCGAAAATATGGCGGCACCGGTCTGGGACTGATGATCAGTAAAAACCTGACGCACATGATGGGAGGTGAAATTGGCGTGGAAAGCGTTGAAGGCGTTGGCTCTACTTTCTGGTTTTATGTTTATCTGGATGTTTCGGATGAAGAAAGTTATAAAAAACAAAATGAAACGGAACAACAATCCGACCTCACCAAAAAACGGATTCAGCTTAAGCTTCATATTCTACTGGCTGAAGACAACAAAATCAATCAAAAGGTAGCCACACTCAACCTGAATAATCTTGGACATGATGTGGATGTTGCCAATAACGGAAAAGAGGCCGTAGAGATGTTTAAGAACGGAAATTACGACATCATTTTCATGGATGTTCATATGCCGGAAATGGATGGTGTGGAAGCCTGCAAAAAAATACGAGAGATTGAAAAAAAGGAAAATCGTATAAAAAAAATACCTATCATTGCAATGACAGCAAATACCTCCGAAGACGAAAGAAAAAAGTATCTTGAGGCAGGTATGGACGGTTATGTAGCAAAACCCTTTAAACAAAAAGAATTAATTGAAATTTTCACGCAGTTTGCTGTATAACAGGAGTTAGCCGTATGAAACAATTTGACTTTAATCACAAGAATATTCTCATCGTAGAAGATACTATCACTAGCAGTCGTTTTTTTGATGCGGCACTGAGCCGTACCAATGCCAACCTGTTTTGGGCTGAAGATGCCGATGAAGCTATCGATATTTTCAACAAAGAAAAAATAGACCTGGTTTTGCTCGATTTAAATCTGCTTACCACCAGTGGTTTTGATGTTTTAAAATACATACGCGAAAGGGATAAAAAAATCCCCATCGTAGTGCAAACCGCTTATATTCTTTCCGGTGAAGAAGAGATGAGTTTTAAGCTGGGAGCCAACGATTTCATCGCTAAACCCATTAAACTCAACCACCTGATTGAAACCGTAGGAAAATTTCTGAGCAACCGCGAAGAAAAAGAAACCCCTTCAGAATAAGCCAGGAGATTTTTCGGTGTGGAGCATATCGGAGTCGAACCGATGACCTCTTGATTGCGAACCAAGCGCTCTGACCAACTGAGCTAATGCCCCTTTTTTTATTTTATTTCATACTGATACTAAAAAAGGGATAACTTGCATTTCAACAAATTACCCCCTTTTCTTTGTCGGAGTGGCAGGACTCGAACCTGCGACCACTTGCACCCCATGCAAGCATGCTAGCCAACTGCACCACACCCCGATTTGTTATGAACAACTTCGCTGCCGAAGTGGCTGCAAAAGTAATAATTTTTTAATTTGTCAAGCGAATATTTATGCTTCTTTTTTTCTCTTTTTCCGGAGAAAATTGTGACAGTCGAACCGACGACCATCCCGACAACCCTTTGTCGGGACATGCTAGCCAACTGCACCACACCCCGATTTGTTTATGAACGTTTTTTTCTTTTTCCGCTGCCATGATTAGAAAAATTATTTCCATACCGGCAACACACACTTTTTGCTTCTGTGCTGTAAAACCGATTGAAAATCAAACAGACTTTTCTGCATCACAGCCGAATTTTCGGAATGGCAGGTCAGACAAGCCCCCACGGTCAACATTTTTTTCTGTTCAGCCACATTTAAAGGAAACACATTTTTGCGTGTGGAAACCATTCCTGTCCGGTTTTTCAAAAAACCGGTCCATGCATCTTCAGGCAAGCCATCATGTGGATTATCTTGATATGTTGAATTAAATTCCCATATACCATGATGCTGAACAATCCGGTAAGTCAGTTTTCCTTTTCCAAAACCCAACGCAACCGGATTGTTATGACAAGTTTTGCAGGAACGACCTTTTGCCGAAGTCGTATGCGGTGCTGCAGGAGCAAATAACCGTCTAAAAAGTAACGAGTCGTGCCGGCGGTGCGTATAACTTTCCCGGTCAATGGTCATAATCATCCCCGGAATTACCGGAACAAATTCCCGTTTTTTGTCCTTTTCCCGTATCCCCAAAGCCGGCAGCTGCGCCAGATATTGCCCGGTATACTCTACCCAACTGCCTTTTTTCTCGCGGTTCAACACCATGTTATATCCTCTTTCTTGCGGGTCATATTCGTTATGACAACCAATACAGGAAGGCGCCCAGGCACTATGACAAGCCGAACAGCTCACATCAGCATGTACCGGTGCCGTACAAACAGCTGCCGGCTTTTGCAAACGATATGTTTTCCCGCTATTTTTGGTGATTAGCCAGGCCGTATCTCCCTGCACAACACTGTTCACAAGAACATGGTGATGTTTTCGCGTCAAAAGGTAATCATGTCCGGCAATTTTACCATAACGTAAAGCCGCCACTTTGGCCGATTCGGAATCCATTTTTTTAGCATTGGTTATCAGTGGTTTATCCGTAAAATGACAATCTTCACATTGCACATCTTCCTGATCTTCCTCATGCAAATAATGTTTTCCGTCTCCCATCAAAGTATAGGAATGATGACAGTCAATACACGACAATCCTAACCGGTGATGCACATCATCCGGTTCTTTCCGAAATACACGAACACTATCTATCAACCGGTAATGCCCCGTATCCGGTATTTGCGCAGGAGCCAAAGGCGTTTCATGCCATCCCTCATAACTGGTAGAAATTCGTCCCGACCGGCTATGACAGCCAAAACAATGCCGGTTACTGATATTCAAATCCAACGAAGGATGCTGTTGTAATGCCAATTCAGAATAATCAATACTATCGTGATTTCCTTTTTCGCTTTGTGGATGATAATTTAAATGACAAGCAAGACACCCGCCACCCCGACTTTGTTCCGTAACAGGTCCCGGATGTATTTTAGGATTCCCCAAATGACACCGGACACACAAATTTCGCAAATGTTCATCGGCAGCCGAATTCCCCAAATGATGCACATCCGTTAACCCGTCGGGAGATGACTGTTCTCCAAAAGCATACCGGTCCACATTAATCATTCCGTTCAGCGTAGCCATCAGTCCGGTACCTATGCGTTGGGTAATTTGCGGATGGCAGGCGGCCGTTCCGCAACTTTGCTCCACACGGTCCAAATTTCCGGGAATAAGCATCATATTTTTGTGCGCTTGTTTTTCATCGGTAGCAAACGGATTTCCTCCATGACAAGAATAACAACCGATAACTTTCGGATCATGCGAAGCCACAAACCCGTGAACCTGCCGGTGGCAAACCACGCAACTCTCTTTTCTCCCAAAAATCAGCGGGGCACTATCCGCCCGGGATCTGGGAAAATGCATATAAAGGTTTACACGCTCTGTCCGGAAATGCTGCAATACCTGATAACGGTAATTCTTCTGCCCCGGAAAAATCCACTGGTCATCACTTCCTTTGAAGAATAATCCGGACAACGTCAGTAAAAAATATATTACCGAAAAAAGAAACAGCAACCTTTTGCTGTAAAAAGCCATTTTCACTTTTCCCAAACGGGCATAAAAAAGCAATACAACAAACAATAACAATCCGATTAAAACAATCGCGGGATAGCGTAAAAAATGTAACAGCTCCTGAAGACCCACAAAATACCAGGGGCCCTTTACCGTCGGATTTAAACCATCATGCAACGGAGCAGAAAAAATCATGCTCAAAAACAACAACGAAAAAAACAGTAAAACAAAATCAGAAGCCTTTGGCCAAATTCGCCGGTTGGTTTTTACCAGAATAACCAATAACAACACGCCAAAAGTGATAATATGATGGAAATAAATCAACAAAGAAGTTCCCTTTGCCCCCATCAACAAAAGCCGTAAATATTTTCCGGCAAAAGGAATAGCTTCTATCAGACTTCCAAAAATTTGTCGCGTCCGTACACTGTCAGCGTCGCCTTTCAGGAAAAAGCCGGTAAGCATGGCCATAAAAAGGAATAAGACGCCCAAAACAAAAACCCATACCGCTTTTGATTTTAATTTTTCGGGAAACGGTTGACGATAATAGTTATACAAATGGAGAAAACTAAAAACGAAAAAAAACTGGGCACCCCAGAAATGAAAATTCCGGACAATGGCTTCCCAAGGGTTAACCACCAACATCCGGCTTACCGACAAATACGGATGTTGCACCTGATAAAAAAGAGAGAGTAAAATACCCGAAAACAGCACATAAAAAAACAGTGCCAATGCCAATCGGCCGGATGTTGATTCTTTTTTTGACAATGGGAAAAGATTTGAAGCGAAAATACAAAAATGAGAAGATCCCTGGCTACAGAAAATCCCTTCCAACACCAAACTTTTTCTTCCCTGCCAAAATATCCTCCTGTAATTTATACCCAATTCACTTTATTTCATCCCAACAAAATTGTAACTTGGCTGTTTTAAAACAGTTAAACATTTTCGACATGAAAAAACCAGATTTGTCAGGCTTTGCCTGTTTTACGCAAAAGTTGGAAGTAGCCCCCTTTCCGGGAAATACGCTCCACGACCTGGTTGTATTGGAATCAGATCCCGAACAGGGATATTTTTTTGGCGGGGCTTTGCCCGAAGAGATGAAAAAAGCCAATGATCATCACCTGTATCTGGTGGTTAAACAGACCATTCCCTGTTTCCAGGACAAAATTATCCAGAAGGCTTACGCACTCCAGTCAGAACACAAAACCAATTTTCATTTGTCGCCCGGACAAATTATTTTTGAAAACAAGCCCCATTCCTGTATCCGTGTTCGCGTTCATGAAATTGACCATTTAAAGACCTTTATTGACGAACTGGAAGAAATGGGTGTTGAATTTTACTGCAAACGCCGATACAAACACATGAAGCCTTATACCAGTTTGGTGATGTTTAAAAAATATGTAGAACTGGAAAAAACCGGAGAAGCCGTTTACCGGAACATGAATGATGCACACATCCATTTTGTGGAAATTCCTTCCCAAATTGATTATCCGGTTTTTGAAACCATGCGTGAAGACATTAGAAATAATTGCGAGCTCAACATGTTTCATATGGCCTTAATCTACATTTATTCAAAAGAAAAAGTCCACAACCTGGCAGCCATCTATTCCAACGCATGTA